>CALQJI020000018.1 GCA_943330855.2 Klebsiella pneumoniae
CCAACGCGGTGACCGAAGGGTTAAACTCTAAAATCCAGAGCCTCAAATCCGCCGCCCGAGGCTTCCGCAACTTCCAGAACTACCGGACGCGCATCCTGTTCTTCTGCGGAAAGCTCGATCTTTACCCACTATGATCCCCGAAGGACGGGTAAAAGAAGGTTTCGCGAAGCAGAAAACCATCCGATTCAAAGTGAAGATCGTGCGCAGTTTTGGGAAAGACTTAGGCGTGGAATGGCAGCTCGTTGAGCAGGAAGAGGCCGACATCTTCGGGCGCAAAGCCAGCAAAACAAGTCCCCAAGAACAGGCCGAACTGAACAAGGCAAAAACGCTGATTACACAGGTCGAGTCAACCGATAATGACGTCAGGGCCATGTGGAACAACGGGATTGCCATGGACATCGGAGGGATCGGCCAACTGCAATTGATCAGGGAACGGATTGTTCCAGCAGTGCGCGAAACCAAGAATAGCATCGAACTATTCAGACCAACGGAACCGTCCCTGGAAGCGATTAGAGCGGCCATGCTGGAACTTGTGCAGTATGACTTTTCGTCATGGATTTCCATCAACAATGCTGCGGCGGCCGGAAACTGGTCTGCTGCCAGCGCGGGGTTCGACAGGATGGAAGTGGACCGGAAAACCTTTATTAAGAAGCTCAACGTAGCCATAGATCGCATAAATTAGTCTCTATCAATGAGCGACTTGAAGCACGCCTGTCACGATTGCAGTGGGCAGCGCCTACCGCATCGAGGTCACCAGCGATCTGGTGAACACGAACGTCTGGACGACGCTGACGAACCTCACGCTGCCGAGCAGCCCGTTTGACTTCATCGACAAGTCCACGCCCCAACCGCTCCGCCGCTTCTATCGCGCCGGGCCGCTGCCGTAGCCCCGGTAGAGCCTTACTGCACAAGGCCGCTCCGCCTTCCTCCAGAGGAACGAGGCCGCGCACAGCGGCGGCCCTACCCTAGCCCGCAGGCCAGCGCGTCCCGCCGGCCTACTTCGCCATCACATCTCCAGCAGTCGCCTTGCTGCGTGAGGCAGGGGCGCGCTCCGTTTCGCGGGGAACTCAATCCCCCACACCGCCTTGAGGTCACCGCCTTCCCGCTTGTCCCAGCGATGTTTCCTGCTAGTTTGCTGCCATGAATTTCAAACGCATCACTTCCGATCCCAAGCGGATGAACGGCCAACCTTGCATTCGCCAGCTTCGCCTGACGGTTCGCCGCGTGGTGGAGGCGGTGGCGCTGTATCCTGACCGTCAGGAGTTGCAGCGGGAATTTCCCGAACTGGAAGCGGAGGACATCCGGGAGGCGCTCGCCTACGCGGCAGCCAACTTGGATGACAAGGTAATCGAGCTGGTGGCGGCGTGATGAAACTGCTGCTGGATCAGGGAACACCGCGTTCAGCCGCCGCCCGGCTGCGACAGGCGGGTCTGGATACGGTCCACACAGGAGAATCGGGCCTCGCCGAGGCGGAGGATGTTGAGATTATCCAGCGGGCAGCGAAAGAGGCCCGCATCATCGTGACCTTGGACGCCGACTTCCACACGCTGCTGGCTCTGACGCAGGCCAGCCAGCCATCGGTGATCCGAATCCGCATCGAAGGGCTGCGGGCAGAAGAGTTCTGCGGGTTGCTCCAGAAGGTTTTGGGTCAATGCGCGGAGGAACTGGCAGCGGGTGCAATGATCTCGGTGAATGATTTCCAAATTCGCGTCCGCCGCCTGCCGATTTCCTGATGCACGGTTGGTCAGAGGGCCGAGGCATGCGCGTGCCTTCACTCATACAAGAACTCCTGCCTTCGCAGCAGATACGTCACCACGCCGCGCCAGGCGCGGACGGTGTAGTTCGGGTCGGGCACGGGCTGCACAAGGTTTTGGCGGCAGTCGTCATTCTCCTGTTTGTCGAAGCCCTTCTTCCCCGCCGCCCCGCGCATGGGCGGCTGGGACAAGCTGGTGCTCGACTATGCGGAGCAGCTCACCGCGTGGCTGCGGAAGACGCTTAACTAGCGAACCCCAGTGTCAAACCGGGAGTGCGCCCTCACTCGGACCCGGCGGCGCGGCGGGAGATGAACTGGCGCAGCAGCGGAATCTTCGCCTCGCCCGCGAGCTCTGCCGCCGTTGCCGTGACTTCGGTCCTTGCTGCGTAAGGCATCACGCCCTTCCTCCAGAGGCACGAGGCCGGGCGCCGCGACGGCCCTACCACCGCCCATAGGCCAGCGCGTCCCGCCGGCCTACTTCGCCATCACGATCTCTAGCGTCTCCTCGCGTTTGTGCTGCGCGTTCTCCTCCGCTTCCACATCGGGCACGGCGGCGGGCGGGACTAGCGGCGTCCCGGCGGTGCGGTCGGCTGCGGGTTCGTCCTGCTTGTGGAACTTCACGCTCACGATCTTGCTCACGCCGTGCTCCTGCATCGTCACGCCGTAGAGCACGTCGGCGATGCCGATGGTGCGCTTGTTGTGCGTGATGATGACGAACTGCGAGTGGACGAGGAAGCGCTGCAACACGCGGATGAAGCGGTTGATGTTCGACTCGTCGAGCGGCGCGTCCAACTCGTCGAGCACGCAGAAGGGCGAGGGCTTCACCTGGTAGATGGAGAAGAGTAGTGCGACGGCGGTCATGGTCTGCTCGCCGCCGGAGAGGAGGGAGATGCTCTGAAGCTGCTTGCCCGGCGGCTTCGCGACGATCTCGACGCCGGATTCGAGGAGGTCGTTCTCGTCCACGAGCACGAGGTCCGCCTTGCCGCCGCCGAAGATTTCTGTGAACAGCACGCGGAAGTTGTCGCGAATCTTGGTGAAGGTCTCGGCGAACATCACCTTGGTCTGGTCGTTGATCTTGTTGATGATTTCGAGGAGTTGCGCCTTCGCGGATACGAGGTCGCCGTGCTGCTGGCTGAGGAACGCGTGGCGCGTCTCGGCTTCCTCGTATTCCTCGATGGAGGCGTGGTTCACGGCCCCGAGGTCGTCGATCTTCGTCTGGAGCGTGGCGACTTGCTCGGCGACCTTCGCCCAGTCCGTGGCCAAGCCGCGCAACACCATTTCGTCAGGGCTGATGGTCTCGACCTTCGGTTGGCCTTCGTCGGCGAACGTGATGGTGATGCACTCGCTGCGGATGTCGTCGAGGATGAGCTGATACTTCTCCTGGATACGCTCACGGAGGTTCTGCACCTGCATGGTTTTCTGCGTCAGCTCGATGTCGATGACCCCGCGGCGGGACTGAAGCTCGTTGAGCCGCTTGCGTTGCTCGCGCAAGCCATCTTCGCGCAGCGTCACATCAGCCTCCTGCGTGACCTTCTGCGTGCCCAGCTCCGTGACGCGCAGGCTGACCTGCTCGCGCTCGTGCCGGAGCCGCTCAATCTGCTGGCGCGAGTCGGCCATCTCGGTGTCGGCCTGCGTCTTGCGCTGGCCGAACGCGCCGATTTCGTTCCGCCGGGTGGTGATCAACTGCTCCAGTTCACGGATGCGGCTTTCGAGCGGGGACTTCTGGCCGGCGAAGCTGCGCACCAACTGCTCCTCCGTCGCGGTGGCGACCTTGGTGTCGTTCTGCGCGGACAAGGCGGTGTCCCGCTGCTGGCGGAGTGCGTCAATGTTCCCGCCCAAGTCGGCGACGCGCGCCACGACGGCCTGCTCACGCGCTTCGAGGTCGGCGATCTGCGTCGCGAGCCGTTCGCGCTTCGCGTTGCCCTCCTGCTCCTGCCCGGCGAGCGACTGGGTTTCGTTAACAACCGTGTTGATGCGGTTGTGGAGATTCTGGAGCGACGACTTGAGCGCCTTGAACTCGCCCTCGCGCGTGGCGATGGCGACCTCCTGCGTGCGCAAGTCGGCCTGCGCCTGCTGGAGGCTGGCCTGCAACGCGGTCTGTTCGCCTTGCAGCGCGCCCTTCTTGTGGCTGATGCCGTCCGCCTGCGCCTGCGCCTGCTCAATCTCCGTCTTGAGTCCGGCAATCTGGTTCTTGCGGCCCAGGATGGAGGAAGGGGCCTTGCCATTGGCCCCGCCCAAGGAGCCACCGGTGAAGATGCCTTGGCGATTGAGCAAATCGCCGGTGAGCGTGGCGAAGTTGTAAGCTCCGTTGCACGCCTGCCACGCCGCCGTGGCGGCTGCGAGGTCGGCGACGATGCGCGTGTTGCCAAGCAGTCCGCTGATGAGGTAGGCGACGGATTCATCCGCCTCGATGACCTTCAAGGCCGACTCGCCGGGCGCGTCAGCCGCAGCCTCGGCGGGCTTGAAGTCAGGATTCTTCAAGCCCAGGCAGCCGATGTTCGCGCGGCCCTTCTTGTTCGTGTTCAAGTCCGCGAAAATTTCCTGCGCGGCCTCGGGTTGCTCGGCGAGCACGAGCTGGAGGTGGTGGCCCAGCGCGCTCTCGACGGCGACGATATACTGGTCCGGCACGCGGATGCGATCGGCGAGCGTGCCGAGCGCGAGCTTGGATTGCTTGAGCGCGGCCTGCGCGCCCGCGCCGAAACCCTCGTGGCTCGTCTGCAACTGCTCCAGCACGTTGAGCCGCGATTTCACGCCCGCCTGCGCGCGGAGGACCGTGTCCAGCTCGTGGCTGACCTGGTTGATTTCCAACTGGATTTCGCGCAGCCGCTTCTGCCGCTCCTCCACCGTGCCGCGCAGGGCGACGACGTTGAGCTTCTCCGTCTCCACGTTCGCCGCGAACTCCGTGAGCCGCGCTTCGAGCCGCGCGCGTTCCTCCTCCAGTTGAATCTTCTCCGAGGAAAGCTTCTCCAGCCGCACGACGTTGCCCTGCTTCTGCATGTCGAGCGCGTTGATTTCGTTGCGCACGCGACTGAGCTGCTGCGAGGAGTTGAACGCCTCCGTCTGCGCGCGGCGAAGTTCCTCCTGCCGCGTGATAAGCTCGCGCTCGACCGTCTGCACCGCCTGCTGCTTCGCGCTGAGTTCCCCGCGCAACGTTTCGAGCTTCGCCTGCGACTCCGCCAGCCGCTGCGTGACCGCGACGTGTTCCTGCCGCGCGTAACCGATGCGTTCCTCGGACTCGTTGATGTCGCGGAAGGCCTTCGTGTTCTGCGCCTCCAGCTCGCGGAGCCGCTCCTCGTTGAACTGGATACGATGCTCGTGGTGCTCCGTCTGGCCCTTGAGTTCGAGGCCTTGCTGCCGCGCCATGTTAATCTCCGCGTCGAGTTCGGAGAGGCGATGGCGGAGCTGCTGCAACTCGTCCTCGCTGCGCAGGACGTTCTGCGAAAGGTCTTCCATCGCCGCGCGGAGTTGCTCGGCCTCGTGCGTGCGCTGGCCAATCTCGTTTTGCAGCGTGTCGAACTGATGCCGCGCGAGCTGCGTGTCGAGATGCTGCAACTCCATCGCGACCTGCTTGTAACGCCGCGCCTTACCGGCCTGCCGTTGGAGCGAGCCGATTTGCCGCTTCACCTCGCGGATAAGGTCTTCCACGCGCAGCAGGTTTTGGTCGGTGTGCTCCAGCTTGCGCAGCGACTCCTTCTTCTGCGCCTTGAACTTCGTGATGCCCGCCGCCTCCTCGAACACCATGCGCCGGTCCTCCGGCTTGCTCTGGATGATTTGCGTGATGTGGCCCTGCGCCATGATGGAGTAGCTGGTCTTCCCCATCCCCGTGCCCATGAAGAACTGCTGAATGTCCCGCAACCGGCACGCCACCTTGTTGATGTAATACTCCGACCCGCCATCGCGGAAGATGCGCCGCGTGATGGTGACCTCGTTGAAGGTCATCTCGATGCCGGCGGCCTTGAGATGCTCCGCGTCCACGTCGCCGATGGTCAGGGAAACCTCGGCCATCCCCAGCGGCTTGCGCCCATCCGTGCCGTTGAAAATCACGTCCGCCATCTCGCCGCCGCGCAGTGCCCGGGCCGATTGCTCGCCCAGCACCCAACGGATAGCGTCCGCCACGTTGGACTTGCCACACCCATTGGGGCCGACGACGGCGGTGATGCCGGGTTGGAAGTTGAGCGAGGTCTTGTCCGCGAAGGACTTAAAGCCCAGAACAGTGAGGTTCTTCAGATACATGGCCAAAACTGTAAGCCCAATATCCGGTGGGGTGTAAAGTGGAAAGCCACCATATGTGGTGGAAAGTTATTCACAATTGGGCTGACGGACCGCGAATCACGCGAATCGCCGCGAATGGGAGGGGCGCGGCGCCGGAAATCACGAGACTCGGCTGGAGCGCAGGCCTCGGTCCCTTGGATTCGCGCTGATTCGCGTGATTCGCGGGCAGGAATCCCCGCTCCAAACCAAAGACCCAGTGACAAATTGGGCTCCACCTCGTTTCATCCCGCCATGAACTCACGCTCGCTTCCCCGCTGGCTGGCCGCCGTCGCACTCGCCACCCTTCAATTGGTCACCACCACCGCCTTCGCGGCGGAAAACACCCTCACCGACGCCGAGAAAGCCGCCGGTTGGAAACTCCTCTTCGACGGCAAGACCACCACCGGCTGGCGCGGTTACCAGAAGCAGGAAATGCCACCCGGCTGGTCGGTCGCGGACGGCACGCTTGTCAAGGTCAAGGGCGGCGCGGGTGGCAAAGGCGCGGGCGGTGGCGACGACATCGTGACCACCGAGGCGTTCGAGAGCTTCGAGCTGACCCTCGAATGGAAGACCGTCCGCAACGGCAACGCCGGCGTCCTCTACCACGTCTCCGAAGAGCCGACCACCTCCTGGCACTTCGCGCCCGAAGTCCAAATCCTCGACAACACCACCCACCCGACCCGCGACAAACGCCAGCTCGCCGGCGCTTGCTACGACCTCTACGCCCCCACGAAGGACAGGACCAAACCCGTCGGCGAGTGGAACCACTTCCGCATCCTCGTCCACGGCGCGCACGTCGAGCACTGGCTCAACGGCGAGAAAATCGTGACCTACGAGCTGTGGAGCGACGACTGGAACGCGCGCGTCGCCAAGAGCAAATTCAAGGACAAGCCCAAGTTCGGCACCTTCAAGCGCGGCCCCATCTGCCTTCAGGACCACTCGGATCGCGCGGAGTTTCGGAACATCAAACTGCGGGTGCTGACGACGGGAAAGTGAGTTTTTCGGAGTTCAGTCGGTTTGAGTTTTCGAAATTAGCAGTTTAGAAAACTCAAACTGTAGGTTTCAGACCTTCACCCACTTTTTTGACTGGCTACTCCGTAAAATGGCCTCACAGAGCGAAACTTCGTGGTGCCCGTCCGCCGCCGTCGCGAAGAGCACCGGCGTCTTGCGTCTGCTGGCGATGTGTTTATAGACGGCGCGGTAGTGCATCTTGTGGCTGTCGGGGAAGCCTTCGGGGTGGCCGCCGGGGTAGTCGGTGAAGCCCGCGACGTCCTCACTGAAGCCGGCGGTGGCGCGTTGGAGGACTTGGTTCGGTTCGTCGCGCCGGCCCAGGAGGATTTCGTTCGGCTGCTGCAAGTCCCACCGCACGCTGCCCTTCGTGCCGTAGATGCCGAGGGCGAGGCTGCACTTCCACCCGGCGGCGACTTGCGAGATGGAGGCGTTGGCGTGCGTGCCGTTCACGAAGCCGTGCGCGGCTTGGCCGAACTTGAGCAGCACGGTGCCGAAGTCTTCGGTGTCGCACGGGTAGGGGACCATCGTCTTGGGGTCCACCTTCGCGAAGGTCTGCACTTCGCCCGTGGGCCGGTAGCGGGTCTGGTGAAAGGTCTCCAAGTGCGCGAACACGGCCTCCGCTTTCGCGCCGAGGATGAAGCTGACGGCGTCAATCCAGTGCGTGCCGATGTCGCCGACGGCGCGGAGCTGGCCGCCCTCGCTGGCGAGCAGGCGCCAGTTGTAGTCGGTCGCGTGGAGGAGCCAGTCTTGGAAGAAGTGGCCTTGGACGTGGATGATTTGGCCGAGTTCGCCGCGCTGGACGAGGGCGCGCATCTGGAGCACGGCGGGGAAGAAGCGGCACATGTAGTTCACGGCGAAGACGGGGGCGTTCGGTTTCTTCACGGCAGCCACCACCTTCGCCGTTTCCTTCGCCGTCATGCCCAGAGGCTTCTCGCAGACGACGTGTTTGCCCGCCGCGAGCGCGGCCAGCGACTGCTCGACGTGGACTTTGTTCGGCGAGGTGATGTGGACGACATCCACGTTCGGCGAGGCGAACATCGCGCGGTAATCGTAGTCGCCATAGACCTCGGGGATGCCCCATTGCGCGGCGGTGGCCGTGGCATTCTTCGTCGAGCCGCAAATGGCCGTGACTTGGACCCCGAGGCGCTTGAGGGCTTCGATGTGGACGGGGCCGATGAAGCCGGTGCCAATGACGCCGGCGCGGAGGTGGTGCAGCGGGATGCGCATGGGTGGGAGCGTGCCTGAATGGTCGTTCGTGGCAAGCGGCCCGTGGCGTTCCTAGCGCAGCTTGTCCCCTGATGGGGCGAGGGAGTCGCGCGCCGACCACGGGCCTCCTTCGGCGTGCTTCACCCACTCAAACCAGCGTGGCATCGGATTGCTTGAAAGGGACTTGGAATCACGCGCGGGAGGTTAGCGCCAGACGCGTTTCCACTCCTTGAGCTTCCCATCAGCGGCGAAGGTGAGTTGCAGCCAGCGGTCGGGGCCGCGAGTGCCTTCGGTGCGCAGGACGCGGCCGTCGGGGAAGGAGTGGTAGTTGGCGTTGCTGGTGCCGCGCACGGCGAGCCATTCGGACACGCGGGTGCCGTCGGTGAGCACGGCGGTTTTATCCGGTGGCCCCAGTTCCTTCACGGTGGCGTCGAAGGTCTGGCTGCCCACGCGCGCGGCCCAGTCAATCGTCGGGGGCGTGACGCAGGCGGTGGCCAGCAAAGTGAGCAGGAGCGTGAGGAGGAGGAGTGGGGCGGTGGGTTTCATGGTGGGGTTCCGGCGCGCGGGTGGGCGGCGGCGTAGGCTTGTTTTAACCGTTCGGTGGTGACGTGGGTGTAGACCTGTGTGGTGACGAGGTTTCGGTGGCCGAGGAGTTCTTGCACGCTGCGCAGGTCCGCGCCGTTGTCGAGGAGGTGGGTGGCGAAGCTGTGGCGGAGCTTGTGCGGCGTGAGGCGGGGGTCGAGTCCGGCGGCGAGGAGGTAGCGCTTGAGGTGGCGTTGCACTTGCGAGGGAGTCACGGGTTCGCTGCCTTCTGCATCCGCGAGAAAGGCTGGCGCGTCCGGGGCGGGTCGCAGCGGCAGGGCTTGCCAGTAGGCGAGAATGGCGCGGAGGGCAGGCTCGCCAATGGGCACGAGCCGTTCTTTGCGGCCTTTGCCGCGCACGCGGACGAGGCGCTCGGCCGGGGAGAGGTCTTCGACGCGCAGGCCGCAGACTTCGCTGACGCGCAGGCCGCAGGAGTAAATGGTCTCGAGCATTGCGGCGTCGCGCAGGAAGGGCAGGGGAGGCACGGGCTGCTCGCGGGTCTGGCGCTCGCGTTCGAGTTCGCGCAGCGGCGCGCGGAGGAGGTCGTCCGCCTGTTTCACGGTGAGGAACTTGGGCAGGCGGCGCTCGGGCTTGGGCAGGGTGATGTAGCGGATGGGCGAAGTAGCGACGTGCGCCCGGCGGATGAGGAATTTGTAGAAGCTGCGCAGCGCGCTGAAGGTGAGGTGGATGGTGGCGCGGCTGAGTTTCCGCTGGCTGAGGTGGCGGAGGAAATTGCGGAAGTCATCGCGTTCCAAGCTCGCCCACGGTGGCTGCGCCTGCCGATACCCCTCGTGCCAACGGCGGAACTCGGCGAGCGCTTCGGCGTAGTTGCGGTGGGTGTAGTCGGACGCGCCCCGGTCGGTGGCGAGGTGGGCGAGGAACTCCGCGCCCCAAGGGTCAACGGGTTGCTGAATCGGTTCCGGTGCGCGCACGCAGGAAGAGTAGGGGCGGTCGGTGCGAGGTGCCAGTGGCGACTTCACGATGCGGGCTCCGCTCGCCCCTGATTGACTCATGGCGAAGTATTACCGAGAGCGGAGGACCGTCAGGTCTTCGTTCAATTTCCACTCTCCCCTGACGTTCACACGGACTTCAGCGCCGCTATCACCGGGAGGCGGGAGGCTCGCAGGGCGGGGAGGAAGCTGCCGATCACGCCGACGATTACGGCGAAGAGCATTCCCTTCGCTGCTAGGGCGGGGGTGATTTGAAATTGGAAGACGGTTTCCGAAAAGGACTCGAAGCTGATGGTGCCCGTGGAGTAGCCGTGCATCGGTAGGGCGAGCGCGCAGCCGAGCAGGCCACCGATGAGGGCGAGGAACGCGCCTTCGATGAGAAATCCGGCGAGGATGCTGCGTCGTCGGTAGCCTAGCACCCGCAGTGTGCCGATCTCGCGCGTGCGCGCGCCGACGCTGGCATACATGGTGTTCATCGCGGCGAAGACGGCACCGATGGACATGGCGGTGGCGAGGAAGTTGCCGAGGTATTTAATGGGCAGGGCGGTCATGGTCTGGGAGGCGTAGTAGGCGGTTTCCTTCAGCGCGCGGAGCGGTAGGCGTTTCTCGGCTTCGAGACGATTGTTGAGGGCCACTGCGGCCGCGTCGTTGCGCGCGCGGACCAGCACGCTGGAATAATAGTCGCGGTCGAAGATGCTGCGGCACTCGTCGGCGTCCATCCACAGCTCGGAGTCGAACGCGCTGCTGCCGCCGTCGGTCAGGCCCACGACGGTCAGGTCTTGCCCCGCCGAGCGGAAGGTGCCGCCGATCTCCAGGTTCGCAAAGCGTCGCGCGAGCCGGCGGCTGGCGACGACCTCGCGCTTGCCCGACGTGAACCAGCGGCCTTCGACGAGGGTGACTTGGGGGCGTAGTTGCATTCCCACAGGCGAGATGCCGCGCACGAGGACATTGGCTTCGCCGTTGTCGCCGCGTCGGGGGAGGTTGATGAGGACGAGCACGTCGGCGGTGAGCAGCAGGCGCCCGGAGTCGTCGCGGGCGATCTCTTCCCAATACTGCATGAGGCGGACTTGTTCGCGGGTGATCTGGCTGCTGGATTCTGCGGTGGAGCCTTTGCGGACGACCATGACGTTGCGGGGGTCGCCGGTGTTGCCGCTGGATTTTTCGAGGCCGATGGCGAGGGACTGGAGGAGGACATAGACGGCGACGACGAGCGCGACGCCAAGGATGGTGGCGAGGGTGGAGCGCCAGCGGACGAGGACGTTGCGGAAGTTGTATCTGAGCGGCAGAGCCACGTGGGCAGGTTCTGGGTTTGGAGTGGTGGGTTCAAGGTTGAACCTGAATTCGGCAGTTGAAACGGGAGGCGATTGAACAGCCACGGAAGAAACACGAACCGAACACGGATTTCTCCTGACACAACCACACTCGCAGCCGCGTGAGGGCTGCAACGGGGAGCGTTGACCGCGTTTATCCGTGTTCATTCCGTGGCTGAACTGCCGTTTTTTGGTTGAAGAGGCGCGTCCGCTTTCCACTTGGAGCTGGGCCACGTCCTGATTAGCCTTGCGCCACATTATGACTGACCCGCGTTTCGCCAAGCTCGCCGAACTCCTCGTCAACCACTCCACTGAGTTGCAGCCGGGGGAGAATATCCTGCTCGACATGATCGACATCCCTGACGAGTTCACCGTGGAGCTGATGCGCGCGGTGCGGGCGGCGGGCGCGACACCGATCGTCGAGGTGCGCCACAGCCGCATCACGCGCGAGGTGCTGATGGAAACGGACGAGAAGCACGCCAAGCTCATCCACGACATCGAGTTGGGCCGCATGAAGAAGATGCAGGCCTACATCGCCATCCGCGGCGCGCACAACGCGACCGAGTCCGCCGACGTGCCGTCCGAGAAGCAGGCCCTCTACTCCAAGAGCTTGCGGCCGGTGCAGAATTATCGCGTGAACAAGACCAAGTGGTGCGTGCTCCGCTGGCCCACGCCCAGCATGGCGCAGTCGGCGAATATGAGCACGGAGGCGTTCGAGAACTTTTACTTCGATGTCTGCACGATGGATTACCGGAAGATGGGGAAGGCGATGATTCCGCTGGAGAAGCGCATGGCGACCGCCGACCGCGTGCGCATCACCGGCCCCGGCACGGACCTGACTTTCAGCATCAAGGGCATCGGCGCGCGCAAGTGCGGGGGCCTGCGCAACATCCCCGACGGCGAGTGCTTCTCGTGTCCGGTCAAGACGAGCGTCAACGGCGTCATTCAATACAACACGCCCACGCTCTACAGCGGCACGAAGTTCGAGAATATCCGGCTGGAGTTCAAAGACGGCAAGGTGATCAAGGCCAACGGCTCCAACGAGAAACGCCTCAACGAGATTCTCGATACCGATGCGGGCGCGCGCTACGTGGGTGAGTTTGCGCTGGGCTTCAACCCCTACATCCAGTCGCCGATGTGCGACATTCTCTTCGACGAGAAAATCGCCGGCTCGCTGCACTTCACGCCCGGCCAGGCGTATGAGGATTGCGACAATGGCAACCGCTCCGCCGTCCACTGGGACATGGTGCTCATCCAGCGCAAGGACTGGGGCGGCGGTGAGGTGTGGTTCGATGACCAGCTCATCCGCAAGGACGGCCTCTTCGTGCCAAAAGACTTGCAGCCGCTGAATCCCGAGCACCTCCGCTAGTCCTCTCCCCATGACCCCGGACAAAAGCCTTGTCAGTCCCGATGCTGAATTTGCATCGCGCGGGGAAACCATCCTGCTGGTAGACGACCATCCGGTCATCCTCGAGGGCGTGGGCGAGATGCTGCGCCGCTACCGGTATTCCGTCCTCCTCGCCTCCAACGCCGTCGAGGCACTCGCCTTCTGGCGCAAGTATCGTGACTCGCTCCAGGCCATTGTCTCCGACTACCACCTCGGTCGCGGGCGCACGGGCATTTCCCTCCTGCGGGAGATCAACGTGGCCCAGCCCAGCCTGCTGACGGTTCTCACCACCGCGAGCGTGACTCCGGATGTGATGCTCGAACTGGAGCGCACTTCCACCATCCAGTGCCTGCCCAAGCCGTATCATTACCAGCAACTCCTCCGACTGCTGCGTGGTGGCTTAGACGCCGGGCCGACTCGGCGGCTGGCGGCACAGCGGAACAAGGTTGACCCCTACCGTCCGGAGCCGCCCAGTAACCGCACCGAGCGGTAGTGGCTGAAAGTCGCAACGGCAACTGACACGCGGGAGACGTTGAACGCGCAACTCCAGTTCGCCGTCCGATGCAGCCGTATGTTTTCCCGACTCTGTTCGCTCGCGCTGCTGATCCTCTCCCTCTTCTCCCTCCGCGCTGCCGACGCGCCGCCCGTGGACCTCGGGGCGGTGCGCGAGGAGCGGGTCATGATTCCCATGCGCGATGGCCAGCGGCTCTCGGCGTGGCTCTACCATCCGCCCGGCAAAGGGCCGTGGCCGGCGGTCTTCGAGCAGCGCTACGCGGACATCCACTCCGCCGGCTCGCGCAAGGCGGCGGCGAAGTTTGCGGAAGGCGGCTTCGTCATCGCGCTTGTCAACTATCGTGGCACGCACCTCTCCGAGGGCAAGTGGCAGGGCTACCGGGCGCTCGCGTGGGGGGAACTGAAGGATGGCTTCGATACCTGTGAGTGGCTGGCCGCGCAGCCGTGGTGCACGGGCAAGATTGGCACCTACGGCGGTTCGCAGGCCGGCTACGCGCAGAACTTCCTCGCCATCACCCAGCCGCCGCACCTGGTCGCGCAATACATGACCGACACCGGCTTGAGCCTCTACCAGGAGGGCTACCGCATCGGCGGCGTGACGCGGCCCGAGCGCTTCAAGACGATGGGTAAGGTCGCGCGCGTGCCTGAGCACAACGACGCGTTGCTCAAAGAGTGGTTCGCGCACCCGCACTACGACAGCTACTGGCGCGATGAGGATTGCTCGCTGCACTTCCCGAAGATGAACGTCCCCGCCTTCACCATCGGGAGCTGGTATGACTTTATGTGCCAAGGCTCCGTGATGAGCTTCATCGGGCGGCAGCATCAGGCGGGGCCGAACTCGCGCGGGCAGCAGCAGCTCATCATCGGGCCCTGGCTCCACGGCGGGTATCCGAAGTCGAACCAGATTGCGGAGATGACCTACCCGACCAACGCCTTCTTCGACGTGTATGCCCACATGACGACTTGGTTCAACCACCACCTCAAGGGCACGAACAACGGCGTGATGCAGGCCCCCACGGTGAAGTATTACGTCATGGGCGCGACCGGTGAAACCAACGCACCGGGCAACGTCTGGCGCACCGCGCTGGACTGGCCGCCGCACGCGACCCCGCAAAACTTCTTCCTCAATGAGAACGGCCGCCTCTCCACCGCCGCGCCCACCGTCGCGAAGTCCGCTACCAGCTACGTCAGCGACCCGTTCCACCCGATGAGCATCCCTGGCGCGGGTTTTCCCGGGGCCAAGGACGCGCGGCCCTTCGAGTCGCAGGCCGAGGTGCGCACGTTCACCACCGAGCCGCTGGCTGAACCCGTCGAGTGGACCGGCCTCGTGAAGGTGGAGCTGTGGGTGAGCAGCACCGCGCGCGATACCGACTTCCTCGTGCGCGTGAGTGACGTGTATCCCGACGGTCGCTCGATGCTGCTGATGGATTACCCGCGTCGCGCCCGCTACCGCGAGGGCTTCGACCACGAGAAGCTGCTGAAGCCCGGCGAGCCAGCGCTGCTCGCCTTCGACGTGGGCTGGACGAGCATCATCTTCAACCGGGGTCATCGCATCCGCGTGACCGTCGCCAGCACCGGCGCGCCGCTCTACGAGCCGAACCCGCAGTCCGGTGGCCCGCAGACCATCGAATTCCCCAAGGACGCGAAGGTCGCGACCAACACCGTCCACCACAGCCGCGCGCTCGCCTCGCGCATCATCGCGCCGACGCCTTCGAAGGACGCGCCCGCCGTGCGGGCAGTGCTGCGAGCGCAAGTGGAAGGCAAGGCCGCCGACATCGCCGCGCAGTTAAACCAGATTGCCGACGCGCAGCTCCGTGACCGCGTGCGGAAGGAGCTCCCCGCTCTGCAAAGTGCCTTGGCCTTCCGCGCCCAAGCGCAGGCCGTGGACGCTGCCACGAAGGAAGCCGGCGGCTTAACTGTGTGGTCGCCCGGAGCCCCCGCATGGCTCGTGGATCTCGCGGGCGACGAAGTGCTCGCGCCCTTCCGCACCCTCGTCTCGGCGAACCTCTACAACGGCAACAACCCGCTCAAGGGCAAGGGCGGCTTGAACCTCGCCATCAACGACGAGTGGCTCGCGCGGGTGGCCGGCCTCACCACCTTGACCAATCTCGACGTGGCGAACTGCGATGTGCGCGGGCCGGGGCTGAAGCACATCGGCACGCTGAAGAACTTGGAGCGGCTGAACTTCACCCTCACTCCGCTCACCGACCTGCACCTCAAGCACCTCGCCGGTCTCACCAAGCTGCGCGTCTTCTCGTTCGCCTCCGCCAAGTGCACTGGCGAAGGCTTCGCGCACCTCGGCGCGTTGCAGGCCGTGGAGAACCTGAACTTCCACTACACGCCCGTGAACGACGCCGGGCTGAAGGAGATTGCGCGGCTCCAGCACTTGGAGCGGCTGGAGATAGTCCACACGCACTTCACCGACGCGGGCGCGCTGCACCTGTCCAAGCTCACCTCGCTACGCCGCCTGCAAATCGGCAGCCAGGACGCGACGGGGGCGGCCGTCGCGAGCCTCGTCGCGTTGAAGGACCTCCGCGAGCTGGACCTCAGCGACAAACAAGCCTCGACCGAAGGCGCGAAGTGGGCCGGCCTCATCCCCAGCCTCCGCGTGCTGCGCATCTCCGGCGGAGCCATCAAGGACGAAGGCGTCCGTCACCTTGCGAACCTGCCGCAGCTCGAAACCCTGCTCATCGCCGGCACGCAAATCACCGACGCCGGGCTGGAGTCGTTGGCGCGGGTGAAGTCGCTGCGTCACCTCGACATCAAGGGCAACAAGGTGAGCGACGAGGCCGTGGCGAAGCTTCAAGCGGCTATTCCGGGGCTGAACGTGGTGCGGTGACCCGTCTGCCGTAGTCGCAACCTTTAGGTTGCGAATCAGCAGCCCTTTGCGAAGCGCAGGCTAAAGCCTGCGACTACGGGGTCGCAGACAGCATACCCGCTGGCCACTGCTCGCGCGGCTCCCAGCCGAGCAGTTCTTTCGTCAGCGAGAGGTCGAAGTGCGTCGCCTTGATCGGTCGGCTGGTCGCGTTGAGAGCTGCGAAGCGGATGGCGAGCGGGGCCTTCACAGCGGCATGGAAGAAGGTGCCGGCATCACCGGGGCTGAGATAAACGTCCCTCGCCCATTCCAGCGCGGCGAATTCCTGCTCCTGTCCGGGCCGCGGGCACCAGCCGAGGCGTGCGGCGAGGACGCTCAGGCCGTGCAGCTCCGAGTAGCTCTGGCCGATCGACTCCGCGAAGACCTTGGCCGCCGCATACCAGGACCGGGGCGTGAGGGGATCACTGGGGCGAATGGGCGGGCCTCCACGTTCCCGCTGCCACCAGTTCACCTGGCCGCTGCTGGCGAGGACAAGTCGCTTCGCCCCAGCCAGCCGCGTGGCCTCCATGACGTGGTGCAGACCGATGATGTTGTTGGGCAACAAGTCGGCCATGAAGTCCGCGTCGTCCGGTGTGGCGGCGAGGTGGATGACGGCGTGCGCGCCCACGGCGGCGCGGCGCACGGCCTCGGCGTCCGTGAGGTTGCCGACGTGCGAGTCGGCGAGGCCGGGCGTGGGCATGCGGTCGAAGCCCCGCACACTTTCTCCGCGTGCGATGAATTCATGCACGACGGCTTGGCCGACACGGCCTGCGGAGCCGGTGATGAGAATGAGTTCGGGTTTGGGCATAGGGGGTTATAGAAGAGAGAATCTAGAAGATGCAGGGTGGAAGCCCCTGCTATTTCTGTCGCCTGGCTCTTAATAGCGCAGTTGCAGGCTCAGGCCGATGGCGTGGAGGTCGAAGAGGTTGTGCGATTCGTAGCGGTAGCTGGGTTGGACGGTGAGGTGCTCGTTGACGCCCCATTTCAAGTCCACCCCCACGCTCTGAAAGTTCTTCTCGCCGATGAGCCCTTTGATGAGCTGCGTCGCGTTCTCCTCGCCGAGGCCGTAGCTCACGCCCACGGAGGAGCGCGGCGCGAACTGCCAGGTGGTGCCCAGCAAGCCGCCGATGCCCGTGTTCGCGCGCCCGCCCAGCGGCTCGCTGTGCGTGACATACATCCGCGCGTAAGACGACCACTGCGGATGCCATTGCCACGAGAGGCCGGGGACAACTTGCAGCACCGGCTCGTCTGCGAATCGGAGATGGCTGACGCTGAGGGTCGCCGAGAGAGCTTCACTGAAGAGGTATTCCGTCCGTGCGCCGACGCGCCACCGGGGGATGAAGCCGCCGTTGAGCGCGCCACCGGCTTCGAGGCCCACAATCCAGCTCGGCGTCACGTGCGTGTCCCAGCCCAGCAGGAGTTGGTTCGCGGATGCGCCGAAGCGGGAGAACGTGCGGTATTCGCCGGAGACAGTCATGCCCAATGGGCGTCGCCAATACGCGGAGAGGTGCCCCTCGTGCCACGCCTGTAGTCGCGCGCCTGCACCGGTCGTGTCCTGCAAGCTCGCGAACTCGTAGCCCGTGCTCACGCCGACAATGCTGGAGTCGGCGATGCGCACCTGTTTGCTGAGTTTTTGCTGCGCGGCTTCCTGCAAGCCGGCCCCGGGCGCGGCGGGGACGCGTTGCGCCACGCGTTGCCACGGCTCGCCGGTCTGCCGGCGGAGGATACGCAGCGCCTCGCCGGTGAGGTCGGGGGCGAGCGGGTCGAGGAGGGCTTGCAGGGCAGGGGAGTTCACCGCCGGCGAGGCACCCTCGCCGCCGTGCGCGGCGGCCCATTTTTGTGCCCACAACTCGGTCCATGCATCCGCTGGTTGCGCGCGCTGGTAGTCGCGCAGCACGCGAGAGAACGCGTCGGCGTCCTTTTCGCGGAAGGCAATCTTGAGCCGCTCGCGGGAGATGAGCGCGGAGGCGGGCGCAACACGTTGCGCAGAGTCGAGGGCCTGCCACGCACGAGTCAGGTCGCCGCGCTGTTGTGCGATCTCCGCGAGCCCGAGCCAGCCGGGCAGGGATTCGGGGTTCCGGGTAACGAGTTCTTCATAGAGCGCGAGACTGTCGCGTTGCTTGCCCTGCTGGCGGGTCAAGCGCGCAAGCCCGAGCAGCGCTTCGTCGCGGTCGGGCGCGAGTTGCGCAGCGCGGTCGAAGTAGCCACGGGCGTCGCGAAACTTGCCGGCGGTGGCGAAGGCTTCCCCCGCAGCAACGAGCGCGTTGTAGTCGCGCGCGTGCGCCTCGGCGTAACTGGCGATGAGGTTTAGTCCCTCGTCCTTCTGGCCGCGCGCGATGAGCCGTTGGGCGTGGAAAGCGGTCTGTCGCAAACGCACATCGGGGTCGCTCGTGCGGCGGCTGGCGAGGGGGAAGGCAGCTTCGTCGTTGTCCACGGCGGCGTGGATGCCGGCGAGAAACAGGCCGACTTCCGCGTCCTGCCGACCCGTGCGGCGGTCGAGTTCGAGCGCCTGACGATACGCGGGCGTGGCGCGGCCCGCCGCGAGGAGCACCCGCTGGAGACCCAGTTGAGCGGTGATGTTGTCCGCGCTGGAGGCGGATAGGGCATTTGCGTAGCCGGCTTGGGCGTCGTGCCAGTTGCCCCGCCAGAGGTGGGTGTTGCCGTAGCCCTCCTGCGCGGCAGCGTCACTGGGATTCTCCTGTAGCAAGCGCCTGAAGCGTTCGCCCGCGCTAGCGGTGCGGCCCAGCCAGCCGAGATACTGCGCTTCCAGCAAACGATACTGAGCGCTGGCCGGCTCCGTGCGGAGCAGTCGGCGGACGACGGCGAGCGCATCGCTGATTTTGCCGCGTTTGGCCAGTGCCTCGGCGTGGAGCCGAAGTGTTTCGGGGTCGTCTGGAGTTCGTGGTGCCGACTGGACGATGCGCTCCGTCGTCGGTGGCGGGATGGGGAACGACGTTTGTGCAGATGCGCTGCCACACAGGACGAGCGCCGCCACGCTGGCGAGCAAGCGAAGTTCTCCGGCACTGCGTCGGAGCGGGAGGAACCGACACGTGGAAGTGCGCGACTGGGGAAGTAGCTTGGCGGCGGCTCGCGATTGAGTGGGCATCATGGCCACTGCGGAACTGGCCGTTCGCAGGGACTGGCGACGCTAGCAACGCGAGTTGTCGGCGCAAGCCGAAAGGCCCGCCGTCCGGAGCGCGGGCGTCCCGCCCTTGGCCCATTCGCGAAGCCCGTGGGCTGTGAACTTCACGCCTTGGGGCGAAACGCCCACTGCGGCCTGGAATGCCGGCTCTGGGGGCAGCACGTGAATGCGCTCAATTTCCATTTGCCATCACCCGGGGCAGGAATAGGCTCACGCTGAATCCGAAGTCTCGTTGTCCGCTGCCACTCCATGAAGCTCATTGGCCTCCATTCCGAAAGCATCCTCGCCCGCGTGGCCGAGGCCGCCGTGCCGCCGCGCGTGCCGACGATTAGGCAATCGCTGTTCATCGGCGGGCTGGGCTTTGGGCTGGTGGGCCTCGTGGCTTTTGCGGTGTGGGCAGTCGGCGGGAAGGCGCTGACCCAGGCGGTGGGCGAGCCGGGCCTCTACGCTCTGTGCGCGCTCGTCTTCATCGGGCTGGCGGGGCTGGTCTTCGGGCAACTCGTGATCGGGCCGGGTGGCACGGTGCGGATTTACGGACTGTTCACCCTCGCGTTCATTGCTTACTCGTTCGTGTGGTGCGCGGCGTGGTTTGGCCTGCGCGGCACGTTGGCGGCGGAGGTCGTGGGCGCGGTGCTGGGCGCGGCGGCGATGGCCGGGGTGCTGGCGTGGGGCTTCGGCGCGGGCCGGCAGTTCCTTCGCGTGGCGGCGGTGCTGATTCTTCTGAACGCGCTCGGATATTTCCTGGGCGAAGTCTGGTGGCGCTGGCTGCCGGGCGAGGGTGGCGCGCAATTGCTCGGCGAAATGTTCAACCGCCCGCAACGGAAGATGGCCGCGATGCTGGGCTGGGGCGTGATCTTCGGCGGGTTCTTCGGTGCGGGCGTGGGCTACGCGATTTACTACTGCCAACGCGGGGTCCGCATACGACTTCAGACAGGGATCCCACTGAAGGCCGGCGGTTGAGCCTGCTCCCTTTGGCGTCCCGATGCTGCCCGGCGGAGCAGGAGAATTACACGGGTGGGAGCGGCACACGAAGGCCAACCCTCCCACCCGTGACCGGTCCACACGGACCGGCAAAATTATCTCTCAATCACCCGGTAGAAGCGCGCCTGTCGGCTGGCCGCGACCGTGTCGGTGAAATCCACCAAGGCCGTGCCGTCGAGATTCGTCGCCACGGGAACCCATGAGCTGGGCACGCCCGGCGTCTCGGTCGCCTCGATGTCATACCGTTTGCCGGCCTCACTTTGGACGCCCGCCAAGTCCGCGCTCCGGCGAGGGCGCGCATTCGGCGGGAGCGCGGCGTTCACGCCGCAGGAAGATGCGAAGGAGGGGGAATGTAGGACTGTTCGAGCGCGCTCGGCGGGCGGACGTTTCTGCGGCATGAACACCGCGCTCCTATGCTGGGCAGGCACTGCTCCAAGACCACGCGGCGGCTTCCTTCGTCAAGCCAGCTTTCACGGGATTTGCTTCCACGTAGCGCGTGGCTTGGCGCAGGTGCGCGTCATTGCGGATGAGGGTGTCGAAGTAGTCCGGTTGCCAGAAACGACCGGTGCGGCCCAGTAGCTCGTTGGCAGCGCGGGCGGACTTGCCTTTCCAGATATGCATCAGCTTGGCGAGGGGCTCGTCCTGCACGTCCACGACGAGGTGGACGTGGTTGGTCATGACGACCCAGGCGCGCAGTTGGGAGTTGGTGCCGTCGCTGGCACGCAGCACGGCTAAGACGGCGTCGGCGATAGCGGGACGGCCCAGCCAGCATTCGCCGTGGCCTCGGTCCAGCCATGCCTCGAGCTTCCGTCGGCGCAGGGAATGGTCTGGTTCTTTGAGGAATGGCTCCAACTCGGCGCGGCGGGTGAGGGGGAAGGAATCGTCCAGCATGAAGGTGACGAGCTGGGTGACGTGCGGGGCGTCGAAGTGCGGGAGGTAGCCGCGCTCGTGCCAGCCGCGAAAGCCGCGGCGGAGCTCGTCGGGCGTGGGACGCCAGTGCCATTCGCGCTTGGCCTCGATGAGTTTGAGCAGGCCGGGATGGTGAGGCGGGCCGGGTGGCGTGGGCGGCGCGGGAATGAGGCGGATGGGAGCAGGCAGCGCGCGAGGACTCAAGCCGCGAGTGGAGCGCGGCATTCATGCCGCAGAAGCGTAGGAAGGACTGAAGGTGTCGGATTGGTTGAGACGTCGTGGGTGGAGGGGGGGGCTTTCTGCGGCTTGAAAGCCGCGCTCCGGGCGCTCCTTGCGCGCTCGTCCCTCGCTCCGATTCGAGCCTAGGCAGACACTCCGCTCTGGGCCGTTCAGGGCTGGCCGAGCGCGCAACGGAAACCGATGCTGTTGTCGCGATCCGACGGGGGGAAGGTGCCGCGGTAGGCATACCGGAGGTTGTCCGAGGGGCTTCCCCAGCTGCCCCCACGGACCACCCGGCGGAAGCCTGAAACAGGCCCGACAGGGTCGGTCTGCGTGCCACTCCCATACGAGCCATACCAATCCCAACACCAGTTCCACACGTTCCCCACCACGTCGTATAGCCCATATCCATTGGCCGCAAAACTCCCCACCGGACTCGTATAGGGACGATCACCGCCCTAATAGGTAGGGTGATAGCCTACTGTGCCATTCACATCGTAGGCGTAGTAGGGACCGTAGCTGTAGTAGTTCGCCTGCCCGTGCGAAATGGTGTTGCCCCACGGGAAACGCTGCCCGCTTAACCCGCCCCGCGCCGCCTTCTCCCACTCCGCCTCCGTCGCCAGCCGATAGCCCGCGCTCCACTTCACCCCGATGCTGCTCACGCTCACGGACTGCGGCGGGACGGTAATGGTCGGAGCCAGTGTGGAACCGTTCGTGTGCCAGAGCACCGTCTGCGGGATGAGGTCAAACGTGTGGCTGAGCTGCGCGCCCCAGGCCTCATCCCACACCTTGAGGTCCAGACCCACTGTGCTCGTCAGTCCGGCGTAGATGGTTTGGGAAAGGGCGTTGCTGGTGGCGGTAAGCGTGCCGGGGCCGGGGAGGGCATTGAGCCACGGCGCGGTGAGACTGGTCGTGGACTGAAGGCGATAGGTGCGTCCGGGCGTGGCGTTCCAGAGGGTTTGCACGGTATTGGTGCCGGGCCGGATGGTGGTGTCCACGGAGGGTGTCGGCGGCGTGAGCGGCAGGCAGGCAGGCGAGCAGGGCGAGGAGGAGGAGCGGAATGGGTTTCATAAGCTTTGGCCGGAACGGATGTAAGTGGGACAGGGCCTTTCGCAGCAAGGCCCTACCGTTAACGACGCGCTGCGCTGCCTGCTCGCCCGTCGTCAGAGAGTCGTCACGGGCTTCACTGCGCTGTAGGTATTCCCGGCGGGATTGGCGGTCTTCACCCGGAGGTTCACGGGCTGACCGGGGGTGAAGCCAGTGAGGGTCTGACCCACGATGTTCAGCGCCACGTCGTGGTCGAAGCCGGGGTCCACGCCCACGACCTGCCATTCGAGGCGGCGGCTCGTGGCGTCGTGGCCACCGCCGGGGATGAAGGTGATGTCGATCTCGCCGCCGGGTTGCGGGGTGACTTGGTCGATCTGAATGGCCGTGGGCGGGGTGCTGGGCGGGGTGTAGGTGGTGGGGATGTCGCTGCGGATGAGGTCGCCCTCCGGGGTGCCAGCGGGGAAGACGATGGTGGCGGCTTCATACCACGCCACGCAGTTGCCATTGAGCACCCGGCCCTGGCTGTTGAGCTGCTCGTCAGTGGCGTCCCAAGTGGTTTTCTTGGTGGTGAGGCCTTCGAGGAGGGCCATGGCGGCAAGGCGCTGGGGTTTGAAGGTGGCGAGGGTCACGCCGGGCAGCGGGGACCAGGCCGGCTCCAGCTTCTCCCACGCGCTCTCCCATTCGAGGGCGTCTTGGAGCTTGCCGGAGCGGCTGGCGGAGTCGTTGCGGAGGCGGGCGATGACTTCGAGCTTGGCGGGGGTGTCCCGGTAACGGTTCTTGGCCATGCGGACGCTGCGGCCGGCGAGGGAGTGAATGGAGTCAATGGCGGCGTCGGTCTCGCCGCGCTTGGCGAGGTAATCGGCTTCCGCGTCTTGCTCGGTCTCCATCTGAGTGACGAAGGCGGCGATGGCGGTGTCCCATTGGAGGAGGGTCATCTCATCCCAAGTCCACGTGCCGGCGATGGATGTCTGCACGGCCTTGGTGGATTGCGCGCGTTGGAGGGTGGATTCGATGTTCTCGGCCATAGGTTGCTTCTTTCAGTGGGTTGATTGGGTGTTCAGGCGGGCGGAATTAAATGGAATGTGGCTGCGGCAATGCGGGAGCTGACCGCTGAGGCATGGGATATGGCTGCCGGAACATGGAATGTGCTCGCCGGAATACAGGATATGGCTGCCGGAACACGGGATTTGCTCGCGCCGATAGTGGTATTCTGACTCTGGAGCAGGAGGCCCAGCCTCCGGAATAGTGAATCTGCTCGCTCGAATAGGAAATCCAGCCGCAGGAGCAAAGAATCCAAGCGTAGGAAGGTCGCGGTGAACGGACGGAAGGCCGCTTCCAGTCGGCCGCTGAAGGCAAGCGGTAGTCCGAGCAGCAGTTTGCGGCGCTTGACTACGGTGAAAGAAGCGAGCGCTGCCACCGCCGCAGGAATTCTTGCTCTTGGGCAGGAGGGCAGGAGGGCAGGGCTGCGCCGGGGGTTTGGGTTGTGCGGGGCGGGCGTCATGAGAAACGTCGCTACTCTATCGAGAATCGTCGGACGGTCTATGGCCTGTTTAGGCCATACGGCGAGGGGGCGGGGGGAACCGCCCTGACTGGCATTGGCTGGCGCTGATCGCCAAGGCCAACGATACCCATTCCCAATGCCAGTCGGTGGAATGCCCGCCGGACGCCGCGAAGTTGGCCTTCGCCATTCCTCTGAGGAGGGGAGGAGGTGGCCGCAAGGCCGGATGAGGGGGGGCTATTAACGCCGCCGCACGGAACCCCTCACCCCAGCCCTCTCCCCTCCTCCGAGGAAGGGAGGGGGAGTGACGGCGAGGGCCTTCTCCCATCCTCTGAGGAGGGGCGAAGGTGGCCGCAAGGCCGGATGAGGGGGGCTATTAACGCCGCCGCACGGAACCCCTTTGCCCAGCTTTCTCCCTTCGGGAGAGGGATCGCCCCCCGCCGCAGCCTGCGGTTTATCCCACCAGCTCGCGCATCGGCTCGCAGCCAGGTTCCACCAGATACTGCGGGCGACCACTCAAGTCAGTGATGGTCGAGTGTGCGTCGAGGCCGAGATTCTGGTAGAGCGTCGCGAAGACATCGCCGAAGCGCACGGGGCGCTCGCTGCATTCGCCACCGAGCCGGTCCGTCGCGCCGATGACTTGTCCGGTCTTCATCCCGCCGCACGCGAGCAGGCCAGCGGAGACGCGCGGCCAGTGGTCACGGCCCGCGTCCTTGTTGATCGTCGGGGTGCGACCGAACTCACCCCAGACGACCACGCTCACATCTTTGTCCAAGCCCCGGTCGTGTAGGTCTTGCACCAACGCGGTCACGGCTTGATCGAGCATGGGGAAGTCTTGCTTGGCGATCTTGTGGTTCTGCCCGTGGTAATCCCAGAAGCCGAAGGAGACGGTGACGGCGCGCGCGCCCGCCTCGACGAGGCGGCGGGCGATGAGGAACTGCTCGTTGAGGCGCGGGGAGGCGTCGCCGCGCAGGGCAGGGTCGCCCTTGCCGTAAGCCGCGATGGTGCGGGGGGCTTCCTTCGTGTAGTCCAGCGCGGCGGCTAGCTTGCTCGACGTGAGGACGCCGAAGGCTTGCTGCTGGAACGCATCGAGTCCGTCCATCAACCCGCTCCCGTCCACGTCACGCCGGAAGTGGTCGAAGCTGGCGAGCAGGTTCTTCCGGTCCGCGAGGCGCTCGACGGAAAGATCGTTCAAGATTAAGTCCGTCTTGCCGTCGCCTTCGGGCTGGAAGGATTTGTGCGGCACCCCGAGGAAGCCGGGGGTCGCCAGGTTGTAAGGGCGGTGCTTGGTCTTGTTCTCCAACCCGACGAACGGCGGCACCCCTGCGTCGGCGGGGCCTTGGAGCTTGGAAATCAGGGAGCCGAACATCGGCCAGCCGCCGGGCGGTTGGCTGCGCGTGGGCCGGCCGGTGAAGCACTGAAAGTTATCGTGCCCGCCTTCCGCGCCGACGATGGAACGGATGGGCACGAGCTTGTCCATCATCGCGGCCATGCGCGGGAGGTGCTCGCAGATGCGGATGCCGGGGACGTTCGTGGGGATTTCCTTGAACGGCCCGCGCACTTCGCTGGGCGCGTCGTTCTTGAGGTCATACATATCCTGGTGCGGCGGTCCGCCCGGCAGGTAAATCATGATGACGGCCTTGTGCGACTTGCGGATGCCGGCGCGCGCCTCGGCCTCGAGGAGCTGCGGCAGCGCCAGCCCGCCCAATGCCAGCCCACCGATCTTCAGGAAGCTCCGGCGCGACACGCCATCACAGAAGCGGGAGGGGGAATGGGAGCGAATGGTCAGCACGGGCAAACTGACGAGCCGGTTTCCGCCCCGCTTCAACGCAAAGCTGAGCGCGCTCGTTTCGGGGACCAGCTGTCGGGCTGCGCCCGGCGTCCGCGTCAGCCCGGCTGCGCGTGGTTCAACTGGCGTCGGTGGTGGTGGACCGCTGTCGGCGGCTCAAGCGAAGGTGACACGGCTAGTTTTTTGGCCCGCGTTCGAGGGCGTCTAAGCGGGCGGCATTTAGCGAACTATCTCGAGCGTCGTGCTACGGTGCACCGTCGGGGAGTGCTCCGGTAGCCTGCGTGAATGAGCCGGGGCAGCGACCAGTCGCTCCTTCTTGAGCAACCCGAGTTCGAGTAAGGCTGGCCTTGCTGAAACACGCCTGGTTGGCCGAGTGTCAGCCTCACTCGCAACGAAATGAAACGCACCGCCTACAGCTTGCTTCTGCTCGCCGGCCTCGGCCTCGCCGCCGCAAGCGCGGCTCCCGGCGGAGGGTCTTGGGAAGCCACTTATCACGAGCGCCAGACTTGGTGGAGCCTCCAGCCCGTCCGCTCGCTCGCCCCGCGCGCCGTGAAAAATCCCGGGTGGTGTCGCACCGAAGTGGACCGGTTCATCCTCGCCGGACTGGAACAGGCCGCGCTCCCGCCCGCGCCGGAAGCCGGCGCGCGCACCTTGGCTCGCCGCTTGAGTTTCGCGCTCACCGGCCTGCCGCCGCGCCCCGAAGAGGTCGAGGCTTTCGTCCACGCCAGCTCACTTTCCCACTATCCCACTTTCCCACCTGCTCCGGCGCAGGCAGGTGAGCCGGTGGGCAAGCGAGAAAGTGAGCTCGCCTTCGAACGCCTCGTAGACTCCCTCCTCGCCAGCCCGCACTTCGGCGAACGCTGGGCGCGGCACTGGATGGATGTCGTCCACTACACCGACACGCATGGCTATGAGTGGGACGCGCCCGCGAAACACGCCTGGCGCTATCGCGATTATCTCGTGCGGGCCTTCAACGCCGACGTGCCGTTCAAACAACTCATCCTCGAACAACTCGCCGGCGACCTCCTGCCGTCCCGCGCGGACACGCACACGGGGCTGAACGAAAGCCTCCTCGGCCCGATGGCCCTGCGCCTCGGCGAGCGCCGACACGGCGACAACGCCGCCGCCGAAGGCGTCACTCAGGAGGCCATCGCCAACATTATCGACACCGTCGGCAAGGGCTTCCTCGGCACCACCGTCGCTTGCGCGCAGTGCCACGACCACAAGCTCGACGCCATTTCCCAACGCGACTACTACGCGCTCGCCGGCATCTTCATGAGCACGCGCTGGGGCGCACGCAGCGCGGACGCGGTGGACCCGAACGAGGCCGTGCTCGCCGAGCTCCGTCGCCACAAGCAAGCCCTGCGCACGGCGCTGGCGAAACTCTGGCTCAACTCTCGCGAGCCGCTGCTGGCGAAACTCACCGCGCTGCCCGCCGACGAGAAACCAACGCCCGCCTTCCCCGACTCGCTCGCATCGCTCTGGCGGCAAACGCAGCTGCGCTCGACCAACGCCCTCGCCCTCGCCACCGCGTGGCCGAAACTGCGCGAGGAGTTCCAGCGCGAGCGCGAGAAGCGCGCCACAGCCAACCAGACGAACCTCACCCTAGTCGCCGACTTCACCCGCGCAGACGCACCCGGCGGCTGGCGCTGGGACGGCCTCGGCATGAAGCACGGCTTCGTTCGCGACGGCGAGTTGGTCGTGGCCGATGAGGGCGAGGCCGCGCTCACGCAGGTGCTCCCCGCTGGCCGCTGGTCGCACGCGTGGTCCCAGCGGCTCGCGGGCGCCGTGCGCAGCCCGCTCTTTCCGCCGGAGACGGCGATGACTTTCTCCGCGGGCTACGCGGCCGGGCGGCACGCCGCCCGCGCGTTCATCGTGGACCAGGCGTTTCACTCCGAGCGGCTCGCCTTCCTCAACCAGCCGCAGCCCGCGTGGCTCACGCTCACGGCCGGCAACTTCGACAAGCTCGCCGGCGGCAACGACACCAGCCGCGCCCGCCGCGTCTATCTTGAGCTCGCCACCAAGTCGCTGAACAACTACTTCCCGCCGCGCACCGGCTACGGCGGCCTGAAGGAAAGCGACGTGGCCGACGCGCGCTCGTGGTTCGGCCTCACGCGCGTTTATCAGCACGCCGCCGGCAAGGCCCCGCAGGATGAACTCGTGCGCTTCGCCACGCTCTTCGCCAACGAGCCCGTGCCGGAGTCGAAGGAGCAACTCGCCGCGCGCTTCGCCGACGCATTGCTCGCCGCCGTCACGCGCTGGGCCGGGGACCGCTGCGACAGCGAGGACGTGCGCCTGCTCAACGAAGCCCTCGCCGCGAAGTGGCTGCCGAACGAAGCGACCAACGCCGCGCTCGCGCCGCTCGTGGCCGCCTATCGCGCGGCTGAGAAGCGCCTCCAGCCCGACCGCACCATCGGCTCGGCGGACGATTGGAACGAGGCCCGCGACGAACGCCTCAGCGTGCGCGGCGCTTACACCGAGTTCGCCGCCGTCGTGCCGCGCGGCAACATCCGGCTCCTCGGCGGCCCGGGCACGCGCGCCGTTGCCGACTCCAGCGGCCGGCTCGAACTCGCCCGCAGCATCGCCAGCGACACGAACCCGCTTACGGCGCGCGTCTTCGTGAACCGCGTCTGGCTGCACCTTTTCGGCGAGGGCTTGGTGCGCACGCCGGACGATTTTGGCCATCTTGGCGAGAAGCCGGTTCATCCCGAGTTGCTCGACTACCTCGCCGCGCGCTTCGTGGCTGAAGGTTGGTCGCTCAAAAAGCTGGTGCGCCTCATGGTCACGTCCGCGACGTGGCGGCAGGCCAGCACGACGAGTGCGGCGGCGCTCACCCAGGATGCGGAGAACCGCCTGTGGCATCATTTCCCGCAGCAGCGTCTCGACGCCGAGTCCATCCGCGACGCGCTGCTCGCCGTCTCCGGCCGCCTCGACCCGGTGATCGGGGGCGAGCCGATTGACCCGCATCGCACCGCGCAGGACGCGGCGAAGCGGCTCTTCAGCGGCCCGCTCGACGGCCTCGGCCGCCGCAGCCTCTACTTGAAGATGACCTTGATGGAGCCGCCCAAGTTCCTCGCGCTCTTCAACCAGCCCATCCCGAAACTCACCACCGGCAAGCGCGACGTGACCAACGTCCCCGACCAGGCGCTCGCGTTGCTCAACGACCCGTTCGTCCTCGCGATGGCCAAGCACTGGGGCGACCGCGTGCTCAAGGACGGCGCGACAACGCCGGAAGTGCGGGCAAAAGCGATGTTCGCCAGCGCACTCGGCCGCCCGCCGCGCGGCGAGGAGCTGTCGCGGCTCGTGAAGCTCGCGGACCGCTCGGCGGAGCTGCACGGCCTCGCACCCGGCGCGCTCATGGCCTGCGCGCCCGTGTGGCACGACGTGGCGCACGCGCTCTTCAACGTGAAGGAGTTCATCTATGTCCACTGAAGACGGCATCTCCACAAACTCGCTTTGCCCCGGTCGCCTTTCTCCCGCCGCCACGCGCAGAAGTTTTCTTCAGCAGTCCAGCATGGGCATCGGCTGGCTGGCCTTCGCTGGGCTGGCGAACCGTCTTGCCGGTGTCGAAGCGCGTCGTCCCCTGTCGCATTTCGCTCCGCGCGCCAAGCACGTTATCTTCCTCTTCATGGACGGTGGCGTGTCGCACGTGGACACCTTCGACCCCAAACCCGAACTGACGAAACGCAACGGCCAGCCCGCGCAGTGGCGCGCGGACGAGCTTTCACAGAGCGTCAGCGCCAATCGCAAATGGCTGAAGAACCAGTGGGAGTTCAAACAGCACGGTCAGTCCGGCCTCTGGGTGAGCGACCTCCTGCCGCACATCGCGGGTGTCGCCGACGAACTCTGCGTGGTGCGCTCGATGGTCGGCGAGACGCCGTTGCACGGGGCGCAGAGCCTCTTGCTCCACACGGGGCGCAGCATCGGCGCGGCGCCGAGCCTCGGGTCGTGGGTGTCCTACGGCCTCGGCACGGAGAACGAGCAGCTCCCGAGCTACATGCTGCTCAACAACGACTGGGTGCCCAACGGCGGCTCGCAGAACTTCGCCAGCTCGTTCCTCCCCGCGACGCACCAGGCCACGCCCGTTCGCGCCAAGGGCCGGCCTGTGGACAATATCACGCCCGCCGACCCCGCCGCGTTGCAGCGTGCGAAGCTGGACTTCCTCCGCGAACAAGACTCGGACACCGCGAAGTTACTCGGTGGCTCGGACGCCATCGAGTCTGCCATCAAGAACTACGAGACCGCCGCGCGGATGCAGTCGCTCGTGCCCTCGCTGTGCGACGTGACTGGCGAGAGTGCCGAGACGCTCCGCCTCTACGGCGTGGACCGCGCGAATGACTTCGACAAGTTCTACGCGCTGCAATGCCTGCGGGCGCGGCGCATGGTCGAGGCGGGCGTGCGGTTCATCGAAATCACCTGCCCGAACACGCACGGCAACAATTCACCCTGGGACCAGCACGGGGACTTGCGGCGGCGACACGAGGAGAACGCCCGCATCACCGACCAACCCGTCGCCGCGCTCATCACGGACCTGAAGGCGCGCGGCCTGCTCGACGAAACGCTCGTCCTCTGGGCCGGCGAGATGGGCCGCACGCCGCACTCCGCCGGCACGGACGGTCGTGACCACCACGTCAGCGGCTACACCATCTTCATGGCCGGGGGCGGCGTGCGCGGCGGGATGACCTACGGCACCACGGACGAGATGGGCATGAGTGCCGTGGAGCACCGCGTGGACATTCACGACCTGCACGCGACAATCCTCCACCAACTTGGCATGGACCACGAGCGCCTGACCTTCCGCTTCGGCGGCCGTGACCAGCGGCTCACGGATGTGCATGGGCGGGTCATCTCGGAGATTCTGGGCTGAACTGGTTTACCGAGGGCCGTAAGCCCGGGCACGGAAGCCGTTCGCCATAACTGGCGCTGGGCGTGCCCCGTCACTTCAGGAGCACGGGCAACAGCGCGCGGGCGATGGCTTCGTTGCCGGTGGCGTCGGGATGCACGCCGTCCTTGGTGAGGCTGGCATCGGGCACGACGCCGAAGAGGCTGGTGAAGTCGCAGCCGAGTTCCTTCGCTAGCTTCGCGAAGGCATCGCCTTGCTCGCGCAGCTTGGCCTCGCGCTCGTTGGCGATGGGCTTGGTGGCTACGAGGGCGTTCTTGTTGAGGTTCGGTGGGCCGACGAGCAGCACGCGCAGTTTGTCACCCCAAGCTTTACGGACCCGCTCCACCATCGCGCGCAAGTTTGCCACGGCCTTGGGCACACACTCGTCGGTGATGTCGCGCGAGTCGTTCGTGCCGAGGGCGATGACGAGTTGGTCGGCACGCGGGTGGCGGGCGAGCATCGCGTCGAACTCCTTCAGCGAGGCGGTGGGGCGACCGCCCTTGCCTTCGTTGACTAACTTCAGACGACCGGCGGAATCCTTCTCCACGAGAGCAACCCAGACACGAGGCCGGTCCACAGTGGGTAACGCGCCGCCCTGCGTAATAGAGTCGCCGAAGACGACCACGAGGCGGGGTTCGGCGGCGGCGCCTATCTGCCCCACTGCAAACAGCAGCGTGACGCACAGCGAGGTGGGAACAGACAGGAAGCGAAGCATCTGCGAGCGCGAGGTTCAGTTGTTCTCCGCCAAGCCCTCCTTGTGTCCGAGATTCTTCACCGGGGCGAAGATGGCTTGGACCTCGGCGAGGAGCTGTGGGTCGAGCGGCTCGGTAGCCCACTTGGCCCAGTTGCGGATGTTCACCGGGTTCGCGCTACCGCTGACGGTTGTGGCGATGTCCGGGTTCGCGAGGCTGAACTGGAGCGCGAGTTGGGCGATGTCCACGCCCCGGCTGGCGCAGTGCGCGGCGGCGGCGCGGGCGGCGGCTTTCACTGACTCGGGTTCCTTGAGCCACGCGGGGAGCGGGGCGTTGGTGAGCAGGCGCGCACTGAACGGGCCGGCGTTCATTACGCCCACGCCCTTGGCCTTCAGATACAGGACGGCCTCGTCGGCGAAGCGCGTGTTCTGGAGCGTGTATTGGTTGTAGGAGAGCACGCAGTCCACGGCGGTTTGGTCGCAGATGAACTTGAAGATCTTCATCGGGTAGCCGCTGAAGCCGATGAAACGCACCTTGCCCGCCTGCTGAATCTTCCGCAGCGCCGGGAGGGTCTCGTCCACGATTTGCTGCATCGGCACGAACTCGATGTCGTGGCAGAGGATGATGTCGAGGTGGTCGGTGCCGAGGCGGTGCAGGCTCACGTCCACGCTCTCGGCGACGCGCTTGGCGCTGAAGTCAAAGTGCGTGAGGTCGTAGCGGCCGAGCTTGGAGCAGAGCGTGTAGCTGTCGCGGGGGACGCCCTTGAGCGCGATGCCGAGGAGCACTTCGCTCATGCCGCGCCCGTAGAACGGCGAGGTGTCGATGAAGTTCAGGCCGCAGTCGAGCGCCACGCGGACGCTGTCGAGGGCTTCGGCGAGTTTCAGGCTGCGGAACTCCGCGCCGAGCGAGGACGCGCCGAAGCTGAGGATGGGGAGGTGGAGGCCGGTCTGGCCGAGGGGTCTGGTTTGCATTTTGTTTTTCTTAGCCGCTGATGGAACACAGATGCAGGAAAAGAGGCTGCATAAGGAGAGCAGGAAGGCAGGAGGGGCTGAAGTGCGGCAGGCAGTTATTCTCCGGCCCTCCTGCTCTCCTTATAGAACTCCTTGTCTGGGTTCAATCTGTGTTTCATCTGTGGCTCTAAATCAGGTTGGGAGTTCCAGTTGGGAAGCGCCCTTCGGCAGGGCGAAGCACACGAGCGTCGCTTCGCCATCGCGGCACCAGGTGTTGGGTTGGAGTTTCAGCGGGGTGGCGACTTCGGTGAGTGGCTTGGCGTCGGCAGCGACACGGAGCAGCGGGGGCTTTGGCGCGCGGGCGGCGATGCGCAGCGTGAAGTCCGGGCAGGCGTAGGGGGCGCGGAGTTTCAGCACGTTGCCGGTGCGCTCAATACGGGTGAGTTCCTTCGCGGCCCAGTAGCGTGAGACTTCGCTGTTCTTCATCCAGTGCAGGTTGTCGAAGCGCGCGTGCAGGCGCTTCACGACCTCTTGAAGGATTTTGAAGCCGACCTCGTAGCCGTTGAAGTAGATGCCCGTCCAGTGGCCGAACATCAGGGCCGGCTCGCCCCGCTGGATGACCTCCACCATGCGTCCGCCTTTGCCATCCGCCGTGATGAACTTGTCCGCGCCGCCGGGGTTCGTGCAGTCCCAGCCGGCGGTCCAGTCGCCCGTGCAGCCGGGCACATAGACCACGCAACGCGGGTCGGGTCCGTCGAGGCCGGCGGCGTTGAGCACGAGCGGCGCGACGCTCTGGGCGCCCTCGGTGGTGAGGTCGGTGAAGTAGTTTGGAATCTTCGCACCGAACACGTCGCGCACGGCCTGGAAGGTCGCCAGCGCCATCTGCGGACGCGCCTTCTTGCCGAAGCCGCCGGGCGTGGTGATGCCTTCGCACGGCAGGCCGACCTCCTTCAGGATGCGCAACGCGTAGGCCATGTAAGCGGCGATTTCGTCCGCGCTACGGCCCGTGGTCCACTCCCAGTTCTCCATGAACTTCGGCGTCAGCTCCGGGTAGGGATGACCGGTCTTGAGGTCGATGACGCGCGTGTGCGTGACCATCTCGGGGTGGATGTCCCAGCTCGGCAGCAGCAGCTCGCGGACGAGTTTGATGCTGTCGTCCAGCTCGCGCTTGGACCAGCCGGGCAGGCCGCGGTCGAGCCGGCCCACGCACGCGGGATAAGGCACGACGCTGTATTTTCCTTTCACGCCCGCGCCGGCGGCCCACTCGCCGAACTTGCGCACGAAGCTATCGGGAATCTCCACCGGCCACTCGCGCCAGTTGCGCTGATAGACCCCCTTCGCGCCGAGATAGACCTCGTTGAACTGCGGCATGGCGAACCGGTTCAAGTTCACCAGACACGTCGAGTCATCAATGATGAGGCCGACGGGCACGCGGCTGCGCGGGTTGATGACCGTGACGCCTTCCGCACGCGGCGGGCGTTCGCCGGCGACTTGGGCAAGGCTGTCTTCCCCTGTTTGAAGCAGGGTCGCGCCCGCCGCCGCGAGACCGCTGCGTTGGAGAAAGCTCCGGCGCGAAACCGCTTCCGTGTTCAATCCGTGTTTCATCCGTGGCTCAAAGTAGTTCATCCGACGGCCTTGCGCGCCACCCGCTTCGCGAAGCTCTCGACGGTGATGACGGCGCGTTTGTGCAGGCCGCGTGCGATGACCTCGTGGGCGTCGCGCACCTCGAATTGGAAGTCCACCACCCGGGCTTCGGCACCGATGACGCGCGTGGTGATGGTCACGGGTTGGCCGAGCGGCGTGGGTGCGAGATGGCGGATTTCAATCTCCGCGCCGACGGTGCGTTCGTTGTCATTGAGGAATGGATACAGCGACTCACGCGCGCAGCGCTCGACCAGCGCCACCAGCCGCGGCGTGCTCAACACCGCCGGCATCCCGCCCGTGGCGAAGTCAATGACGTGCTCCTGCGCGACGACGAACTTCAGCTCGCCAGCGGTGCCGATGCGGGGCTTCGTTTTCATGAGTTAGACAATTTCTCCACCGAGGCACAGAGGCCACAGAGAACGGAGACAGGGGAACAGCCCCACGTTTGACACTGGCTCCCCCCTCTGTGTTCTCTGTGCCTCGGTGGTTCAAAACTAGTTCGTCCGGCAGCCCAGCGTGAGCAGCACGTTCGCCCAGAGCGCCTGGTCGCCGGTCTGGATGGTGAGCACATGGTCGGGCGACTCGACGTGTTTGTAAAAATCCCACTTGGAGATGGGGTCGATGGTCGCGGTGAGGCCAGCCTCCTGCGCGATGATGCGAAACTCGGCCCACGCGGGCGGCTCGCCGAACTTAGCGTAACTGTCGTCGGCGGGGATGCCCATCGTGTTCACGAAGTCCACCGGCACGGCGCTCAGGAGCGCGCGGAGCACCTGCGCCACCGTCACGCAACCGGGCGCGAGGTTCAGGCAGACCAGTTCGGCGTTCGGCCCCTTCTTGGTCGAGGCCGGGTAGTTGCCGTCGGCGATGAGAATCTTCGCGTGGTGGCCGGCCTGCGCACAGATGCGGAGGATGTCCGGGTGAAGTAATTGCGTTTTAAGCATGGGAAAGTTTGGTCAAGCCGGCGGCTGGCTGCACGTCAGAAAACGTCAAGCCGCGATGCCGATAGTGCAGAATCTTGAACTCCGGCGTGTCGCGCAGTTCGGCGACGAGTTCAAAGCGATCCTCGAACGCGGGGAAGAAGGCGTCGCCAGACACCTCGCGTTTCACCAGCGTCAGGAACAGGTCCGAGCAGAGCGGGAGGGCTTGTGTGTAAATCTGTGCGCCCCCGCAGATGAACGCTTGGCGGTCGCCAGTCAGCGCCGCAGCAGCGTCAAGACTCGCGACCGTCTGCACGCCGGGATGGCTCCAGTCCGTGCGACTCAAGACGAGGGTTTCCCGCCCTGGCAGCGGTCGGCCAATGGACTCGAATGTTTTGCGCCCCATCACGAGCACGTGGCCGAGCGTCGTGGCCTTGAACCATTTGAAGTCCTCCGGCAGGTGCCACGGGATTTGGTTCCCGTCGCCGATGACGCGGTTGAGCGACATCGCGGCGATGGCTTTGCAATGCTTCATCGCAACAGCTTCTTCGCGTCGCCGATGACGCGCTCCCACTGGAACGCCGGGCCGGGGTCCACCTTGTTCGACTGGATGTGGTAGTGGCCGAGCACGCCGCGGAACTGGTTCAACTCGTCATCCGGAAGCTTGCGCGGGATGAGCTGGCCGCTCGCGTCTTTCGGGTAGTCGCAGCGGAGGTTGGGAAACACCTTGCAGAGTGTGGCGGTGAGCTTCGTGAGCGCGGCGTATTGCTCGGGCGTGAAGTCGTATTGTTGCAATGGCCGGCCTTGCACAGGGCCGACGACCAGCTCTTTCCGCGCGGGGCGTGCGACGAAGTTCGGGGTGAGGATGCCGCTCTCGCCGAGTCGCGCGGGCACGACCACGCGCGGCCAGCCGGTGTCGTCGCGCTGATACCACTCCTCGAACATCTTCTGCTGACCTGGTGCGAACGCGCCAATGTTTGTGATTTCGATGCCGATGCTGCGGGTGTTCGAGGTCGTGGCGTGCCACGCGCGCTCCTTGAGATCGAGCGTCTGGTAAATCGTCCCGTCGAGATCGAGCATGAAGTGGACACTCAAACAGCGGTGGTCGTGCAGCACCTTGAAGCACTGGCGGCTCGTGCCAGTTGCGTCGAAGTGCAGGACGAACTGATCCACCTTTTCGCGCAGCAACGGCAAATCCCAGCCCCCGCCGCGCACGCGTTCTACCTGGGCCTCGGTGAGGCCGTCCTTGCGCAGCCCGTAGCGGTTCGGCGTCTTGAGCGCAGCCACGGCCACATTGGAGGTTTCCCACGAAGATTGGTCGAACGGCGCGAAGCGGCGCTCGGTGCGGTAGGCATCGTAGCCGTGCGGATCCAGCCAGGTGACCACGCGTGTGCCGGTGTGGAAGAGTTGGCCGGCGACGATGATTTCGTCCCCCTGCCGCTTCAGCAGCGCGCCGGGTTGAGGCGTGGTGCAACCGGCGAGCAAGCCCATCAGCCCCGCCAGCATGGGCAGCCAGCCGCGTAACGGAGTGAAAGGGTGAGCCATGCGAGCGAAGCGGGCTGGGGTCGCGAAGTTATTTCTTCAACCCCGCCGGCACGGGCAGGAAGCTCTTGAAGCTGATACCTTCGGGCGTGCCGGTCGTGGCCTGCACGGTGAATCCGAAATACTTCGAGATCGCCCCGAACTCCGGCAGTAGTGAGAAGTCCACCAGTTCTTGCGCTGACTTCAGCGCGGGGATGTTCGCGCCGGGCACCGGTAGTGCGAGCATCTGATCGAGCGCCTGCGGGTCTTTCTTCAACAGCTCAAACAGGAGGCGCAGCGTCTCGGTCTGGTTGTCATAGGAAAACCACCCGGTGTTGAAGCCCCCGACGTTTTGTGCGGCGTCGGCGAGGCCGGGCACGTCGCTCAAAGGCTTACCCTTCGCGTCCGCACCGCGCAGCAACTCCTCCAGCAGCGCCGCGTCAGTCGACATCGCCAGATACCCGCCGGAGGTGGAGGCGCTCATTTGCCCCTTCTGGCCCGGCGCCGCGCCGAGTCCCGGCAAGAGTTGGAAGGTGTAAACTTTCCGGCCCAGAAATTCCCGTTCCGTCGGCGGCACCGGGCTGACGGTGCGCACCGCCTGCAAGAGCGCCTCTGGCTTCGGTGAGCCGACGAGATAGAGCATCGGCGGAGATTTCAAGTCGGCCAGCGCCGTCCCGCGCGGTGCTTTTTGCACGGTGACAAAGTCCGATCCCAGATTGCCGAAGACTTGTTTACGCAGGTCGAAGTTGGGGTCTTTGTCCTTACCGACGCTCTCCAACATGATTGTGGCCATCCCTGCCAACTGCGGATTCAAGTCGGTGAGGACGCGTTCGAGTGCGGCGAAGGCCTTCTGTCCATCCACGCGGACGCGCGTGAATTTCGTCGTGTCGCCACCTACCGAGGGCATTGGCGCGGCTTCGTTCGGCTCCGGCGTGAGGATGGCGAGGAGGCCCTTGCGCTTGGCTTGCGGCGACTGGATGAAGAACTCGACGTGTGTCCCCTCGCTCGCCCCGCGCGCGGCCAATGCCAGGCCTTCCACGCTGCCGAGACCGACTGCATCGAGGATGCGCGCGGGTGCAACGCCCAGCGGGTTGTCCTGCGCGCCTGCGGGCAGTTTTGCCAGCACGCCGCTCAACGCCTTCACGTTGATCCAAGCGAACGCGTGAGCGTCGCGGCCCACCGTGCTGCGCGCTCGCTCGAACTCCGGCGTCCCGTCTAGCCCCGCTCCCGCACCGGCTAGTCGGGCGAGCACCTGGTCGAGCGCCTTCGTGCTCTCGCTGATGAGGAGCAGCGAGCCTGACTGACCGGTGTAAGGCTTAAGTTTTTTGGACGACTCCTGCTCGGTCGCGCGAGAAAACTGCACGCCCCGCACCGTCTCGCGCTGAATCGTCTTGCCCGCGCTGGTGTCGTTCTTCTCGCACTTGTCGAGGAAGGCACGGAGCTGCTTGGCCTTATCCTTCACATCAATGAGCGCCACCAGATCCGGCCCGGAGTTGGGTTCGCCCTGCCACTCGTTGCGGATGACCGCCAGCGTGACCTGTCCGCCAATGAGCGGCTTGAACTCCGCCCACTCGGTCGCAAAATTCTTGTCCTCCTGCCCGATGAGTTCCCCCAGCTTGCGCTCGAACTTCTCGGCGAAGGGCTTCATCGCGGGGTCGCGCCAAAGCTGGGCGAGTGAGAAATCCTTCGCGGCGGCGGTGGCCTTGTCCCAGTCCGGGACGGTCAGCACCGCGAGTGTGTCGGCAGGTAGGAGCTTCTCGGCCGGCGGGACGGCGGCAGTGCCCGGAAGCGCCAGCGCGAAGGCGGCGAAGAGGCGGGCGAACAGTGGGGTGAGCTTCATGGCGGATTGGCTGTGGGTTTGTCCGGCGGTCGAGGAGAGAACTGGTGAGCGGAAAGTTGTTAGAATTGTTGTCTGCCTGGCGGGGTTTGTAGGGGGAAGGCAGCCGATTGGCAAGCCGCGCGGCAATGGTGCGGTAACGAAAGCGCGTTCGAGTTTCCAGCACCAGAGCTGGCCCATTCCCCGGGCCCGATTCGACTCATTGAATTCCGTCGGCGCTTCACTCAATCTCCGTCTCCGACAAGCGTTTAAAATTCGTTCTGCACCGTTCAAAACCATGAGCCAATCGATGAGAGCCATCCGCACGTTCGTCCGCAGTTCGTGGATCGGCCGCCTCCTGCTCCTCCCGTTGCGACTCAAGATGGCGCTGGGCGAGACGCTGCTGCCAGTCGGGCGCTCCGTCGCATGGACAGTCCGGTCCCGCGAGCACCACAACTTTACCTACGAACTGGATGCGCTCAACGTCCGGTATCTCATCTCCTTCGTCGCCGTGGTCACCGGCCAGAGCTACGCAACGGTGGAAAAGTATGTCCGTGAAATCGAGCAGGACAACGAGCTGCGGCGCCGCATCGTCCGCTGGAGCCAGCAAGCCAAGGAGAAATATGTGACCGACCCGGAAGCCCGCTTCGGACGGCGCATCGGTTGGTATGCCTTCGTGCGCGCCACCAAGCCGCGCCTCTGTGTGGAGACCGGCACGGACAAAGGGCTGGGCACCTGCGTCATCGCCGCCGCACTGATGCGCAATGCGCAGGAAGGCTTTCCCGGCACGGTATTGGGAATGGACTTGAATCCGAACGCCGGCTTTCTCCTCCAGCCACCCTACGATCAGTTCGGCAAGCTGGTCGTGGGCGACTCCCATCAGTCCATCCAGGCACTGCGCGAGCCGGTGGATTTTTTCATCCATGACAGCGACCACACGCCGGAGCACGAAGCTGCCGAGTTCGCTCTCATCGAATCGAAACTCTCCCCCACCGCGTTGGTTCTGACCGACAACGCTGAGAAGACCGACAAGTTGCTGGCCTTCGCGCTGAAAACCGGGCGGCAGTTTTTGTTCTTCACCGAGAAATCTGCCAGCCACTGGTGCCAGCCCGGCGGCATCGGCGTGGCCTACCGACAGCCCAAGTGATCTAGCCGGGGCGCTGGCGTCCTGCCCGCAGCAGTCGCTGCGAAGCCTGTGGGCTGTGAACTCTCACGGTCTCTCGCGAATCACCCGCTACGGCCTGGAAGTCCACACTCCGGGTCGGTCTTTCCCGCTTTGCCGCTTGCGCCACACCTTCATCTCGCTACCGTCCCGCGCCATGCTTTTAGAAGTTACGAAGATGAACGGTGCGGGCAATGACTTCATCCTGGCCGACAACCGCGCCGGGAACGTCCACCTCACCCCGGAACAGGTCACGCACTTGTGCCATCGCCAGCGCGGTATTGGCGCGGACGGGCTCATGCTGCTGGTGCCGTGTGCGTCGGGGAAGGCGGACTGGGCGTGGGAGTTTTGGAACAGCGACGGCAGCCGCGCGGAGATGTGCGGCAACGGCGCGCGTTGCTTTGCCCGCTACATCCAGCGGCTCACGGGTGCGACCGGCAGCGTGGCCTTCGAGACGGTTGCCGGCGTCATCACCGCCAGTTTCCAGGGCGAGCGCGTGACGGTGAACCTCACGCCGCCACAGAGTTTGCGGCTCAACGAGCAAGTCCCGCTCGCCATCGGTCCCACCGGGATCCACTCGCTCAACACCGGCGTCCCGCACGCCGTAATCTTCGTGCCCGATGCCGACCAGGCGATGGTGAATCAAATCGGGGCCGAGGTCCGCTACCACGCGCACTTCAAGCCCAAGGGCACGAACGTGAACTTCGCGCAGGTGCTCGGGCCGAATCACATTCGCGTCCGCACCTACGAGCGCGGCGTGGAGGGCGAGACGCTCGCCTGCGGCACCGGCGTGAGCGCGGCGGCGATGATTGCGTCGCGCGTGCACGGCTTCACCTCGCCGGTGAAGGTGCTCGTGCAGGGTGGCGACACCTTGGAAGTCAGCTTCCAGTCGAGCGGCGAAGGCTTCGCCGACGTGCGGCTGAACGGCCCGGCGGACTTCTCATTCACGGGCGAAGTGGAAGTCTGACACCAGTCCCCGAATCAATTCGGGGAGAGGTGCCAAACGGACGCCACAGCGCACGCCTTCTCCCTTCCTCGGAGGAGGGGAGAAGGTGGCCGCAGGCCGGATGAGGGGTGGGGCCACTTGCGCCGACGCCCGCAACCCCTCACCCCGGCCCTCTCCCCTCATCCGATGAAGGGGGAGGGAGTCGGAGCGCGCGTCGTGTTCCACCTCACCCCATCAGCCCCGTCACGACCTTCCCCGCCACATCCGTCAGCCGGTGTTCGCGGCCTTGGAACTTGTAGGTCAGCCGCAGGTGGTCCACGCCCAGCAGGCGCAGCATTGTCGCGTGCAGGTCGTGCACATGGACCGGGCGGTCCACGACGTTGTAGCCCAGTTCGTCCGTCGCGCCATGCACCGCGCCGGCCCGGAAGCCGCCGCCCGCCACCCACGCCGTGAACGCCCGCATCTGGTGGTCGCGCCCGTAGTTCTCCGACTTCGCATCGCCCTGCGCCATTGGCGTGCGCCCGAACTCGCCGGACCAGACGACGAGCGTGTCCTTCAACAAGCCGCGTTGCTTCAAGTCCCGCAGCAGCCCGGCGCACGGTTGGTCCACCGACTTGCACTCCTGCATCATGCGCCCTTGGATGCCATCGTGATGGTCCCAGCCGCGATGGTAGAGCTGGATGAACCGCACGCCGCGCTCGGCCAGCCGACGCGCGAGCAGGCAGTTCGCGGCGAACGTGCCGGGCTTGCGCGCGTCCTCGCCGTAGAGGTCGAACACGCTCTTGGGCTCGCGCGAAAGGTCCGTCAGCTCCGGCACGCTCGTCTGCATCCGGTAGGCCATCTCGTATTGCGCGATGCGCGTCGCAATCTCCGGGTCGCCGACCGTTTCCAGCCGCGCCTGGTTCAGCTCGCGCACGCTGTCGAGGATGCGCCGCCGCATCGCACTGTTCATCCCCGCCGGGTTGTCCAAGTAAAACACCGGCTCGCCCGGCGACCGCAGTTGCACGCCCTGATGCACCGTCGGGAGAAAACCGCTCGTCCAGTAACGCGCCTTGACGTTCTGGTCCTTGCCTTGGCCCGAGAGCAAAACCATGTAAGCTGGCAAGCTCTCCGCCACGCTGCCGAGGCCGTAGGACAGCCACGCGCCCATCGCCGGCCGGCCCGGCTGCTGATGGCCGGTCTGCATGAACGTGACGCCGGGGTCGTGGTTAATGGCGTCGGTCTGCATCGAGCGGATGACCGTCACTTCGTCCATCACCTTCCTCATGTGCGGCAGCAAGTCGCTCACCTCGACGCCCGCCTGGCCGCACTTGGCGAACTTCTGGTGCGTGCCGAGAATGACTAGCGGCGAGCCTTGCAACTGCGCCACGCGCTCGCCCCGGGTCAGGCTCTCGGGCATCGGCTTGCCCCAGAGTTTGTTCAACTTCGGCTTCGGGTCGAAGGTCTCGAACTGCGACGGCCCGCCGCCCATGAACAGAAAGATGACGCGCTTGGCGCGGGGCAGATGGTGAAAGGCCGGCAACACTCCGCGCGGCACGGCCGGAGCGACTGCCCCGTTCAACGCCCCGGCTGCCTGAAGGAAACCCAGCGCGCCCAAGCCGAACGCGCCGTGCTGGAGGAACTGCCGACGGCTGGCGCGCGGGATTGGAGGTGGTAGGTCGTTCATGGTTCAAGCTCTGCGCGCGGAGTCCCGGCTTCAGCCGGCATGGCCGTCGGAAGTCCGCGACGCTCCGCGCGTAGCGTTCGGGGATACGCAGCGTTCCGCCGGCTAAAGCCGGGACTCCATGCCTTTGTGTGCTCCGACAGCGAGGTTCTCATTCCTTCGTCAGCGTTTCATCTAGGTTCAGCAGCGCGTTGCAGACGCACAGCCACGCCGCGTGTTGGGCGACATCCACCTTGGTCGGCCGGGGGAAGTTGCCGACGGCCACGAGCTGCTTTGCCGCCGCCAAGTCCGCCCGGTAGTGCCGCAGCGAATCCGCGTGCAAGGCCAGCAAAACGTGCGCCTCGGACTCCGTCGGTAGCCGCGTCAGCACGAGCCGGAACGCCCGCGTGAGCCGGGCCGCGTCGTCCAGCTCCGCCGCCTCCAATAGCCTTTGCGCCAGCACGCGCGCGCACTCGACGAGCAGCGTTTCGTTCAGCAACGCCAGCGCCTGCGTCGGCGTGTTCGTCACCGGCCGGCGCGCGGTGCAAACGTCCCGCGTCGGCGCGTCCATGACCGCCAGATACGGGTGCAACACGGAGCGCTTCCAGAACAGATAAATGCCGCGCCGATACAGCTCCCCGTCGTGGTCGCGCACGTATTTCAGACTCTCGCCGAACGCAAACTCCCGCCACAGGTCCGGCCCCGGCTGATACGGCATCACGCTGCGGCCCTCGGGCGCGCGGTTGCGGTCCAGCAACCCGCTCGCGGCCAGCGCCGTGTCGCGGATGAACTCGGCGGGCAGGCGGAAGCGCGGGCCGCGCGCGAGCCAGCGGTTTTCGGGGTCACTGGAATTCGGAATTTGCGACGCCTGCCGATACGTCGCGCTCGTCACCATGAGCCGCAGCACCGCCTTCACATCCCAGCCGCTGTCCATGAAGCGCACCGCCAGCCAGTCGAGCAACTCGGGGTGCGTGGGCGGCTCGCCCTGCGCGCCGAAGTCCTCGGCGGTCTTCACGAGGCCGGGGCCGAAGAACATTTGCCAGAACCGGTTCACCGTGACGCGCGCGGTGAGCGGGTTCTCCCGCGCCACTAGCCAGCGCGCGAGGGCGAGGCGGTTCGTGGGCGCGTCCGTCGGCAGGCTGCCGAACAGCGCCGGGATGGCCGCTGTGACCACTTCGCCCCGTTGCCGGAAATCACCGCGCATCAAGATATGCGTCGGCACACGGTTCGTTCCCTCTGCCATGATGCGGAGGCGCGACGTGCCTGCGGCCGCCACCGTCAGCCGGTCCTGCGCTGCGTCCGAGGCCCGCAGCGCCACGTCGATTTCGGGATAATGCAGTTCCCGAAAGACGCGCCGCACAGCGGTCAGGTCGTTCGTCGCGCGCTTGACCACCGGGAGGTTGAAGACGTTCGCCTTGAAGTTCTCCAGCCGAACGCGATGCGCCGATGACTCGCCGACACCGAAGACAATTTCACCTCCGCCGCCCGTCGGCGTCACACGGACCAGCAACCGATGCCGACCCGGCGGCACGCGCACGCTGAACAGCCGCACCGGCCCCGCCGATTCAAGTTCGCGCCCGCTGACATGGACCAACTGCTCGTTGAGCCACACGCGCGCCGTCGCGTTCGTGCTCAAGCGGCAGCGCACCAGCGCGCTCACGGGCGTGACGAGGTCGCGCTGGAGGTAGGTGATGTCCGCGCCCGCCGCGAGTTTGACCTCGTTCGTTACGGAAGCGGGCAGGGTCTCCCACTTGAACAAACGCGCGGCGGCACGGTCGCCGTCCACCTGCGCGCGCTCGGGCGGGAGCACTTCCTCCTCCTTCGCAGCCGCCGGGAAAGGCCCGGCTTGCCGCCAGTCGCCGAGCCGGAGCGGCGCAAGCTTGGTGTCGCGCAAGCTTTGCTCCCACGCCGACTGCGCGCGGTCCCAGTCGGAGCGTAGGTCGTAATACAGCTTCAGCAACTCCGCGCGGGTCCGGACCTGCTCGGCCTCTGCTGCAAGGAGCCGTTCCGCGCGGCCCGGTGGCACGAGGCGCAGAATCGGCTCGGCGTTCGCGCTGTTTGCCAGCGGGTTGCCCGGCACTTGGTCGAAGAAGGCGAACATCCGGTAGAAGTCGCGCGCGGTGAGCGGGTCGTATTTGTGGTCGTGGCATTCGGCGCACGCGAGCGAGAGGCCGAGCCAGACGGTCGCCGTCGTGCTTACGCGCTCGGCGGCGTAGCGCAGCCGATACTCCTCCGCGTCCGCGCCGTTCTCGGAGGTCGTCGGGCCGAGGCGGTGGAAGGCCGTGGCGATGACTTGGGCCTCCGTCGGGTTCGGCAGCAGGTCGCCGGCGAGTTGCTCCACGGTGAACTGGTTGAAGGGCAGGTTGCGGTTGAAGGCCGCGATAACGTAGTCGCGGTAGCCGTGCATCTCGCGGAGGTAGTCGTCGTGGTAGCCGTCCGAGTCCGCGTAACGCGCGAGGTCCAGCCAGTGCTGCGCCATGCGCTCGCCGAAGTGTTTCGACGCGAGCAGCCGTTCCACGACGCGCTCGTAAGCCTGCGGCGCAGTGTCCGCGACGAAGGCGTCCACTTCCTCCGGCGTCGGCGGCAGGCCGAGCAAGTCGTAGCTCAACCGGCGAATCAATGTGACGCGCTCCGCCTCGGGTGCGGGCCGCCCGCCGCGCTGCTCCAAGGCGGCGAGGACGAAGCGGTCCAGGTCGTGACGTGGCCACGCGGCCAGTTTCACTTCGGGAGCCTTGGGCAACTGCGGCGCGGTGAACGCCCAGCCCGGCGACCACGGCGCGCCTTGCTCCACCCAACGGCGGAGCAACGCGATTTGCGCCGCGCTGAGTCGCTTGCCGGTCTTGGGTGGCGGCATGAGTTCGCCCGGGTCGGTGGCGGTGATGCGCTTGAAGAGTTCACTCGCGTCGGGCTGGCCGGGGACGACGACGGTGGCCCCGGACTTGCCCGCGCCGAACAGGCCCTCACGCGTGTCGAGACGCAGGCCGGCCTTGCGTTTCCCGCCGTCCGGCCCGTGGCAGGCGAAGCAGTGGTCCGAGAGAATTGGGCGGATGTCGCGGTCGAAGTGGAGGGTGCCAACCTCTGCCGCGCGCGCCTTGCCGCCGAGCGACAGTGCCACCGACAGGCAGAAACAGAAGATGCTGGCGGCGGGTTTCACGATGCAGACCGGGCGATTAGTGGCGCTCACGCTAATGGCTCAGGCAGCCCGCCGCAATCGCTCACCGACTCTCGTTCCACTTCGGCAACGCGTAGCGCTCGCGCACCAGCCGCTGAGTTTCCGCTGCGGGCCAGGTGTTCGGCTCCGCGTTCGCCTGCCACGCCTCGGCGAGGGCGGCCTTCACCGCGTTGGCCGTCAGCGGCAGGTTCGCGATGAACTCGCCGTGCGGCCGCGCTTGGCGGTAATCCGGCTGGCGTGAGGGCGGGGGCAGATACTTCGCCACGAGCGCGAGGTCGAAGCCGAGCAGGAGCGTGCCGTGAAAGAGCAGGTGCGTGCGCCGCCGTCGCTGGGCGTTGCCGGAGAACTTGCGACCGCGCCAGACCAGATCGGTGTCGCCGCAGCGCTCCACCGGCTCGCCCAGCAAGCCAGCCAGCGCGGCAGCGGTGCGGTGGAGGATGTAACCATTCGCGCCCGACACGGTGGCGAGCGCCGCGTCGGCAGCGAGGTCCAGCACCACCGCGTAGTTCCAGCAGCCCGGACCTTGCAGCACTGTCCCGCCGCCGCTGCACCGACGCAGCACCGGCACGCCGTCCGCCGCGCACGCCGCCACGTTCACCTCGCGCGCGATTTCGTTGCCATAACCGACCACGACGAAGGGCACGGGTGATTCCCAGAAACGCAGCGCCGCGCCGCCGTTGGCCTCACAGGCATTCAAGAGCCCCTCGTCGCCGGCGAGGTTCTCAGCGGGCGTGGGCAGGGTGAAGTCGTGCAGTTGCAAGCGCGCGGAGTTGACCTGTGTCAGGCGGACTTCGTTGCGCGGTAGCCCGCGAGTCGGAAGTAGAGGTTCGCCAACGGCGTGGGCAAAAAGCCCTTCACCGACAATTTCGTCGCCTGCCAGACGCAGCGCCGGAGAAAATTCGCCGTGAGGAAGCGTCGGCACTCCGGTCGTGTCAGCACCAGCCGCAGCATCGGCCAGCCGAAGAGATAAAGTTCGCCACTGTCGCGCACGTGATTCACCACGTCGGCGGAGTCGGGACGGCTGAGGTGGTCGAGCAAGCTGACCAAAACCTGTCGATGCACGTCGGCTTGCTGTCGTCCGCGTTTGTAGTAGGACTCCGCGTGGACGTAGAAGGTCGCGAGCGGCTCGGGAATGAAGCAGACGCCCTCGCGAAAGGCCGCGACGTAAAACGTGAACCAGTCCGAGTGCCAGCGCAGCTCGGGCAGGAACTTGCCCGCACGAATGAAGGCGTCGCGTCGGATGACCGCCGTGTTCGGTGCGAGGAACAGCTTGCCGCGCCGCCCCAACGCGACCAACTCCGTCGGCGAGAGATACACTGGCCGATCACCCATGCCCACGCCCGTGTGCCAGTTCAGGCCGGTGGCGACTTCGCGGAAATCGCTGATGCCGCAACTGAACGCCGCCTGCGGATGCGCGCGGAGGAGCGGAAGGGATTTTTCAAACAACGTCGGATGCGAGGTGTCGTCCGCCGGCGCGAAGAAGATCAGCTCGCCCCGCGCCGCGTCCACGCCACGGTTCACCGTGAAAACCACGCCTCGATTCTTCTCGTTTCGAAGTAGTCGGATGTGGGGGTGCCGCTCACAGTAACCCTCGATGAGAGCAACGCTGCCATCCGTGGAGCCGTCGTCCACGACGAGGATCTCCAGCGGCTGGACGGTCTGTGCGAGCAGCGCATCCAGACAATGCGGCAGCAGTTCCGCGTGGTTGTAATTGGGGACGATGACCGAGAGCGGAGGCGGGTTCATGCTAGCCCGTGCGAAGCGGTCTTCTGAAAGACAGTGAAGTGCGAAGGCATCCCCCAGCTCCTAATGAATCCGTCGTCGGTGTTGCAGAACTCGGCGATGGCGTCCGCGTTACCGGCGCTCAGAATGGGGAAGAGCCGCTGATAGCTTCGAACCGTTTGCAGCGAGGCTTCGCGGTCGGCGGCATCCGCCAGCACCGCGTCGGACTGCAACAGCGTTTCCAGCCGAGCGAGGTGCTGGACGGAGCGGTCGGCTGCTGTGGCGTCGTAACAGTCAATCAAGCCGTCGGTCAGCGTGAGCAGTTCCCCGAGTGCGCTCTCCAATCCGGGCTCCGTGCGCGCGAGGAAGTGCTTCCGCCCGAACAGATGACTGAGGCGGCTGCGCTCCACGTAATCCGCCCGCAACCGCGCAAGCGTCTCCGTCGGCAGCGTGCGCTTGAACCAGTGAACATCCAGCGTGTCGGCATAGTGCGGCCAAGAGGAATACAGGCTCCAACCCGCCGCGTCCGCCGCGTCGCACATCGCGCGCGGCTCCAAGAAGTATTTCAGGCGCACGAAGGGGTTCACCAACACGTCCATCGTCCACGATTCCATTCGGCGTTTATGCGGGATGGAGTCCCACTTGGTCTGAAACAACTTCTCCGCTGCCGGCTGCGGGGCCATCCCGGTCAACTCGCGATAGCGCGCGTGAACGACCTTGAGCATCAGCTCCATGAAGGATCCGTAGGCCTCGCAGTAGAAAATCACGAGAAAGCCGCCGGTGCGCGTCAACTGCGCGCACTTGTCCAGCCAGAGACGGGTCGGGAGGATGGTGTAGATGAACCCCTCGGCGTCCACCACGTCGAAGCGTTCCGCCTCCGTGGCTGGCACGGGAAATTGCAGCACATCCTCCGGGCGAAGCTGCTGGAGCCGAGCGTCTTGCTGGAAGCGGGCAAAGTAATTGCGAATCGTGGCATGAGCCTTTTCATGCGGTTCCGCCAGCGTGCAGTCCGCGCCCCACAGCGCGAAGACGAGCGAGTTTTCGCCCGCGTCCGGGCCAAACTCCAGGAGGCGCGCTCCGCGAAAGAGCTGGGGTGGTAGTTTCAATTTGTCGGTGAAGAGGCGGCGGCGGTGCTCCTCGTGCGCGACGAGGTCGGCCTCTCCTTGAAAGTGACCGACCGTGGGCAGCACGTTTTGCTGGCGGTAATAACCGTAGAGTGTGTCGTTCATCCTGATGACTTCGGAAAGGTGAGTTCGTTCGCGAGGCTGCCCTGCCAAAGCAGCGAGAGTCCACCGTCCACGATGAGTTCCTGGCCAGTGATAAAGGCTGCGCCGGGACTGCAAAGGAATCCTATGGCGTCGGCGATGTCGCGCGGCGAACCCATACGGCCCAACGGCGTGATCCGGCGGTAAAGGGCGTGGAGTTTCTCGTTCTCCCGGTAGAATTTCCGCGCCTCGTCCTTGAGCACGATGCCGGGCGTGACACAGTTGACGCGGAGGCCGTGTGGCGCGAGTGAACACGCGTAGTAGCGCGCCATCTGCCGCAGCGCGGCCTTAGCGGCGTGGTAACCGACGGACTGCTCGCCTGCGATGAGTCGGCTGGCGTTGGAGCCAACGATGACGATGGAATTGAGGGATGCCTTCTTCGGGCGAACGAACTTCCCGGCAAGTTCTTCGATGATGGTTTTTGTGGCTGTCAGCGACACGTCCAATTCGCCCTGCCACGCATCGCCATCACCACGGTAGCGTTGAAGGAAAACAAGATTTGTCAGCCGCCCGTTCTGCTTCAGCGCTTCAGCCAGCGCGCCCAGCAGCGCAGCCTTGTCGGCGAGGTCCACGGACTGGCTGCTCACCCCGGAATCCTCTGACACGCGGCGGCCCAGAACCGAGACGAGGTGCCCAGCGCGAACAAAGTGACGCACCACCTCGCGGCCAATACCGCGTGTCCCGCCGACGACCAGTGTGTGAGCTTTTGGTTTCAAAGCAGCGATGTCGGTTTCAGATTATCCGCAGCTCCGGTAGCGGCACGATGAAGCGCCCGCCTTGGTCCAGATACGCTTGGTTCTTCTTCTGGAACGGTTCCAGAAACCGCCACGCCAACACCAGCACGTAGTCCGGTTTGCGCTCGTAGAGGGCTTGCATCGGCAGCACGGGGGTGTGGTAGCCGGGGCTGAACGTGCCTTGCTTCTTCGGGTTATCGTCCACCACGAAGCTGATGAACTCACCGAGTTCGAAGTGATGCGTCAGGGTGGTAACGGCGTTTGCCGCACCAAAGGCCGCGATGGTTTTTCCCTGCCGCCGCAGGTCGCGCAGGAGGGTGAGTAGGTCTTGCTTCAGCTTCTCGATACGCGCGATGTAGGTCTGGTGCGCGGCGAGTGTGTGAATGCCCGCTTCGGTTTCGAGGCGGATGAGTTCTGCAACCGAGTTGTCCGTCGGGCGCGTGCTGTTGGCGTGACAGACCAAGCCGCGCAGGGAGCCACCCTTGGTCGGGATGTGCTTCGCTGCGAAGAGCCGCAGGCCGTGTCGCTGACAGAAGCGCTGCATCGGGTTCACCGAGTGGTAGTCGAGATGCTCGTGGTAAATTGTCTCGAATAGGAGGTTATGCACGATGGGGAGCTGATAGCCCGTTTCAAACACGAACACGCCTTCCGGGGCGAGCAACTCCTTCACGCCGTCGAAGGCATCGCCTACTTGATCAATGTTCGCGATGACGTTGTTGGCGCAGATGACGTCCGCAGGGCCGCGTTCGCGGCGGAGGCGTCGCGCCAGCTCCGTGGTGAAGTATTCCGGTAGTGTTTCGACGCCGCGTTCGGTCGCGCCTCGCGCCACCTCGCGTGCTGGGTCAATGCCAAGCGTCCGCAGCCCGTGCGCTTGGAAACAACGAAGCAGCGTGCCGTCGTTGCTGCCCAATTCGATCACCAATCCATTTGGCGGCGGCTGCGCCACGGCCACTAGGTCGGCCGCGTATTGCAGGTAATGCTGATCCAATCCGAGCGAAGTCGAAGTGGTGTAGATGTAGTTGCGATACAGGATTTCGGGGTCCACCACGTCGAGCAGTTGCGCGTGGCCGCAGTTGCGGCACAGAAAAAGATCGAGGGGGAAATGCTCCTGCGGCACGTCTTTCAACTCGACCGGCACGAAGCCGTCGGCGATGGGCATGGGCCTCAACTGCAACGCTAGGTCGAGTTCCGAGCTGTCACACAGGCGGCAGGTGGTGCGGTGAAAACAGGATTTGCTCATCACGGTAAATTCAACTGACTAGGGTGCGATTGTGCTTAAACGCAGTAACAGCCTCGCTCACCCGTTGGGTGAACGCCGTCACCGCGTCGGTCTGCTCTTCCGTCGGGGCCCACGGCGCGAAGATTGTATCCTCCCGACGGAACGGGCCGCCGGTCGTTTCGTGAAACACAAAGACCGGCGAAGTGATGAGCAACGTGTGATAGACCGGTTCGCCGACGCGGTAGAAGAACGGAGCACCGGAACGGTAGTCACCTAGGGCCACAACGTCGCGAACCGTTCCGTCCTCATGGAAGAATACCGCCTCCGCCGTGCCCTCGATGACGTGGAGGGACTCGCATTTGTCCAGATGCTTGTGTGGGCGCACGTAGCAGCCGCGCTCGTGGACGATGAACATCTCATGCAGCCGGTCGCCGCTGTCCGGGTGGGCACAGATGCGTTTGCGCCGCCGGGGATTTTGCGCCGCCTCGGCCTTCAGTGTGGCGAGGTCCGTGCCGCCGATCTGCACAATGCTGTCGGCGGCAAATACCACTTCCGCGTTGAATGGCTTCAGTTGCAAGCGGCGAACCTTTTCAAGGGGCGTTCTCAATGACAAGCGCGTTCCGTGTCGTGGCTCGAACAAAGTGTGAAAAATCATGCGAACGAAGTGAGCTGTGCGTTGCCGAGTCGCTACCACCAAGATTGGCTTGCCCATCGCAGGAACCCTGTTTTGCTCGCACGCAGTCGAAGCGAAACGTATGTCGTCATTATTCCAAACGGGCCAGCGCTGGATGAGCGAGACGGAGCCTGAACTCGGGCTGGGTGCGGTCCAGTCGGTCACGAGCCGGGTGGTCACGCTCGCCTTTGCCGCAGCTGGTGAAACGCGTTGCTACGCGTTGGAGAACGCGCCCCTGCGGCGCGTGCGCTTCCGTCCGGGCGACAAAATCCAGACCCGTGCCCACGTGGCGTTCGTGGTGCAATCGCTCACGGAACACGCGGGCTTGTTCACCTATCAGTGCGCGGAGGGACGTGTTTGCGAGACGGAGTTGAGCGACACGCTTTCTTTCAGCCGGCCCGAGGAGCGGTTGCTCAATGGCGTGGTGGATGCGACGACCGTTTTCGACCTGCGCTGCGCTGCGCTGCGGCATCAGCATCGTCGCCGACAATCGCCCGTGCGTGGGTTTGCTGGCGGGCGCATCGATCTGCTGCCGCATCAACTGTATCTCGCGTCCGAGGTGTCACGGCGACTGGCTCCGCGCGTTCTGCTGGCGGATGAGGTGGGCTTGGGAAAGACGATTGAGGCGTGCCTTATTGTGCATCGGCTGCTGCAGACGGGGCGGGTGCGGCGGGCGCTGATCCTTGTGCCGGAGCCGCTAATTCATCAGTGGTTCGTCGAGCTGCTGCGTCGCTTCAACCTCTGGTTTCACCTGTTCGATGAGGAACGGTGCGCTTCCATCGAGGCGTATCAGCCAGAGGCAAATCCCTTTCTCGACGATCAGCTCGTGTTGTGCGGCATCGGGCTGCTTGCGGGCAACGAGCGTCGTCGCGCGCAGGCGCTCGCGGCGGGCTGGGACATGGTGGTGGTGGATGAGGCGCATCACCTCGGCTGGAGTCCGGAGGTTGTCAGTCCCGAATACGCGTTAGTCGAGGGGTTGAGTCGCCAAACTCCCGGATTGCTGCTGCTGACCGCGACGCCGGAGCAACTCGGCATGGCCAGCCACTTCGCGCGGTTGCGGTTGCTGGACCCGGATCGGTATTCCGATCTCGCGGCCTTCATCCGCGAGGCGGAGCAGTATCGCGCGGTGGCTGGTATCGCCGGGAAGTTGCTGGGCCGGGAGCAACTCGGCGAGGACGAGGCGACTTTGCTCGCAGCCATTCTGAAATCCGACGCTCTCACCGTCCGCGCGAAGCTGTCGCGCATCGCCGCTGGTGACACCGCGCTGCGCGAGCAATTGCTCGGTGACTTGATTGACCAGCACGGGCCGGGTCGCGTGATGTTCCGCAACACCCGCGCGGCGATGACGGGCTTTCCGAAGCGGACAGTTCACCTGCAACCCTTGCCCGCGCCCGCCGGAGCGCCGCGTTTGTTCGATGCGCTGGCGGATGAGTTCGCCGATGACACGGGCTCGTCCAGCGAGTTCGAGCCGGACTTTCGCTTCGACCCGCGGCTTGCGTGGCTGGTGGATTTTTTGCGTTCGCTGCCGAATGAAAAGGTGCTGCTGCTGTGCCGCACGGAGGCGAAGGTCGCGGCCATTGACGCCGCGCTCCGGCAGCAGGTGAATTTCAAAGTCGCGTTGTTCCACGAGGGTTTGCCGCTGGTCCAGCGTGACCGGAACGCCGCGTGGTTCGCGGAGGACGACGGGGCGCGGCTGTTGCTTTGCTCGGAGATTGGTGGCGAGGGGCGCAATTTCCAGTTCGCGCATCATCTCGTTCTGTTCGACCTGCCGTTCGATCCGGAGCTGCTGGAGCAGCGCATCGGGCGGCTGGACCGCATCGGGCAGACATCGGAGATCCACGTTCACGTCCCGTTTACCACGGGCAGTCCGCAGGAAGTGCTGGCCCGCTGGTATGACGAGGGGCTGAACGCGTGCGCGCGGAACTTGCGCGGCGGGCGCGAGTTGCTGGAGCGCTTCGGCCCGCGCGTCCACGATCTGGCGCAGGACTTCCACGAGACGCAGGCGACAGCGCGGGCGGAGCTGGAGCGGCTCATTGCGGAGACGCGATTCGCTGCTGCGGACCTCGCGACGCGGCTGGAGCACGGGCGAGACCGCTTGTTGGAACTCAATTCGTTCCGGCCTGAAGCAGCCGCTCCGGTCGTGCAGGAGATCCGTCGGCAAGACGGTGACAGTTCGCTCGACACATTTCTGCTCGCCGTCTTCGACCACTACAACTTGCACGTCGAAGAGTTGTGGCCGCGCACCTACCGGCTCGGTTCGGCGGGGGTTTTTGCCGATTCGTTTCCCGGATTACCCGCCGAGGGCTTGACGGTGACCGCCGACCGGCAGCGCGCGCTGGTGCGGGAGGACTTACAATTTCTGAGCTGGGACCATCCGCTGGTGACGGCCGCGCTCGATTTGCTGCTCGGATCCGATCAGGGTAATAGCAGCGTGGGCCACTGGCCGGACGCGAAGGTGCGCGGGCTGTATCTGGAGGCTGTGTTCGTGCTGGAGTGCATCGCCCCGCCCGAGCTGCACGTGGACCGCTTCCTCCCGCCGACGCCGGTCCGCATCCTGGTGGACCACACGGGCAAAGACGAGAGCGCGACGTGGGACGCGGAAGGTTTCGCCCGTCGTCTCAAGCCCGGTGATGTCCATGCGCTGCTGGACCTACCCGGCCTGCGGGAGGACTTGCTGCCAGAACTGGTCGAGCGCGCGGAGACGTTGGCGAATCAGCAGGCACCGACGCTCGCAAGCCGGGCCAGCCAGCAGATGAACGCCGCGCTGGGCAGGGAGATCGCGAGGCTCACCGCGTTGCAGCAGGTGAATCCGAACGTGCGGCCCGAGGAGGTGGCGGCGCTCGTGCAACAGCAGGCCGCGCTGGCGCAACACATCCAGACCGCTCGGCTGCGTTTGGATTCGGTGCGATTGATCCGGCGCGGACCTAGTTGACCAACGCGTCGGCGAAGTAGAACGGATGTTTGCTTTCCTTACGCGAGGACATCGTGTCTGGGTGGGAACCATTTCGTTGCCGACCACTCCGGGTTTCTGAAAGCGGTGTCGGCGTTGTGCTTTGCGGTCGCAGTTCATGGCCCCTTGCTTTCATCGCGAGCGCTCAAAAATCAAATGCCCCCGTCCCGAAGTGCGTCCGCTAAGAGCCCAAAATATGACACCATCCTCCTCGTCCTCATTTGATCCTCTGCGTTGCCTCGCCATCTGCGGCGCGCTCCTTTTGGCATTCGCCGCACCGGCGGCGGAACCGAAGCCAGCGCTCGTCCGCGAACTGAAGGAGTTCGGCGACACCAGTGGTAAGTCCCTCCGCGAGACTTACGAGAAGGCTATCGCCGAGCTGCGCAAGACCGGCGGCGTGCTGGAAGTCCCCGCTGGCGACTGGAGCCTGCTGCAAAGCAAACCGCTGCCGTTGCAGGGGCTCACTCGCACACCCGCGCCACCTGAAGAGACCAAGCGTTGGGCCGACCAGCCCGGTGTCGTCGTGCTCTCGCACAACGGTAAGAGTGTCGTCGTGCAGATTCCGCCGGTGACTGGCTTGCGGCTGGAGCGCCCGCTGCGCCTCGCGGACGGCGACAGTCTGCCGCATTGGGGCACGCACCCGGCGCTCACGCTCGACAGCCAGATTACTTACGGCTCCAGCAGTTACCTCGACTGGCTGCAAGCCCCGGTGAAGAAGGGCAAGGACCAGCGGTTCTACCTCCCGACCGTGCGCGGCATTCACCCTGGCCAGTTCATCAACATCCACGGCGGCAAGGGCTACGGCGGCGGCGTCACGCGCGGTCTGGTGAAGTCCCTCGGCTACGACGTGGAGAAGCAGATGAGTTACTTCGTCGCGGACACGGACATAGACCACGCCGCCGGCGCCATCCTGCACAACAAGAGCAATACCGGCCTCGTCCACATGCTCCAGACCAGCCACAACGACAACCAGACCTACGACGTGAAGGTCATCCGCAACCAATACGCCCACGGCGACACCTACATCTACTACTGCGACTTCAACTACATGAGTAACATCCACTCGGCGGCGGGCGACGAAAACGGCAACTGTTACGCCGCCTTCATCCGCACGTTGGAAAACAACTTCCGCAGCACCGTCGAGTCAGTCGACTGGACCAAGGCCCAGCTCGTCTTCAACAACGCCGCGCAGAACGTCGGCTCGCTCGGCGACTCCCGCCCGCTCATCAACCTCAACCCCAAAAAGCACCTCGCCGCCGGCAAGGTCATCGTCGTCGCGGGCCGCACGGACTACGACCTGCCGGACAAGACCGCGAGCATCTTCGAGGGCAAGGACTACACCACCTCGCTGGCGAAGAACGAAATCTCCGGCAGCACCGAGCGGAAGTTCGGCGGCCTCATTCGCGGCGACAAGGACTGCGGCTGGACGAAGGATGTGGTGGGCCGTTACTTCGCGCTGACCGACGCGGGCGAGAAGACTCCCAAGGGCAGCCTGCGCTGGTATCAGATTAGCAAGTTCGCCGCGAACCCCGACGGCACGAAGGAGATTGAAATCCAGCGCTTCTGGTGGGGTGCGAAGAGCGCGGGCAGCCCGACACTCTACAAGACGGAGAACTACACCTGGGACGGCCACCTCCGCCCGCTTGGCTACGTCATCGCGCCCGGCGCGTATGTGAACGACGTGGCGCGCGCCATCCCCGGCGGCGACCGTGGCGGGCAGCGCATTCTCGGCCTCGCGCCGCACCCGGACACGGGCAAGCCGCACGATTTCGAGAAGGGCGACGCCATCGAGCAGGCCATCGGGCCCGACCCGTTCAAGCCGACGGCCTTCCGTGTGTGGACGTGGGAGGACGTGCCCGGCCAGTTCCCGGCGGCGATTGTCGAGGCGGCGAACAACGGCGCGACCGCGCGTTACTCCGTGGTCAGCGCGCGCGGCGGTCCGGCGAACTTGGACGACCTCGCCAAGCGCCACGAGCCCAAGCCCGCGTGGGACAACATCCTGGTGGTGGATTCCGCCGCGACCATCGGCCTGAACTTCAAGGCCGACTTCGCCCGCGCCGCGATTCTCTTCCAGCAGCCCTACCACGAGCAGGTCATGCAGTGGTTCTACGGCGCTGCCCCGATGCCCGCCGATGATCAAGGCAAGACCGGCATCACCAAAGCCATCTCCACCCCCGCGCGCCCGACGCAGGTCGCCTCGCTAAAAGTCAGTCGCGAGAGCGGCGAGTTTCAGTTCGAGGGTGGCGGCGTGCGCGCCGGCGGCTCCGTCTCCGGCGTCACTGGAATCTCCGGCGACGCCAAGCCTGCCAAAAATCTGCGCGGCAAGAACCTCGCCGTCACCGCCAGCGCGACCTCGCTCAAGGTGAAGTTCCCCACGCCCGAGGCCGACGCGGACTACGCCGTCTTCCTCGAACAATCCTGGCTCGGCCAGCGTGCCCTCTCGGAGAAGACCGCCGAGGGCTTCACCGTCAGCTTCGACAAGCCCGCGCCCGCGCAGGCTAGGGTGGACTGGATGCTGGTGAGATGAAACTGAGTGACATTCGCCAAGCACTTCGCCTCCGCGCCGATCCTGCGCGGGCGGTTGGGGCGCTCCGCTTCTTCAAGACCGGCCCCGGCGAATACGGCGAGGGCGATAAGTTTCTCGGCGTCACCGTGCCGCAGACCCGCTCCCTGCTGCCGCAGAGCCAGGCCTTGACCGAGGCGGACGTGCTCACGCTGTTGCATTCCGAATGGCACGAAGAGCGCCTACTCGCCGTCCTCATCCTCGTCCGCCGCTTCGGGGAAGCCGCCCAGGATGACGCCACACGCCAGCACCTCGTGAGGCTCTACCTAGCGAACACCGACTGGATCAATAACTGGGATCTGGTAGACAGCAGCGCGCCGCAAATACTCGGGACTTGGCTGCTCCGGCGTGAGCGTCGGATGCTGCGGCGATTGGCGAAATCAGAGAGCCTCTGGGAACAGCGCATTGCCATCGTCGCCACGCAGGCCCTGACTCGCGATGGCCAGTTCGATGACACGCTCACCCTCTGCGAACACTTTCTCAGACACCGGCACGACCTGATGCACAAGGCGTGCGGTTGGATGCTGCGTGAGGTCGGCGAGCGCGACGAAGCCGTGCTCAAACGCTTCCTGGGTCAACACGGCATTCGGATGCCGCGCACGATGCTGCGTTACGCCATCGAGCGGTTCACCGCGGACGAGCGGCAGCATTACCTTGAGGTGCGGTAGGCGTTACGGTTTTCCTCTCGCAACATGATTAGACGCTCCCCTTTCTTCCCGAGCTGCCACACGTTGCTGGCTGTCGCGCTCCTCACGCCTCTGCTCACACTCACCGCCGCTGAACCGGCGCTCTTCGCGAAGGGCGCCCGCATCCTCTTCCAGGGCGACTCCATCACGGACGGAAATCGCGGGCGCAGCGCGGATCCGAATCATATTCTCGGTCACGGTTACGCCTTCATCATCGCGGCGAAGCACGGCGCGGGCTTTCCCGCGTTGCAACTCGACTTCATGAACCGGGGCGTCAGCGGCAACACAGTGCTCGACCTTGAGAAACGCTGGTCCAAGGACACGCTCGAACTGAAGCCCGACCTGCTCAGTGTGCTCATCGGCGTGAACGACCAGGGCCGGGGCATCCCGCTGGAGCAATACGAACAGGTCTATGACAAGCTGCTCACTGACGCGAAGTCGGCGAATCCGAACTTAAAGCTCGTCCTGTGCGAGCCGTTCGGCCTGCCCGTTGGCAAGCGCGCGGAGAACTGGGAACCGTGGGCCGAGGGTTTGCGCCAGCGGCAGGCCATTGTCGCGAAGCTCGCGCAGAAGCATGGCGCGGCGCTGGTGCGGTTCCAGCGTGCCTTCGATGACGCGGTAAAGCGTGCTCCGGCCGCGCACTGGATTTGGGACGGGGTTCACCCGACTTACAACGGGCACCAAATCATGGCCGACGAATGGGAGCGAGCAGTGGCCCAGCAGCGAGTGGGGAAGTGAGCCGGGGCGAGCGGGAAAGCGGTGGCTTCAGCACCGCTTTTCCCTGGCCCCCTCGGGCCGCCACCACGCGGCTATTCAAACCTGACTCGCCTTTCCCGGCGCGTGTCTGCCTGCCGGCTCACTTTCTCCCTCGTCCTTTCCCGACGCCTCCCGCTATTTTCCTCGCATGATTTCGCGAGTAAAATCCGAGGCGCTCTTCGCCGAGTCGTTGCAGCACATTCCCGGCGGGGTGAACTCCCCAGTGCGCGCTTTCCGCGCGGTCGGCGGCCAACCCTTCTTCGTACAGTCTGCCAAGGCCGCGCGCGTGAAGACGGTGGATGGCGATGAGTTGATTGACTACGTCGGCACTTGGGGGCCGGCCATTCTCGGTCATTCGCATCCGAAAATCATTGCTGCCGTGAAGGCCGCCGCTGACCACGGCACGAGCTTCGGCATCCCAAACCCGGCTGAGGTCACGATGGCGCGGCTGATCAAGTCGCTCGTGCCCAGTGTGGACAAGGTGCGGATGTGCAACTCCGGCACTGAGGCGTGCATGAGCGCCATCCGGCTCGCACGCGGCTTCACGCGGCGCGACAAGATCATCAAGTTCGACGGCTGTTATCACGGCCATGCGGACTGCCTGTTGGTGAAGGCCGGCTCCGGCGCACTCACGTTCGGCAACCCTGACAGCGCGGGCGTCCCGGCGGACACGGCGAAGCACACGCTCGTCCTGCCGTTCAACGACGTGGAGGCTTTGAAGGCGTGCTTCGCCGCAAACCGGGGCGAGATCGCCGCCGTGATCATTGAGCCGGTGCCGGGCAACGCGGGGCTGTATCTTCCGCGCCCGGGCTACTTGGAATTCCTCCGCCAGATCACAGCAGAGCAGGGGACCGTGCTCATCTTCGACGAGGTGATGACGGGCTTCCGCCTCGCCCCGGGCGGCGCGCAGGAACGCTTCGGCACCCGGCCGGACCTGAGTTGCTTCGGCAAGATCATCGGCGGCGGGCTGCCGGTCGGCGCGTTTGGCGGACGTGGTGACATCATGGACTACCTCGCGCCGTTGGGGCCGGTCTACCAAGCGGGCACGTTGAGCGGGAACCCGCTGGCCATGGCGGCGGGGATTGCCGCGCTGGAAGAGTTGCGGGCGGGAGATGCTTACGTGCAGTTGGAAGCCAAAGGCGCCCTCCTCGAAGCCGGCCTGCGCGAGGCCGCGAAGTCCGCCGGCGTCCCCGTCACGTTCAACCGTTGCGGTTCGATGTTCTGCGGCTACTTCACAGGCGAACCGGTTTGGAACCTCGCCGACGCGATGAAGGCCGACCGCGAGCGCTTCAAGAAATACTTCCACGGGATGCTGGCCGAGGGGGTCTATCTCGCGCCGTCGCAGTTCGAGACCGGCTTTCTCTCTACCGCGCACACGGAGGCGGACATCGCGCACACCGTGCAAGCAGCCGCGCGGGTGATGAAGACGCTCTAGCCAAGTAGCCGCCGAGGTAAGGAGGCGGACTCGCTCGAGTATCCAACAGCGCGCTTTTGCACTGCACCTCGACCGATGGATGGCCTTGTTCGGTGAGGAGATTTGCAGCCCGAAGGCTGCGACTACTTCAGCTTTTCCGCGACCCACTTCTCCAGCTTGACCGTGTCTACGGCGAAGAGGCGGATGCCTTCCGAGAGCTTCTCGGTCGCCATCGCGTCTTCGTTGTGCTGCCAGCGGAAGGACTTCTCATCGAGTTGGATTTTCTCGCGGCCCAGTGTCGGGGCGGTGGCCGGGTCCAGCTTGCGGGTGACGGTGCCGGCGGTCTTCTGCATCTCTTCCAGCAACGCAGGGCTGATGGTGAGCAGGTCGCTGCCGGCGAGTTCGAGGATTTCGCCGACGTTGCGGAAGCTCGCGCCCATGACCTCGGTCTGGTGCCCGTGGCGCTTGTAGTAGTTGTAAATGGCCGTGACCGAAATCACGCCAGGGTCGTCCGCGCCGACGAAATCCTTGCCAGCGCTCTTCTTGTGCCAGTCGAGGATGCGGCCAACGAACGGCGAGATCAGTTGCACGCCGGCCTCGGCGCACGCGACGGCTTGGGCGAAGGAGAAGAGCAGGGTGAGGTTGCAGGCGATGCCGGACTTCTTGAGTTCTTCGGCGGCGCGGATGCCTTCCCAAGTCGAAGCCAGCTTGATGAGCACGCGCTCTTTCGCGATACCGGCCTGCTGATAACGCGCGATGAGGGAGTGGGCCTTCGCGACGGACGCGGCGGTGTCGAAGGACAACCGCGCATCCACCTCGGTCGAGACGCGGTTGGGGACAATCTTGAGAATCTCTAGGCCGAATGCGACGGCGATTTGGTCCATCGCCGCGCCGAGTTGGGCGCTGCCGGTGGCGGACTGCTTCGCGTCGGCGATGGCCTGGTCCACGACGGCGGCGTATTCCGGCATCTGGGCGGCTTTGAGAATGAGGCTGGGATTGGTGGTGGCGTCGCGGGGCTGATATTTGCGGATGCTCTCGAAGTCACCGGTGTCGGCGACGACGATGGTGTGTTGCTTCAGGCTGGCGAGGAGGTTGGTGCTCATATTGGTTGGGAGGATTGGCTCGGTGTTGGTGGCAAGATCAGCGGGTGATTTACGTGGCAACGCGCGGGTGGCGTCAACTCATTCCGTTGCGGACGAACCCAACTGCGACTTGCTAACCCTCCAGCCCACTCCTAGTGTCGGTGCCGAGAAAAATGTCGCCTGTTCCCGTCAAGTTGCCGCCTGCCCGCTCTGCGGGGGCCGCCCCTCCCCGTGCTGGTTCACCACCTGTCGCCAAGGTCGTGGTGAAGGCCGCAACCATCGCCCGTCCGCGCGTGCTCACAGTGGATGACACGCCCGAGGCGCTGCGCCAGCTCCGCGATTGCCTCAAGACGCTCAACGCGGAGTGCTTCACCTGCGGCAGCGGGGTTTCGGCGATTGAGTTTCTGAGCAAGGAGCTCGTGGATCTCGCCATTGTCGACGTGTCCATGCCGGGCATGGACGGCTTCGAAGTTTGCCGAGCCATCAAGCACGACCCGCGCACGGCGGGCATCCCCGTCATCCTCGTCACGGGTGACATCAAGTCAGAAGACACGAACCGGGGCATCGAGATGGGGGCGTTCGATTACCTGACCAAGCCGGTGGATTTACAGGAATGCACCGTTCGTATCCATGCTGCGCTGGCGGTGAAAGCTCTGGAGGCCGAGTTGAAAGCCCAGCTCATGGCCCCGGAAGAGCAGCGCCGCGTCCAGACCGAGCTGACGAAAAAGATGACGGACTTCCAGCACGGCATGACGACGGCGCACTGGCAGAAGCGCTTCGGCCAGCTCTCGGCGGCCTTTGTGGATGACATCCATCACCCCATCGCCCACGCGTTGGCCAGCCTACGCATCCTGATGGTCGACGAGCGGTTGAAGGACGACGTGCGCCAGAGGCTGATGCTCCTGCACGGGGAATTTCAGCAAGTCAACGGCCACCTCCGCAGGCTCCTCAACATCTCAGTTTACAGCCGCACCCCGCAACTTCTGCGCCCGGCTGAGATTGTCGCCGATGTGACTAAGTTGCTCGCACCGGAGTTCGCCTACCACGGCATTACGCTCGACCAACAGCTCGACCCCTCCGTCCAGTGGTGGGGGATGAGGAGCGAAATTAGCCGCGCATTCCTCTACATTTTGCACAATGCCATCGAGTCGCTCACCGAGCGCGGCCCGGTCATCAAGCGCCGTTTCGACGACGAGTCCGAGGAAGAACAGTCGAAGGAAGACCCTAATAAGCAGAGCATCATCATGCTGCAAGTCGAACAGAGTCAGGGCAATGTGGTCATCCAGATTCGCGACAACGGCCCTGGCATCGCGAGGGAGCTGCACGAGAAGATTTGGGACCCTTATTACACCACCAAGACTCCCCCGCACACCGGTGCCGGACTGCACTTGGCCCGCGCGATTGTTCAAGCAGCAGGCGGGCACATTGTGCTGAAGTCTCCTGGCCCCGATTGCTCCACGCAGTTTTCCATCATGCTGCCGGTGAATGTAGCGGAGGAGGAGTTGCCCGCAGAAGAAGTGCCGCTGGAGGAACTTTCCGCCGAAGAAGCTCTGGTGGAGGAAGCCGAGCAGGTGTTTAGCGAGGAGGGCGATATCGCGCTCGCCGAGCCGCAGCAGGAAGAAGCGCCGGCCAGTCAGGTCTGAACGGGCGGTTCAAGCGTGTCGCGTAGGCCCCGAGGTAAGGAGGCGGAGCCTTGCGACTGCTCAAGTCTTGCTACCGCCCGGGGCGTCCGGTCATCCTCCTCACCTCGGCGGCTACAGCAGCTCCGTCCGCCCCAGCGCGAGGAAGTGCAGCCAGGTGCGCGTGACCTTCTTCCCGTAAATCCGTTCCAACGCCTCCGCGTAGAGCGAGAGTTGCGGGCCGTGCTCCCGCACCTTCGCCGGCAGCTCCGCTTCGTCGAAATGATCGGTCTTGTAGTCGAGCAGCCAAATTTCTTGTGGCCCAAACACCACTAGGTCCGCCACGCCTTGCACGATGACGAACTCGGCGCTCGGACTCCCGCTCCCTTCCTCGTAGGGGGGGAGAGGGTTGGGGTGAGGGGTTGCGTGCGTCGGCGTTGGCGACCCTCGCCCTTCATCCGGCCTGCGGCCACCTTCTCCCCTCCTCCGAGGAAGGGAGAAGGCACCCTCGTAGTTTCCGGTTGGCATTCCCCTGTCTGCCAGTGCGTCCTGCCTCCTGTCTCCTGTCTCCTGCCCCGGCATCAACCCCATCGCCACCAACTCGTTCACGGTGAAGCGTGCGGTGAAGGGGACTTCGCGTTGCACCCGGCTGGCGTTGGCGCGCACTTGCTGGCCGATGGCTGATTCCCAGAACGTCAGCAGCGCCGTGAAGTCCAGTGCGGCGGCTTCGCGCTCGGACAACACGCCCGCTTCGGTGAGGCGCGCGGCTTCGTTGCGCAAGTCCAGTGCGGTCGCGTTGCGGGCGAGGTCCACGCACTGGAGGAACGCGTGGTGCGCGAGGCCAACTTGCGTGGCAGTGAGGCCGTTGCGATTGCGCGGGGCAACGGTGAAACGCGGGGCGAAGGGGGCCGTCGCTTCGGGCTCCAACTCAGCCGCACGACGGCGCAACACGGTGACGGAGGTCTTGGCGGGTTCGTGGGTGGCGGCGGCGTGCGGGTAACTCCACTCCAGCTTCGCGCGGAGCCGGGCGATGGTGGCGGCAGGCGTCTCGCCTGCCGTAGAGGGCGGCGTCCCGCCGCCCGGACTTGGGCTGGGAAGTAGGGGAACGAGTTCAGCCTCCGTGGCGTTCTTTCCGCCGGGCGGGACGCCCAGCTCTACGGCAGGCTGGATGCCCGCCACCATGAGGCGCTCGTCATCGGCGGCGTAGAGTTGCCAACTCAGCAGCGCGTTCTGGCCCGCCGCGTCGTTTCGCCAATCTTTCTCCGTGGCCACGTTCGGGAGCCAACGGCGCAGCCAGTCCAGCGGGCGGCGGGCTTTCAAGAGCGCGAGGTCGTTCAGCTCCGTCGCTGGCCCGCGCCACTTCTCGGCGACTTCCTTGCCCGTGTCGGTGCCGACGAGCAGCAGCGTGTCGCGGGCGCGGGTGAGGGCGACGTAGAGCAGGCGCAGCTCTTCGCCGAGCAGTTCGCGTCGGCCACGGCGTTGGGCCAGCCAGTGCGGGAGGCTCGCGTAACGGCGTTCGCGGCCGGGCGGGGCGACCATCGGGCAGAGGCCGAATTCCTCGTCGAGCAGGATGTCGCCGCGCAGGTCGCGCTCATTGAACATCGTGCCGAGGCCAGCCACCACGACGACGGGGAACTCCAGGCCTTTGCTTTGGTGGATGCTCATCAGGCGCACGGCGTTGTCGGTCGGCGCGGGCGCGGGCGCGTGGTCCAGTTCCGCCTCTTCCTGCGCGGCGATGAACTGGAGGAAGCGGTGGAGGCCCTGGCGTTGGTAAGGGTCGAACTGGCGGGCGAGGTCGAGCAGGCGGCGGACGTTGGCGACGCGTTCGGCTCCGCGTGGTTCGGCGAGCAGAAGCGATTCGAAATGCGTCTCGGCCAGGACGCGCTCAAGGCATTGCGTGAGGGAGCTGAGGCGGAGCAGTTCGCGCCAGGCGGTGAAGCGGGTGAGGAAGGCGGCGGCTTTAGGGAATAGGGAATGGGGAATGGGGAATGGGGAATCGGCCGCAGGCTGTGGAGCGCGGACGCCTACGTCCGCAGCAGGTTCGGGGGTGGGGGAAGCGGCTGCGGAGGTGGGCGTCCGCGCTCCTTTTACGAGGGCGTCCCAGAGGAGGCGTTCGTCGTTGGCGGCGCGGAGGGCGACGAGGTCTTCCAAGCTCATCGCGACGAGCGGGGAACGCAGGACGGCGAGGAGGGGGAGGTCTTGCAGCGGGTTGTCGAGGAGGCGCAGGAGGTTGAGGAGGTCGCTGACTTCGAGGGCTTCGTAGAAGCCGCCGCGCGCGGCGTGGAGGGGGACGCCGATGCGGTGGAATTCCTGGGCGTAGCTTTCCACGCGGCTGCCGGGGGAGCGCATCAGCACGACCATGTCGCGCCACTCGACGGGGCGTGGTTTTTTAGAGTCTGCGTCCATGACTTCTTGGCCGCTGGCTTGCAAGGCGCGGAGGCGGAGGGCCACGCAGCGGGCTTCGCGCTCGACGGCGAGGAGGTCGAGTAACTCGGTGGTGGTGGGGTCGTCGGTGGGTTCGTCGTCGGTGGCGTCGGTGGTGAGGAGGTGGAGTTCGACGCGGGGGACGGCGAATTCGGCTGGAGCGCGGACGCCTACGTCCGCAGCCAGGGGAACCGGATGTGGGCGTCCGTGCTCCAGGGTGTCGCGGCGACCACCGAACTTCAGCTCCGCCTCGGCATCGTAGGCCACGCCGCCGATGGACTCGCGCATCAACGCGCGGAAGAGCGGGTTCACGAAGTTCAGGATGGTTTCGTGGCTGCGGAAGTTTTCAGCGAGGGCGATGACGCCGCTACGGGACGGCGACGGGGGCGTCGCCGCCACGGGGGCCGCTACGCGCCACGCCTTCGCGTAGCTGGCGAAGATGCGGGGGTTGGCGAGGCGGAAGCGGTAGATGCTTTGCTTGAGGTCGCCGACCAGGAAGCGATTGGCGTCCGCGCCGGTGCCGCTGACGGCGCGGAGGATGGCGTCTTGGGCGGCGTTGATGTCTTGGTATTCGTCCACGCAGACGTGGGTGAACTGCGCGCGGCACTGGCGAGCGACGCCGGTGGTTTCGTCGCGCAGGAGGCGGAGGGCGAATTGCTCAAGGTCAGAGAAGTCCACGCCGCCGAGCTGGCGTTTGGCTTCACTGAAACCCGCGGTGAATTGCTGCGTGAGCTGCACGAGCGCGGCCATCTCGTGGCGGGACCATTCCCAGTCTTCGGCGAGCGGGGAGGCGGGGGAGGGAATGGGGAATGGGGAATGGGGAATAGGGGCGAGCAGGGCGTGGAAGAAGGCGGCTTCGTCGAAGAGCTTGGCGAAGGGGGGGCGGAGTTCGGTCTTTTTGCGTTTCCAATGCTCGGCGGCGTCGGCGGCGAGGAGGGCGGTGAGGGCGGCGGCGAATGCGGAGTGCGGAATGCGGAATGGGGAATGGGCGGTGGAAGTGTTGGGAGCTGCGGTGGAAAGGACGCGTTCTCCCTCACCCCGGCCCTCTCCCGCTGGAAGAGGGAGGGTCGCAGCCTGCGGTGGGCTGAAGTTGGATGCGGCGGGGGTGCCTTCGCCCGAGACGCTCGCTGCGCTGCGCTCGAATTGGGGTTCAGCGGAGTCTCGCCCAGCCGGGGCGAGGCTCGCGAGGGCGGCAGCGGCGAGCTTGAGGGCGGGCACGTCGGGGGCGGCGGCGAGGGCGGGGAGCCATTCGTTGCGCCAGTCGATGAGGGCGGCGAGGAGCCAGGTTTGCCACTGGGTGGGCGCGGGGTTGCGGAAGGCGGTGAGTTGCGCGGCGAACCAGGCGTCGGGGTCGGGGAGGGTTTGGGTGTAGCGGTGGAGTTGCCAGACGAGGGCGCGGAGGGGTTCGTCGCTGCCGCGACCGGCGCGGCGGAGGAGTTGCTGGACGGCGTCGCTATGCGGGCGGCGGGCGGCGTAGTGCTCGGCGAGGAGGTCGGTGAGGCAAGCGCGGGCGAGGGGGCGGGTCTGGCGTTCGTCGAGGATGACGAGTTGGGGGTCAATCGCGAGGTGGTGGAAGTGCTCGCGGACGAGGCGGAGGCAGAAGCTGTGGAGGGTGGAAATTTGCGCGGTGTCCAGGAGGGCGAGGTGCTCGGAGAGTTGGTCGGCGGGGGAAGGGAATGGGGAATGGGGAATGGGAGATAGGGGATGGGGTCTGGCGTCTGGGGTTTGGGGGGATGTGCTGGACGCGGTGGTGGATGCGGCGCGTTCTCCCTCACCCCGGCCCTCTCTCGCTGGGAGAGGGGGAGACGCAGGCAGCGATGGGCTCGAGGCGGGAGCGCTTTTGGCCAGTTCAGTTTTCAGTTCCTCTTGGAGGGCTGTGCGCAGGCGGGCGCGCATTTCGGCGGCGGCGGCTTCGGTGAAGGTGACGAGGAGCAGGCGGTCGAGGGACGCGCCTTCGCGGAGGAGTTGCAGGCAGCGTTCGATGAGCGTGCGCGTTTTGCCGGTGCCCGCGCCGGCGATGACGAGGACGTTGCCGCGCGCGGCGATGGCGGTGGTTTGGGCGGGGGTGAAACTCATGGGGCTAAATTCGGCAGCGCGTGTGCTGACCACGACGCGCCGCTTCTCCCTCTCCCTTCCTCGGGGAGAGGGTTGGGGTGAGGGGTTGCGTGCGTCGGCGTTGGTGGCCGCACCTCTCATCCGGCCTGCGGCCAGCTTCTCCCCGCCTCCGAGGAAGGGAGAAGGAGCGCGCCGTGGTTGGTGGTTGTTCTGTGAGTTTCATGCGTCGGGAGCAAGCGGATGGGCTGCGGACGTGGGCGTCCGCGCGCCGGGTTTGGGGAGGGTGCGGTAGGGGTGGGTCCACGGGTCGAAGCGGCAGATGGGGCGGTAGTCGCAGCGGTCGCAGGCTTTCTCGCTGGCGCTGAGGCGCACGGGGGCGACGGTGACTTCGCCGGCGAAGATGGCTTCTCCCAAGCGCCGGAGGTTGGCTTCGACTTGGGTGAGGAGGTCGGTGAACTCGGCGGTGGGGAGCGCGTCGCCGGGGCGTTTGCTGAGGGCTCCGTCCTTATTGAGCGTGTAGCGGAACTGGCCGCTGGGTTGGGCGTTCGCGCGGTCGTCGAGGGCCGGGCGTTGGGCGAAGTCGAAGCGCCCGGCGTGCTGGTAGGTGGTGCGGCGGGTGGCTTCGTCTTCGGCGAGGATTTCGGCGCGGGAGCCGGTGCTGCCGGCTGCGCCGTGGAGGGGGATGTAGAAGACTCCGGCGGGGACGAGGGGAGGGAATAGGGAATGGGGAATGGGGAATGGGGAATCGGCGGTGGGCGAATCGGGAGCGGCGGCTTGTGGCGAAGGGGCATCGAACTTCCGCTGCCCCGCGCGCAGCACGTTCAGGTAGGCGAGGAGTTGGAGCTGGAGGCCGGCGGCGACTTTGAGGGGTTCAAGTTTTTTGGGGCTGCTCTTGTAGTCCACGACGACGGCGAGGGTTTCGCCAGTGAGCGGGTCGCGGGCGAGGTCCACGCGGTCGATGCGGCCACGGAGGGAGAGGGCGTGGCCGTGGGGGAGCGAGATGCGCAGGGCGGGGTGGGCGGGGTTCGGGCCGAGGCCGAAGGCGAGTTCCACGGCGGCGGGGTTGAAGGCGTAGTGGGGCATCCAGCCGACGAGCGCGGCGACAAGGCGTTGGGCGCTGGCGATGAGGGTGCGCGCGGCGAAGCGACGGGATTCGTCCGCGCCGAAGACAGCGAACTCGGGGCTGGCGAGGAGGTCTTCGCCGATGCGGGCGGCGAGGACGGAGGCGTCGGTGGGGGAGAGGTCGCGCCAGTGGCGTTGGCTGGCGGCGACGCGCAAATGAAATTCGTCGAGGAGGCGGTGGATGAAGCTGCCGCGCTCGCGGTGGTCGAGCTCGAACTCTTTGCGCTCCTGCGCGCGCAGACCGGCGGCGACGAAAAATTTGAAGGGGCACTCGGCGAATTGCTCGAGCTTGCTGACGGAGGTGGCGAGCTCGGTTTGGTAGAGAGTGGCGACGGCGTTCGGGGAAAGGGTGGTGAGGGCGCGGGCGGTGGTGAGTTCGCGGTAGCGGGTGAGGACGGGGAGGAGGGAATGGGGGATGGGGAATGGGGAATGGGGGGCGGAAGGCTCGGTCAAGTAGGACAGTGCGTCTCGCCTGTCCTTCTGACTGGCAAATTCCGCTGGAGCGGGGGCTTGAGTTTGAAGGTCAGGCGGGACGCGCTGACCTACTTCGCGGGTGCGGTCGGCGTCCGAAAGCGGCGGGGGGCCGCCGCAGTCCAAGACGCTGGCACGAGACTCGGCGGCCTCGGCATTCCGCATTCCGCATTCCGCATTCCGCATTCCGGTGAGGATGGGTTCGAGGAGTTCGTCGGCGTGCTCGGCGTCGCGCCAGTCTTGGGTGGTCGGGAGTTTTTCCAGTTCGAGGCCGGTGAAGAGTTGCTGGACGTGCGCGAGGATAGGCGAGGGGTGGAGGGGTTTTCCGTCTTTGTCGGCGGCGCTGCAACTCAAGACGAGGCGCGCGCGGCTACGGGTGCAGGCGATGTAGGCGAAGTAGCGTTCGTGAGCAATCTGCGCGCGCGGGTCCAGGCCAAGGCGGGGGTCGTGGAGGGAAAGGAGGTCGCGCTCGGCGTCGGTGAGCAGGACGGGCGGGGTGGGCGGGGCGGGGAAGGTGCCTTCGTTCAGGCCCAGAACGAGGGCGAGTTGCAGCTCGGGATTGCGCGAGCGGTCAATGGTGCCGATGAGGACTTGGTCGAGCGCGGGGGGGATGACGCCGACGGAGAGGGAGCTGAGGCCTGCTTCGAGGATGGGGAGCCAGTCGCGCAGGGAGTAGGTGAACGCGGGCGAGATGCCGGCAGAGACAGCCGGGACGGCTGCCCCACTAGTGCCGTCAGGAAAGGCGCGTTCAAGATTTTCGAGCCACGCGTGCATCTGGCGCAGGACGGTGGCGTGCAGGGGCGGGGCGAGATTTGGGGAGTCGGACTCGCGGGCGAGGGCGTCGTCCCAAGCGGCGAGGCGGGACTCGATGTGGAGGGTTTCCCAGAAGGTGCGCAGGGCGGCGGCGAGGGTGGAGCCCGGGATTGCCGATTGCCGATTCCCGATTGCCGATTGAAGAACCCCGGTGACATCGGGCGATTGCGGGCGCGCGGGGCGTTCTCCCTCACCCCGGCCCTCTCCCGCTGGAAGAGGGTTAGGGTGAGGGAGAACGGCGACGAAAGGCGATGGTTCCTCGTCCTTCACGATCACTGTCAGTTGCTCGGCGAGGTTTCGGAAGGGGGCGGTGAGTTTGGCGCGGAGGGATTCGGCGCGGGGGAGGTTGAACTTCGGGTCGGAGACTTGC
>CALQJI020000019.1 GCA_943330855.2 Klebsiella pneumoniae
AAATGCACGGTAAGGGCTCGAACGGAGAGGTTTTCAGGCGGCCCCTCAACCCAACGGGTTCCGTGCAACGCCGGAGAACAACCCCGCCTGTTTTCCCCTCTAAAAGCTGCTTTCTCGGGTTTCTACCCACTAAGTTCCCCGAATACCCTAAAAAACTCGTGGCTCGTGGACCCGCTACTTAATGCCGGAAATTCCGTGAGCGTGCTGGACTACTCCATTGGCTCGCTCGCGATCGGCACTCACACGATCAAGATCAAAACGGATGCGACAGGAACCGTCTTGGAAAGCAACGGGAGCGACAACGAATACACCAAAACCATCACCGTCACGGGGCCGAATCTCACGCCCTACCAACCGAGCGGATGGTCAGACAAGATCGTTGTTTCCAAAACTTCCGGAATCACGACTGACAGCAGTGGTCTGACTCAAACGGATACACTGTATCTGAATTGGGCGGTCATTAATGACGGCAGTTTGCCAACTACGAATCGGTTCTACACCGCGCTCTACGTTGATGGAGTTCGCAAAACTTCCTGGTCCAGCGACCCTCCTTTGAACGCTGGCTCATTCATCAAGGTTCAAGACTACGCGCTTGGTTCTCTCGCGATTGGCACGCACACGCTTAGGATTGTAGCCGATTTTACAAACGGCATCCCGGAGAACTCTGAGGTGGATAATGAATACACGAAGACGATCACGATTGCAGATAACGATCCAAACGATGGAATTGCAGGTGCGTTTGCACTCGGTGCAATGAACCAGACGCGCACTGGACTTGGGCAAATCGCCTCACCCACGGACGTGGACATATTCTCTTTCACTGTTGCGGCAGGACAACGCATCTCGTTTGACATTGACCAGACATCACTCGGATTCAACTCCTACATTCGCCTCTTCAATTCAAGTGGGGCACAACTCGCAGCGAACGACAACGCACACGGGCCAGGACCAGAGGAAATCAGCACCGAGAACTCCTATCTAGATTTCACGTTCAGCAGCGCCGGAACATACTACTTGGGCGTCTCTGGCGCAGGCAATACGAACTACAATGCTGTCACGGGGACCGGTGATTCAAGCGGCAGCACAGGCCTTTACACGCTGGTTGTCTCGCCTGGTTTGGCCGGGACTGCAAAACGTGACGGGAACAGCACCGAATACCCCGTTGATATTCTGTCGATAGACGGCAAAGCAATCGACCCTGCAAAGCGAACTTGGATTGTGACGCATGGCTGGACGTCTTCGCGGGCCGCTCCGTATATTGCCACCACGGCCTCCAACCTGGCCTTGCGCTATCCCCAGGACCAAGTCTTGACTCTCGATTGGAGTGCAGCGGCGGTCAGCTCATCTAAAATCTTTGATGCAGCTGCTGAGGACGCAATCAAGAATGTCGGCATTTTTGCAGCGGATGCGCTCCTCCAGCGGGGGTTCACGGGCGACAAGCTGAATTTAGTCGGCCACAGCTGGGGAAGTTACGTCTCGGACGAGTTGGCCGAGCGCATTCCGGGAGGGGTGAACACAATCGTCGTCCTCGACCCAGGAGAAGACCATTGGTTGAACAAATTTTATGACCCTCACGCAGCTAACGAAGTGAACTTCGCGCAACACTCGATGTTCTCTTGGGCATTTTTCAGCTCCGACCGGCTCCTTTTGGTGGGGCCGAACGCAGGCGACGAAACCACACCGACAACCGCCGATGAAGCCTTTGTGGTTCAGGGCACAACCCACAATGACATCGTCTTCATGTTCGCGGCTTTCCTCGCGAATCCGGCCGCTCCGTTCGCAGCTTACTTCGACATGAATCGCCTGTTGAATCATTCTCCCGGCCCATGGCTGCCGAACCAAGTGGACTACTCTGGGGGGGCGGCACCTGGGGGCGGCTACGAAGCGGTTTTGAGCCTCGGCGCAGACCAGCAAACCGCGACGGACATCGACTACTCTAAGAAACCAGCCAGCCTCAAGGTAACGAGTGTCAGCACGCTGACTATCGCGAATAACGACGCAAGCCCATTGCCGGGCAAGGGGACGGATTATGGCACGATTCTGATGGGCACCAACGGAGCGACGAATTACTTCACACTAAGCAACTCCGGTGGCACCAACCTTCAGATTCAGTCAGTCGCAGTCCCGGCGGGGTTCCAAATAGTAACTTCTCCGTCCACCTTGCTGCGTTGGGACCAGAGCACGGTGCTGGGCGTTCGCTTTGCACCCGGAGCAGCAGGCACGTTCAGCGGTAATGTGTTCATCACGAACAACGCCCCCGGCAGCGCACCCTTTCGCTTCGCCATCACCGGAACCGCGACAAATCCGCCCTCTCCTCCTGTTATCGGTGTTCATCCCACGAACCAATTTGGTGTGGCTGGAAGCAACGTGCTGCTCTCCCTCAGCGTAACCGGCACCCCCGCTCCCAGTTTTCAGTGGCTGAAAAATGGACAGGCCATCACCGGCGCGACCAACTCCACGCTCAACCTCACAAACCTAGTGAGGACTGCCGGCGGAGTCTTCTCCGTATTCGTCACGAACCAACTCGGCACCGCGACAAGCAGCAACGCAACTGTCCGTGTGCTGTTTCCTCAGCAGTTTTCGCAGGCACCTGTCCGGCTGGGGAACGGACAAGTGCGGCTGGTGTTCGGCGACCCGGTTGGTTCCGCACTCACTGCGAACGAACTCACGAACTTCGTCGTTGAGGCTGCTACCAACGTCCTTTCCACGAATTGGGTTCGCTACACGAACGGCTTCTCCATCGTCGGCGGCAAGGTTCAGTTCGATGACCCGGATGCGCCCGGTTCTCCCCGCCGCTTCTATCGGGTCATCGAGCGTTGAAGGCCACGCGGCAGTGCGGCCCTACCACGCCCCCCGTAGGTGGCGACGTGAGGAGTCTCTATCTGAATCCCGCACTCCGCGTTCCGAGTTGATTGGAGACTCGTCACCTCGTCACCTACGACCCCGCAGCGCGGCCTGCCCTGTGTGCGGCATCCCTTGGGCAAACTTTGCTCAGAAATTTCTGGCATCCCCCTTTGCAAGCCCGCCCTGCTCGCCTACGCTCTGCTGCATAACGCATGAAGAGCTTGTTAATCTGGTTGGTTGTTCTCGGCACCTTGGGCGGGGGCGGTTACTACGCTTACCAAAAATGGCCGGACAAGGTCGCGTTTTGGAAGACCGCTGCGAAGGCGGAGGATGCCGCCAAGAAGTTCGCGCGGCCCACCACCGCCGTCGTCGTCCCGCGCAACATCAGCTTCGCCATCAGCGCGGCCGGTGAGATCACGCCGGCCGAGCAGGTCTCGGTGCGGCCCGAGGTGAGCGGGCGCATTGCCACGATGCCGGTGGACCTTGGCGACAAGGTCAAAAAGGGTGCCGTGCTCTTCACACTCGATGACTCTGATTTGCAGATTGAGCGTAGCCAGCGTCAGACGGAAATCGAGGCGACCAAGCTGCAAATCGAGGGCGCGCGGCTCACCTTGGAGAAGCTTCAGCTCGACTTCGATCGCACCAAGCAGATTTTCGAGAACAAACTTCCCCTGGATCGCAGCCAGCGGCAGACGGACATCGAGGCGGCCAAGCTCCAGATCGAAGGCGCCCGGCTCGCGCTCGAGAAGTTGCAGCTCAACTTCGACCGCGCCAAGCAGCTCTACGACAACAAGCTCTTGGCGAAGGAAGTTTTCGAGAACGCTAAGGCTGAGCTCGATCAGGCGCGCAACACCCACGCGCTCGCCCGCAACAACTACGACAAGCTGCTCACGCGGGAAGTCCTCGAGAACGCGAAGATCGACGTGGACCTGGCCCGCAACAACCACGCGCTCGCCCGCAACAGTTACGAGCGTTCGCTCAAGGCGCTGCAGCTCGTGGAGGACCGGATTTCCAAGACGAAGAACACCGCGCCGTTCGACTGCACCATCCTCACGCGGCCGGTGTCCGTGGGCCAGGCGGTGTCCGGCTCCGGCGGCGTCAACAGCGGCACCGAGGTGCTCACCGTGGCCGACCTCAGCGAACTCATCATCAACGCGCACATCAATCAGGCCGACGTGACGCGCTTGACGGTGAACCAGAAAGTGCAAATCGAGGTCGAAGCCGTCGCCGGTTTGAAGCTCTTCGGGCGCGTGGACCGCATCGCGCCGCAGGCGACGATCAAGAACGGGATCAAAGGCTTTTCCACCCGCATCATCGTGAAGAACGACGAGAAGTCCGGCGTGCGCCCCGGTATGACAGCCAACCTCACCATCCCGCTGCAAGCCGCCGACAACGTGCTGGCCGTCCCGTTGGCGGCGGTCTTCAGCGACCAAGGCGAGCGCTTTGTTTATGTGAAGCAGGGCGAGAAATTTGCGCGCTCCCCGATTTTGTTAGGCGTGACTGACTATGACTTCGCTGAGGTGACGAAGGGTTTGGAGGGCGGCGAAACCGTCTCGCTGATCACGCCCGCAGACGAGGTCGGGAAAGTCCAGCAAGCCTTCGGCGCAGCGGCCAAAGGCGGCAAGGGGGGAGGGAAAGGCGGCGGCAAAGCTGGCGAAAGCAAGGACGGATCCAAAGGCGGCAGCGCCCCAAGCAGCGGTGGCAAAGGCGGCGCCGGCGAGCGCAAAGGCCCGCCCGGCCAATAAGCTCCTTTCAACTTTCACCCTTCAGCTTTCAACCCGGCATGTCCCTGATCGAACTCCGCGGCGTCAGCAAAATCTACCACCTCGGTGGTGAGGAGATCCGCGCGCTCGACAACGTGGACCTCGACATCGAGGGCGGCGAGTTCATCTCCATCATCGGACCTTCCGGCAGCGGCAAGTCCACGCTCATGCACATCCTGGGCTGCCTTGATTCGCCTTCGAAGGGCAGCCTCAAGCTCGATGGCACCGAGATCGCCAGCGCTTCGGCGCGCGAGTTGGCACGCATCCGCAACCAGAAGATCGGGTTCGTCTTCCAGTTCTTCAACCTGCTGCCCAAGTTGAACGTCCTTCAAAATGTCGAGCTGCCGCTGGTCTATGCCGGTTGCAGCTCCCGCGAACGCCGCGAGCGCGCGATGGACGCGCTCCGCCTCGTCGAGATGGACAACCGCGCCAAGCACCGCCCCATGCAACTCTCCGGTGGCCAGCAGCAGCGCGCCGCCATCGCCCGCGCGCTGGTGAACAGCCCCAAGATCGTCTTCGCCGACGAGCCAACCGGCAACCTCGACTCCCACACCGGCGAGACCATCCTGAAACTCTTTCACGACCTCAGCCTCAAAGGCCGCACCATCATGCTCGTGACGCATGACCCGGAGATCGCGGCGGTCACCCCGCGCAAGATCGAGATTCGCGACGGCAAGATTGCGAAGAACGTGGATGCGCGATTGGCCGGGCAGATGGATGGGCCGAAATTCACGGTCGGACAGGCCGGGACGCCGAGTTCTCCTGCGTTGCCAAGCTAGGGAAACGCTGATTTAACCACAGAGACACAGAGTTCACCGAGAAAAGCCGGTGAAATCCCCTCTCTGTGCCTCGGTGGTTAAATGCTTTGTTCAGCGCCCTAGTCGCCGTTGATCACTGGCACCATGCAAGGCGAAGGCGGAACGGTTTGGCGAGTTGCGCACGAATCTGGGCTTTACCCGGCCTTTGCGCTTGCAAAGCCACTGCTGCGGCGCACGCTCTGCGCCCTCTTATGCTCAAAGCTGGAATCGTCGGTCTGCCCAACGTCGGCAAGTCCACCCTGTTCAACGCCGTCACCCGCACCCGCAAGGCCGAGGCGGCGAATTACCCCTTCTGCACCATTGACCCCAACGTCGGCGTCGTGACCGTGCCCGACGAGCGGATGTATGTGCTTCAGAAGATTGCCAAGACCAGCGTCGTCATCCCCGCCGCCATCGAGTTCGTGGACATCGCCGGCCTCGTGAAGGGCGCGAGCGCGGGCGAGGGTTTGGGCAACAAGTTCCTCACCCACATCCGCGAGGTGGACGCCATCGTGCAGGTCGTCCGCTGCTTCGAGGACGCCGACATCCACCACGTCACCGGCACCGTGGACCCCGTCCGCGACATCGAGATCATCAACACGGAGTTGGTCCTCGCCGACCTCGAGTCCGTGAAGAAGCGCCGCGAGAAAGTCGCCAAGGACGCCAAGCGCGGCGACAAGGCTGCCATCGCAGAGGACGCCGTGCTGGCGAAGTTCGAGCCCGTCCTCGACAGCGGCAAGCTCGCGCTCTCCGTCCAACTCACGCCCGAGGAGAAGGTCATCTCCCGCACCTTCTGGCTGCTCACGGACAAGCCCACCATCTTCGCCTGCAACGTGAAGGAGTCCGACCTCGCCACCGCCGAGACGAACGCCTACGTGCAGAAAGTCCGCGACTACACCAAGACGAACCTCGCCTGCGAAGCCGTCGTCATCAGCGCGCAAATCGAGAGCGACCTGACTGACCTGACGCCCGAGGAGGCGAAGGCGTTTCTCAAGGAGCTGGGCGTGGACGAGAGCGGCGTGGGCGCGCTCATCCGCGGCACCTATCACCTGCTCGGCCTGCGCACCTACTTCACGGCGGGCGAGAAGGAAGTCCGCGCGTGGACCATCCACGCCGGCGACACCGCGCCCAAGGCGGCGGGCGTCATCCACTCCGACTTCGAACGCGGCTTCATCAAGGCCGAGACCGTGGCTTACAACGACTTGGTGAACTGCGGCTCCGTCGCCGTCGCGCGCGAGAAAGGCCTCTACCGGATGGAAGGCAAGGAATACGTGGTGAAAGACGGCGACGTGCTGCTGTTCAAGTTCAACGTGTAGCGCTGCCCTTTTGGCCTTTGCCCTTGCCAAGCGGAGGGGCCATTTCTACCGTCCTTCGTATGGATTCGCAGTTGGCCCAATACGTTCCGGTGCTGTTCCTCCTCCTCGTGGCCCTCGCCATCGCGGGCGGCATTCTCATCCTCTCCGAGATCGCCGGGCGCCTGCTCAACCGCAAGATCGCCGCGCGCACCACGCAGGTGAAGGACATCCCCTACGAGTGCGGCATGCTCCCCATCGGCGGCGGCAGCTCTCGTTTCTCGGTGAAGTTCTACCTCGTGGCGATGCTCTTCATCCTGTTCGACATCGAAGTGGTCTTCCTCTACCCGTGGGCGGTCGTCTATCGGGAAGTCCTCGCCCAAAACGCCGCGCTCATCCTCGGCTCGATGGCATCCTTTGTCGGCATCCTCTTCGTCGGCTACATCTACGCGTTGAAAAAAGGCGCGTTGGATTGGAAAAGCTAAGTTAGCGGAGTTGAAGCGTTGAAGAGTTAAAGGGTGAAGAGTTTTCCCAACCACCTCCCCATGAGCATCCAAATCAAATTCGGCACCAGCGGCTGGCGCGGCCTCATCGCGCGCGACTTCACCTTCGAGGGCGTCCGCCTCGCCGCCCAAGGCATCGCCGACTACCTCAACTCGGAACTCAAAACTCGGAACTCAAAACTCGCCGGACGAAAGCCCGTCGTCATCATCGGTCACGACACCCGCTTCCTCGGACGCGAGTTCAGCCTCGCCGTCGCCGAGGTGCTTGCCGCCAACGGTCTCACCTGTCTCCTTTGCCAGCGCGACGCCCCCACGCCCGTCATCGCGCACACCATCCGCGTCCGCAAGGCCATCGGCGGCATCAACATGACCGCCAGCCACAACCCGGCGGAATACCAGGGGCTGAAGTTCTCCACCTACAACGGCGCGCCCGCCACGCCCGAAGTGACGAAGCAAATCGAGGACAACATCGCCCAGCGCCAGACCGCCGGCTGGACCTTCAAGGCCGCCGTTGTCGGCACGTTCTCCTGCAAGACCATTGACCCGCAGCCCGACTACTTTAAGCAGATTCGCAAGCTCATCGACTTCGACATCATCCGGAACGCGAAGCTCAAGATCGCCGTCGAGCTGATGTATGGCACCGGGCGCGGCTACCTCGACACGCTCCTCACCGAGGACGGCGGCGCGAAGGTCACGGCCTTCCACAACGAGCTGAACCCGCTCTTCGGCGGCCACCACCCCGAGCCGGACGCGCACGGCATGGAAGAAGTCAGCAAGTTCGTCCTCGCGGGCAAGGCGCAGTTCGGCCTCGGCCTGGATGGCGATGCCGACCGCTTCGGCATTGTGGACAAGAGCGGCGTGTGGCTCACCCCGAACCAGATTCTCGCGCTCGCGCTCTACCACCTGAAGAAAAACCGTGGCTGGACCGGCGCGGTCGTCCGCACCGTGCCCACGAGCCATCAGGTGGACGCCGTCGCTGAGTTGTTTGGCGTGAAACTCCACGAGACCCCCGTCGGATTCAAATACATCGGAGCGCTCATGGAGAGCGAACCCGTCATCGTCGGCGGCGAGGAGAGCGGCGGCCTGAGCGTGAAGGGCCACGTGCCTGAGAAGGACGGCATCCTCGCTTGCCTGCTCATGGCCGAACTCGTCGCGACCGAGAAGAAATCCCTCGGCCAGATCCTCAAGGCGCTGGAGAAGCAGACCGGCGAATTCCACACCACCCGCATCAACATCAAGATCAACCCCGAGACCAAGGACGCCCTGCTTGGCAAGCTGAAGGCTGGCCTCAAGGACGTGGGCGGCCTCCCCGTGGAGAAGTTTATCACCACCGACGGCTTCAAGTTCCTCCTGCCCAACCGCGAGTGGGTCGCCTTCCGCGCCAGCGGCACCGAACCGCTCATCCGCTGCTACATCGAGGCCAAGTCCGCCAAGCAGATGAAGAAGCTGGAAGTCGCTTGCCGGAAGATTTTGGCCTGAGCGCAAGACGGAAGGCCGGCGGCCCTGCGTGACGACCCGTTCGTGGGCAGGTTTTTCCACTGAAAGAAGTTCACGCACCCACGCACCCGGCGGCTTCTAACTCGGGGCAAAGCCATCACGGCTTCGGCTTCCAGTATTCTCATTGCGTCGTGGCGAGTGGGCGGTAGGCTCCAACCCAAGTCATTTCAGCTCAGCTCACCCCAGCATTGTCTATGAACCTACCCAAGACTTCTCGGCGCACGGCGCTTAAAGCCGGCGGCGTCGGATTGCTCAATCTCGCGGTCCCCGGGTTGGTCGTCGGGAAGGACAAGTTCGATGCCTCGGGCAAGGCGGTGGCCTCGAAGAAGTGCTGCATTTTTGTGCTCCTGTGCGGCGGCCCGAGCCACATTGACACGTGGGATTTGAAGCCGGACGCGCCGTCCGAGATTCGCGGGCCTTACAAACCCATCCGCTCGAAGGTGCCCGGCATGCAGTTGAGCGAACTCCACCCCAAGCTCTCCCAGGTGACCGATCAATTTTGCCTCATCCGCTCGATGACGCATCCCCGCCCGATCAACAACCACTTCGACGCCATGCACAACCTGCTGTGCGGGCAGGTGGTCGAGCGGGTCAGGGAAGGCGTCCCCGACGACCTGCCCTACATCGGGTCGGTGGTGGCGAAGCATCTCTCCAATGAGCGCAACCTGATCACCAACGCGTGGCTGATTAAGTGCGTGGGCGCGCCGGTCTTCTGCGCCCCGAACCTCGGCTCCGGCGGTTATCTCGGATCGAGTTACGCGCCGGTGTTCATTGGCTCCGCTGACAACCACCCGGCGATGCCGAAGTTCAAGCTGCCCGAGATTTATGACTCCGGTGATCCCGCCCGGATGCAGGAACGGCGCAAGCTGCTCGACACCTTGGAGTCGAACCGCCTCGCGGAAGAACCGCAGGCCAAGGACTGGCATGAACTGCGCGAGTTGGCCTACGACGCGATGACCCGGCCGGAAGGGCGCGCGGCTTTCGACTTGAAGCAAGAGCCGTTGGCCGTCCGCGAACGTTACGGCATGCACCCGCTTGGGCAAAACCTGCTGCTCGCTCGGCGGATGGTGGAGGCGGGTGTGCGCTTTGTGACCGTGAACGGCTGGGTCGGCCCTGCGCCTGGGGAGACCGGTGGCGGACCGCCCGCCTCCAGTTGGGACATGCACGGCGGCAACATGGGGATGGGCAATGCCTTCAGTAACGGCTCCTACGGCATGAACTTTTGCCTGCCGCGCTTGGACGAGTCACTTTCCGCGCTGCTGACCGATCTGAAGGAGCGCGGGATGCTGGAGGACACGATGGTAGTCGCCGTGGGCGAGTTCGGGCGCACGCCGGTCATCTTGACGGAAGGTCCACCCGGTCGGCAGCACTGGCCGCAGTGCTTCTCCGCGATTGTGGCCGGCTGCGGGATTCGCGGCGGAGCCGTGTATGGCGAGTCGGACAAAACCGCTGCTGCGCCGAAGAGCAATCCCGTGACCCCTCAAGACCTCCACGCCACCATCCTCCATGCTTTGGGTGTGCCTCTGAGCGACCTCGGCAAGAACACCGGCATCATCCGTCCGCCGTTCTCTTCCGGCAAACCAGTCATGGGGCTGTTCGGATAGTTCGAGCGCAGCACAGTCTCCGGGTTGACAAATTCATCACGCCGACCGCTTCAGTCTCCTCCTGCCCGGCGCTCGCCGCCAACCGCTTCCCGCATTGCAGTCGTGGAGCCGCTGCGTAGGATGCGCGGCACTCGTTGCGCATGAACAAACTGCTTTTCTCTTTCCTCTGGCTCGGCGTCGGGATCCTCGGCGCGGGCGCTTACGCCACCATCGCCCTGCGACGCGGGGAGCCACTCAACTCCATCTACATCCTCGTCGCCGCGCTCTGCACTTACGCCATCGGCTTCCGATTCTACTCGAAGTGGATCGCCGCGAAGGTGCTCATGCTCGACGACCGCCGCGCCACGCCCTGCGAGGTGAAGGAAGACGGCCACGACTTCGTGAAGACGAACAAGTGGATCGTCTTCGGCCACCACTTCGCGGCTATCTCCGGGCCGGGGCCGCTCGTCGGGCCGGTGCTGGCGGCGCAGTTTGGTTATCTGCCGGGGACGCTGTGGATTCTCATCGGCGTGGTGCTGGGCGGCGCGGTGCAGGACTTCGTGATTCTCTTTTGCTCGATGCGCCGCAACGGCCGCTCGCTCGGGCAGATGGTGAAGGAGGAGTTGAACTCCGTCGCCGGCGTCATCGGCCTCGTGGCGATTCTGGCCATCATGGTCATCCTGCTCGCGGTGCTGGCGCTGGTCGTGGTGAAGGCGCTGGCGGAAAGTCCGTGGGGCGTGTTCACGGTCGCCGCGACCATCCCCATCGCGATGTTCGTGGGCGGCTACCTGCGCTGGTGGCGCGTGGGCAAGGTCATGGAAGTCTCCGCCATCGGCGTCGTGCTGCTGCTGCTGGCGGTGTGGGGCGGACAGTTCGTCCACGCGCACGCGGACTGGGCGAAGGTTTTTACGCTCAAGGCCGAACCGCTCGCGTGGTCGGTCATCATCTACGGTTTCGCGGCGAGCGTGCTGCCCGTGTGGCTACTGCTCGCGCCCCGCGATTACCTCAGCACGTTCATGAAGCTCGGCACCATCTTCGCGCTAGCGGTGGGCGTGTTCATCGTGCTGCCGGACTTGAAGATGCCGCCGGTCTCGAAGTTCGCCGACGGCTCCGGCCTGGTCGTGGCGGGCGCGCTCTTTCCGTTCTGCTTCATCACCATCGCGTGCGGGGCCATCAGTGGGTTTCACACGCTCATCGCCAGCGGCATCACGCCGAAAATCATCACGCGCGAGGGCTACGCGCGGTCTATCGGCTACGGTGCGATGTGCCTGGAATCGCTCGTGGCCATCATGGCGATGATTGCTGCCTGCACCTTGGACCCCGGCGTGTATCTCAGCATGAACGTGAAGGGCGCGGGCGCGACGCCCGAGGCGGTGGCAGCGGACACGATTGCGAAGGTCGAGAAGTCAGGCTTCACCGTGCTGGCTCCGGACCCGGCGGCAGCGGGCAAGTTCATCTACGTCCCCGTGACGGTCTCCGCCGCGCAGATGGACAGCCTCGCGAAGGACGTCGGCGAGCACACGCTTTACGGGCGCACCGGCGGCGCGGCGACGCTCGCGGTGGGCATGGCGAACATCTTCTCGAAGGTCACGCACGGGCGGTGGTTGGACCTCTGGTATCACTTCGCGATCATGTTCGAGGCGCTGTTCATCCTCACGACGCTCGATGCCGGGACGCGCGTGGGCCGCTACCTGATTCAGGACGCGCTCGGCCACGTCTGGAAGCCGCTCGGCGACACGAAAGGCATCGGCGCAAACCTCTTCGCCAGCCTGCTGGTGGTGATGGGCTGGGGCTTCTTCCTCATCCAAGGCGTGCGCGACCCGCTCGGCGGCATCAACTCGCTCTGGCCGCTCTTCGGCATCGCGAACCAGTTGCTCGCGAGCATCGCGCTGTGCCTGGCGACGACGGTGATTCTCAAGCTCCAACTCGCCGGGCCGAAGCTCTCGCCGGAGGAGTCCAAGGTCCAAAGTCCAACGCCCAGAGTCGGGAACCCGGCGTTCGCGCTGGTCACGTTGATTCCGCTGGTCTGGCTGCTCTCGGTGACGCTGACGGCGGGCTACCAAAAGATGTTCCACCCCAAGCCCAGCATCGGCTTCCTCGCGGCGTCGGCGGCCTTGGAAAAGGCGAAGCCCGACTTGGAGAAGGCTATCGAGACCGCCAAGATCGCCGGGGTCGCCGAGGGCATCGCGAAGGCCGAGACCGCGTTGCAGAACAACCGCTCGCTGCGCTTCAACAACCAGCTCAACGCCGCGGTGGCCGGCACCTTCATGACCCTGGTCATCGCCATCGTGTTCCTGAGCATTTACGAGTGGCTCGCGCTCCTCCTGAAGCGCCGCGAGCCAAAGCTCTCCGAGACCGACCCCGTCTGGTTGCCCGACTACGCTGTCGCCGAGGGCAAGCCGGTGCAGTGGTGGAACATCTTCGCGCTCGGCTTCCTGCTGCTGAAGGAACTCAGCGGCGAGGCCGCCGTGGACCGCGCCCAAGCCTGCACCCCGCGCAAGGTGGACCTGCTCGGCGGCAGCACGGCGATGGACAAGGAACAGCGCGGCAAGGCTTACGTTGCAGCGGCGGAGAAGCGCTTCGATGGGCCGAACCGGTGCTGTTGAGGTAGGCGGGCGGGGAAATTTATTAGTAATTAGTGCTTAGTCATCCCTGCCCGGCACGCACTTCACTGATTATTAACCACTTCTGCATGAAACTCGGCCTTTTCGGCGGCACCTTCGACCCCGTCCATCTCGGGCATCTGCTCGTGGCGCAGGCGGCGTGCGAGGAGTTCGGACTGGACCGGCTGTGCTTCATCCCGGCGGCACAGTCGCCCTTCAAGCCGGGGAGCGAACCCGCGCCTACGAAGGCTCGTCTCCAGATGCTCCGCCTCGCGCTCGCGGGCCAACCGCACTACGAAGTGGATCCGCAGGAACTTACGCGCGGCGGCGTCTCCTACACAGTGGACACGGTGCGCGACTATCGCCGCCGCTTTCCGGACGCGCAGCTCTTCTGGCTCATCGGCGCGGACCACGTCACGAAGCTCCCATTGTGGCGCGATGCGGAGGAACTCGCGGCCAGCGTGGAGTTCCTCGTCATTCCCCGGCCGGGTGAGCCGAGCGTTCCCTTTCCCGCACCGTTCCGTGGAGCGACCTTGAAGGGTTTTCCGCTGGGCGTCTCCTCGTCGCAAATCCGGGCGCGGGTGAAGGCCGGTTTGCCGGTGGATTTGCTCACCGGCCAGGGCGTCGCCGAGGCCGTTCGTGCGAACAGGCTTTATCTCTGAGCCGTTGTTTGCCACTGTCCCTGCAATGGAAGCAAAACAACTCGCTCTGCTCTGCCGGGAACTGGCGGACAACAAGAAGGCCGAAGACATCGTGGTGCTTGACGTTCACAAGGTGTCGAGCGTGACGGACTACTTCGTGATCTGCTCCGGCACGAGCGCGCCGCACTTGCGGTCCATCGTGAACGAGTTGCAAGACCGCCTGCAGGATGATCACGGGATTGAGCCGCTTGCCGCCGAGGGCATGACCGGCGGGCGCTGGGCGGTGATGGATTTCTTCGACGTGATTGTCCATGTCATGCACCCGGACGTGCGGCAGCAATATGATCTCGAAGGCTTGTGGAGCGACGCGAAGCCAGTGCGCCCGGCCCGCAAGCGGAAGGTGAAGGCGGCTGCGGCGGAGTAACGAGCGGGCCAGTGCGCCGCTCTGAATCTTGTAGCCGCAGCAGGTGAGGAGGCTGGTTCGTTCGAACACCGCTAACGCCAACCTCGCCTCGGCGCCTAAGTCCGCTGATCGATGCCGAACTTGTTGATCGGCGAGACGAACCGTGCGGATTCGCCCGGCTGAATGACGCGCGCGAGGTAGAGCCACAGGGAGAGGAACACCAAAATGTTCATGGCCTGCGAGACGCCGTGCCACATCCCGAACTCCTTCGCCGCCGCCTCGCGTTGCTGCGCGGTGGCCGGGAGGCGGTAGTGGTCTGAGTATTTCACGCGTTGGAGGTTCTTGAGCTTGGGCTGCAGCCAGAGGCCGCCGAGCAGGCTCAGACCGAGGACTCCGCCCACCAGCCAGACTGTCATCCGCGGCGGCACCTTGCCGGAATACATCCACTCCGCGCCTAGGTGTGCCAGCGCGAGCAGGCCGCAGACGTAGTGCAGAATGAAGTAGCGGCCCAAGACCAATTCGGCGATGGCCCCGTTGTAGGGCGGCGGGAAGAGCCGCTTCATCTCGTCCGTGAAGAAGGCCGGCCCGGCGAAGAAGGTGAAGAAGACGGTTGCGCCAAACCAAACCGCCGCCACGGTCACGCCGAAAAATCGCAGAAAGGAAAGCACGCTCGGATGCTAGGGAAAGCTCCCCGGCGCTGCCAAGCCCTGACTTCAGTCCTTTGGCTGCCGCGAGGTTCCGCGTTGAATGCACAGCCGCAAGCACTGCCCTTGCCACCAACTCCGACTGATGTGCGCCCGCTGCAGCATCAAAAATGGTTTGCGAGCTGCCAGCCAGCGGGCTCAACTCCCAGCCTCACATGACACGCCCCCCTCTCGCTTCTTTGCCCAAACCCCGTTCCCGCCGCGAGTTTTTAGCTGCCAGCACCGTGCTGTGTGGGACGTGGGCGGTGGCGCGAGCGGCGGAGGCTTCCTCACCGACCCCGCCGCCCGAGCCCATCATCGACATTCACCAGCACACTCATTACCACGGCCGCACGGACCTGCAGATGCTCGCGCACCAGCGCGCGATGGGCGTGACGACGACTCTCCTGCTCCCGGCGGGACGCGTCGCCGAGCGCCCGTCCACACACACCGGCAAGTCCAACGGCCTCGCTGCGCGGTGCACCGGCAACGAAGCCGTGGTGGAATTCGCCAAAGCCCACCCCGGTGAATTCCTCTTCGGAGCGAACGAAATCACGGACCTGCCGGAGGCCAAGGGCGAGATCGAGAAGTATCTCAAACTCGGCGCGAAGCTCATCGCCGAGCAGAAATTCGGGGTGCAATGCGATTCGTCCGAGAGCGAGTGCCTCTATGCGTTGGCGGCTGACTACGGGGTGCCGATCCTCCTGCATTTTCAGGAAGGCACTTACAACTCCGGTTTTCAGCGGCTGCCCGCGATGCTGAAGAAGTTCGCCACGACCACCTTCATCATGCACGCGCAGACGACCTGGGCGAACATTGACGCCAACTACGACTGGAAATCCCTCTACCCCACCGGCCCCGTCGCCAAGGGCGGCCTCACGAGCAAGTATCTCGCGGACTACCCGAACTGCTTCGCCGACATGAGCGCAGGCTCCGGGCTGAACTCCCTCCTGCGCGACGAGGAACACACGCGCTGGTTCCTCGCGCAGCATCAGGACAAAATCCTCTACGGCAGCGATTGCGCGGACACGCTTGGGCGCGGGCCCGGCTGCCAGGGAGCCGGCACCATCGCCGCCCTGCGCAAATACGCGGCGAGCAAAGCCGTGGAGCGCAAAATCCTCTTCGAGAACTCGAAGAAGTTGTTCCGTCTGTGACGCAGCCCGCCCGGGGTGCAACCGCGCACTGCCCCCGATAGCCCACGGGCCGGAGCGCGCGCGCGAAGTCCGTGGGTTATGAGCTTTCACCTCCTTGTGCGAAGCCCCCGCTGCGGCCCGGAGTGCCGCGCTCCGGGGCGGTGCACGAATGCGCCCGCTCGCCGCAGTTGCCCCTCATCTCGACAAGCATTCCACCGGCTGGCACGTTCGCGGGGTTGAACAATCAACTCGAACAACTCCGTGCCCTGCTCCGTTCCTACGGCTCGTGCCTTGTCGCGTATTCGGGGGGCGTGGACTCGGTGCTCCTGGCCTTCGTCGCCCATGAGGTGCTCGGCGCTCGCGCGCTCGCGGTGATCGCCGACTCGCCCAGCCTGCCGCGCCGCGAGCTGGAGGAGGCGCTCGAACTGGGACGCCGCTTCAACTTTCCCGTTCGCATCGTCAAGACCGGTGAGTTCGACAACGCGAGCTACACGGCCAATCCCTCCAACCGCTGCTATTTCTGCAAGCACGAGCTGTTCGAGGATATCACTCCCATCGCCCGCGCTGAGGGGTTCGCGGTGATCGCTTACGGAGAGAACGCCAGCGACCTCGCTGATTTTCGGCCTGGAGCGCTCGCAGCGAAGGAGTTTCAAGTTCGCGCGCCGCTGAAGGAGGCCGGCCTCACGAAGGCCGACATCCGCGCGCTTTCCGCGCAGCTCGGTCTGCCCACCGCCGACAAGCCCCAGATGGCCTGCCTCAGCTCGCGCATTCCCCACGGGCAGGTGGTGACGCCGGCGAAGCTGCTCATGGTGGAGTCCGCCGAGACCGTGTTGCGGGAGCTGGGCTTTTACGATGTCCGCGTCCGCCATCACGAGGCCCCCGGTGTGCTCGCGACTCCGGGTGTCGCACCCGCGCTGGCCCGCATCGAGGTGGGCGTTGCAGAACTTCCGAAACTGCTGGAAGCCGGGCTGCGAGACCGCGTGACCGCTGCGTTGAAAGGCATTGGCTACACGGCGGTGGAGGTGGACACGCAGGGCTACCGGCGCGGCAGTTTGAACAACCTCGCAGCAAATGCCGGAGGCTAAGGAGCAGGCACTCCGCGATTGGGCCGTTCCTCCGTTCCTCCGTCTCGCCTCACGCCGCCTGCTGTAGCTCCACGTCCGCAGGCAGTTTCAGCCCCGTCTCATCCAGCTTCGCCAGCAACTCCGCCACGACCGCCGTCGTGTCGGTGCGGTCGAAGCGGGCTTGGTAATTGAGGAGGATGCGGTGGTTCAACACGGAGGGAGCCACGGCCTTCACGTCCTCGAAACCGGCCGTGGGCCGGCCCGCCACGAGGGCGTGCGCCCGCGCCGCTTCCGCGATGGCGATGGCGGCGCGCGGGGAGGCACCGTAGTTGACGTATTTATTCACCGCCTCCGTGGCCTCTGGCGCGCCGCGATGCGTGGAGGCCACGAGCCGCGCCACATAGCGCGCGACGGGCGCGGGCATGAAGATGCACTCCATCACGGCGAAGAGTTCCTCCAACTGCCCCTTCTCCATCTGCCAAGTCGGCTCGGGCAGCTCGCCGCGCCGACGCTCACTGATGATGCGCGCCAACACATCCGCATCCACATGGTTGAAGAGTAGGCGGAAGAGGAAGCGGTCGAGCTGCGCCTCGGGCAACGGGTAGGTTCCTTCCAGCTCGATGGGATTCTGGCTGGCGAGGACGAAGAAGGGCTGCGGCAACTTGCGCGTGACGCCCAGCAGCGTGACGCAGCTTTCCTGCATGGTTTCGAGTAGCGCGGACTGCGTCTTGGGCGAGGCGCGGTTGATTTCGTCGGCGAGCAGGATGTTGGTAAAAACCGGGCCCGGCTGGAAGGTCATCTCGCGTTTGCCCCCGACGGTGTCTTGGAGAATGTGCGTGCCCAGCACGTCGCCGGGCATGAGGTCGGGGGTGAACTGCACGCGCTTGAAGTCGAGCTGAAGGATGCGGCCCAGCGTGCGGATGAGCGCGGTTTTGCCCAAGCCGGGCAGCCCCTCGAGCAGGATGTGGCCGCGACTGAGGATGCCGATGAGCACGAGACGATGCACGTCCGCGCGGCCCAGCAGGATGCGGTCAAGCTGCTCCAGCGTGCGCGTGCAGAGGGCGAGGGCGGGTTTGAGCTCCTCCGGTTTGAGCACAGTCGGGGTGGTCATCGCACGCGATGAAAACGCGGGCTGTTCCGGCTGGCGAGGAAAAAGCCCTCGTGGGCATCGCAGCGGATAATTCGCAACCGAGGCCAATGGGGCAGGGGAATGATATGCGTAAAATCTAGTCGCCGGCCCTCACCCGCTCGTCGCGATTAGGCGAACATTCCGAGGCTTCGGGCCGCTTGCAAACGAGCCGGAACTGGCTAGCGTCTCACCACTAACACCACTGCCTATGAGACCAACCAAGCCAACGCCCGCCCTGATCCGCTCCACCGGCTTCACCCTCATCGAACTCCTCGTCGTCATCGCCATCATCGCGATCCTGGCAGGGATGCTTTTGCCGGCCTTGAGCAAGGCGAAGGAAAAGGCGCTGGGCACCAAATGCTTGAGCAATATGAAGCAACTTCAGCTCGCGTGGGTGCTTTACGCGGGAGATCAGGACGACCGCATCGTCTCAAGCCGCGGCGGCATCCCTTGGCACAAACCAACGAAGCTTGGTGCACTGGTTGGATGCAGCCGGGCGGGGTTTATGTTGCGGGCACCGAGACCAACGTGAATTACTTCATGCACGCGCTGCTAGGCCGTTACGCGGGCAACGCAGGTATTTTCAAGTGCCCTTCAGACAGGTTTGTGTTTACGGGCCTGACCGTGCCGTATATCCGCAGTGTGTCCATGAACATGTGGATGGCTTGGGAGCCTGCTGCCGGCTTGGTCGGAGCCGGCAGGAACTACAAACGGCTGGTGGAAATTGGGCAGGCCAGTGACCGGTTCGTGTTCATCCACGAAAACCCGAACACGATCGAGGATGGCACCTTCCGGCTCAACTTTAACGCGGCGGGCGTCCAGCCACCTATCGTTTTTGAAAACGCTCCCTCCGCGCTCCACAACAAGGGGACTAGCCTGGGCTTCGTGGACGGTCACGCGGAAGTTCACAAGTGGGAGACCGTCACCTATGTGAATGCGGTCCCTATCGCAGCTAACACGCTGGTGGACGTCCTTTGGCTCAAAGGCAAGGCCACCGAATACTAAGATGGCACTCTCCAACAAACTGACGCGCAGAGGTTTCACCCTGATCGAACTGCTGGTCGTCATCGCCATCATCGCGATCCTGGCGGGGATGCTCCTGCCCGCGTTGTCCAAGGCCAAGGAGAAGGCGATGGGCACCAAGTGCATGTCCAACAACAAGCAGCTTCAACTGGCGTGGACGCTTTATTACGACGACTTTGACTCAAGGATCGCACGGGGAGGCAATGGCGCTGCCATCACCACAACGAACAACACTTGGTGCGCGGGTTGGATGCGTCCGGGCGGCGGCGTCTATGCAGCCGGCGACGAGACCAACACGGCTTATTTCATGGATGCTCAACTTGGGCGCTATGCAAGAAGCCCGGGGGTTTTCAAATGCCCCTCTGACAAGTTCAAGTATCCCGGAACCGTGGATGTATTTTGTCGGAGCGTCTCGATGAACAACTGGATGAGCGGCAGCGCGCGGATGATCACCAACCCGGCCTTCACGCCCGTTCCAAGGGTCTATCAGCGGGCCACTGAGATTTCCAACCCCACGGAGAAGTATGTCTTCCTGCACGAGGATCCCAACTCCATTGACGATGGCTACTTTGCCGTGGACATGTCGGTCCCGAGTGGCTGGGGATCGGACAACCTGCCCACCGCCGTTCACCTCGGCAGCTCCATCATGGGCTGGGTGGACGGGCATGCTGACTACCGGAAGTGGAAGAACACCCGGCTCTCGACCGGCGATGCGATTCCCAACGTCGTGCGCCTGGACAACAGTGTCAGCGGCCCCGGCTCGGACATCGAGTGGCTCAAGCAGCGCACCACCGAGTAGCGGACGTTCATCTTCCCTCTCGGCGCGCAGTTGGAGCCGGTGAAGCAGCTCCGCAGCCGCTGAAATTCGCCCCGCCGCAACCGTGCGAAAGGCCGCGCTACTTCGCATCCAGCACGCGCCACATATACCACGCGGCGATGGAGCGGTAGGGCCGCCAACGCTCGCCCTCGGCCAAGAGTTCCTTCGGCGTGGGCAATTCCTTCCAGCCGTAGGCTTTGGCGAAGCCGCAGCGCACGCCGTAGTCGCCGACGGGCAACACGTCCCGCCGGCCCAGCGTGAAAATGAGGAACATCTCGACGGTCCACGGCCCGACCCTGCGAATCTCCGTGAGCCGGGTGACCAGTTCCGCGTCGCTCAACCGCGCGGCGTCCCGGCGCGTGGGGACGTGGCCGGTGGCGGTCTTGAGAGCGATATCCTTGATGGCCGCCGTCTTTGCGCGCGACAGGCCGGCACTGCGTAGCTGCTCATCCGGTGCGGCTACGATTGCCTCAGGCGTCGGGAATTTCTGGCCGGGGAAGAGCGCGATGAAGCGCTTGAGAATGGTCTGCGCCGCCGTGCCGTTGAGCTGCTGGTGTGTCACCGCTTGCACGAGCGACTGGAACGGCGGGCAGCTCCGGCGCGGACGGATGGTGCACGGCCCAACCTCACGGATGACCCGCGCAAGCACGCGGTCAGCCTGGGACAGGTGGCGCTGGGCTTCCTCGTGCATGGAGGAGCGGGAGGTTCAGCTCACCACGCGCGCTCGATGCTGCGGCGCTGCCAGAGGAACTCGAACATGTTGCCCTCGTGCGGCTGATCCCACGAAATCTTCATCGTCGAGACCGGGCCGATGTTCAGCCGGTCAATCTCCGCGAAGTCCGTCACCGCCTCGATGAACGCTTGGTCCTTCGTGATGACGCTCGCGGCCAGCGTGTAGCCAATCTTGTGCAGCATCTCCGACTGCGGGCAGGTCACGACGCTGGCGTAGGGGCAGAGGAATTCCTTGTTCGCCAGCGGGTGCGCGAAGCTGTCGCAGTGGACGATGGTCGGCCTCATGTAGGTGCCGCCCTCGAAGACCACTTTGCGCGGACCGTTGCGATACTTCGCCGTCACGTCCGTCGCGCCGGGCGTCTTCAAGGCATCGTCAATCTGCGTATCAATGAAGTCCGCCATCTTGAGGTTCGCGAAGCCGGAGAGCCGGGCGTTCGGGTCTTCCGCGCCCGTCGGGGCGAACGGCCCGAGCTTCTGCGCGAGCGCGTCGGCGATCTCCGCGGCGTATTTCGGCACGACCACGGCGGAGGCGTTGATGCAGGAGCGACCGCCGTTGTCGGAGATGGCCCCGGCGATGACGTCGATGTAGTCGGGCCAGTGCTCGATGCAGTCGTCGCCGATGAGGAACTTGCTCCAGCCCGGCCCGTGGAGCTGGATGGCGGGGTTGTTGGCGTATTGAGCCATCGTGTTCTTGTCGCCGAAAATGAGCGCGCGGCCGGTGCTCTTGAGAATCTCGCCCGCGCCTTCGTGATCGGTCGGGTAGAAGCCAAACGCCTCCGCCGGCACGCCCGCCGCGATGAACGCCTGGATGAGCCGGTAAGGCGTCCACGGCTCTTCCTTGCCCGGCTTGATGATGACGGGCGTCTTGAGCGAGATGGCGGGAATCCACAGCGAGTTCACCGCCGGCGAGTTGCTGGGCATGACCAACCCGAGCGCGTTGCAGGTGGGGAAGTAACTCAGATTGGTGCCGAACTGCTCGCCCGTGCCCCGGTCGAGGATGCCCAAGTCCAGCCCGCGCGAGAGGCCGTTGAGGACGAACTTCATGTTCGTCAGCGCGAAGTGGATCTTAGCCATGTTGCGCTGGACCATGTTCCACGGCAGGCCGCTGGTGCAGCTCAGAGTCTCGATGTATTGCTGCGCCGACTGCGTGTGCCCTTGGTCCCCGAGCGGCAGCGTGCCGTTGAGGAAGTGCTCGCCCGCCTTCGCCGACATCTCCATCAGCTCGGCGCAGGTGAACTTCTTCAAGGCCGCGCGGGCGGACTCAATCTTCGCGAGGTCACGGCGGACAATGCCGGCATTGACGTTGGAGAGGACAGCCTTCACCTCGCCGGTCTTGTGGTCTTTGACCTCGAACTTGTCGAGGGACTCGTAGTTGCGGCCCAACCGGAGAACGGGGAGATGCGGAACAGTGCTCATATTTATTACGTGTGCGGACTATTTCAAACTGAGGGCGAGCCGCGCAAGCACTGGTTTTGTAAACGCGGCGTGCGGGGGCGCAATGCGCGGTGGCTGCTGCGAGGATAAATACGTTGCTTGTCCAGGACACCGCACTTCTGACTTTTGACTTTCGGTCGGGGCGGTCATGCTCTCGCCAATGTCACTGGCACCGTTCATCGCCTGGCTGGGTGTGCTCGGCTTTGCGGCGGCAAGTTTCTTCTTCGCGCTGGCGGAGACGGCGCTGTTCTCGCTGGGTAAATGGCGCGCGCGGCAGCTCGCCGAGCGGTCGCCGGCTCTGGGCGGTTCCGTCGCTGCGCTGTTGCACGAGCCACAGGATTTACTCGCGACGATTGTCCTGGGGAACACGCTTGCGAACACGGGGTTGATTGCGTTGGTGCTCTGGATGGGCTTGGGCGGGACGGGGGTGTATCTGGGGCTCACGCTAGCGGGAGCATTTCTGTTGATCCTGTTGGGTTGCGAGGTAGTGCCCAAGACGCTCGCGGTGCGGATGCCGGAGTTTTGGGCGCTACGTTTGGCGAGGCCGATGACACTTCTGGTGCGCCTCTCACGGCCTCTGCGGCAGGTGGCGCAGGGGGCGAACGAAGGTTTGCTGCGTCGGCTAATTCCCAAGTCTATCCAACCTCAGGCCACGCTGACGGACGCCGATTATCATGAGTTGATTGAGCTGGCCTTCCAGCAGGGCACCCTCGCGGCGTCGGAGAAGGAAATCATCCTGCAAATCATTCAGCTCGACCGCCGCACGGCGAAGGATGTGATGCGCCCGCGCGCGCGCATGGCGAGTATTCCGGACAATTTGCGGGTCGAGGAGATGGTCGCGGCGGCGCGGAAGTTCGGGCACGAGCGGCTGCCACTTTATGACGAGTCGCCGGACACCATCGTCGGTATTCTAAACTGTCGCGCGCTGCTGCTGGAACCGAACGGAGACCTGGCGGATGCGATCGAATTCCCCTCTTTTGTGCCGGAGAGCATGAACTTGCTCCAGCTCCTGAGTGCGTTGCAGCGGCAACGGCGCGGGCTGGCAATAGTGATGGATGAATTCGGCTCCACCGCCGGACTGGTCACGATGGAGGACATCATCGAGGCGATTGTCGGGGAAATTCGCAGGGAGGGGGAGGCTCCGGGCTTCGTGATGGAGCAAATCGGACCGGGCCGCTGGCGGGTGAACGGGACGATGCGGGTGGAGGATTTTCGACGCGAGTATCCTGAGTTGGGCGAGGTGGCTGGGGTGGATACGGTGGGGGGATTGCTCGTGGCGTTGAGGGAAGTGGTGCCGCAGACGGGCGAGTCCGTGGTTTTCGGCGGCGTGCGGTTGACGGCGCAGGTGGCCGATGAGCGGCGCGTGCGCGAGGTGCTGGTGGAGCGGGTAAAATGATTTTTTGGCCCCAGATGAAACACCGATGGCACACAGCTGAAGAGCGCAGCGCGGACGCCTGCGTCCGTAACGGGCGGTTGCGAGCATGGGCGGGCTGCGGACGTGGGCGTCCGCGCTCCAATGTTCTGTCTGTGTTCCATCTGTGGTTCATCTGTGGCTCAGAAACAGTGGCGAAAGGAGGCTCATCGTGATGGCGTGGGCTGTCTTTTTCTCCGTGCTGCTGCTTTGCCTGACGGTGTCGTTCATCCTGTCCGGCATGGAGGCGGGCGTGCTGGCGCTGAACCGGCTGCGTATCCGCAACCTGATGCGCAAGGGCGGTCGGCGCGCGCGGTTGCTGCACGGCTGGCTGGAGCAACCGGAGAACTTTTTGTGGACCATCCTCGTGGGCAACACGCTGGCCAACTTTCTCGGCGGCGGTTTGGTGGTGTATGCGTTGCACCGGCAGTTTAAGGACGCGCCGGTGTGGTTCGCGCTCTGGACGTTGGTGATGGCGCTGCTCTTCTACGTTTGGTGCGAGCTGCTCCCTAAGATGCTTTTCTCGCGCTACCCGAACCGGCTTTCGCTGCAAGTCGCGCCGTTCTTCCGCCTGATCCATTTCCTGCTGCGCCCGCTGGTGGGTCTGACCACGACGTTGAGCGACGGATTGCTGCGCTGGACGGGCGGACGGATCTTCACCGGGCACTTGTTCGCGAACCGCGACGAGCTCCGCCGGCTCATGCAGGAGTCCGCGCAGTGCATGACGAGCGAGGAGCGAGTCATGATAAATCGCGTGTTGGATTTACAGAATCTCACCGTGCGCTCAGTCGCTGTGCCCTGGGAAAAAGTGGTGAGCGTGGAGACCACGACGCCGATGAAGAACGTGATGGAGTTATTCCGGAAGCGGCAGTTCACGCGGATGCCGGTGTGCGAATCGCGCACGGGCCGAGTGCGCGTGGCGGGGGTGCTGAGCTTGGAACGGTTGCTGTTCCAAGCGGAGGTGGATGAACGCAAGCTGGCGGTGGATTACTTGCAGCCGGCGCTTTATCTGGATGAAGAGCAGCGACTGGAAGACGCCTTGCGCGCGATGCAACGGAGCGGCCAGCGGCTGGGCATCGTGCTGGCGCGCGACCGGAGCGAGTTGGGCGTGGTTAGCTTGGAAGACATTCTCAAAGCCGTCTTCGGGGAGGTGAGCCTGTGACATTCGACGAGTTCATGGTTATCGCGGTCAAGGTGCTGGCGGTCTTGGTGCTGGCCGGCTTGAACGGCTTCTTCGTTGCGGCGGAGTTTGCGCTCGTGAAGGTGCGCGACTCGCAACTAGCCCCGCTCGCCGCGCAAGGCCAGCGGCGCGCGCGCATGGCGCGGCACCTGGTGGCGCAGCTGGACACCTATCTGAGCGCGGCACAGCTCGGCATCACGCTGTCGAGCCTGGCGCTGGGCTGGATTGGCGAGCCGATTTTCGCCGACCTGCTCCGGCCGGTCTATGACGCGCTGAACGTGGCCAGTGAGCACACGCGCCACACGGTCTCCTTCCTGGTCGGGTTCACGGTCATCACCTTCCTGCACATCGTCGCGGGTGAGATGGCCCCGAAATCCCTCGCCATCCGCATGCCGGTGGAGACCTCGTTGTGGGTCGCCTATCCGTTTCACTGGTTCTACATCGCAATGAAGCCGTTCATTCATGCGCTCAACTACAGCGCGCAAGGGCTGCTGCGGTTGGTCGGGATTGAAGCCGCGTCCGAGCACGCCGGCGCGCACTCGGAGGCGGAACTGCGCTTGATGTTCGATGCGAATCAGCGGCACGCGGGCGGCTCGAAGCTGGGCCGGGAAATTGTTTTGAACGCGCTCGACCTGCGTCACCGGGTCGCCCGTGAAGTGATGAGGCCGCGCGCGGAAATCACGGTGCTCGATACGCAGGCGAGCATCGCCGCGTGCTTGGAGGTGGCGGAGAAGACGCGTTACTCGCGCTTCCCGTTGTGCGAGGCGGGCGACTTGGATCGGACGCTCGGCGTTGTGCACATCAAGGATTTGTTCGCGATGCGGCTGAAGGCGCGCAGTGGGGCTGACCTAGCGGTGGTCGCGCGCAAGTTGGTGTTCGCACCGCCGATGGCGCGGCTGGAAGGGCTGTTGCAATTGCTCCTCGAACGCAAGCTACACATGGCGATGGTCGTGGACGAATACGGCGGGACGGTCGGGTTGGTCACTTTCGAGAACATCATCGAGGAGGTGGTCGGGCAGATTCAGGATGAGTTCGACCAAGAGAAGCCGTTGCTCCAGAAGCTCGTCGATGAGGTCTGGGACGTGGACGGTGCGCTGCCGTTGCACGAGTTGGAGGAACTGGTGGGCGAGGCGCTGGCCGAGGATGAAATTACGACTGCGAGCGGTTTTGTGACGCATCGGCTGGGCGGCTTCCCGAAGGAAGGCGACGTGGTCAATTTGGTGGCCTTCACGCTGCGGGTGGAAGCACTGGACGGGATGCGTGTGGCGCGGCTGCGGCTGGAGCGGCGGGCGGAGCCCCTCTAGTGGCGCGCTGTGAGCGCACGCTTTAGCTCTTCAACCGCCTCACCTCGGTGGCTACTTCCCGTTACCGGACCGCGCCTCATGCTGTTTCCAGAAATCCTCCGTGAGCGGCACCTGATCCCAGCCGCCTTCCGGCAGGATGTAGCCGATGTGTTTCAATCGGGGAAGCGGCTTGAGCACATCGAGATTCTTCGCGCCGACGGGCAGGGTGATGGCCTCCAGTTGCTTGCACTCGGCCAGCGCGGAGAAGTCGGTGAGGTTCGTGCAGCCCTCGAGTTGGAGGAAGCGCAGCGGGGCGGCTTTAAGCGGCCCGAGGCTCGCGATGCGCGTGTGCGCGAGGTTCAGGCTGACGAGCTTCATGCCGGCCAGGACGCTGAAGTTGGTGGCGCGGGTGTGGGCCGCGTCGAAGCGCGTCAGCGGCATCCACTTGAGCGCCGCCAGGTCCACGACGCGCGTGTTGCTGACGTCGAGCGAGCGAAGGGGCATGGCCTTGAGTGGGCTGAGGTCGTCCACCTGCGTGTCCGCGAGGTCGAGCTTGGTTAGCGGGGCGGTGCGGAAGGGTGAAAGGTCGTTGAAGTCGAGTTGCCGCACGGACAGGGACAGGCCGCCGCCCTCGCGTTTGAGCACGCCGGCGAGGCCGAGCTTGTCCACCACGGCTTTCCAAGACTCGAAGGTGCCTTGGGCGTTCTTGTTCTCGCGCGTGGCCATGGCGATGGCCTCGGCGGTGCGCTGCTGGCGCGACATGTTGATGCGTAACTCGGCGAGGCTTTCCGGCTTGAGCGTGGGCTGGCCCGCGTTGTCAGCGAGCAGTTTTTCGCAGAGCCGGAGGTTGCGCTCGGCGAGCAGCGTTTCGGGGTCCAGGTCCAGTGCGTGCGCGTAGGCGTCGCGGGCCGCCTCGAGCTGGAGTAGGGACTGTAGGATGTGGCCCTTCAGGGCGTGGAATTTTGCGTCGTCCGGCCGGAGGGAGACGGCGTAGTTAATTTTCGCGAGCGCCTTCGCGAACTTGAACTGGTCCACGAGTGCCCCGGCTTCGAAGTAGAACGTGGGCGCGGTCTCCTTCAGCTCGGCCAGCGTGCGGGTGACCTTACTCGTGAAGTGCGCGGCCAAGGCCACCATCAAGCCCAGCGAGATGAAACTCAGGATAAACTCGGTGCGATGCCGCCGCACGAGTAGCAGCAACAAGCGCGGCGCGCTGGCGTTCTCGGCGGACGTGGCAAAGCCATTCTGGTAGGCCGTGATGTCCTGCTGAAGCGCTGCGACGGTGGGGTAACGCTTCGCGCGGTCGCGGGCCAGTGCCTGCATCGCGACGGCGGAGAGTGCGGAGGGAATGCGCCGGTCGGGACAGTGCGCCAGCTGCGGGGCCGCGACTTCGGGTGACGACGCAGCCGGGCCGGTGTGGCGGGTGGTGTGGGTGTGGCGCGGGTTGTAGCTGGTCGGCGGATTGATGCTGCCGGAGGCGACTTGTGTGAGGACTTCGTTGACCGTATCGCCGCCGACGGGCGGATGCAGCGTGAGCATCGAGTATAGAATCGCACCCAACGCGTAGATGTCCGTGCGCTCGTCAATGTCCTCCACGCGTCCCTCCGCCTGCTCCGGGGCCATGTAGCGCGGCGTGCCCTTCACCTGGCCGGAGAGCGTCTTGAAGCTGTCGCCGGATAGCTCTTCTGCCACGCTTGGCTTCTGAAACGTCGTCGTGTCCGCGTCGCGGCCCGGGCCGCGCACGCGCTTGGCTAGCCCCCAGTCCATTACAAAGACCTCGCCGAACTCACCCAGCATGATGTTGTCAGGCTTCAGGTCGCGGTGCACCACGCCGCGCGAGTGCGCGAACGCGATGGCATCGCAAATTTTTTGGTAGACCGTCAGCAGCGTGCGCAAGGGATACTTGGTGATGGCTGCCGTGTCCTTCTGCTGAATCTTCTCGAGCACCTCGGAGAGCGTGACGCCCTCGACGAGCCGCATCGTGTAATAGACCACGCCGTCTTTGGTGACGCCGAGTTCGTGCAGCGGGACGATGTGGGGATGCTCCAATTGTCCCGTGATGCGCGCCTCGGTGATGAGCCGGTAGACGTGTTCATCCGTGGCCTCGGCCCCGGTGAGAATCACCTTCACCGCCACCGTGCGCTGGATGCTGGTGTCGCGTGCGGAAAGGATCGCTCCCATCCCGCCCTTGGCGAGAAAACGGCCCAGCTCATAGGCCGAGGAAGGCATCTGGCCGGGGCCCGTCACCGCGTCGGGAGGGGCCTGGTTGAAGCGCTCCGCCAGAAAGCTGGACAAGGCGGAGGCGGCGTTCGGGTGCGTGGCTTCGAGAGACTGTTTCAGGCGAGCGAACGTCGCCTCCTGCGGGGGAGGCGCGAAGACTTCGACGGTTTTCTCGCTCGGTTTGGTCACGGCGTTGAAGGTAAGGAACGGTCCCGTTCAAACAAGCGGGGAAACTCCTTACTCTGGCATCAGGGATTCTCCCACCGCTTTCCTGACGCAGCGCGGCGAATGAGATCCGATTGGGGAAGAATGGGGTTGAAGCATGGAAGCATCGGTGGCCCGTGGTCACAGGAGCATCCCCCAGCTCGCACTCATCAACTCATCAACTCTTCAACCCCGCCTACCTCCCCGCGTGCTTCGCGATGAACTCCACAATCGGCCCCGAGTCCTCCAGCCCGTGTGGGTGGTGGGCGATGCCGGGCTTGCGGATGAGCGTGATGTCGCCGCCGAGTGCCTTGTAGCGCGTCGCGATGAGGCCGGTGTTCTCCTCCCACGGCACTACATCATCCGCGTCGCCGAAGACGTGGAGCAGGGGCACCTTGGCCTTCGCCAGCGGCGCGAGGCGGTCCACGGGATTGCCAGTGTAGGCGAGTGCGGCGGCTTCGTCGGGGAACTTGAATACCTTCAACACGAGCGCCCAATCGCCCTTGCTGCCCTTGCCCTTGCCCTTGCCGCCGGGCCAACTCTTGAAGTCACACACCGCCGCGTCCGCGTAAATGCACGCGACCTTGTCCGGGTTCGCAGCCGCCCAATTGTAGCAATACAGACCGCCCCGGCTCAGACCCACGAGCGCGGCTTTCTTAGCGAAGCCGAACTTGTCCGTCAGCTCGGCGTAGCACTTATCCCAATGCGCCACCGCGTCCGGGCAGCCGAGCAGGTTGGGCACGCTCATATAAACCACATGAAAGCCCCGGCCCAGCAGCGCGATATCCGGTGCGGGCTTGTGGCCGAAAAACTCGCCGTGCCATACCCACGGCTTGCCGGGGGCGGCCTGCTTGGGAGCGACGACGAGCACGTTTTTTCCGTCCACCGCGAAGTCGTAACGGTCGTAGCCATTCCACTGCGATAGCTTGCCGGGGAATGGCGCGTCTGCGGCGGACGCGGCGGGGACAAAGGCTGCGAGGAGAAGCAGCGCGAGGGTTGGCCAAGGTGAAGTTGAGGTATGCATTCGGGTGGGGAGGCTACCGGGCTGGCGGGGAATTTCAACCGTGGTGCGAGGGCGTTTTCGTCTCCGGCTTCTACTCCACGGGTCGCGTAGCCGCCGAGGTAAGGAGGCGGATTCGTTCGAGCGCACCCAGGTCCGCCTGCTCACCTCGCCCGCTACGGAAGCGGGGGGCTTTCGAGCAGACGGAGCGTTGGCAGGACGGTGGCCGGTTCCGCCGTCTCGTCGGCGAAGAGGACCTTGATCGAGGAGAAGCGATCTCGCCGCCAGTGGTCCTCGCGCAGCAGCCAGTCGCGCACAAACTCGGCGGTGGTCTTGCGGCAATCTTCCCGGACGGAGGCGATGCGGCGCGGGTCGCCAGCGTGGCGCGTGAGATAAGGGGTGAGGCTGCGCTCCAATTCAGCCATCTGCTCCTTCGCGTCGAAACGCGCCCAGCCAGCCTCGGAACGCTTCCGCATGGTTTCGGTGTGAATCGCCGGCGGCAGGGTTGGGCGAATCGCCGGCGCTCGCACGATGCAGGTGTTGCCGACTACCTCGAGCTTCCACGGGTCACGGAGATTGAGGTGGAAACGGTAGGTAACCTCCATGGAAATCTCCGAGACGGTTTCACCAATGTAGAGCCAGCCAATGTTGCGCTCGTCCGCGCGAGTGCGTGTCTCGGTGGCTCGGGAGGTGGCGAGTTCGAGGTTGCCGCCGGGCGTTCGGTCCACTTTGGGCAACGCGGAGGTGAACGTCTCGGTGATGTGTCTCTGGCGAAACTTCGAGGCAATCCCACCCACACCGTCGAGCACCATCTTCGTCCCAAGGAGCAGCGTTCCGCACAGGAGCGACACGATAACGAGCTTCACCCACCACGGTTCAATACGAGACGGGGCCGGGGGCGGGGGCGGGGCGGTGGGTGGTGGCGGGGGTGTTGCCATGGGCGGCGGTGGCGGCACAGGCGGAGAGCTGGCGATGACTTGGGCTTCGATGGGAATGGAGGACTGCCGCGCCTCACTCACCAACGGCCCGGCCGCTGTTGCGCGTTTCGCCCGCAGGATGCCCGCCCACGTCAGGAGCGCGAGGCCCACGGGAGTTCCCGTGATGGAGGTCGGCACGCCCGCGAGCACGCCGAGGAAAAAGCCCTTGGCGAGCGCTTTTCCCCAGTCATCGCGGTGGAGGAAACGCTGGATGAACAGCGTGGTGAAGGCGACGGAGAGAAAACTCAGCGGGATGGTGAGGAACCAGGTGAGCGCGACCCAATCGGCGAGCATCCACAGGTTGTCCACGAAGACCAGCGCGGCGGCGGCCAGTGGATGCACCGGCACATCGAAGCGGCGGACCGGCGTTGGCTCCGGCGATGCGGCGGGCTGACTCATGATGTGCCGCGAAATTTACCTCGCAGGCGCGTCTGGCTCAACTGTGGAAACGGGCTCGCCCGCCGGAGATTCCGGGGCTTGAAAGAGTTCAGGGTGGTCATTCTGCTGCGGCACGGTGGCGGTGATGGCCGCCACATCGGCCAGGTTCACAGCGAATACGCCGACAGGCGCGTCATTGGAGGCGCCGTCCACAACGGCATAGGCGCGGTGGGCCTTCACGTTGATGTCGAGGAACTGGAGATAGTCGCGCATCAACTGGTCATCGGCCAGCGCGGTGTCCACGTAGCCAGTGCCGTTGTTGAGGTTCTTCAGATAGATAGTGAAATAGACCATATCGGGTGAGGTGCGTTAGGAAGGGAGGTAACACGAACACACCACGGCTGAAGCCATGGCCCAGGTCGCTTTCCACTCCGTGTTTGTTCCGTGTTTCATCCGAGGCTTAACAACTGCGTTGCGTAGTGCGGTTCACTGTCCAGCCAGCACGGACTCAATCTTGCGCCGCAGGTCGGCGTTCACCTCTTCGGGCGAGCGGTCGGCGTCCACGATGTCGAAGCCGTAGGTGGCTTGGAGGCGGGTGAATTGCCGGGCCATGAGGGCCTGATACTTCAGGAAGCTGTCGAACATGTCGCGCGACAGGCCGAGGTCCATGCCGCTCTCCCAGTAGTCGAGGGCCTTGCTCTTGGCGAAGGTCCGCTGCACGAGTTGCTCGGGCGTGATGTTCAGGTAGAAGACCGCGTCGGGCACGAGGGCGATGCCGTAGAGGTTTTTTAACCACGCCTCGTCCATGCCACGCACGAGGTCGCGGGCCATGAGGGTGTAGATGTAACGGTCGGCGAGGACCATGAACCCAGCCTTGAGCGCGGGGAGCATGATGTTTTCAACCTGGTCGGCGAAGTCCGTGGCGTAGAAGAGGCTCAGGGTGGTGCGGCTCAGGATGTTGCCAGCTTGCGCCTTCTCCAGTTCCTCGCTGACGAGGTCGGAGCGCTTGAGGCCGACTTGCACGGTGGCGTGGCCGCTGCCTTCGAGCCACTCGACGAGTTGGGCGATTTGGGTGGAGCGCCCGGAGCCGTCCGCTCCCTCGACGACGATGAGCTTGCCGCGCAGTTTCTCCTCGTCCACGCCGGGAATGCCCTCGCCGTAGAAGCGCTTGAGCGTGGGCTTGGGGATGACGACCTCCGGCGTGCGGGGCGCGGGTGCGAGGCGTTTGACTTTGCGCGGGGTGGGCATGGTCACGCTTTCTGGAGGGCGAAGGACGGCAGGTCGATGCGATCAGCGACGAGCTTGCGCACGATGGATTGCTGCGTCTCGATGGTCTCGTTCGCGTCAATTACGTTGAAGGAGAACTCGCGGCTCATGGCGAGGTATTGCTCCAGCATCCGGCCTTGGAAGATGCGGAAGCTCTCGCCGGGGTCGGTGGAGAAACCCATGTCCATGCCGGCCTCGAAATATTTCAGCTCGGGGCGTCCGTCGAGGATGCGGTTCAAGGACACTTCCAAGTCCGCGCGGAAGAAGAACGTCATGTCCGGCAGCGCGGCGAAGCTGTAAAGGCCGCGCACCCATTCCGGCGGGCAGGTGCGCACCACATCGCGCGCGAAGGCCGTGAAGATGTAGCGGTCGCAGAGCACGAGATAGCCCGCGCGGAGCAACGGCACGAGCTGGCGCTCGTAGCGGTCGGCGAAGTCCGTGGCGTGGATGAGGCTGAACGTGGTGGGCGTGAGCAGGGTCATCTTCTTGCCCTTGCTGGTGGCGGACTTGACCAACTCGGAGGAGTTCCACTCGCTGAAGAAGACCTTCAAGCCCAGCAGCTCCAGCCAGCGTTTGAGCAGGTAGATTTGCGTGGATTTGCCGGAGCCGTCCAAGCCCTCCACCGCGATGAGGCGGCCGGGGAAACCAAGTTGTGCGAATGTCTTCATCTCTTTCAGAGCGCGGGGAGATTTAGCGGCAGGGCAGGGGAACTCAACGCCTTTTTCCTGCTCAACGCAGGCCGAACACCGAAGCCATCAGCCCGAGGGTTCCGTAAATCAGGAAGCCCAGCGCGGCGCGCACGGCGGGAATGTTGATGACCACCAGCACGGCGATGAAGCCAAATTGGTAGAAGCGCATATACGTCTCCTGACTCATGCCGATGAGGTTCTTCAAGATGTGCGAGCCGTCCAGCGGCGGGATGGGGATGAGGTTGAAGAAGCACAGACCAAGGCTCATGGCCGCCGCCCGGATGCTGGCTTCCACCATGCCGTCCACGCCGGTGAGCACGCCGACCTTCGCCAGGGCGACGAGCGCGAAGGCCAGGATGAAGTTCACCGTCGGCCCGGCCACGGTGACGAGCGTGTCGTCAATGCGCGGGCGGCGGAGGTTGGAGATGTTCACCGGCACGGGCCGTCCCCAGCCGATGATGAAGCCGGCGAGCGCCGGGTTCGACAGCGCGACGAACGAGGCCATCAGCGGCAGCACCACGGTGCCGATGAATTCCATGTGCGCGATGGGATTGATGGTGACGCGGCCCTCGTTGTAGGCCGTGTTGTCGCCGCACTTCCACGCCACCCATGCGTGCCCCCACTCGTGCAGCGTGATCAGTGGCACGAAGATCAGGTAACCCAGCAGCACGTTGAAGATGTCCGATTGACTCATTGGGGGCGGAAGCTAGCCGAGGCCGAGCCAAAGCCCAAGCGGAAGTCAGCGCGACCTGCGACTGGCGGTTTGCTTCTCCAGTCAGGTCGGCTCACGATTCGAGCATGCGTTCCCTCGTTGTCGTTGTCATCGCCGTCGTGCTGGCGGGTTGCGCTGCTCCCGGCGTGCGGCACGGCGGCAGCCGTGCGCCGTTGGATGTAGAAGGCGTGTGGCCCAAGCTCCCCGAGCGCGATGGCTCCGTCCTCATCCCCGCGCAGGAATGGCCGCTGCGCCCCGGCCCGCGCGAGGTGCGTGTGCAAGTGCATTATCCGGATGGCACGCGCGCCAGCATCGGCCCGCGCACGGGCATCTTCCTCACGCTGCACAACTGGGGCGGCACCGACTGCGCGGGCACGGCGAACCCGGCGGCACTCGCCCGTGAGTTTAACTGCGTCGCGCTGTGCGTGAACTATCTGCAAAGCGGCCCCAAGGATTCCATCGAAGGCCCGGAGCCTTACGACTTCGGCTGGCTGCAAGGCCTCGACGCCTTGCGCGCGCTGTGGCTCGTGTTCCACGAACTCGACACCACGAAGACTCCGTTCGCACGCGGACGCATCTTTGCCACCGGCGGCTCCGGCGGCGGCAACGTCACGCTTATGGCCAACAAGCTTGCGCCGCGCACCTTCACCGCCGTCGTGGATATGTGCGGCATGAAGAAACTCAGCGACGCGCTTGCTTACAATCTCCCCGCCGCCGGTGGCCTCAACGCCCGCTGGAGCCGCGACTTCACCAACGCTAATTACCTCTCTCCCGGCTCCCAGGAAATCCGCTTCGTCGGCCATCCCGCACACCTCGCTGAGATGAAGCGCCTCGGCACGTCGGCGAAGGTTTTCTCCGTCCACGGCGTGGACGACCGGACCTGCCTCGCCGACGGGCAGGAGATGGTCGCGAACATGGCGCACGCCGGATTGGACATCGTGCCCATCTGGGTGACGAAGGAGATGGTGGACGGCAAGGTATTCGCCTCCACGGGCCATTCACTCGGCAGCCGCACCCTCATCCCCGGCCACGTCGCCGGGAAGTATCTGCACGCCGATAGCGCCGATGCACTTGAGCGCAGGACGCCAACGGACTTCGAGTGCCGTGACGAAGTCCGATACGCCACGACCGACGGTGCGTTTGTAGTCTCCTACGCACGGGGCTATCCCGTCGGACGCTTCGAGGTCGCGTCGCCCACGCCTGCATACCCGGACCGCTTAGATGTGATGCGAGTTATGGCCGCCGATGGAAAGAGTCGCACGGCGAAGAAGCCGTCCGAGTGGGAGCCGCGCCGCCAGCACATCGCTGCTGCGTTGGAGCGCGTGATGGGGTCGTTTCCCAACCCCGCCAAACGTGTCGCGCTCGATGTGAAGGTGCTGGAGGAAGTGAAGCTCGAAGGCGGCTTGCTGCGACGGAAGTTGAGCTACCAGAGCGACGCCACTGACCGCGTCACCGCGTATCTCTTCCTGCCTGAAGCCAGCACGAGACTGAAGAGCCCCGCCGTCCTCTGCCTCCACCAGACCACCCGCGCCGGCAAAGCCGAGTCTGCCGGCATCACGCCCAACCCGCTCCAATACGCACTCGACCTCGCGCGCCGAGGCTACGTCACGCTCGCGCCCGACTACCCGAGTTTCGGCGATTCCAAATATGACTTCGACCCACGCCACGGCTACGCCAGCGGCACCATGAAGGCCATCTGGGACAACGTCCGAGCGGTGGACTTGCTCACGTCGCTGACCGAAGTGGACCCCACGCGCATCGGCGTGCTCGGCCACTCGCTCGGCGGGCACAACGCGATGTTCACCGCCGTCTTTGAGCCGCGCCTGCGCGTCATCGTGTCGAGCTGCGGCTTCACCACCTTCCGCAAGGACGACCTGCCAAGCTGGACGGGCAAGGTCTATATGCCGCGCATCGCGAGCGAGTTTGGCAACGACGCAGCGAAGGTGCCGTTCGACTTCCCGGAGATAGTCGCTGCGCTCGCGCCGCGCCCGTTCCTCGCGGTCGCGGCCGAGCAGGACAGTGACTTCGACGTGTCCGGCGTGCGCGACGTGCTGGCCGTCGCGCGCAAGGTGTATGGCCTTCACGGCAATACGGCGAACATCGCTGGCTACTATCCGAAAGCTCCGCACTCTTTCCCCGAGGACGCGCGCAAAGTTGCATCCGAGTTTTTCGACCAGCACCTGCGAGGTGCGAAGTAGGGCAAGCGCGTTGGGGCGCATTTGTCCGTAATGTCAGGCGGGTTGCGCGCCCCACTCCACATGTCTAGCCTCCTCGCCTGTGGACACGCACCACGCACCACTCAGCACGCATCACGTCACCGCCGTCATCGTCGCCGCCGGCTCCGGCACGCGCATGGGGCCGGGCGTGGACAAGCTTTTCCTCGAAGTCGCCGGTCGCCCCATCGTGGCGCACACGTGGGCGCGCTTCGACGCGGCGGCGTGCATTGACGACCTCGTGTTGGTCGTGCGCGACGGGATGCAGGAGGAGTTCCGCAAGCTCGCGGTTGAGTCTGGTTTCACGAAACCATTCCGCCTGACCGTCGGCGGCAAGGAGCGGCAGGACTCGGTCTGGAACGGCTTGCAAGCGCTGGCGCAGGATTGCGAAATCGTCGCTATCCAAGACGGCGCGCGGCCCTGCACGAGCTTGGTCGTCATCGAGGCAACCATCGCAGCGGCCTGCGAGACGGGCGCGGCCGTCGCGGCGCAGCGCGTGACAGACACGATCAAGGAATCCGACGGTGGGACGCTCGTGGCGAAGCACATTGACCGTTCGCGTCTGTGGGCCGTGCAGACGCCGCAGGTGTTCCGCGCGGAGGTGATTCGCCGCGCGCTGGCAGCGGTGCGCGAGCGCGGGGTGATCGTGACGGATGACACGGCGGCGTGTGAGTTGATCGGCCAACCGGTGGCGTTGGTGGAGAGCCGGGAGCCGAATCCGAAGGCAACTTCGCCGGCGGACCTGCTCTATTTGGGGCTGCTCCTCAAAAGGTTGAACGGCTGACGTGGGCGGCTAGTCCACTCCTCGGCCTGCGGTGAAGCCCTCACTTGCCAAGCATTTCGGTGGCTCCTAACGTCGGCCAATAGAATTATGAAACGCCGCTTCTTCATCGGATTGCTCATGGCCGTGCTCGGCCTGAACCTCCTCTTCGGCACGCGGCTCTATCTCGCGCACGCCGAGACCGCCGCCAAGGAAAATGCCTACGAGAACATCGAGCTGTTCACCCGCGTGCTGGAAACTATCCGGCAGAACTACGTGGACGGCGGAAAAATTTCCTACCAGCAGCTCATCCAGGCCGCGCTCAAAGGCATGGTCAGCTCGCTCGACCCGCACAGCGAGTTCATGGAGGCGCGCAAGTATGACGACATGAGGAAGGACACCGAGGGCGCGTTCGGCGGCGTGGGGATCGTCTTGGGCGTGCGGACCAACGGTGCCAGCAAGGGCGTCACGCTCACGGTCTCCGAGACGATGGATGGCACGCCCGCCAGCAAAGGCGGCATCAAGCCCGGAGATCGCATCGTCAAGATCAACGGCCAGACCACGGAGAAGTTCACCATTGATGACGCCGTCCGCCGGCTGCGAGGTAAGAAGGGCACGGAAGTCACCGTCACCATCGCCCGGCCCGCGATCGAGCAGGAACTGGAGATTAAACTCATGCGCGACACGATCAGCGTGCCCAGCGTGCGCGATGTCGTCGGGACCAGTGAGTTCAAGCTCGACGAAAATAAGATCGGCTACGTGCGGCTACGGCAGTTCGGCGAGAAGACCGCCGACGAGTTGGAAGCCGCGCTGGTCAAGATGGAGAAGGCCGGCATGAAGGGCTTGATGATGGATTTGCGCGACAACCCCGGCGGCTTGCTGGACCAAGCGGTGAAGGTGTCCGAGAAGTTCCTCCCGCGCGGCCAGCTCGTCGTCTCCACCGAGGCGAGGCAGATCGCGGACATCCAAAAGTTCACCGCGTCCGGGCGCAATCCGCGTCCCCTGTTGCCGATGGTCATCCTCATGAACGGCGGCAGCGCGAGCGCGTCGGAGATCGTCGCCGGCTGCTTGCAGGACTTGAAGCGCGCCGTGGTGCTGGGTGAGCAGAGTTTCGGCAAAGGTTCCGTGCAGAGCATTCTCCCGCTCTCCGATGGCTCTGCGCTGCGGCTCACGACGGCGAAGTATTACACCCCCAGCCACAAGGTCATCCACGAGAAGGGCATCACGCCCGATGTGGCCGTGGCGATGTCCGCAGACGAGGAGCGCTACTACGCCATCAAGCGCTCCGGCGCACCGCTCGACGCGCTCGACGAAAAGGAGCGCGAACTGGTGGCCAAGGCCCGCGACCTCCAGCTCGACCGCGCCACCGATATGCTCAAGGGCATCCTCCTCTACGACAAACAGGGCAAGCCCGTGGGCAAGGTGGCGGCGCAAGCGGCCGCCGAACCCGCGAACGCGAAGAAGTAGTCGCGGTGCTCCTCGCCCTCGAATCCTCCTGTGACGAAACCAGCGTCGCCATCGTCCACGACGGACGCGTGCTGGCGAACGTCGTCGCCTCGCAAATCAAGCTTCACGCCGAATACGGCGGGGTCGTCCCGGAGCTGGCGACGCGTGAGCATCTACGAAATCTGATTCCAGTTACCACCGCCGCGCTCCAGGGCGCGAATGCCCAACTCGCCCAACTCACCGCCATCGCGGCCACCCTTGGCCCTGGCTTGCCGCAGGCGTTGATGATTGGCGCGCGCGCGGCGCAGGCGATGGCCTTCGCCCTGCGCAAACCCTTCTTCGGTATCCACCACCACGAGGCGCATCTCTACTCGCCGTGGATTACCGTCGCCCCGCCGCCCGCCTCCAGCCCCCAGACCACAGGCACGCTTCGGGCTGACTTCGCGAGCTTCCAGCCGAACGTTTCCCTCATCGTCAGCGGTGGCCACACGATGATTGTCTTCGTCAAGGCGGAGCTGAAGCACCAACTCCTCGGCAGCACCGTCGACGACGCCGCGGGCGAGTGTTTCGACAAGGCCGCCAAGCTCATGGGCCTGCCGTATCCCGGCGGCCCGGAGCTGGACGCACTCGCCGAGCAGGGCGATCCGAACGCGTTCGACTTCCCGCGCCCGATGATTCGCGAGCGGCACGACGAATTTAGCTTCAGTGGCCTGAAGACCTCGGTGCGCTACTTCCTTCGTGACCAGCCCTTCATCCTCGACGACCCCGAGAGCGTCCGCGACCTCTGCGCCAGCGTGCGCGCGGCCATCGTGGATGTGCTGGTGACCAAGACCGTGCGGGCGGCGAAGCGCCTGGGCGTGCCGTGCGTGACCGCTTCCGGCGGCGTGACGTGCAACCGTGCGCTGCGCAAACAACTTGCCGAAGCCTGCGCCAGCAATGGGCTCACGCTTCGGCTCGCCGACAAATCTCTTTGCACGGACAACGCGGCGATGGTGGGCATCCTCGCGGAGCGCAAGCTCCAGCACGGCGTCGCACCGACCTCCTTGGATGAGGAAGTGAAGCCGAGCTGGCCGCTCGTCTAAAGCCCCTCCGGCACGCCGGTCCGCACCCCGTCGGCTTCACCGCGCCGCTTGCTTCACGGGCTTGTGCTCGATGCGATACAGCGCCGTGTCCGTGCGGAGGTAGAGCGCGTGGTCCACGGCGGCGAGGGAGGCGAAGATTTTGCCGGGGAGCTGGTTCTTCTCCAGCACTTCAAACTGCTTGCCGGGCTTGAGGACGGTCGTCAGCCCTTCGCGGTTGTGGACGTAGATTTTCCCGTCGGCAAACGTGGGTGAGGCGCTGTAGTTACCGCCGATGCGCTCGCGGTAGTGTTCGGCGCCGGTCTTGGCATCGAGGCAGGTGAAGATGCCGCCGTCATTGGCGAAGTAGAGTTCGTTCCCGACCAAGAGCGGCGAGGGCATCGTCGGTGCGCCTTTATCGTAGCGCCAGGCAATCTCTGGTTTGTCCACCCCGGCATAGCGCACCGCGAGGATCTGCGCCTTCATGAACCCGGTGCTCAGGTAGATCATCCCATGCCCGACCACGGGGCGCGGGGTGAGGGAGAAGCCCAGCATCCCATACTTCACGCGCCACAGCTCACGGCCCTGTTCGTCGTAGCTGTAAAGCCAGTCGGACGCGGGGGAGATGAGTTGCTCCTTACCGTTGATGGCGAGGATGAGCGGAGTGCCGTAGGATTTGCGGAGCTGCGGATCCTTGTTCATCTCACCGGCGCGCGGCGTCTTCCACGCGAGCTTGCCCGTGCGTTTGTCCAACGCGGCGATGAGCTGCTGGTCGCTGCCGTCCAGGTGGAAGAGCATCAGGTTCTTCCAAATCACCGGGGTGCTGCCGGGGCCGTTCTCGTGCTGGACGACCAGGGACGTGTCGGTCCAAAGCACCTTGCCGGTGCGCGTGTCGAGACAGGCGTTGCCCATCGAGCCGAAGTGGCAATAGAGCTTCCCGTCCTCGATGACCGGGGTGGCGGAGGCGTAGCTGTTGAGCGCGTGGACCCATTGCGGTTCGCGGGCGGTGAGGAGGACGAGGTTGTGCGTGAGCTTGCCGGAATCACGGTCCACGCCGAGCGCGCGGAACTCGACTTTCTCTAGGACCGTGAGGGGCTGGTTGCCGGTGTTGGCCTTGAGGCGTCGGTCGGCGTCTTCTTTCTTCGCCAGCGTCTCGATGGCGGTGGTGAGCCAGATGGTTTTGCCTTCGATGACGGGTGAAGACCATGCCCGGCCCGGCAGCTCCGTCTTCCAAGCCACGTTATTAGTCTCGCTCCACGAAGCGGGGAGGCCCGTGGCCTTCGCGTGCCCTTGGCCGCCGGGGCCGCGCCACTCCGGCCACTCGGCGGCAGTGAGGGAAGTGGAGAGGGCGACCCAGGTGGTGGCGATGAGCAGGTGCGAGGAGTTCATGTGTATGACGGCGGGTAGAAAGACGCTTTGTCCGGGGAAGTCAATTCATGCCAAGCGGCTGGCGGCGCGGTCGCCGCAGGTCGAATGAGGGGTGCGAATGCCAGTGGTAAACAAAGACACCCCTCACCCCGGCCCGCTCCCCTCATCCGATGAAGGGAGAGGGAGGGGAGGCGTGGGTGGAATGCCAGCCGCAGGTGAGCTAGTAGGCCTTCTCCCTTCCTCGGAGGAGGGGTGGACAGCTCCGCCTCCCTAACTCGGCGGCTACGAAGCTCCGGTCTATGCGGCGGAGCCGGGGAGTTGGCGCGCGAGGTAGTCCGCGATGTGAAGGGTCTCGATGTGCGTGGCCCCGGCCTGATCCAAGCCGGCGCGCATCTGGAGCAGACAGCCGGGGTTCGTCGTGACGATGCAGGTCGCGCCGGTGCGGAGGATGTTTGCCACCTTCCTGCCTTGGAGGCGCTCGGCCATCGCTGGCTCCGTGAGGTTGTAGCTGCCGGCGCTGCCGCAGCACACGTCCGACTCCGGCATCTCCACGAAGTTATCCCCGGCCACCGCCTTCACGAGGACCCGTGGCGCGTGGGTGATGCGTTGCGCATGGGCCAGATGACAAGCGTCGTGGAAGGTGACCTTCTGAGTTGAAGGTTGAAGGTTGAAAGCGGAAGCGGCGCCGCTGCCCGCTGACTGCTGAAAGCTGTCCGCTGAAAGCTGTCCGCTTGCCACGAGGAACTCGCTCAAGTCTTTCACCTTGGCGCTGAAGGCGGCGGCGCGCGGGTCATCGGGGAGCAAGTGGGCATACTCTTTCAGCGTCGAGCCGCAGCCGGCGGCGTTGATGATGATGGCGTCGAGCGGTTCGCGGGCGAAGGCGTCCAGGTTGGCGCGGGCGGCGGCGCGGGCGGCGGCGAGGTTGCCGCCGTGGGCGTGCAGGGCGCCGCAACAGCCTTGGTCAACGGGGGTGACGACATCGTAACCGGCGAGGTTCAGCAGGCGGATGCTGTTCTCGTTTGTGCGTCCGAACATGACGTTCATCACGCAGCCCCGGATGAAGCCGACGCGCCCGCGAGCCGGGGAGCTTTCTATAAGGAGGGCAGGCGGGCAGGAGGAAGGCAGCAACCCGGTTTTCTCCTGCCCTCCTGCCTTCCTTATAAATCCCGGCTTAATCCCGAAGGCCCGAGAGAGCTCCGGCAAGTTCCCTTCCCTCATCTCATCGGGGAGGAGGGCCAGCGAGTCGCGGATGAACTTGGGGAAGAGGTGGCCGGCGTCTGCCCACTTGAGCAGCCGGGCGGGGAGCAGGGCAAGTTTCATCCGCCACGGGTGCGGGAAGACGCGTTCGATGAGGATGCGGCGCAGGAAGGTTTGAAAGGGTGAGCGGTGATGGTGCCGTTCGATGTGGTCGCGCGTGGCTTCGAGCAGCGCTCCGTATTGGACGCCGCTGGGACACGCCGCTTCGCAAGCGCGACAACCCAAACAGTTGTCGATATGCCGGACCGCCGTGTCGCCCAGCGGGAGGCGGCCTTCCTGAAGCGCGCGCATCAAATAGATACGGCCCCGGGGCGAGTCGTTCTCATTGCCGGTCTCCAAGTAAGTGGGGCACGAGCCCAGGCAGAGTCCGCAATGGATGCAGGCGAGAGACTGCTTCTCATCCAAGAAGCGCGGGAGTGAGGGGGCAGGGCGGCTCATGGCAAAGGGGCAAGGCGGAGGGGTGAAGGCAAAACGAAAAAGGTAAGAGGCAAAAGGGGGACGGTCGCCGCTCGGCACTTTTGCCTTTTGCCGCTTACCTTTTGCCTTATCCCACCTCTCCTCCTCGGGTCCGGGAGGTTCGGCGGTGCCGTGGCAGAGTGGCGGCTCGGTTTGCTGGGCTGTCCAAGTGCGTTGCCGAGGTGGGTGAAGTGTATAAAAAGCCGCAGAAGTGCGTTGCCGAAGTGGCGGACGCTCTGCCGGATGTCCGGCAAGGCGTCGCCGAAGTGGCGGACGGGCTGCCGGATGTCCGGCAACGCATCGCCGAAGTGGCTGACACACCACTTGACACTCCGTGGCACATCTTTGACTGCACTGACACACTGCTTGACTCTCCGTGGCACATCTTTGACTGCACTGACACACCACTTGGCACTCCGTGACACAGTTCCTAGTGGGGGATTGGGTTGCTGAGCGTTCCGGGACGCATTCCCCGATCGGGGATTGGGCTGCCGAGGGTTCCGGGACGCATTCCCCGATCGGGGATTGAGCTGCCGAGGGTTCCGGGACGCATTCCCCGATCGGGGATTGGGTTGCCGAGGGTTCCGGGATGCATTCCCCGATCGGGGATTAGGCTGCGGAGGGTTCCGCACTGCTCTGCCGAAGTGACCGGAGGCTCCCGGAAGGTCCGGCAATGCGTCCGCACGGTCAAAGACGGGCCGCTGCGTCGTCTTGACTACTGGTTTGAGGGTCTTGTGGAGGTTGCGGGACATCGGCACGGGTCAAGTCGGGGGGGCGGGGAGGATGCCGTGGGGGTCGAAGGTGGCTTTGAGCCGCTGAGTAAGAGCTTGGGGCACCGCGCTCTGGCTGGGCAAGGCGCTGCCGCGGTGGTGGAGGATGCCGTTCGCAGCCCGGGCAATGAAGGGCAGGGGGCCGAGGGCGGCGATGGCTTCGGGCAGTTGGCTGGGGAGCACGGAGCGGGTCTGGATGGCAGTGGGAGCGGACCAAAAGACTTGTTCGTAGTCGGGCGCAAGGGCGGGCAACCCCTCACCCCGGCCCGCTCCCCTCATCTGATGAGGGGCGAGGGTGAAGCCGGTGGCGCGGGTGCGCTGCCATGCCACTTCCTCGGCGGTGCCGGCCAGACCAAGCACGAGGGTGAGGGTGCCGGAGGCGGTGCCGTCGGGGGCGAGGTTGTGGAGGTCGAGGATAACGGGGGTGAGGGGGGATTGAAGGAGGTTTTCCACCGCCGCCCACGCGGCCGTGAGGGTGGGGAACTGCGCGGTGAGAATGACTTCTTCAACTGGCAGGGGGCGGAGCTTAAAGGTGGCGGCGCTGATGATGCCCAGGCTGTCCCGCGCACCGACGAAGAGTTTCAGCACGTCGTAGCCCGCTACATTCTTCACCACTTTCCCGCCGGAATGGGTGACGCGGCCATCGGCCAGCACCGCTTCCAGCCCGATGAGGTGCTCACGGATGGTGCCGAAGCCGCAGCGCCGAGGGCCGCAGAGGTTTTCGGAGAGAAGCTGATGGAGGGTGACGCGTTCCGGGTGGGGCGGGTCGATGGGAAGCCACTGGCCATGAGCGGCGAGGGTGGCTTGGAGGGCGGCGAGGGTGAGGCCGCCTTCCGCGGTGATGGTCATGTCCTCGGGGGTGTATTCGCGGACGGCCGTGAGGGCGGCGAGGTCCACGGCGGTGACCGGAAGCCGAGCGGCGTGGGCATCCGCAAGGCGGCGAGCGAGGTCCGGGAGGCTGACGGGGGTGAGGGTCATGTCGGGGGAAGTGGGAGGGGGATTCGTGTGAGATTAAACCCCTCACCCCGGCCCGCTCCCCTCATCGGATGAAGGGAGAGGGAGGAAAAACGTCTCGCCACAGGCGGGGTCATGTCGGGGTCACGCGGCGGGCTGGGGGGCATCGCCGTCCAGCACCGTGCGGAGGGTGGTGAGGATCTTCTCGGCGGTGTAGGGCTTGGAGAGGAAGGCTTTCATGCCCAGCGCCTTGAGTTCCTCGAACTTGGCATCCTGATCCATGCCGCTGGTGGCGATGACTTTGATGTTGGGTTCGAGTTTCTTGAGCACGCGCATCATGGCGGGACCGTCCATGATGGGCATCATCACGTCGGTGAGCACGAGGTTGATGGTGGTCTTGTGCTGGGCAAAGAGGGCGAGGGCTTCGACGCCGTTGCCACTGGTGAGGACGCGGTAGCCGGAGCTTTCGAGGAGTTTGCTCGCGGCGGTGAGGATGCTGGCCTCGTCATCCACGATGAGGATGGTCTCGCCCTGACCGCGGGCGAGGGGTTTCTTCTCGGCGCGTGGCTCGAGCTTCGCATCGGGCGTGGCGGGGAAGAAGCAGGAGAAGGTGGTGCCTTTGCCGACTTCACTGGTGACCTTGAGGAAGCCGTTGTGGCTCTTGGCGATTCCTAGCACGGTGGAGAGGCCGAGGCCGGTGCCCTGGCCGTGGGCCTTGGTGGTGAAGAAGGGGTCGAAGATTTTCTCAAGGATGTCTGCGGGAATGCCGGTGCCGGTGTCGCTCACCCGCAGGACGACGTAAGGGCCGGGTTTGGCGGCGGCGTCGAAGGTGGCGTAGTGGGTGTCGATGGTGATGTTCTCGGAGAGGATGTTGATGGAGCCACCGTTGGACTGGGCGTCGCGGGCGTTGATGCAGAGGTTGAGGAGAACTTGGTGGAGGTGAGTGGGGTCGCCGATGATGGGCCAGAGGTCGCGGCTGTTCTTGGACTGGACCGTGATGTTCTTGGGGAAGGTTTCGCGAACGATCTTGGTCATTTCATCTACCAAGTGCCGGAGGTTGACGACGACGCTCTCGCCTTCCATGCCCCGGGCGAAGGCGAGGAGTTGCTTGACGATGTCGGCCCCGCGCTGGGCGCTGGTCTCGATGTTGCTGATGAGCATCTCCGTCTCGCGCGGCCCCAAGCCCTGTCGCAAGAGCGGGGCGGACATCATGATGGGAGCGAGGATGTTGTTGAGGTCGTGAGCCACCCCGCCCGCGAGTGTGCCGATGCTCTCCATGCGCTGGGAGCGGAGGAACTGAGCTTCAAGTTTCTTCTGCTCGGTGAGGTCGGTGTTGATGGCCAGGACGGCGCTGGGGTGGTTGTCCGCGTCGCGCACGAGGGTCCAGCGGGAGCTGACGAGGACTTCGGTGCCGCGCTTGGTGAGGTGGCGTAGCTCACCGCTCCACGAGCCCTTTTCGAGGAGCTCCGCTTGAGCGGCGTCGAAGACGGCCGTGTCCCGATACAGCAGCTCGGTGACTTGATGGCCCTTGATCTCTTCCGCCGTCCAGCCGAAGAGGCGTTCCGCGCTCTTGTTCCACGAGGTGATCCAGTGGCCCAGGTCGCGGACGAGGATGGCGTCTTGGGCGAGGTCAATGAGGCTGGCTTGCTGGAGAATTTTGCGCTCGGCCTGCTTGCGCTCAGTGATGTCGCGGAAGCTCCAGACGCGGCCGACGATCTGTTCGCCGACGCGCTGGGGCTGGGAGTAACGCTCGAAGATGCGGCCGTCCACGAACTCGATGAGGTCGTAGCTCGCCGCCTCGGGCGTGGCGTTGAGCTCGCGGAATTTCTGGTTGAAGCTCTCCGGATCTTTGATTTGCCAGAGGACGGCGTTGAGCATGTCTTGGTAGTGCTTCGACGCGATGAGGGAGGGGGGGAGATTCCAGATGGCGAGGAACCGTTTATTGTGGCCGGCCATGCGGCCTTGCTGGTTCACCACGAGGATGCCGTCGGCGGTGGATTCCAGCGTGGCCTGGGTGAGGGCGACGGATTTCTCAAGCTGCGCGGTGCGCTCCGAGACGAGGGTCTCCATGCTCCGCATCTGGGAGCGGACCTGCTGGGCGAGGGACGACTTCTCGGTGAGCGCGACGACGAGTTGGCTGACTTCAACGTTGTCGAAGGGTTTTTTAAGGATGAGCAAGCGGTCGTTGCGGCCGAGCTTGCCGACCATTTCCTCCCACGAGTAATCCGAGTAGGCAGTGCAGATGACGCAATGCAGATGGGGGTCCGCCCGCCATAGATGTGAGATGGTCTCCACGCCGTCCCAGCCCGGCGGCATCCGCACGTCCACGAACGCCAGACTGTAGGGCCGGTGGTCCAGGATGGACTGGGTGACGAGCGCGAGCGCCTCCTGCCCCTGATAGGCCGAGTCCAACTCGTATTCGAGGGTCGTCTCCTGCGGTAATTGATCGCCGAAGAGCGCCGCCTCGGCCGCGCTCAAGTCCGCCACCGCTGAGGGCGGCGGGCAGAGGATCTTGCGGAAGTCGTCGTGGATTGCGCGGTTGTCGTCGATGACGAGGAGGCGGTGCATTAGGAGCGGTTGAAAGGTGAAGGTTGAAAGGTGAAAGGGGCGGGGCGAGGGCGGGCGATGCGGGCGAGTGGGGGCGAGGGGTTCATGGCGTAGGATTAAGCCTTCGCCTCCGGCGGGTGGAGGGGGAATTCGAGGGTGAAGGTTGCGCCTTTGCCCGCGCCGTCGCTGTGGGCGCTGAGACTGCCGCCCATCTCCTTCGCCGCCAGCGCGCCGTGGTGGAGGCCGAAGCCGTGGCCCTGCGGCTTGGTCGTGAAGCCGTGCTGGAAGAGGCGCGACATGGTCTCGGGCGTGATGCCCGATCCGGTGTCCCCCACGGAGATGCGGACGGAGTCGGGGCCGTTCATGGCGATGCGCACGGTCAAGGTTTTGTCCTTCACCTCCGGCTTGTCGAGCGCGTGCTTGGCGTTGGCGAGGAGGTTCACGAGGATTTGCATGACCTTGTGCCGCTCGAGGGTGGCGGTGGGCTTGGCAGCGAACTCCCGGCGCACGCGGATTTCATGGCGGGTGAAAGAAATGGTGTTGAGCCGCAACGCGTCCTCGACCACATCCGCCACGGCCATCGCTTCGTGAATGCCCGTGACCTTCGCGTGGTTCTGCTGCATCGCGATGATGACCTTCACGTGCTCCAAACTTTGCGCGAGGGAATCGAGTTCCTTGAGCGCCTGCGCCTGTTCGTCCTGCAAGTGCGTGGCGAGGGTGCGGAGGAAGGCGGGCACCTGTTTGCCCTTCGGGTCCGTGGTGAGGAACTGGCTGAGCTGGCCTTCGTTCTCGGCGAGCAGCTTGGCGACGCGCTCGACGCTGGCGACCTTGGATTTGCGGACGCTCTCGGCCACGAGCGAGGCGGAGACGTTCACGCTGTTGAGGACGTTGCCGACGTTGTGCAGCACGCCGGTGGCAATCTCGGCCATGCCCGCGCGGCGCGCCGTGTCCACCAGCTCGCGCTGTGCGCGGTCCAAAGCCTCGGCGTCGGCGTTCATGCGCTGAGTGATGCGCCCGCCGTAGAAGACGGTGCTTCCGACCATCACGATCACGAGGCCCGCGACGACGAATTCCAGCCGACGCAGCCGGGCGACTTCCTCCATCTGCTTGTCGAAAATGCGGGTCTGGATGCCGCTGACTTGCAGGCGCAGGTCGGAGAGCACGGCCATGATACCGGCGTAGTCGCGGTTCACGTTCACAAGCCGGCGCGCGGCCATGTCCGGCGTGTCGCTCAGGAAGCGGTCGAAGAGGTTCTCCGCTGTCTCGACCATGCTGTCCACGGCGGCGGTGAGCTTGACGAAATCCTCGACGAGTTTGCGGCTCTCGATGCTCTCGACGGCCGTGAGCGCCTCACCGCGCTTGGCCCGGACGCGGATCTTGAAGGACTGGTTGGCGAGTTGCATCGCCTCCCGCTGCCGGGCCGGGTCGCGCGAGATGAACACGTCGTTACACCGTGCCTGCACGGCTTGGGCGGTGCTGATGAGGTCACTGTAATCGCGCAGCCGCCGGTCCCACGAGTGGCTCACCTCCACGCTGCGGGTGAAGGCCTCCTGCATTTGATGGTTGAGCCAGAGGGTGAACCCGACGGTGAGGAGGTTGAAGGCCGCCAGCACGTAATACAGCAGGTGCCATTGGTGCCGCTGGTGTGACTCTTTCGAGGGTTTTCCGGACGGGGTGGCTGGAGTCGAGTCGGACATGGTGTAAATCAGCCGCGCTTGGCCGGGTCGTCCGCGAGGAGGTCGCGCAAGCTGTGCAGCAACTTCTCAGCGGTGTAAGGTTTGGTGAGGAATGAGTCCACGCCTAAGGCGCGCAGCTCCTCGAACCGCGCGTCGGGCTCCAGCCCGCTGGAGGCGATGATCTTCACTTCGCCATCGAGCTTCTTGATCACTCGGGTCAACGCGAGGCCGTCCATCACCGGCATCATCACGTCGGTCAAGATCAGGCGGATGGCACTGCGGTGACGGGAAAACATGGTGAGCGCTTCCGCGCCGTCGGTGGCCGGGAAGACTTTGTAGTTATGCCGTTCCAGCAGCTTGCACGTCGCCTTAATGATGCCGTCCTCGTCATCCACCACGAGGATGCCCTCGCCCCGGCCCATCGGTAGTGGGATGCGGAGGGCTTCGTCGTCCGCTGCTTGGGCGTTGGGCGCGGCGGGCAGGAGCACGTTGAACACGGTCCCTTTCCCCTCCTCGCTATACACATGGACCATGCCGCCGTAGTTCTTGATGATGCCCATTACTGTCGCCAAGCCTAGGCCGGTGCCTTTGCCGATTTCCTTCGTCGTGAAGAAGGGGTCGAAAATCTTCTCCATGATTTCCTTCGGGATCCCGGTGCCGGTGTCTGAGACCCGGATGGTGACGAACGGCCCGGCCTTCGCCTCGGTGTCCTGCACGGCGTAATGCTCGTCGAGTTGTAGGTTCTCCGCGACAACTTTGAGGGTGCCGCCGTGGGGCATGGCGTCACGGGCGTTGATGCAGAGGTTGAGCAGCACTTGGTGCGTGTGCGTCGGGTCGCCCATGATGGGCCAGAGGTCGCTCGCGACTTCGGCGGTGATGGTGATGTTCTTCGGGAAGGTTTCGCGCGCGATCTTCACCATGTCTTTGATGATGTGGCGTGGCTGCACTACCACACGCTCGCCTTCGATGCCGCGCCCGAAGGCGAGCAACTGCTTGACGATGTCGCTGCCGCGCTGGGTGTTGGTCTCGATGGTGTCCAGCAGCCGGTCGAAATCCTCGGCGGGCAACGAGTCCATGCGCAGTAACGGCGCGGACAGCATGATGGGCGCGAGGATGTTGTTCAGGTCGTGAGCCACCCCGCCGGCCAGCGTGCCGATGCTCTCCATACGCTGGGCGCGCAGGAATTGACTCTCCAGTCGCTTCTTCTCCGTGATGTCAGTGTTGATGGCGAGGACGGAGGCTGGCTGGCCGTCGTCGTCGCGCACCAGCGTCCAGCGGCTACTGACGATCACCTCGTGTCCGTCGCGGGCGACCTGCTTTAGCTCTCCGCTCCATTCCCCTTTGGCGAGCAGAAGTGTCTGCGCCGCCTCGAATGGTTTCGTGTCCTTCAGCACCAGCTCAGTCACACGCCGGCCACGCGCCTCCTCCGCTTTCCAACCGTAGATGCGTTCTGCCCCGTGGTTCCAATAGATCACCTCGTGGCTCAGGTTGCGCACGATGATGGCGTCGCCCGCGAGGTCCAAGAGTCGAGCCTGCGAGCGGATTTTTTCCTCGGCGCGCTTGCGTTCCGTGATGTCCGAAGTGATGCCGTCGGCGACGACCTGACCGTCCTTCTCGTAAATCGCCGACGCGCGCAGCAAGAGCCAACCCCGGCGTCCATCCTTGCGCTGGTAACGGCATTCCACCTCGAAGCGCTCCTGCCGATCGAACAACGCCAGCCACGCCTCGTGCAACCGCGCCGTGTCGTCGGGATGCACGCAGCCCAAACCCAGCACCGCTCCCGGCACCTTCAACTCGTCCGCCGTGAAGCCGTAAATCCGCTCCGCGTTGCCGCTCATGAAAAGCGCCTCGCCCGCCGAGTTCGCCGTCCACACCGCGTCGGGGATATGGTTCACCAGCGAGCGGAATTTCTCCGCGTTGAGCCTCAACGCCTCGTGCGCGAGCTGTCGCTCCGTCATGTCCCGCGTCACCACTCCGTAGCCACGCAGCGTCCCGTCCGTGCGCCGTAGCGCGGTGATGACCGAGTTAGCCCAGAATTGCGCGCCGCCTTTTTGCTGCCGCCAGTCCTCGTCCTCGAATTGCCCCATCTCTTCGGCCAGCCGCAGGTCCAACTCCGGCTTGCCCAGCACCACATCGCCCGGCGGATACATCCGCGCGATATGTTGGCCGATCATCTCCGAGGCCGGTTCGCCGAAGAGACTTTCCGCCCCGTGATTCCACGTTAGCACGCACGCCTCTGCGTCCAGCGTTACGATGGCGTAGCCCTTCACATCGTCCACCAGCATTCGGAATCGCTCGTCACTCTCGCGCAACGCGTCCTCCGACAGCTTCCGCTCGACCGCGGTTGCCAGCACGTTCGCGATGCCTTGCAGGAAGTGCGCGTCCGCCGGCGTGAACTCACGGGCGCGCCCCGAGTGCGCCCCCAGCACGCCGAACACGCGGCTCCGCAGCCGGATGGGCACGGTCAGTCCGCTGACGACGCCATGCTCACGCAATAACGCAGAAGGTTGAAAACGCGATTCGGCGGCCCAGTCCGCCACGTTGACTGGCACCCCCTCGCGCCACGTCATGCCGGCCTGCGACTCGTGCGTCGCCGACAGCCGGATGTTGCCCACGCAACCGGGTTTCCAGCCCCCGCCCGCGCGCAATAGCAGTTCGCCCGCTCCCGGGGTCAGCTCCAGCACCTCGCAAAAATCCGCTCCCAACGCCGCCACCACCCGCTCCGCCGTGCCCGCCAGCAACGCGTCCACTTCCATGCCTGCCAGCACCCACTGGCCGAACTGCGCCAGTTCCGCCTGCTGCCGCGCACGCGCCGCCGTCTCCTGTCGCAGCCGCTCCTGCGCCTTCCGCTCCTCCGCTTCGCGCAGCGCCCGTTCGAGAGTGGGCCGCAGCCGCAGCAGGTTTGACTTCCGCACATAATCCGCCGCCCCGCCGCGCAACGCAGCCACTGCGGCATCTTCGTCCATCTGACCCGAAACAAAAATGAAAGGCACCCCGCAGCCCGTCTGCTGCACCATCGCCAATGCGTCCATGCCGCTGAAATCCGGGAGTAAAAAATCGCACAGGATCACGGTCCAGCCGCCCTGCTTGAGCGCCACTTGAAACTCTGCCTCCGTCCCCACGCGTTCCGCCGTCAGGGCGTAATCGCCGCGTTTCAACTCCGCGAGCACGGCTGCCGCGTGGCTCTCCTCATCCTCCACGATCAGCACGCGTAGGGGGAAAGCCATTCAGCGCCTCTCTCCCACGGGGCTGGCTGCAAAACCACAGCGCTGGATGCACGGGCTAAACACGCAGGGAAAGCTAGCGACCGGTTCGGTAAATCGCAATTCACATTCCGCCCTGCACGCGTGTTGGCGGGGGATTCACCAAGCGGTGGCAAGGGATTGGCGCGCAAAGGTGATGGAGCGGAGGGATTTTTTTTGGTGAGAGGTTCCCTTGCCCTCAAATCCTTTGCCATGCACTCAGCCGAGGGCGGACGAATTCCCAGCCGCAGGCGCGGCAGCGCATGAAAGGCCGGCTGCCACGCTGATTAAGCCGGAGCATTCTTTAGCCACGGATGGAATCCGGATGGAACCCGGATGAAACACCGATGGGACGAGCCGAACGCATCCTGCGATGGAGGTAAACGCGGCCACCGAAGGGTGATGAGGGCAACCGAATTGAAACGCAGCGGCAAGATTTCCACCTCCTGTTCCGTGTTCCATCCGTGGCCCAACTGCATGGTCCCGGCTGAGTGCAGGAGACTTCCCACCGCCGGGGCCTTCAGCATAACCTCAGCGCATGCAAACCACCGCCGTCTCCCTGCCCACCGCGCGCCGTAAGTTCCTCCTCGCCAGCTCTGCCGCCGCCACGGCTCTGGCCTTTCCCGCCCTCCTCAGCGCACGCAACCCCAACGACAAACTCGCCATCGCCATCATCGGCTCCGGCGGGCGCGGGGGCGCAAACATGGGCGGCGTGGCGCAGACCGAATACATCGCCGCGCTCTGCGATGTGAACCAGCGCAACCTCGACGCCGCCAAAGCCAAGCACCCGCAGGCCGCGACCTTCACGGACTTCCGCAAACTCTTCGACCACGCGAAAGACTACGACGCCGTGGTGGTCAGCACCTGCGAGCACACGCACGCCTTCGCCACGATGCTGGCCCTCCAGACGGGCAAGCACGTGTATTGCGAAAAGCCGCTCACCTACAACATCTACGAGGCGCGCAAGGTCCGCGAAGCCGCCGCCGCGCGCCCGAAGCTCGCCACGCAGATGGGCATCCAGATTCACGCGACGGAGAACTACCGGCGCGTGGTCGAGCTGATTCAGAGCGGAGCCATCGGCGCGGTGCGCGAGGCGCACGTGTGGGTCTCCCGCGCGTGGGGATTGCAGAGTGCGGAGGCGGCGGCGCGGAACAAGGACATCGTCAACGTCACCGACCGGCCCAAGGACGCATCGCCGATTCCCGCCGGGCTGGACTGGGACTTGTGGGTCGGCCCCGCGCCAGAGCGGCCGTTCAACGAGGTCTATTTCCCCGGGCCCAAGTGGTATCGCTGGTGGGACTTCGGCAACGGCACGATGAGCGACCTTGGCTCGCACATGAACGACTTGCCGTTCTGGGCGCTCAAGCTCAAGGCCCCGTTGACAGTTGAGGCGTTCGGCCCGCCTGCGCATCGTGAGATTGCGCCGGCCTCGATGCACGCGACTTACGAATATGCCGCGCGCGAAGGTATGCCGCCGGTGAAGCTCACGTGGTATCAGGGCGAGGACAAACCCAAGCTCTGGACCGAAGGCAAGATTCCACAGTGGGGCACCGGCCATCTTTTCGTCGGCGACAAGGGCATGCTGCTCTCGGACTACGGCAAGCACGTGCTGCTGCCGGAGAAAGATTTCGTGGATTTCAAGCGCCCCGAGCCGACCCTCCCGCGCGTGAAGAGCCACTACGACGATTGGTTAAGCGCCATCAAGAGCGGCACACAATCCAGCGCGAACTTCGAGTATTCCGGCTGGCTCACCGAGGCGAACCACCTCGGCAACGTGGCGTATCGCGTGGGCAAGAAGCTGGAGTGGGACCCGGTGAACCTCCGCGCGAAGAACGCGCCCGAGGCCACCCCGTTCATCCAGCGCGCGTATCGCAAAGGGTGGAGCTTGTAAGGCCCCCGCTAGAAAATCCTCTACTATGCGGCCAGCTAACCAATCCCACGCCCGAGATCTGCAAGCATCTTTGCTGACGTGAAGCGCCCGCATGAGGAACTAAACTGGCGATCTCAGGTCACGGGCGATCCGCTCTGGCCCCTGACCGAATTGTTCGAGCCGTTGGAAGACGTGCAGTTCTGGGTCAAGGACCGCGAGAACCGCTACGTCCGCGTCAATCGCGCGTTTCTGCTCAACTACGCACTCGACGAAGCCGCCCAAATCATCGGCGAAACGGACTACCACCTCTCCCCTGCCTTTCTGGCGGACCAGTTCTGGCTGGATGACGAGCGGGTGCTTGCCGGGCACCGCGTCGTCAACCGCATCGAACTGGTTGGCGACGCCGACCAGACCACCTTCTGGAACGTGACGAACAAGGTGCCCTTCCGCGACGCCCGGGGGCGCGTCGTCGGCACGGCCGGCACCACCCGGCGGCTGGGGCCGGCGGACCAGAGTGTGGCCGGGGCTGATGGCTTTGAAGCCGTCATGGCGCGCATCCGCGACCATTACCGCGAGCAACTGTCGAACCGGGAACTCGCCGCGCTAGCGGGGCTTTCGGTCCGGGGATTCGAGCGGAAATTTCAGCAACACTTCCAAGTCCCCCCCCAGCAATACCTCCGCAAGCTGCGCCTCCGGATGGCCTGCCGAGAGCTGGTGTTTACCGAAAAGGCACTCGCCGAAGTTGCTGTCGAGAGTGGGTTTGCGGACCAAAGCCACTTTAACCACGAGTTCCGCCGCCAGATGGGCCGGACGCCCCGGGGGTATCGGGAGCACTACCGGCGGGCCGGGGATTAAATCCGCTTGCAGACAAAACTCTGCCGTTCGCGCGCAAGACGGACCGCGCTCGGCATGAGTATTTTCTTCTGACGCTACGGCTATGAAAACCGCCTCCGGCATGACCCACATAACCAATGGTCAGCTCTTCGACGGCACCGGCGCACCGCCCGTGCCGGACGCCGCGCTGGTCATCGCAGAGGGTCGTATCCGCTACGCCGGCCCAGCCGCGGGCGCGCCAGCCATGCCAGCCGAGGCGCGGCGCATTGACGCGCGCGGCGGCACCATCAGGCCCTGCTCCAGCTACGCTCTTGCTATGCCAAATTTTAACCCCAATGACAGGACACCAATGCGAAATACTCTAATTGAAATGAACACCTCCAGCTCGCACTGGTTATCACCAGCCGCCCAAGACAGCACCTTTCACCTGTCTAGCAACCGCACGTTCAGGCTTTTTTTAGTGTGTTTCGTGTGTCTCGTGGGCCTCTCCTCCCGAGCCGCCGAGGCCCAACTCTTCGCCCGCACGAACTTGGTGGCGTGGTGCATCGTGCCGTTCGACTCCAAGAAACGCGGCCCCGCCGAGCGCGCGGAGATGGTCGCCAAGCTCGGCTTCACCAAGGTGGCCTATGACTGGCGTGGGGAGCATGTGCCGACGTTCGAGGAGGAGATTCTGGAATACCGGAAGCACAAGCTGGATTACTTCGCGTTCTGGTCGCAGCACGATGAGGCATACCGGCTGTTCGCGAAGCACGGACTGCACCCGCAAATCTGGGTCGTGATGGGTTCGCCCGCCGCACCCACCAACGAAGAACGGGTCCAGCTTGCTGCTAGGCAGTTGCTGCCAGTGGTCGAGCGCACGCGCAAGGCCGGGTGCCAGCTCACGCTTTACAACCACGGCGGCTGGGCCGGCGAGCCGGAGAACATGGCCGCCGTTGCGAAGCTTCTCCGCGAGCAACACGGCGCGGCGCATGTGGGCGTCGTTTACAACCTCCACCACGGCCACGAACACCTCGACCGCTTCCCCGTCGCGCTCAAGACGATGATCCCCTATCTCCACTGCCTCAACCTTAACGGCATGATCGCTGGCGGCGACAAGAAGGGGCAGAAAATCCTGCCGCTCGGCGCGGGTGAACTCGATCTCAGCCTGCTCAAAATCATCCGTGATTCCGGCTATCGCGGCCCCATCGGGATCATCGGCCACACCAACGATGACGTGGAGCAGCGGCTTCAGGACAATCTGGACGGGCTGGACTGGCTGCTGCCGCAACTCGAAGGCAAACCCGCCGGACCGAAGCCAAAGTTTCGCACCCACAACGCTTCCCGCGCGGGCGACTTGCCGCCGCCGACAGTTGCCACCAGCACCGGGCAACCCTCGCTCGCGAAGGAGTTTGGCCGGGCCCTGACCGGAGGCATGGTGGTCGAGGGCAAGCCCGAATACCGCACGTTGCCGCTCACCATCGAATGCCGGGCCAAGGTGGCTTCCAAACACGGGTTCAATATCCTCGTCGCCAGCGACCCCAAGTCGTCGGCGGAGCATTGGGAGCTATACAGCTACGTCGGCAGCGGCGTGTTCAGTCTTTACCTGCCAGGACGGGGCGGGGAATTCAAAACGCAGGTGGACATTGCCGACGGCCAGTGGCATGCGCTGGCGGCGGTGATTGAGCCCACCCGCGTGCGGCTGTTTGTGGACGGGAAGCTGGCCCGCGAGGCGCCGCTCCGCCCGCTCACCGGCACGCCGAGGCCCGGCGGACTGGCCTTTGGCCGACTGGTGGAAGGCGGTCTGGGTTGCGATGGCTTGGTGGACGACGTGCGGATTTCCCGTGGGGCGCGGGACATCGCAGCCGTGGCGGCGGAACCGCTGAAGCAGGATGCGCGCACGGTCGGTTTGTGGAACTTCGACACGTTGCCAGCCGCGCGGGACAAGCCCGCCGCCACCGGCCCGAAGGTGGATTATTGGGCGGTGGAAGACGCCGCCGCTCGCGCGAAACTGCCGCTTTACAAAACCATTCCCGCCGCCCGCACGGACGAACTCACGCCCCACAATGGGTTCCCGAAAGCCGAGACGTTCCGCACCTGGACCCGCTCGCACGGCGATGACGGTTCCTCCCGTTTCTCCGCGTTGACGCAGCTCAACCGGAGCAACGTGAAGAACCTCCAGCCCGCGTGGACGTATCACTCGAAGGACGGCTCGGCGAACATTCAGTGCAACCCCATCATCGTGCGCGGCGTGATGTTTGCGCCGACGGTGGGCCAGCAGGTCGTCGCCGTGGATGCCGCGACGGGCGTGGAAAAATGGCGGTTCAAGCCGGAAGGCCGGCCCGCCTTTCGCGGGCTGTTGTGGTGGCCGGGGCGGGCCGGCACGGGCGAGCGGCTGTTCTTCTGCGCCGGCAAGTTTCTCCACGCGCTGGACCCGGTGAGCGGCCAGCCTGTGGCCGGCTTCGGCACGGGGGGCCGGGTGCCGCTGCCGGGGCCGGCCACGGCGGGGCCAGCCATCTTCGAGCGCACCATCGTGGTGCCGGGGTTTGAGAAGGATGTGTGGGGCCTGGACACCGTGACGGGCGAATTGCGGTGGACCTTTCATACGGTGCCGCACCCCGGTGAATTTGGTTACGAGACGTGGGACCGGACGGAGGGCGGGGCGAATTGCTGGGGTGGCATGGCCATGGATGAGCAGCGCGGCATCGCCTTCATCACCACAGGATCGCCGAAGCCAAACTTCCTGGGCATGAGCCATCGCGGGGACAACTTGTTCGCCAACTGCCTCATCGCGCTGGATGTCCGCACGGGCCGGCGGCTCTGGCATTTCCAGGAAATGCCGCACGACATCTGGGATCTCGATCTGCCTGCCCCGCCGGTGCTCTCGACCATCACCCGCGATGGGCGGCGCGTGGATGTGGTCGCGGCGGTGAGCAAGACGGGCAACACGCTGCTGCTCGACCGCGTGTCGGGCAAACCCGTGTTCCCCTTCCGCCTGCGCCGCGCGCCCACGAGCACGGTGCCGGGTGAAATGACGGCTCCGTATCAGGCGGACGTGGAACTGCCGCAGCCCTTTGCACGGCAGGAATACACGCTGGCGGATGCCCCCACGCGGACGCCCGAGGTGCGCGAATGGGCGCTGGAGCAGCTCAAGAGCGCGCAGTTCGGCTGGTTCCTGCCGGTGAGCGACCGGAAGGTAACGGTGTTCTACGGTGTCCACGGCGGCGCGGAATGGACCGGCGCCTGCACCGACCCCACGACCGGACGGCTCTACGTCAGCGCGAACGAGGTGCCGTGGGTGATGTCGCTCATCAACTTCGATGAACCCGCCCGCGACCCCAAGGCCCCGCCGACGCGCGGGCAGCAACTCTACGAACTCGCCTGCGCCCAGTGCCACGGCACCAATCGCAACGGCATCGGCGTGGCCCCGCCATTGCGTGCCTTGCAGCATCGGCTGAAGGAAGCGGATGTGGTGGCGTTGCTCAAGACCGGCCGGGGCTTGATGCCCGCCGCGCCGCCGATGAGCGAGCCGGACTTGCAGGCGTTGCTGGATTTCCTGTTCGTGCGGGACCTGCCCAGCGGCATCGCAACCGCGCCGCGCCCGAAGCCCGAGCGCCCGCAATACAGCCAGAATTCCTTCACGCGCTTCCTCGATCCGGACGGCTATCCCGCCTGCAAGCCGCCGTGGGGCACGCTGAACTGCCTCGACCTCAACACCGGCAAACTCCTGTGGAAAGTGCCGCTCGGTGAACACGAGGAACTCACGCGGCAGGGCGTGCCGAAGACCGGCACGGAGAATTTCGGCGGCGCAATCGTCACCGCCGGCGGGCTCGTCTTCTGCGCGGGCACGAAGGACGGCAAGCTCCGCGCCTTCGACACCGAGACCGGCGCGGAGCTGTGGTCCGCCAAATTGCCACTGGGCGGCTACGCGCCGCCAGCCACGTATGAGGTGAACGGCCGGCAGTTCGTGGTCATCGCCGCGAGCGGTGGCGGCAAGCTCGGCGGTTCGACGGGCGATGCCTACGTGGCCTTTGCGCTGCCGGGGAAATGAACACCCGCCGCGCCTTCACGCTGATCGAGTTGCTCGTGGTCATCGCCATCATCGCGATCCTGGCGGGGCTGCTCTTGCCAGCCCTGGCCAAGGCGAAGCACAAGGGCCTCGGCGCCAAGTGCACAAGCAACCTGCGGCAGGTGTATCTCCTCGAACAAACCTTCGCCTTGGACAACGACAACACCGTGCCGTTGGGCTATCGCGACGGACGCAAGCAATTCAACACCATGGTTTACAGTGGCACGGCGAATAAGTTTGTCCTCTTCGGACGACTTTACACGGAGGGTCTGGTGAGCGCTCCGAGCGTGCTCTACTGTCCGGCAGAACGCGCCCCCACCCAGTCCTTCAACACCGCCGCCAACCCGTGGCCGCCTGGAATCGCGGGCATCAACGTGCAAGGCGGCTACGCGGCGCGGCCCGTCGTAGATTGGGCGCTCAACGACACGCCCGACCCCTGGCCCCGGCTGGACAGTCCGACGAACCAAGCCCTGCTGGCCGACGGTCTGGGCCAACCCGCCCGCGTGGACTCCCGGCACGTCACCGGTGCCAACGTCGCCTTCTCGGACGGGTCGGTGCGCTGGGTGCGCCGCGCCGTATTTGCCGCGCCGTTGAGCTTGTGCAACACCGTGAGCCCGGCCTGCAACGCCGCGCAGGATCAGCTCTGGGCCGCGCTGGACACCGCGCCGTGATCAGAACCCGCGCTCAAGGAGCGCGGACGCCCACGCCCGCAGCCACGTTGACAGCCACGGCGCATGGGGAGGAAAATATTCTCCGTCGGGAAAATCGCTGGGGCAGCGGTCCAGCGGGGTAGCGCGCGCGAAGAACGCGCCCGAGGCCCAACCGTTCATCCAACGCGAGTATCGCAAGGGCTGGTCGCTGGCCTGAAGCGGAGCGCGTTTGGAGCTTGGAGCTTGCGCCGGGCGACTCCATATTCCCGCGCATGAGCGCAGGCACCACGGTCAAACTCTCCCGCGATTGCGCGGCCATTCAAATCCCCGTCGGCACCGAGGTCACGCTGAAGGCGGCGACGCCGGTGGACATCGTGCAAACCCTCGGCGGCACCTACACCGTCCACAGCATGGGCGGGCTTTTCCGCATTGATGGCAAGGACGCCGATGCCATCGGTCTCTCGCCGCAGGCCGCCACCGTGACGGATTCCGCAGCCCCGCAAGCCGTCTCCGAGCAAGCCGTCTGGTCCGTGCTCAAGACCTGTTTCGACCCGGAAATCCCCGTCAACATCGTGGACCTCGGGCTGGTTTATGACATGGGCGTCGAGCCGATTCCCGATGGCGGCCACAAGGTCTTCGTCAAGATGACGCTCACCGCGCCCGGCTGCGGCATGGGCCCGACCATCGCCCGCGATGCGCAGCAGAAAATCCTCGCGCTCGATGGCGTGCAGGACGCGAGCGTGGAAGTCGTCTGGGACCCGCCGTGGCACCAGTCCATGATTTCAGCGGAGGGGCGGAAGATTCTGGGCCTGGGCTAAAGCGTGCTCGTCGACAGCCAGTCGAGGTATTTGCTGTTCCCCTCCGCCAGCGGCAACGCGACGAACTCCGGCGTGTCGTAGGGATGCTTGGCCACGACGAGCTTCTCCAACGCAGCCAGCTTCGCGCGCGTGGTCTTGAAGAGGATGAGCACCTCCGCGCTCGACTCCAAGTTCCCCTGCCACCAGTAGTGTGACTCAATCTTCGGCACGACGTTAGCGCACGCGACGAGCCGAGCAGTCAGTGCCGCCTTCGCCAGCGTGCGGGCGGTCTTCAAGTCCGGTGCGGTGACGAGGACAAGGCGGAAGTCGGCGGCGCGTTTCACTTCTTCTTCTTCGTGGTCTTCGGCTTCTCGTCGCCCTTGCCATCGCCCTTCGCATCGGCCTGGAGCTTGCGCGTGGCGAGCTGGTTCTTGAGGAAGTTGTCCACGGGCGCGTTTTGATACGCAGTGAGCCACAGGTCGCCGAGCAGTTGCGCGGCGAGGCTGATCTGCTTGCTCAGAACTGGGAAGCCTTCCAAGCCCATCTCGCCGTTGCCCGAAAGGCGGCCGTCCTTGTTCATCTCGTAGAGCGGCTCGACGAGCTTGTGCTGCTCGGCGATGAAGCGCATCAGCATCGGGAAAACGTCGTCGTTGCCGTTCGCCAGCGTGTTCAGGTTCGTCGCGGGCCGCAGCTTCGCGCGCAACTCCGCGTCCTTGAGCCCGCCGACCTTGCGCAGGTAGCCACCGTCAATCCACGAGTGGAACGTCTTGTTCGTCGCGTAGCCCTTCGGGTTCGCGCCCACCCAGCCATTGAAATGCTTCGTCGTGTGCAGCGGTTGCGTGGCGTCGCCGACGTAGTGGCCCATCACGCCCATGATGTAGAGGATGTTTTGCCGCGCCTGTGCGACCTCCTCTGGCGTGCCCATCTCTTCGTAAACCTTCAGGTAGCTGAAGCCAGATTTGAGCTTTGAGTAATTTTCCATGATGGCCCACGGAAGGAAGCCGGGCATATGCCGCGTGCGGTCGAGGTCCTTGTCGTCGGCGGGGAATTTCTCCGGGTGCTTCGCGCGGATGACGCCGAGCTGCGCCGTGAACTCATATCGAAAATGACTCACGTTCGCCGCCGCGATGCCGTAAGTGTCGAGGTCCTCCATGTCGAAGTAATGGTCCAGCCCGTTGAAATGCCGCAGCGGCCGGTCGGTCGTGTTGCGCCAGCGGTCCGCCTCGCCCGCGAGAAAGCCGACGCGCTCCTGCGCTGCGGCGTCGCGGAGAGCGGCGGGGAAGTTCGTCGGCAACGAGGCGAGCGCGAGGAGGTTGACGGTGCGGTGGCCCTCGTAATCCCAAGCGTGCAACGGCAGAACGGCGATGAAGGCAAACCAGAGCGAGGCGAGGAAACGGATTTTCACGGCGGGAGAGTGAGGAAGCACCGGGAGGCTGGCAACCGCTGAGTTGGCCTGTCCGAAAAGCGGCGCTGAAGCGACCGCCGTCCAGACGCTTCGCGACGCCCGAGGTCGCCCGACTACTTCTCCTGCGATGCTTGCGGCCACCACTCTGTAGCCCGCAGCGTCAGCCGCCCGCCGTCGCGGAGAATGAACAGCACACCGAGCTTCTCGCGCTGCGCCAGTGCCCATGCCTTTTCGAAGCCCAGCACCGTCAGCCCCGTCCCCAGCGCATCCGCATGCATCGTGGTCGTGTGTAGCACGCTCACCGATGCGATGCCTGACTCCGTCGGCCAGCCCGTGCGCGGGTCGAGGTGATGCGAGTAGCGGCGGCCCGCGAGGGTGAAGAATTTACGGTAATCGCCGGAGGTGGCGAGCGACTGATTCCCGAGCGACGAGGTTGTGGCGAGCAACGGCCTGCCATCATCAGGCTGCTCCACTCCCACGCGCCAACCGAGACCGGCCGAGCCGTTCCCGCGCGCCTTCAACTCCCCACCCACATCCACGAGGAAGTCCTGCACACCGAGCTTCGCCAAGACTTCGCCAAGACAGTCACTCGCATAGCCGGGACACAGTGCGGACAAGTCCACGGCGACATCCGGCTGTGTCTTCCGAAGCGCGGGCGGGTCGAGCCGGGCGTGAAGTTTCTGCCAGCCGACGCGTTTCAGTGCGGCGTCGATGTCGGCATCGCTGGGGATGCGGCCTTTCTTCCCGCCCGGCCCAAATCCCCAGAGCAGCACGAGCGGAAACACCGTCACGTCGAACGCGCCTTCCGTGAGCTGGCTCACCGCCAGCGCCTCGTGCACGACGAGCGCCGTGTCACGCGGAACGGGGAACCAGTTCGTGTCGCGCGACGCGTTGAAGCGGGACAGGCCCGAGTCCGTGCGCCAAGTGGACATTTGCACTTCTAAGCTATCCAACCTCGTCTGCAATACACGCTCAACCGCGCTGACCACGGGGGTGCTCGTGACGGGGCGAAACTTCGCGGACCAAGTGGAACCCATCGTGAAGCCGCGAAGAGTGACGACGGCAACAGGCTCGGTGCCGGCTGCAGCGCAGAAGAACTGCGTCGCGAAAATCAGGCAGGCGAGGAGTTTCACTGCCCCTTCAAGAACGCCATCAAGTCCGCCAGCTCCTGCCGCGTCATGGTCTTCTCCAGTTCGTTCGGCATGAGCGAGGTGCTGCTGCTGGTGAGCTTGGCGATGTTCGCGCGGAGGAGGGTTTCCTCGACCCCTTGCGCGGCGCGGAGGGTGACGCTGGTGGGCGTGTCGGAGGTGAGCAGGCCGGTGAGGGAACGTCCGTCCTTGGTCTCGACTTCGTAGGCGGTGAAGCCGGGGTAAATCTCGGCGTCGGGCACGAGGATGTGGAGGAGGATGGCTTCGGCGGGCTGGAGGCGGACGCCGGTCAGCTCCGGGCCGACGCGCTGGCCTTCGCCCGCGAACTGGTGGCAGGCGGCGCAGGTTTTTACGAAGACGGCCTTGCCGTTCTTCGCGTTGGCAGGGAGCGCGAGGATGGCCTTGTGGTCTTCATAGACCTTCATGCGGTCGGCGGCGCCTTGGGGCTGGAAGGCTTTGGTAGCGCGCGCGGCCACGGCGGCGTCCTTGTGCTTGAGGAGCGGGTTGCGGCGGTTCGCGGGCACGGCCCAGGGCTGCACCACGCCCTTCTCGACGGCGTCCAGCAGCACGAGTTGCAGCGCGGGCTGGGAGAGCATCGCGGTGAGGACGGCGTCGCGGACGGGCGGGGTGTAGCTGCGCCAGCGCTCGCGCTCGACGAGCCACTCGCCGGCCTTCGCGTCGGGCAACTGGCTCAACGCGCGCACGGCGGCGGCCTGCAGCTCGTTCGGCGTCTGCGGGGCGATGAGGGACTGGAGGGCGGCGCCGGCGGTGGCGGCGTCGCTGTGGGCGAGGAGGTCAATGGCGGCGAGCCGCTCGGGCGTGGGCGCGGAGGCGGTCGCGACGGTCTTGCTGGCGGCGGCGAACAACTCGCCGAGGCGGCGCGCCGTGTCGGGGTTCGCCGACGCGAGCGTGACGAGGGCGGAACGGCCATCCTTGCCGAGGCCCTTGGCGCGCGCGCCGTTGCCGAGGCCGATGGCGAAGGCGGATTGCCAGTCCGCAGTGTCCGGTCTGTTTGAATCAAGTCCGGCGCGCAAGCGGCTACCAAGTTGAGCCGCCGGCTCCGCGCTCGCAAGCAGATGGCCCAAATCGAACATAAGAGTTGAAAGGCTCGCCCGCTCTGAAGTCGTGAGAGCGGCATCCATTGCCAAGGCAAGGAGCGAATCGAGCAACTCGCCTGCGCATTCCTTAGCACCACTCAAGACGCCAGCTCGCATCCAGCGATTAGCCCCGTCGCGCACACCGAGTTCAGCCAACGAGACCACACAGAGTTTGTCCTTCGGGTCACCAAGGAGGAGCGCTAGCATTAAGCGAACGCGCGAATCGGAGTCCCCCTTACGGAGCGCAGCTAATCCCAACTTGGACGCCCGAATGGTGGCGTCTCCTTGCGTGCCGGGATTGGTGAGCGCCGATTCCGCCAGCCGCATGGCACTCTCACGGACACTGGGACTCGGGTCGGCAAGCGCGAGTAGAAACTGGGTGTTGTTTATAGGCGAAAACCAACCACACGCGTTGAGAAGGTTGAGGGCAGCAGCCCTAGTCGCAGGCGGTGAGGTTGAGTTCAAATGGTTGGCTAGCTGGGCGAGGCTTTGAGCTGAGTTCTTGTCAGAATTCTCCAGCAACAGCCGAAACACAGTTGTCCGCACCCACCCATTCGCATCGTTCAGCTTGGCGACGAGTTCCTTTGTCGTGGCTTTGCCGAGGTCGAACTTTGGACATTGGACTTTGGACATTGGACCCTCCGGCACGACTCGCCAGATTCTCCCCATCGTCTTCCCCGCCTCGTAGTCGAGGGTGCCGCGGATGAACTCGGGGAGATACTGCGGGTGGTCTATCACCTTGCGATACATGTCGCAGATGTAGAGCGCGCCGTCCGGGCCGGTGGCGCTGAAGACGGGGCGGAACCAGGTGTCGGCGCTGGCGAGGAATTCGCGGCCGGGCGTGGCGGGCGCGGACTTGAAGGTGGGGCCGTCGGGCGTGAGCACCTGGCGCTGGACGAGGTTTTGCGCGGGTTCGCAGATGAAGGCGCTGTTCGCGAAGCTGCTCGGCAGCGCGCCGCCGCGCCACAGGCTGATGCCGCACGCGCTGGTGAAGGTGCCCGCGTGCGGCGTGCTCATCAGGCTGGGGATGAACGCGGCGGTGGTGTGGTCCGCGCTCAGGGGCCAGACCTTCGCGGCGTCGCCGGGCGTGGCGACGTCCTGCACGGTGTCGGAGAAGGCGAGGTGCGGGTTGCGCTTGAGGTAGCGCGGGTGCAGGACGACGTGCTGGAGGGGGTTGCGGTTCGAGCAGATGAACTTGCGGCCGAAGTCATCGAACGCGAGGCCGAACTGGCCGACGCCGGGCCACGGCTCGATTTCCAACGTGTCCGGGTGGAAGCGCGCGTCGCCGCGCGGGAGGTCAATCACGCCGCGTTCGGGATGCTCGGGGCAGGTGACCTTGCTGGCGACGAGGCCGCTGGTGACGTGGACGTAGCCGTCGAGGCCGAGCGTGGGATGGCTCACGCGGAGCTGCGTGGTGCTGGTGGTGCCGAAGCTGGTGAAGAGGACTTTTCTCACGTCCGCGCGTCCATCGCCGTCGGTGTCCTTGAGATAAAAAATGTCCGGTGCGCAGGTGACGATGAGGCCGCCGCGCCAGCACATGAGGCCGTTCGGGAAGGTGAGGCCGGTGGCGAACTCGGTGCGCTTGTCGTAGGTCCCGTCGCCGTTGGTGTCCTCCAGCATGGCGATGATGCCGGCAGGCGGTTGGTTCGTGCCGGGGCCGACGGGGTAGCCGCGATTCTCCGCGACGAACATCCGCCCGCGTTCATCCCACGCGAGCGCGGCGGGCGAGGCAGTGAGCGGCTCGGCAGCGGCCAGCTCGACACGCAGGCCGGCTTCGACTTGGAGCGAGGCGAGGGCTTGGGCGGGGGTGAGGGGCTTCGCCGTGGTCATGGCTGAGGTGTCGGCGGCGAGGAGCGGCAGGGAGAAGAAGAGCGCGGCGAGTGTGGGCAGGAGGCGTTTCATCGTGTGCGTGAATTGACGGCGAGGTTAGCCGCTGGCGTCACTGGCGCACGCGGAAAGTTTTGCGTAGTCGCAACCTTGAGGTTGCGCTTGACGATGAAGCTCAGGCTTAAGCCTGCGACTACGAGCGGCGGCACGGCTAGGTGAACACGAAGCGTCTGGACTGCGGGTGTCTTCAGCGCCGCTTTTCCCGCCCGTCAGATTCGCAATCGCGCCACCACCGCATCGGCATCGAAGACGCACCCGCCCCACGTCCCACCGCTGACGGCTTGGAGCGCGGCCCACAGCTTCGTGTCGTCGGGGAGGTTTTCGTTTGGCTTCAAATCGTCGCGGGTCGGGCGCTGTGCGAGGAGGGCCGCGCCTTCTTCCGCGCTGAACGTCCGTCCGCCCTCGCCGATGAAATCCACGCTGCCGGTGTTCGTGTTGCGGTCCACGACGATGCGGATGAGGTCGCCGTCGCGGAGCTTGCCGAGCGGGCCGCCGGCCAGCGCTTCCGGGCCGATGTGGCCGAGGCACGCGCCCGTGCTCACGCCGCTGAAGCGCGCGTCCGTGAGGAGCGCTACGTGTTTGCCGAAGGGGAGGAACTTGAGCGCGCTGGTGAGCTGGTAAGTCTCCTCCATGCCCGTGCCCATCGGGCCGCAGCCGGCGAGCACGAGGATGTCGCCGGCCGCGATGCGCTTCTCCTTGATGGCCGCGATGGCCGCGCGCTCGCTGGTGAAGAACTTCGCCGACCCTTGCTTGCGATACACGCCGTCGGCGTCCACCACGCTCGGGTCGATGGCCGTGCTCTTGATGACCGCGCCCTCGGGCGCGAGGTTGCCGCGCGGGAAGGTCACGGTGCTCGTGAGGCCGCGCTCCTTCGCGCGTTCGGGGGAGAAGATGACTTCGTCCGGGTCCACGCCGTCTTGCGCGAGAAGCAGCGCGCGGAACTTCGTGCGGCGCTCGCAGGTTTCCCACCAGTTCAACACCTCGTCGAGCGTCGCGCCGCTGGCGGTGAGGACGCCGGTGTCCAGCAGGCCGAGGCGGCGCAGGTGCAACATGACTTCCGGCACGCCGCCCGCGAGGAACACGCGCACCGTCGGGTGGTGAACGGGCCCGTTCGGCAACACGCTTACGAGGCGCGGCACGCTGCGGTTCACGGCAATCCAATCCTCGACCGTCGGGCGCTTCAGGCCAGCGGCGTGGGCGATGGCCGGGATGTGCAGGAGCAAGTTCGTCGAGCCGCCGAAGGCCGCGTGGACCACCATCGCGTTGCGAATCGCGGCGTCGGTGAGGATGTCACGGGACTTGAGACCACGCTGCTCCAACTCAACCAGCGCGCGTGCCGAAGCCACGGCGAGTTCCGTCCAGACCGGTTCGCCTGAGGGCGCGAGCGCACTGTGCGGGAGCGAGAGGCCGAGGGCTTCACCAACCACTTGCGACGTCGCCGCAGTGCCGAGGAACTGGCAGCCGCCGCCCGGCGTGCCGCACGCGCGACAGCCCAGATCCGCCGCCTCGGCGAGCGAGATGAGGCCGTGCGAATAGCGCGCCCCCAGCGTCTGCACCGCGCCCGCGTCCTCGCCGTTGCTGGGCGGGAGCGTCACGCCGCCGGGGACGAGCACGCTGGGCAGGTCGCGCATCCCGGCGAGCGCCATCATCATCGCGGGCAGGCCCTTGTCGCACGTCGCGATGCCGAGCACGCCGTTGCGCGTGGGCAGCGAGCGGATGAGTCGGCGGAAGACGATGGCCGCGTCGTTGCGATACGGCAGCGAGTCGAACATCCCCGCCGTCCCCTGCGTGCGCCCGTCGCACGGGTCGGAGACGCAGCCGGCGAAGGGGATGCCTTTGAGCCGCTGGAACTCCTTCGCCGCCGCCTCGACCAGCAGGCCGATTTCCCAATGCCCCGTGTGGTAGCCCAGCGCGATGGGCGAGCCATCCGGCGCGCGGCGGCCGCCCTCGGTGCTGAGGATGAGGAACTGTTTGCGGCCCAGCTCGGCGGGGTTCCAGCCCATGCCCGCGTTCTGCGTCCAGCCGAAGAGATTGCCACTGGGTTGGTGCAGGAGCATGTCCGCGTCGAGCGGGAGCGTGCCGATGGGGCCGGGGGCCTTGGAGCGGAGTTGATAAGTGCGGCCGGAATCGGACCCGAGCAGTTCGTTCAGCGAAAGCATGGAGTGAGTGAAGCAACTTTCCCCAAACTAACGAACAAAAAGCTTGCCCCAGCCCCGCGCCCTCTCGTAGGAAGGAAGACACTAGCAATGGAAACTTTCGAGAAAACGCACTCTCGCACTCTCGCACTCTCGCACTCTCGCACTCTCGCGCTCTCGCACGACAGTCGGAGCTCTCTTCCCCGGTAGGGCTGACCTGCGGTCGGCCTCATTCCTCCATTGGGACGACGCCCGCCGCGCGGACAACTACCGCCTGCGCGCCAAGGTGAAAGCCACCGGCGTGCAAGTCCTCAACGAGATCGTGCAAGACAGCGACGGCATCCTCACCCTCCCCGCCCTCGCCGTTGGCACCGAGATAGAAATCACCGTCACCGGCCGCAACGCCGTGGGCGAGAGCAGCCCCACCGCCGCCGTCACCGCCCTGCTGCCGTGAGCCCAACTAAAACACGATGAAAATCCACATCACCAAAGACGGGCAGCAATACGGCCCTTTCACCTTGGCGCAAGTGAACACCGCACTGGCCGGAGGGGAGCTGAGCCCGGACGATCTGGCATGGCACGAAGGCGCGCCCGGCTGGATCATGCTTGGTGCCGTGGACGGTGTGGTCGCACCTGCGCTGCGCCCTCCGATGCCGCCGCCTCCTCCTGCACCAGTCGCAAGTCGTCGAAATACAGAGCCCAGAACCCCTGCACGAAAGCCGGTCTATGTTGCCGAGTCCGTGGATTATGCTGCTGTCGAAGAAATCGTGGCGAAATACGAGGGGCAAATCCAAGCCTCGACTATTTGGTTTAAACCGAACATACCGTCGGACATTCGCGAAAAAGTGCTGGCACAAAAAGACGGAACGCTGATTTCACCAGATTCCGTTTTGTTGTTGGTTGACGATAGTAAAAACACCGGCTTTTTTCTAACTCGACATAAAAATTATTTGGTTCTTACCGAAGACAAAATCATTAATTTTGGGAGTATGGCCCACGGTGATAGCGGAACAATTGAATTTACAAATTTTCAAAATGCAGAACTCGAACACGATGGTGGAGGTAGTTTTTTAATATATTTCGATGGAGAGCCGTTAATTGGTTTGCATACGGTGGGACCCCAAGTTGGGAGCGAGATTTGCAATCTACTCAATGAGATTGCCAAGCAATTAGCGCCAAAGAGCGTTAAATGTGGCGAAGAATTAGAAGATTGTTATCGCGTCCTTGATCTTGAATGCACAGCTTCACTTCATGAAGTGAAACAAGCGTGGCGGGAGCTATCAAGACTCTATGAACCAGACAGCAGGCTTCAGCATGACCCTAAAGTCCAACTGCGCAGCAAAGAAAAGCTCAAGAAAATCAATGCGGCTTACGGCACATTGATCCGATCCTTGGCCGGGTGAAATCTCGCCTTTATTGCAAGGAGCGAGCTGCCCTGAGTTGGCGTCACAAAATCATCAACCTTGTAAAGGGGTCAGTCCTTAGTATTGACACCTCCCTCGTAAAGGGGTATTCGGGGAACTTAGTGGGTAGAAACCCGAGAAAGCAGCTTTTAGAGGGGAAAACAGGCGGGGTTGTTCTCCGGCGTTGCACGGAACCCGTTGGGTTGAGGGGCCGCCTGAAAACCTCTCCGTTCGAGCCCTTACCGTGCA
>CALQJI020000020.1 GCA_943330855.2 Klebsiella pneumoniae
CGTAGCGGCCGTGAATGCGGGCCAGGGCCTCGCGTTTGGCGGAGCGACTCATGTTCGGGGCTTGGGTAACCACGAATGTGAGTCAACGTATCGTCGGACTCCTCGTCCAACTCCCCGCCCCGGTAACATTTAATATGAGTCAACTCGGGGTGATTCGCGGGCGCGGGGACTCCTTGCCTCAGCGCGACGCGTTCTGCTCAAATACCGCGTGACGCATGAGCGTAGCGCAGCCACAACCCGATTCCGATCAGCCTGAATTCCCGATGGACGACACCACGCCGAAGCCCGCCGAGACCCAGCCCGCAGAAGCACCAGCCTGCCTGCCAAAACCCACACCCGCGAACGGAGACGGCAACGGTGGCACTCACATCGTCGCCGAGGAGGCACCGAGCCTGACGCATCGGCCCTTTTCGCCGGATAATATCGAGCTGCCGCTCCACCGCCGCGTGGATAAGAGCTTCCTGGAATACGCCAGCTACGTCATCCGCGACCGCGCGATCCCGAATCTCGATGACGGCCTCAAGCCCGTGCAGCGGCGCATCCTCTGGGCGTTGCACCGTGCGGACGACGGGCGCTTCACGAAGGTCGCCAACGTCACTGGCGACACGATGAAGTTCCACCCTCACGGCAACGCGTCCATCGACGACGCGATCGTGGTGATCGCTAACAAACGCTACCTCATCGAGGGGCAGGGCAATTACGGCAACATCTTCACCGGCGACCCCGCCGCCGCGTCGCGTTACATCGAGTGCCGACTCACGCAGCTCGCGCGCGAGGAATTGTTCAACGACGAGATCACACAGCTCGTCCCCAGCTACGACGGGCGCAATCAAGAGCCGGTCACGCTCCCCTCCAAGCTGCCACTCACGCTGATGCTCGGCGCGGAAGGCATCGCGGTCGGTCTCTCGTGCCGCATCCTGCCGCACAATTTTCCGGAGCTGCTCGAAGCGCAAATCGCGATCCTGCGGAAGCAGCCCTTCAAGTGCGTGCCAGACTTCCCGACCGGCGGACAGATGGACGCGCGCGATTATCAGGACGGCAAAGGCAGCGTGAAGGTGCGCGCCAAAATTAAGGAGAAGGACGAGCAGACCGTCGTCATCAAGGAGTTGCCACCGGGCACCACCACCGAGTCGCTCACCAACTCCATCGAGGACGCCGTGGCCAAGGGCAAAATCAAGGTGAAGTCCATCAACGACTTCACTTCCGAAGAAGTTGAGATCGAGATCAAGGCCCCCGCCGGCGTCAGTGCGCAGCAGTTAATCGACGCACTGTTCGCCTTCACGAGCTGCGAGGTCACCATCAACAGCCGTATCACGGTCATCAAAAATAACCGACCCGTGGAGCTGACCGTGAGCGAGGTGTTGCGCGAGAACACCGACCAACTCGTGCGGATCCTCCAGCAGGAGTTGGAGCTCAAACAGCGGAAGCTCGAAAACGAACTCCACTTCCGCACGCTGGAACGCATCTTCATCGAGGAGCGCATCTACAAGGAAATTGAAAAATGCAAAACGAACGAGGCCGTGCTGACCGCCGTGCACGAGGGCTTCAAACCGTTCCGCAAACAACTGCTCCGTGACCTCGCGGACACCGATGTGGAACGCCTCCTGCAAGTTCGCATCCGCCGCATCTCCCTCTTCGATATCAGCCAGCACCGCGAGGAAATGGCGAAGACGAAGGGGGAGTTGGCCGAGACGTTGAAGCACCTGAAGAATGTGGTGAAGTTCGCCATTGGCCACCTGGAGAGACTGCTGGAGAAATACCGGCCCATCTATCCGCGCCTCACCACCAAAGGCAGCCGTCACGAGGAGGTGGACGTGAAAGCGGTCGCGTTCAAGGCCTTCAAGGTGTCCTACGACCGCGAGACGGGCTATGTCGGCTGCAAGGTCAACGGCGACGAGTTTAAACTGGAGTGCACCAGATTCGACAAGCTGCTGCTGGTCTTCAGGGATGGGACTTACAAGGTCACGGACTTGGAGGACAAACTCTTCGTCGGGCCGGATCTGTTCTTCTGCGGCCTGCCGGACCGCGAGCGGGTGTTCACCTGCGCCTACACAGACCGAAAGGCCAGCTACCTCAAACGCTTCACGTTCGGCGGGAGCATCATGAACAAGACGTATCTCTGCATCCCGGACAAGTCGCGCATCCTCTACTTCGCGCCCGACTCGCCCAAGCTCCTCTACGTTCGCTACAAGCCCGCACCGAACCAAAAAATCCATCAACAGACCTGCGACCCTGCGAAGGTGGACGTGAAAAGCCCCAAGACACAGGGACGGATGCTCTCAATCAAGGACATCAGCAGCGTGACGGCAGAGCCAACGCGAGGTTGGGACGAGAAAGCCGCGACGACGGCGATTGTGTTTGTGTAGGGGAAGTGGCGGACAAGATCGCGCGTTGGAGCGCGAACGCCCACGTCCGCAGCACCTACCAATCGCTGGGGGCCGAACTGCGGACGTGGGTGTCCGCGCTCCAGAACTTAAGGCTCAATCAGGCGGACGCGGTAGAATCGCGGCCCGGCGGTCGGCGGGGTTTGGAACTCGATGTCGCGCCCGCTGCCCAGAACGTTGGTCGCGATAGCTGACCAATTCGTGCTACCCAGCGCGGAGGAAACTTCCAGAACGTAGGACTTGCCAGTTGCCGTGGGCCAGCGCAAGCGCGGGCCGCCGCTGATGAGCCCGGGCGCGCGCAGGTGCAGGCCGGATGTGGCGTCGTTCGGATCGGTGCCCGCGCGGAACTCCGCCCAGTTCGGGATGCCGTCACCATCGGCGTCGGCGCTGGCGGCGGAGAGCAAGTTGTTCAATGCGCCAAAGTGCTTCAACCGCCACCCATCGGAGATCCCATCACTCCACGAGGAGAAGTGGCGGGCGCGCATCGTAATAAGGCCGCCCTCGCGATGAGCGCGGACGACGTCAATACCGGCGGGCGAAGCGGAGACGTGGTCGAAGCGGACGGCGTAGGCCGCGTCCGCGTCAGCACCCGCTGGCAGCGTGAAGAGCAATGTGCCGACGGCGGCATCGCCACTGAGGCCCGCAACGGAGTTGTTCAACCACGCGGCGGAGTAATTACCCACGCCGCGCGAGTGGCTGAGGCCCGGCGCGCCGAGCGCCGCCCCGGGGATGAACTGCACAGGCGCGGTGAGAACGGGTGAGCCATCGAGGGGGACGACCGTCAGATTCAGCATGAGCACGCGCAGCGGTTCGGTGCCGGAGACGCGGGCGGTAATAGGGATGCTCACCTGCTGGCCTGCGGTGCCGATGATCTCCCCGGCGCTGAAGTTGACGGACGGTTCGTCGGTCGGCGTGCCGAGTGACTGGGTGACACGGGTGGTTCGTGGCGCGGGCACGGGAGCAGCGGCCACTGTCTGCCCGACCACGCCACGGAAGTTGTTCGCGTTCGTTGTGGCGTAATGGATGCCGTTGGAACGGAAGCGGATGAAATTCGTGAGCGAGGCGTCCAACGAGCGGCGGAAGGTGACGAAGATGTCCGCCACGTTGAGCGTGCCGTCCCCGAAGGCGATGTTGTTGATGGTCAAAGTCGTGCCGGAGGAGACGGAGCCGGCAAACTGACCGCTCAGACGCAGCAGCGAAGTGCCCGGCACATTCGTGGCCAATCCGCAACACGAGTCCATCGCGTCAAACATGTCGCTGCCGATGGGCGGGCGGTTGAGCCCATAGACGGCGGACTGGAAAAGTTGCGTGAGGTCGTTGGCTAGTAGGTTCGTGTCGCCAAAGTCCGGCGCGTTGAACCAACGGAATGGGGCGACGTCACCCACGAGATAAGCGGGCGAGCCAATGGTCAACGTCTTCAGAGACGAGAGAGCGCCATTGGTGGGAGCCGCGATGAACACGTCCTCGCGGATGCCATCGGAGGTGGCCGAAGGACGCGTCAGCGAAACGCTGTAAGTCTGCCCGACCGTCGCATTGGTCGGGACGACGAAGCCGAAGGCGCCGACGACGACGCGCCCGGCTGAACCAAGGAAGGTTGTGTCGTGCGCTTGTGAAAAGGCGACGAGGTCCTGCGCCGTGGTGTCGTAGAGGTTGGTCCTGCCGAGTCGCTCGATCCAGCCAACGGAGAGCAGGTTGTTATTCGTTACCAACAGATTGGTAAAACCGGAACCAACGAAGATGGAGGGCGGGATGCGAATCCTGATGGTCGGGTCAATGGGGTCGGGCTTCATGAGCAAGGATTCGAAGCCCAGCACGGCGTTGCCGCCAGCCACGTTGGTGAGGTTCGGCCCAGTGAGGTTTGTGACGAACGTGGCGAACTGGAGGGAGTATATCTTCTGCCCAGCCACCAGTGTCAGCGTGATGGGGGAGTAGTTGGTCTGCCCGGCGGAAGCGATGAACTGGCTCGACGCCTCGCCGCTCTCGAAGCCGAACGAGAAAGTGTTGGCGACGAAGTTCGTGGGAGAGAACTCACGTGTGATCGTCGTGCTGTCGGCGAAGCTCCCCTTGAACGCCTTGATCTTGAAAGTCATGTTGCTCGCTCCCAATTGAAACGAGAAGTTCGTCCCGGGAAAGGCCACGGGGCCGAAGTTTGTTGCCGAAACCGTGGAGGTTGGCTCCACCCCGTTGGTGGTGTAAAACATCTGCGAATTCGTGGTGGCCACGCTCACGGTGAACAGTGCTGCGTTGTCTCCGGTAACGATCGGGCTGGCGGCCTGAAACTGGAAGCGGGCCTTGACCACACTGCTAGAGATGCGCCCGGATTTCACACTTTGAACTTTCACCGTTAGGTCAGCCAGCGGGCCCACCAGCGTGGCCGGCACGGGGAGTGTGTCGAGGATGTAGGTCGTGACCGAGCCGGAAGGCGCCGGGACGGTGTCGTTGAAAGGATCTGTCGGTGAGGCGCCAGAACTGAGAAGGGTGGTGACGTTGGCCTCGGCGGTGACGGCGATGACCGCGTCATTGATGAACACACCATCGGTGACAGGGGTGAAGATCGGGGTAACGCCAGTGGTGGCGTTGGTGGTGAGGGTGATGACGCCCACGACGGGATTGGCTATTGCGGGCTGCGTTGCGGATTGCTGGATGCGGCGGATGGCCAAGTTGCCCGCGTCGGCGAAGAGGAACGCGCCGTTGAACACATCGGCGACGAGGCCGATAGGGGAGTTGAGCCGCGCCACGTTGGTGGCCCCGTTCACGAAGCCGGCCTGGCCGGCCCCGCCCGCCGAGGTCTCCATGGTGTAGGTTCCGATGCTGGCATTGGTAGCGAGTCGGCGGAGGGTGTGGTTGCCAGAATCGGAGATCAACAGCCCCGCCGTGCCCATCCAGTGCACTCCCCGCGGTTTGGCTAGCAGCCCGCTCAATGCAACGGAGCCGTTGGCGCTTCCTGCGGTGCCGAGTGAGCCGGCGCGGAGGGTGACAGTCCCGCCGGCGGAGACGGTCTTGATGACATGGTTCAACGTGTCCGCCACCCACAGGTCGCCGCCATCTCCGACGCTGACGCCATTGGGTTGGCTGAAGCCGGTGGCGTAGGTGGTGACGGCGTTGGCCGTGTCAATCTTTCGGATGACGTTGTTCTTCGAGTCGGCCACGTAAATGTTGCCGAGGGAATCCACCGCGAGGCCGATGGGGGTATTGAAACGTGCGACAGCACCTGTGCCGTTCGCCGATCCGGCGATGGTCGGTGCGCCCGCGATATTCGACACCACGCCGTCAAAGCCGACGTAGCGAATGGTGTGGTTACCGGAGTCGGCGACGACGAGGCCGCCGCGGGTGGCGACGATGCCAGCGGGGTTGAAGAAGCGTGCGTTGAAGCCCGCGCTGGCCGTGGGATTGTCGTTGGTCCCGTTGCTGCCGGACTGGTCATCGCCCGCGAGCACGGAGAGCACTGCAGTGCTCGGGACGAACTTCATGATCCGATTGGCGGAGACTTGCCCAAAGAAGGAGATGCCACCCTGATCAGTTATGTAAAGTGTGCCTGCGGAATCCACGGCCACGCTGTGCGGCTCCACCAGCCCAGTGGCAACCACGCTATCCACGGACTGCGCGGTGGCGGTGGCCGCCCAACCTGCGATGAAGGCGGTGAGGCCGAGTCGGCAAGCGCGGGCGAAGGCCGTGGCGCGGGAGGCAGGAGAAGTTCTCATGCAGTTCGCAGTGTTCAAGGCAGCACCTTCAGACGGAAGTAGCGCGGCCCGCCCGGGGTCACGGTCTGGATGAATTCCCTCAAGTTGCCGTCGCCGAGGTTCGTGACCACCGGCGTCCAGTTCGGGCTGATCAAGTCCGTGTTGCTCTCCAGCACGTAGAGTTTGCCGGGCGCGCTCAGGAGCTGGAAGGCGAGGTCGCGCGCGCCGTTGCGCCAACCGCCGGGGGTGAGCTGCAAGCGGGAGTTGGCCCGTGTCGGGTCCGTGCCGGCGAGGTATTCGAGCGCGTTCACCACGCCGTCATTGTCGGGGTCGGCGAGGTCGGCGGCGGCCGCGTTGGCCGCGCTGCCGAAGAAGGCGACTTTCCACTCATCGGAGATGATGGAGAGCGGCGCGGGCGCGGGACGAGCAACCCAGACGGAGGCAGCGCGCGTCTCGAAGTTGTATTGCGTGAAGAAATTGGGCGCGCCATCCGCGTTGGCAAAGCTCACGGAGTAGCTGGCCCCTGCCGTAGCAGTAGCCGGGACGGTGAAACGCACGACGCCGAGGAAGTTGCTGCTGCTGGCCGGCATCGCAAGCTGCCCGAGGTTCCACGCGCTCACCACGGCGTTGATCGCGGCGGGCTGGATGGTTGCGTTGGGCAGTGCGGGGATGAACTGCGCTTGCTGCGCAAGGGCGGGTGAACCATCCGCCGGGCTCACCACCGCGCGGAATTGCAGACCAGCGAGCTGCGCACCGGGCGCGACACGCGCGAAGACCGGCACGTTGACCGTCGTGCCGGGCAGGACATTTTCCAACGGCAGCGCGCCGAGGGCGGCTTGGCGGTTCCATACTTCACCGGGCGGCGGAAGCGATGCCGCCTTCAGTGCCGCAGGGACCAAGGTCGTGCCAACCGTGGTGCGAACACCGCCCGACCAGGTGCGGGACCAGTTCGTGGTGCTCACGCCAAGAGCGGGATTTGTGTTCAGCCGCAGCGAGCGAAGAAGGATGATCTGCCAGTCAAGGAAGCGGATTTGGCCGTCGCCGCCCACTGTGCCGGCGGTGTCCTCGGGGAAGGCATCCATCGCATCAAAGGCATCGCTGAAGGCGAATGGCAGGCGGGTGCCGGACGCGGCGGCGAAGGCGTTGTTCACATCGGCGTTGTCGAGGTTGCCGTTGCCGAAATCACCAGCGTTATACCAGCCCCCGGGCGAGGTGTCGCCGACGCGGTAGGAGAGATTGGTGACGGTGATGAGGCGGGTGCCAGCAGCCGCGATGGTGACGATGTTCTGCGCAGCATCGGAAGTGGCTGAGGGCTGAAGGATGTCAATGTTGTAGGTCTGGCCGGAGGCCGCACCCGCCGGGATGGGGACGCTCAGGAGCGCGGCAACAGCGAAGCGGTTGACGAGCAAGTTCGCGTTGGTGCCGACAAATGTGATGACCAACCCGCGCGTGGTTCCGGCCGTGTAGGCCAGCGAACTGAAATTGGCCGCAGTGCCGCCGGTGGTGATCGTGATGAAGTCATTCGTGCCGATGGACTGCGCGCCGAAACTCGCGCCCACCGTCGGAGCCGCCGCGTTGGGGCTGACTTCGACGCGGAACTGGAGCGTGCGCACGGTGTCGTTGGCGCGGAGGTTGAGCACGATGGGCACCACCACGCGCGCGCCCACGCCGGCGAAGATGTCGGTGTTCAAACTCGCGGGAACTCCGATGGTGCTGGCCGTGACGGCGGTGCCGGTGATGTTCGTGCTCGCGCTGTTGGTTCCGCTGACAACAAACGCGGCGACGCGCAGCCCCGTGAGGTCATTCGTCGGGTTTTGCCACTGAATGGTGCCCACGCCGCCGACGATGCTGACAGGCGTGCTGTTAGTGCTCGGCTCGGTGCCGTCGGTGGTGAAGAAGACGTTCGTGCTGGAGCTGGTGACGGCGATCTTGGTGCCGAGCGGAAAGTAACCGCTGTTCGGACTCATGCCGAGGGAAGGAGGGTTCAGCGCGCTGCCACTGCCACCACTGCCCACGCCGCTGGGGCCGGCGAGGCCCGCGCCAGTGACCTTGCGGATGACATGATAGAATTGCTCGGTCACGTAGGTCGTGCCGCTGCCATCCACGATGACCCCTGTGGGAAGCCGGGATTCTGCGAACGCCGCCGTCCCGTCCGCCCAGCCGGGATAAACGGAGGGATGCACGATGTTCACCCAGAAATTGGACTGGATGCCGTAGAGGATGGTGGTCGCACCCGTGGTGTCCACGAGCCGGACTTGATGGTTCCCCTGATCGGCGACGACGAGGATGTTGTTGCCGGCCTTGGCCAGATGGCGCGGTGAGTTGAACTGCGCGTTGGTGCCAACGCCCGTCGTTATGCCGGCTGCATTCGTGCGTCCGGCGAGAAAGCTGACGGCGAGCGTGTTCGGGTCCACGAGGTGAATGGTGTGCCGGGAGGAATCGCTGACGGCGATCTTGCCGCTGTCGAGCACCTCCACGCCACGCGGGGCGACGAACGTGCCAGCCGGCAGTAGATTCGCGCTGACGGTGAAGTTGGAGAGGGCCACGCGGCGCAATGCCCCGGCTTCTTCGACGACGTAGAGATTGCCAATGCCGTCGAAGGCGAGCGCATTGGGCGCGGTGAATGTTCCAGCCGGGGTGATGGGGATGACGGTCGCGCCGAAGGAGAGGTTGATGAGATCCACCCGGTAAATGCGACCATCGCCCGCCGTGAGGATGTAAAGGTTGGTGTTCCCGTCCATAGCCACGTCCACCGGGGAGCTGAAAATGAGGTTCCCGCCGGAGGAGTTGGTAGCAAGCGTCGTGGTGAGACCGGAGGAGAGGTCAAGGCGGCGGACGGTGTTGTTCAGGCTGTCGGCGAGCCAGAGAATGTTGCCGGAAGGCTCGAACGCAAGACCGCCGGGGGTGTTGAACTGCGCCGAGGTGGCGATGCTGCCATCATTGGTGCCAGACGCTGAGTTGGGGTTGAGCGAGCTCGGGCCGCCGCTGAGGGTTGTGACGGTGATTTGCGCGAAGGCGACGCCGGGCACAATCGCGGCGAGCAGGAGCGCGAGGGCCCAGCGTGTGACACGGCTTGCGCCGTGCGGCTCGCTTGGTGTCGGGGTGGCACTCATGGCGATGATTCTTGTCCAGACTTACGGCTTCGCGGGGGCGGCAGGTTTCTTGAACAGATCCACCGGCTTGCCCGAATCCATCAGGGATTCGGGCTTCTCCTGCATCAAAGGGACGCGTTGCTGGAGGAAGTCGGCGGCCCCGGGCTGAGTCTGGCCTTGCAGGAAATCCGTGCTGGGTGTCTGGAAGTGGTTCACCTCGATGATGGTCGGGGTGACGAAGATCAACAGGTTCGCCTTGTTGCGGGTCTTGGTCTCTTTGCGGAAGCCCCAGCCGACAAAGGGGAGGTCGCCGAGGATGGGCACCTTGACGAAGCCCTTGTTGATGTTGTCCGTGATCAACCCGCCCATGACGAGGGTGTGGCCACTGGGAATCATCACCTGCGTCTCGATGCGGCGGATGGCGTAGACGTTGGCCTCGTTGACCTGGCCGTTGATGGTCTGGCGGTCCTTCGAGTCAATGTTCGAAACTTCGGGGATGACGCGCAGGGCGATGTTGCTGTTGGCGGCGATGCGCGGGCTGACCTCGAGGATGGTGCCGAGGTTCGTGTAGATGACGGTGGAACCGGCGGGGGTGTTGGCGGAACCCGGCGTAATTTGGAAGATGGGGAAGGCGCGGGTGACGGAAAGCTTGGCGGTCTGGCCATCCATCATCACGGAGCGTGGGGTGGAGATGACCTCGGTCTCCGCGTCGGTGTTCAGGAAGGAGAGCGTGGCGCGAAGACCATCGGCATTGAGGAAGCCCACGGTCGGGTTGAGGCCGTCGCGGGTGTTGACGTTGAAGCCCGGAATGATGCCGCCGATGGAGGTGGCGAGGCTCTCGGTGCTGGTGGAGGGCGTGGTGGTGGAACTAGTGACGGTGCGTCCGCCGGGGAGAGTGGTGGTGCTGCTGGTAGTGGCGCCGGGGCGGGAGGTGGTGGCTGCCCCGGAGAGTGTGCCGTTGCCAAAGCCGACCTGCTGGTTTTGCAGCGTGCCGCTCCAGTCCACGCCTTTGAGGGACTGGGGGCTGCGGGAGGACTCGAGGATTCGCGCTTCGATGAGCACCTGCATGGTGGGCGTGTCGAGCTTTTCGAGGACCTCGGTGAGGAAGTCCCACTCGCGCTCGGTGGCGGAGATGATGAGGCGCTGGGTGCGGTTATCGGGGATGACCTTGGCGCGGCCGGAGAGGATGCCGGTGCCGGGGGCAAAGACGGCCACGAGGTTTGTGGGGCTGGTGTATTTGAGGTCAATAATCTTGGTGATGAGCGGCTCCAGACTGACGTTGTCCTTGGGGCTGACGCGGTAGGTGTTGGTCTTGGGGTCGTGGGCCATCAGCAGATTGTTGTTCGCAAGAATGGCCTCGAGCGCCTGGCGCGCGGTGACGTTCGCCATGCGGAAGGCAGGGACTTTCGGGGAGGGCAGCGGGGTGCCGTCCGGTGCCCTCAGGACTTGCGTGAGCTTGGGGTCGAAGAGGACGTTGATCTCGGCTTGCAAGGCGAGGCTCTTGATCAGGTCTACCAAGTCCATGTCGTCATACTTGAGTTCGAGGATGACTTCATTGTCGAGGGCGACGCGGGCGGTTTCCTTGGCATCGGCGGCAGCCTTAGCTTTGCTCTCGGGGCTGGCGATGGTTTGCACAGGGCGCGGCGCGGCCGGCGCGGGCGCGGGCGCGGCGGGCGGCGGCGCCTGTGCCAGCAAGGGCGGGGAGGGAAGACAGAATCCCGCAGCCAACAGGAGGACAAGCGTCGTTTTCATGGCGTGTTCAGTTGAGCGGCAGAGGGGCCGACGGATGGGCTAGAAGACTCCCTCTCGTAAAAAGAGTTCTTTGGTTTCACCTTCGGCTTCAAATATGGCGGAGCGCTCGCGAATTTCTACGCAGCGGACTTTGAGCTGTTTGTCGTTGGGCAGGCGAATGAGTGTTGAATCGCCTTTCAGGAAGTCGTAGCTCCGCGCGCCAGTGTGGACCACCGCGACGCGGCGAGCTTTGGTGCCCGAAAGTCCGCGCAAGGTGAGGTTGGCGCTGCCGATGAGGTCGGGCGGTGGAACAACCACTGCGGATGTGGCGTTCGTGCTGCCGGCGGGGAGGTTGGTGTTGACGACGACGGCAGCAGGAATGATGTGCGAATTTGTGTTGAGGACTAAAGGCTGGAGGGGTTTCTTCGGCGGTGCTGGGGTGACGGGCACTCGGCGCCTGCTGCTGGGGAAGAAGGGGTCGTGTCCGGCCTCCAATGCGGTGAGGAAGGTGGCCTTCGGGAAGGGAACTAAAATCGGGGGTGTTTTGGTGAGGACCGGGGGGGCTTCTTTGGCAGCGGGCTTAGGGTCGCTGGCCTTCTTCTCGGGCGTCGGTTTCTGCTTATCGTCGGGTTTTTTGTCCGCAGCGAGAGCGAGGCTGGCTCCAAGGCACAACGCCGCTGCCAGCGCCAGCCGGGTGGCGTGCGTGAGCAGGGATTGGGAGGGGAGTTTCACAGGTCAGTTTTTCTTGGCCGGTTTGACGAGCGCAACCGCTTCGAAAGTGAAGGCCAGCCTTTCCTGATCGTCGCCGGTGGTCGTCATCGCCGCCGCGGTCCCGCCGGGGCCTTCGGGGCCGAGGCTCAAATTCAAGACACGGAGGTAGGGAAACTGGTTTTCAAAGTCCGCGAGAAATCTGCCGAGGTCGTGGTAATGGGCCTGGCCGGTGACGCGGTAGGCGGCTGCTTTGTAGGGGAAATCGGGGAACATCACCATGTCGCCCATGCCCGGAGGGGGGAAGTTGGGAATCTCGACTTTGTAGAGTGCCTGGCTGCGAAATTTTTCGTAGGTGAGTCGTATCCAGAGGTTTGCGTCGCCGGTGACCATGGTGGCTTCCACCGCCGCCAACTGTTCTTCGCGACGGGTGAGCTTTTCGCCCTCTGCCTCGGCGCTCTTCACCAACTTGGCCGCTTCCGCGTATTTCTTCTCCGCCTCGGTGATGCTCGACTGAACCTTCATCAAGTCGTCCTGCGCCGAACGAATCGGGAACCAGTAGATGAGCGCCAGCACCAGAGCGGTCCCGATGCACACAGCGATGAGGTGCTGCTTCTTCTCGGGCGAAAGTAGTTTGATGTCGCTGATCATCTCAGTTACGGAACTGCTCGGTAAAGGTGCATTCCATCGTGAAGCTGACGAAGACCCGGGATGGGTCGTCCTTGTCGGGCGTGGGGTCGGAGAAGCCCTTGAAGGTGACGGCGTTCTCCTTCACCAAGTATTGCTTAAACCACGGGTGCGCCTCGACCCGTTCCTTGAACTTGATGTAGTTCTGGTCAGCCGCACCGTAGTCGCGCGCGGTGACGACGAGTCTCGTGGTCTCGGTGGAACTGGCGGGTTTACTCTTGCCGCGCTCCTTCGAAACCAGAGCGGCCTGCAAATTGTAACCCTGTTCCGCCCGGATGCGCGTGACGTGGATGGGCTCCCGGGCAATCTCCTGCAACGCATTCAAGCAGCCAGCCCACAGCACGCGGTTCGTCACCATCCGGTGCAGTGCGTGGATGTTGCCCTCAATCACCGCCGTGCGCTTCTGGTTGTCAGCGACCTCTTTCGCAGACTTTTCAATCCGGATGAACGCCGCCTTTTGGCCCTCCAAGCTCTGGTTGGCAACGCCCTTCGAGTAAAGCAGCCAGCCCCACCAGCCCAACATCGCCACCGCAAGAAAACCGCCCATGTATGCCGACCGCTTCACCGGATCCCGTCGGCGCATCTCTGCCAGATACTGTTCCTCGGCCAGAAGGTTGATGCGGATAGGCATGGGCTAAAAGGCCGCCATCCCCGCGCCCACCGCCACGGTGAGCTGCGGGGCGACCGCTTCAATCTCTCCCATCAACTGCGGCGGCAGCGCCAAAGTCATGAAGCTCGTCGGATTCCATGTCTGACAGGGGACCATCAACTCCACCTGCAACGCCTGAATGATCTGCGGGCTACGCGACGCCCCGCCGGATAAGAACACCTGCGTTACCGCCCGGTCCCGCTGATGGTCATGAAAATCAATTGAGGCCCGCAGCTCCCGGCCCAATGGCGAAAGGAGTGATTGCACGACGGATTCAACCTCCGGCGGCATCGTGATCTTGGCCCCCTCGGCCTCCTCCAAACTCATGCCCAACGCCTCGGAAATGCCCTGCGTGAGCTTGCCCGACCCGAAAGACACCACCCGGCTCAAGGTGAGCTCTCCATTGTAAAGCACGCAAATCGTCGTGTTTTTGTAGCCCACATCCACCAACGCCACGACCTCCTTCGCAAACGCATCCGGCTGCGCCATCTCGAACGCATTCGCCGGCCCGATGAAACTGGGGATAATCTGATCCGCCACCAGCCCCGCCGCCGCCGCTGACGCCTGCAAATCCTCCACCACCTGCCGCTTCGCCGCACCCACCAGCACGCGCGCCTTGGGGTTCCCGACTTTGAGCGCATCCGAGCGCCCCCCCGGCGGCAGCACATACACATCAAACACGCAATCCGACAAATCCTGCTGGAGATAATTCTTACTGCTGAACTTCAGCATCTGCCTCATGTCATGTGTCGTGACCAGCGGCATATCCGCGTGGCGCAGCAACGAGCTATCCACCCCCACGGCCAGGCTCACCGTCTTGATCCGCGCGTTGAGCGCCTGCGTCACCGCCTTGAGATGTCCACCCAACCCTCCCACGATGCTTCCCTTGTCGATCGTCGGGGCCTCCATCAACGCGAACCCGTTCAACGTAAAGGCATTCCCCTTGTGAGAAATGTGGACCGCCTTGGTGACCTTTGCCCCCATATCAACGACCATTACTTGGTCACGCTTCTTATCGAAGCTATTGGAGAATGGCAGCGACATCGACATGCTTTGTAAGCGGATCCACGCCCAGATGGCAAGCCACAATCTCCGTCCCTATCGCCGCCGGGCGCAGCGATGCGTATCAGTTTTTGAGTAGCTGAGGGGACGCTGGGCTGAAGCCATGTTCCGCTCCACCTCGAATCAGCGCCCCCCGGCAGGCGGCAAACCGCTTTGCAGCTCGCCTCAAAAACCCACAGCTCCGACAACCGCGCGCTCCTGAAGGAAGGAACCCTCCTGCTGGCACCGCGCCTACGTCCGCACCTACTTTCGGGCTCGAACAGCGCACACGGAAGTTGTGCCGGAGACAACGCATGAAGGACAGGGCTTTACATGGCACGGCTGGGAGCGATTCAATCCCATGCTGACTCTACCACCATGACCTCTCTTTGCGTTTCTTTGCGGTCTTTCCGGCGACTGCGTTTCGGAATTTATTTTAAGCTTGGGTCCGTCCTTTGGACGGTGATCGCCCTGACCCAGATGTCGGCTTCAGCCCAAGACAAGAAGGCCGACGACAAGCTTCCCAAAGTCATCGTGGCCGTCCCACTCGGCATCATCGTGGGTAAGACCAACACGCTGGAAATCCGTGGCCTGAACCTCGATACCGCCGAGACCATCCGCTTCACTAACTCCACCCTGCGCGCGACCGTCACCTCGAAGGGCAAAGCAGACGTGCCGCAGAACCAGAAGAAGGAGCGCCTCGGCGACACCCAGGTCAAGGCCACAGTCTTCGTGCCGGCGGACTTCCAAGGCGACGAAGCCGCCTTCACCGTCGAGACACCCGACGGCAAATCCGCGCTCGCGCGCCTGCCCGTGCTGCGCCCCGGCACGTTCATCGAGGAGAGCGAAGAGAACGGCTCCTTCGCCAAGCCTCAGTCCATCACGCTTCCGACAACCGTGCGTGGGGCTATCAAGGCCGCGCAGGACGTGGATGTGTATGGATTCGAGGGCAAGGCCGGCCAGCGCGTGACCGCCGACATCCTTGCCAGCCGCCTTGGCTCCCCGCTCGACGCCACGCTCACGCTGTGGAACGCCAGCAACACGCTGCTCGCCTCCGCCGATGACGCCGCCAGCGACCGCGACCCGCGCCTCGCCTTCACGCTCCCCGCCACCGGCCGTTATTTCCTCGTGGTGCAGGACGCGCACGACGCGGGGAGCGCGTTGCACAACTACCTCTTGAGTTTGAAGTGAAGCGCCCCAGCGCCGCTTGTCCCGAAGTAGCCTTTTCCGACCGCGTCCACCGGCGTGTCCCTCACTTCCCCTCTCCGAGGTTGACACCTCCACGCGGCCCGGCAAACGATAGGCCCCATGCATGACTCTCCTGTTGTCCCTCCGGCTTCCCGTCGTGATTTCATCAAAACCTCCGGCCTCGTCGTCGGCGCTTCGGCGCTCTCCGGCGTCGTCCTGCCGCACGTCCACGCGGCGGGCAGTGACCAAATCTCCGTCGCCCTCGTCGGCTGCGGCGGGCGCGGCGGTGGCGCGGCAGCCAATGCCCTGTCGCAGAGCGGCCCACCCAAGATTGTCGCGATGGCGGATGTCTTCCAGCACCGGCTGGACGGCGCGTTCAACTCGCTCAAGAACAAGTTCAAAGACCAGGTGGATGTGCCGGACAACCGCAAGTTCATCGGCTTCGATGCCTACAAGGGCGCGATCGACGCGCTGAAGAAGGGCGACGTCGCCATCTTCACCACGCCGCTAGCCTTCCGCTGGGTGCATTTCAAATACGCCATCGAGAAGGGCATCAACGTGTTCATGGAGAAACCCGTGACCGCCGACGGCCCGACCTCTCGCCGGATGCTCGAACTCAACAAACTCGCCAAGGCCAAGAACCTCAAGGTCGGCGTCGGCCTGATGTCCCGCCACAAGAAATGCCTCCAACAGCTCCACGCGCGCATCCATCAGGACAACGAGATTGGCGACGTGATGCTGCTGCGCGGCTACCGCATGCAGGGGTTGCTCGGCTCGGCCTTCTCCGAGAAATACCCCGGCAAGGACAACAACCTACCCGGCAAACCCAGCGAGTTGATGTGGCAAATCTCCCGCTTCCACAGCTTCCTCTGGGCGTCTGGCGGCGGCTACAGCGACTTCAATGTCCATCACATTGACCACCTCTGCTGGCTCAAGAGCCCGCCCGGAAAAGAGCTCTGGCCCATCAAGGCACAGGGCGTCGGTGGCCGCACGTATCGCACCAGCCCGGACGGCAAGCCCTACGTGGACCAGAACTTCGACTCCTACGCGGTGGAATACACTTTCGAGGACGGCGCGAAGCTTTACATGAACGGTCGCACCATGCTCGGCGCGGTGCCCATGTATCACAGCTTCGTCCACGGCACGAAGGGCATGGCGGTCGCGGCCAATTCCGGCGACTGCAACGGACCGTCCAGCACCTTCAAGGGCCAAGTCAGGTCGCGCGAAAACCAACTGTGGACCTCCGACGCCAAGATGGTGGACGACCCCTATTTCACCGAGTGGCAGGTGCTCACCGAGGCAATCCGCAACGACAAGCCGCACAACGAAGTGGACCGCGGCGTGATGGCCAGCCTCACGACCTCGCTGGGTCGCTACGCGGCGCACACCGGGCAAGAAGTCACGCTCGACGAACTGCTCAACCACACTCACGAATTCGCGCCCGACGCGGACAAGCTCACGTTCGATTCGCCCGCGCCCGTGCAGGCGGACGCGAATGGCCTCTACCCCGTCCCCGAGCCGGGCAAGAAGACCAAGCGCGAGTATTGAGGCGCGGCGCAAGCTGCGGACGATTCGACCGGCCAACTGCGCAAGCGGTTGGCCGGTTTGCTTTGGAAGAAGTGGAGTTTCAAAATGAACTCGCCAGCCGGGCGGCTTCCCGCACACTCACCGGCAATCACAGCCGAAGGCGAAGCCGCATGGATACCACCGCCGCAACCAACCTTGACACCCACGCGCGGTGGCCTGCCCCGCGCCTGCTCGTGGTGGATGACGAGCCGGACAATTTGGAGCTCCTCTGCCGCCTCTTCCAGCGCCACGGCTGCGAAGTGCATTCCGCCATCAACGGCACGGACGCGCTGCGCCTGGCGGCCAAGTTGAAGCCGGATTTGCTTCTACTGGACGTGATGCTCCCCGATTTAAACGGACGGGAGGTCTGCCGCGCCATCAAGGCCAATCCCGATTTGGTGGATGTCTTCGTCGCGCTCATCTCCAGCATCGAGATCTCCTCGGAGAGCAAGGTCGAGGGGCTGTCGTGCGGCGCGGACGAATACATCGCCCGCCCCCTCGCCAACCAAGAGCTCGTGGCCCGCGTGGACGCACTCATCCGCATCCAGCGCGCCCTCACCGCCCGGCGAGTTGCGGAGGCGGGACTTGAGCAGCTCAACCACACCCTCGAAGAACGCGTGTTGGAACGCACGGCGGAGTTGGCCTGGGCGAATGAAAAACTGCGGGATGAAATGGCCGCGCGCCGGGCCAGCGACGAGCGATTTGCCGCGTTCATGGAGCACGCCCCCGTCTTCGCGTGGATCAAGGACGAGCGCTTCCGCTACGTGTATATGAACCCGCGCGCGCGGAGCTTTCTCAAATCCTCTGCGGAAGGCACGCAGTCGCAGACCGACTTCAACCTCTTCCCCCGGCGGCACGCGCGGCAAATCCGCGTCCACGATGAAGCCGCGCTGAAGCAGGGCAACAGCGCTGAGGTGATGGAGGATTTGACGGTGACAGCCAAGGAGCCGCGCCACATCTGGGTGCTACGCTTTCCGTTGAAGGACGCGGCGGGCCGGCGCTTCCTCGGCGGCATCGCGGTGGATGTCACCGAGAAGGTCCGCGCCGAAGAGGCCCTGCGCGCGCTGCCACACCACATCATCGAGGCGCAGGAAGGTGAGCGCCGCCGCGTGGCGCGCGAGTTGCACGATGGTGTGAGCCAGTTGCTGGCGTCCGTGCGCTTCCGCCTGCTATCGGTCGAAGGCTGGCTGCACGATCTCGCGGACGACACGCTGCGCCGCGACGTGACGCGGGCAAAGAGTTACCTCGATGCCGCCCTCCGCGAGGTCCGCGCCATCTCGCACAACCTCCGCCCGCGTGAGCTCGACGACTTCGGGCTAGTCGCGGCCGTGCACAGTGCGGGAGAGGAAATCGCGGAGCACTCGGGCCTGCGCGTCGTGTGCCGGCTGGCGCCGCTGCGCAAGCGGCTTCCCCCCGAAGTGGAGCTGGCGCTCTACCGCATCTTTCAGGAAGCGGTGGCGAACATCCTCAAGCACGCAAAGGCGAAACACATCACGGTGGAACTGCTGCGCGCGGATGGCGGCGTCGCCCTGCGCGTCACCGACGACGGCCTTGGCTTCACCACCGCACGGACGCGGCGACGGTCCGCGCGCACCAGTCTGGGCCTGGTCAATATGCGCGAGCGGGCGGAGTTCATCAGCGGCACCCTCACCATCAAGTCAATCCCCCGCGAGGGCACCGTCATCGAAGTCTGGGTGCCATTGGCGCGGAAGCCGGCCAGAAAGAAGACCTCATGAGCAAACGCCCACCCCGCCCCACAACGCGGAAGCCCGCCGCTGCCGCTGCCCTCATCCGGATCCTGCTGGTGGACGATCATCCCGTGGTGCGCGAGGGGCTGCGCTCCTGTTTCTCACGACTCCCACAACTATCCGTCGTCGGCGAAGCGGCCAGCGGCGAAGAAGCGCTGCGCAAGGTCCGCCGCCTCAAGCCCGACGTGGTGCTGATGGACATCAATATGCCCGGCCTCAACGGCCTGGCCGCAGCCACCCAGATGCGCAAACTCGCCCCGAGCGCGAAGGTGCTGATCCTGAGCGTCCACGAAAACCGCGAGTATGTGGCGGAGGTGGCGCGCAGCGGCGCCAGCGGCTACATCCTGAAGGACGCCGCGCCCGCCGAGCTGGTGCACGCGATCGAGTCCGTCCATCGCGGCGAAGGCTTCTTCAGCCCATCCGTGGCCGCTGCGATGTTGAAAAACCTCGGCGGACTATCTGTCGCGTCCGACCAACCGGACCTCGCGTGGTTGAGCGCGCGCGAACAGGACGTGCTTGCGCTGATCGCCTGCGGCGCAAGCAGCAAGCAGATCAGCGAACGGTTCGGCGTGGCGATGTCCACAGTGAAAACCCTCCGCGAACGGCTCATGCGCAAGCTCGGCTTGCACGGCGTGGCCACCCTCACCCAGTTCGCAATGGAGCAAGGTTTGTCCGTTTCCACCGCCAGATCGCGAGCCAAGTAAGGTTCGGGGCTTGTCAGGTGATCACCTGACAACGCTTGTCAGGTATCATCCGTGTTGTTTCGGCGGCGGATGTGCCCATCCTTGAGGTTCGCTCATATCACCGGTGCCCGAGCAGACAAGGACCGGCAGGGCACCTATGAGACCTGCGCAACGATGCCGTTGGCCGGAGCTACCTCCGGCCTCGACACGAGGCCACCTCCCGGTGGCGGCGAGCGCCTTCGTAACGTGCGAAGGCGCCCGCCAGCGCGGCGCAGCCAGCAACCCGAAACCCCTCCCGCTTATGACCGCCAGCCTCACCCAACCTCGTTTACGCATCCTGCTCGTGGACACAGACCGAGACATCTTCACCCACCTCACGCTGTTGCTCGCTGAGATCGCCCCGCGCCGGTTCACCTTGGGATGGGCGCAAACGTATGCCTTTGCTGAGACGAAGATGCGTCGCCAGCCCTATGAACTGTGTCTCGTCAGCACCCGCATCGGCCATCGCAGCGGGAATGAATTGGCGAGACATCTCCGGACAACCTATCCGAGGACGGCGGTCATCATGCTCGCGGGCAGTGAGGAACTGCTGGAGCCGGGGGAATTCGAGCGACTCGATTGCCTCGATCGCCACCACCTCACCGCCACGATGCTGCGGCAGACTCTCCGGGACTCACTGTTCCGCGCGGCCGGCGCTCCCCTGCCAGCCAACCAAGCGCAGCAGCGTCAAGCATGGGGTGCAACGCGGTGACGCGGTCCCCTCCGCCACTCCGCGCCGGGGCTGTTCGAGGACTTTTTTTTGCGGATAATCCGTTTCGGATTTCGCACAAATCACGTCCCTTCGGACGCGCGAAAATCCCGGAAAACCGTGGTCGCCAACAACGTCAGCAGCGCGCCTGTGACCAGGCTGGCCGCGCCCACGAGCACGTGCAGCGTGGCGATGTCCGCCGCCTTGGTGCTCAACACCGTCCAGATACCGAGGCCGAACTGAACACAAATCAGCGCGAACCAACCGCCCGCGCCGCGCGCCAGCGGGTGCGCCCCGCCCACTGCACGGCGCAGCTTCAGCAGGCAGCCCAGCACATGACCGAACACCACCAGCGCGCCGATCCGATGCGCCATGTGGAGGTAAATTTGCCCAGCGCTGATGGCCTTAAACTCGCGGTGGTCGTGGCGCGCGCGGTTGTAAGCGTCGAGTGAAACCGCGTCCGTCGCGGGCCAGACCTTGCCGTGTGCCAGCGGAAAATCCGGCACCGCCAAACCCGCGTGCTGGTGGCGCATCGAAGCCCCAAGCGCAAGCTGACCGAGAATCAGGAGCGTCGTCAGCAGCAGAAAATTCCGCACCGACGCCGGGACAGTCACTGGCTGAGATTCCATCTTCAACCGCTGCCACCAACCGCTCGTCACCAGCGCGACCGCGCACATCAGCACGAGGAAACATTGCGCCAGCGTGCCGTGGAAAATCCCGAGCCAGTCCGCCAGCGCCGTCACTCGCAGCCCGCCGAGGATGCCTTGCACGATGACCAGCACCAACGCGAGCAACCCGTAGCGCGCCAGTCGCGGGCTGATGGGTTCATGCTTCGGCCAGACGAAACTGAGGCCAAAACCCACCGCGCCCGTGCCAACGAGGAAGAGCACGTTGTCGAGCTTCACCCGGGCGCTCGTGGAGCCCGCCACGCCCAGCGCCAACACCACGAGACTGCCCCACCGCAACCACTTCGACGCCGGCCGACCATTCAGCCAGAGCGCCAGCACGAGCGTGAGGAACCCCACCACCGACCCCGCCAGCCGGTGCGAGTGTTCGTAGAGGATGCCGCCCACCCACATGGACACCGGGAACGTGAACATGTTGTAGCCGTAGCTGTTCGGCCAATCGGGCACGGCCATGCCCGCGCCGTGGCTCGTCACCAGCCCACCGATGCCGATGAGCACCAACGTCGCGAGTGCCGTGAACACGGCGAAGCGGTGAAGCCAGGGGGTCATGCGCGGAATGACCAAGCGCTGAGGAAGCCCAAGTGACCGGGCCACTTCAGTCGCACCACGCCATTGGGGATTAGGAATCGGTCATTCATTGGGCATCGCGAAATTGGACCGGGGTGGCTCACAAATCCGGTGCGCTGAACGGCAGGACTTCGCGCTGGTTGCGTCGATAGACGGTGAAGTCGCGCGCCGGTCCACGGTGATGACCGTATGGCGGGGATAAAACTCGCTCATCCGCACCACACAGGCGTCCGCCAAATCCATCTCCCGGTCCGCGTAGCGCTCCAGTAGTTTCACGACGGGAGCAATCTGCCGCTCCAAGTCGAAGGCGAGTTCCAGTTCCCCCGCGGCCAACACGGCTTCGCAAACGAGCCAGGGGCGGGGCAGTTGGGCCAGCGTGGTCACCGCCCAATCGTGATGCTGGTCATCCTGATTCATCAGCGCAACCAGCGCGCCCGCATCGGCAATGTATTTCACTTGGCGCGCTTCCCCCAAGCTCGACGATGCGCCTTGTTGGTCGAGCGGTCCTTGGGGCCGCGCATAATGCCCGCCAGGCGCATAATTCCCTGGGCATCGCGCTGACCGGAGTAGCACGGCTCCAGTTCGGCCAGCACTATCCGGATTTTACTCTGGCCGGTGTTTTGAGCGTCGGCTTCGAGTTTCTCCCGGAGTGCGTCGGGCAGGCGGATGGAGATCGTCTGGCTCAAGGTATGATAGTGTGGCACGGATGGGTAATTCCGACAGCAAAATGCCGCCGCGCCCGTGTGGGCACGGCGGCTTGTAGAATGCCAAATTACTTAGCGGCCATGCTGAGGTCGGCCTTCGCGCCGCCCTTCACTTCGATGTCCTTCTCGACCTTGCCGCCCTTGCGGTGCTCGACGACCAGCTTGTATTTGCCGTCCGGCACGCCGGTGATCTTGAACGACCCGTCCTTGCCGCTGACCGCATGGAACGGAGTCTCGAACACGCTGACGTAGGAGAACATCCAGGGGTGCACATCGCACTTGAAGCGGAGGAACTTCTCGGCCTTCGCAAAGGTGAAGTTAAGCGGAGCGCCACCGGGCAACTGGGCCTTGTTCGCCTCGGGGTTACCTTCGACCGTCGGGGTCGGATGGACGTTGTGCATCGCTTTGTCGGAATTCAACACGCGGATGGTCTGGCCGACCTGCGCGGAGTTGATGTAGGGCTGGTATTCGCATCCCACTTGGTCGATGATGACGGGCTTGTCCGCCGCGGCGCCGCCCTTGGCACCTTCGATATACACCACGCAGTCCGCCAGGCCGCCGGTGGCGTCTGCCACGTAAAAGCGCGTCGTCATCTTCTTGCCGGCACGCAGCCCGCCGCAGGTGGGGTCAATAACGATTTCGCTCTCCGGTTTCGGCGTTCCCGTGAGGGTAATCTTACCGGTGACATCGCCTGCCAAGGCGGTGCTGACAATGGCGAGGGCAGTGAGGGTCAGTAACAGTGATTTCATGTTCGTGTTTGAGTTTGGTCCAAATTGACGCCGAACCAGAGACCGGCCCGGACGCCAAAGTGGACGGAGCCTAGCGATCCGCCATTCGCGGTCAAGGGGCAGGCTGCGTTTTCACAGGCCCTGTTCGGGGGGAGTCGGAAGACTTATGGTATGCCGTAGCCGCCTAGGTGAGCAGGCGGAACCAGCGTTGTGGATGGACCAAGAAATCCGCCTCTTGACCTCGGCGGCTACGACCACCTCAAAACGGGCAATCGTCCTCCACCGGTCGGATTTCCTCCATCACCCGCGCCATCTTCATGGCCGTCTGCGCCGCCTCGGTGCCGCGATTGAAGTCCTTGCTTAGGCACCGCACGCGCGCCTGCTCCTCGTTCGTGAACACCAGCACTTCGTGGATCATCGGCACCCCGGTTTGCACCGCGAGGTGCGACAATGCCTGCGTGACCGCCTCGCCGACGTGCTCCGCGTGCGAGGTCTGCCCTTGCAAGATGACGCCCAAGCAAATCACCGCGGCCCAAGCCGGATGCTGCTGCGCCAGCGCTCCCGCCACGACGGGCACCTCAAACGCGCCCGGCACCCGCACCACGCGCACCTCGGTGGCCCCGGCACCCTTCAGTTCCGCCTTCGCCGCGCGCAGCATCCCATCCACGTAACGAGCGTTGTATTGGGAGGCGACGATGGCGAACCGCCCGGCGACGGGTTGGGCTTTTTGGCGGCGGCGGTGGACTGGTTTCAACATGGTGGTGATTTCGGGTTCCGTCCGCCAGTGAGTCAATCCGAATTCCTCCGAAAACTTCAGCCTGCCAGGCCGCAACGGTTCACGCGTTCAGCGCGAAATGTCCGCCTGGCCCAGCACCTTGAACTGCTGTTTTTGCAACGCTTCCTCAGCCACCTCGCGGTCCTCCAAGTTCAGCGCCAGCGCGGTCTTGTCCTGCGAGCGCGTCATGAAGGAGTAGATGTAGTGGATGTTGATCTCCGCCTGGAGCAGCGCGGCGAGCACATCCTTGAGCTGCGTCTCGGCGGCGATTTCCACCACCAGCAACTCGCTCTCGCTGAAGGGAAAGCCGTGCTCGTTCAGCAGCGCGCGCGCGGCCTCGGGATCGTCCACCACGAGCCGGATGATGGCGCTGTCCGTGGTGTCTAGAACGGTGAGGGCGAGGATGTGGACGTTGCGCGAGGCGAGGAGCGTGGTGAGCGTGTGCAGTCGGCCGAGGCGGTTCGGCGTGAAGACGGAAAACTGTTTCACCGGCCCGGTGGGCTGCTTGCGCATCGTGGCGACGCTCATAATCGGAGGGAACTGTCCGCCCTTCCCGCGGGCCGCGCAAGGCGCTTCCCAAAACAGCCACTGGGCACCCTCGGGTTCAATCTGAACTCGACGGAACCTCGCCATGCCAACAGCCTCTCCACCATGAGCGATCCGGACAGAATACCTGCCTCCTCCGCCCCGCCCCCACCTCCGCGCGAGAACTGGCGCGCGTTGCTCGGCCTCGTGCTGTCCAGCGCAGTCATCGCCAGCCTGTGCTGCCTCCCCAGCGTCGTGCTCGTGCTCTTCGGTCTGGCCTCTGTCAGCACTGCGGCAGCGCTCTCGGACCGCCTTTACTGGGGGCCGATGCGTTATGTGCTCTACGCGGTGAGTGGCGCACTCGCGGTCGGCGGCTTGGTCATTTACTTCCGCCGCCGGGGCATCTGCACGCTCGACGCAGCCCGCCGCGAGCGGAACCGGATTCGCAACACCGCGTTGCTCGTCCTCATCAGCGGGGTCTTCACGTATCTCGTCTGGAACTACGTCATCCTCGATCTCATCGGCATCGCGCTCGGCCTGCCGTGGCAACCGCCCAAGTGGCCGTGGCTCTAAGCCAGAAGCATTTTAAAGCCACAGCTAAAACACAGATGGGGACAAGCCAAACGCATCCTGCGAGAGAGCTGAACGCGGCCCCCAAAGGGTGATGACGAATACAGAAGCGCAGCCGCAAGATTTTCACCTACTGTTCCGCGTTCCATCCGTGACTCAACTGCATGGTCGCACGAAACAGAAAGTTGAGCGTTGAAGGCCGCCCCGTTCGTTCCCTAGGCTCCGCCATGCATCACCCGCAACACAACGGCTTCGTCAAAGAAGACCCCTGGCGCATCTTCCGCATCATGGCCGAGTTCGTGGACTCCTTCGAAACGCTCTCCCACCTTGGCCCCGCCGTGACCGTCTTTGGCTCCGCGCGCACGAAACCGAGCGACCCCTACTACAAGGCGGCGGTGGAAATCTCGCGCGGCCTCGCCAAGCACCACCTCGCCGTCATCACCGGTGGTGGGCCCGGTATCATGGAGGCGGCGAACCGCGGTGCGGCGGAGGCGAAGGGCAAGTCCGTGGGCCTCAACATCGAGCTGCCCTTCGAGCAAAAGGGCAACCGCTACACGAACGTCCCCGTCAACTTCCACTACTTCTTCTCGCGCAAGGTCTGCTTCGTAAAATACAGCATGGGCTTCGTCTTCATGCCCGGCGGCTTCGGCACGCTCGACGAATTTTTCGAGGTCGTCACGCTCGTGCAGACCGAGCGCATCTCGCACTTCCCCCTCATCTGCTACGGCACGGACTACTGGAACGGCCTGCTCAAGTGGGCCAAGACTTCCCTTGGGAAAAACGGCTACATCAGCCCCGGCGACCTCGACCTCATCACCGTCACCGACGATCCCGCCGAAGTGGTGAAACTCATCCTCGACTACAAGCGTCGCATCGGCCCGCCGGAGTCCGTGCCGCAAGGGTTCGCGTGACATTCGCTCCCGCTCGCAATCCTAATCTTGCTCCGCTACTCGGGGGTGAGCTGGAAGATTGGAGCCGGCTGTCCAGCCTTGCTCACTCCTCCACCGCCACCACGAGATTCCCCATGATGTAGTCCTTCCGCTCGGGCGTATTCTTGCCCATGTAGAAGGTCAGGATGCTCGCGGTGTCGGTCTTGGAGGCGTATTCCACCTGGCTCACTTTCATGCCCTTCCCGATGAATTGCTTGAACTCGTTGGGTGAAATCTCCCCGAGCCCCTTGAAGCGCGTGATCTCGCAACTCTTGCCTAGCTTCGCGGACGCCGTGTCGCGCTCGGCCTCACTGTAGCAGTAGATCGTCTCGTGCTTGTTGCGCACGCGGAAGAGCGGGGTCTCCAGCACGTAGAGGTGGCCGTCGTGGACCACCTGCTCGAAGAACTTCATGAAGTAGGTGATCATCAGGTTGCGGATGTGCATCCCGTCCACGTCGGCATCGGTCGCGAGGATGACCTTCTCGTAACGCAGCCGGTCGAGATTGTCCTCAATGTCGAGGGAGCGCATCAGGTTGTAGAGCTCGTCGTTCTTGTAAACGATGTCGCGCTTGAGGTCCCACACGTTGAGCGGCTTGCCCTTGAGGGTGAAGACCGCCTGCGTGTTCACGTCCCGGCAGCTCGTGATGGAGCCGGCGGCGGACTGGCCTTCGCAGATGAAGACCATCGAGCCGCGACCCTTGTCCTTCTTGCGGTCGAAGTGGACCTTGCAGTCCTTGAGCTGCGGGATGCGCAGCGTGACGGACTTGGCGCGGTCGCGGGCGAGCTTCTTCACGTCCTGCAACTCTTTGCGGAGCTGCTTCGTGTCCTCGACCTTCGCCATGATTTGCTCGGCGACGGCTTTGTTGCGGTTGAAGAAGTGGAGCAACTCCTCGCGCACCTTGTTGACCAGCTCAGTGCGGATTTCCGTGTTGCCCAGCTTGTTCTTCGTCTGCGACTCGAAGAGCGGGTCCTGCATGCGGATGGACACCGCGCCGACCATGCACTCGCGCACGTCGTCGCCGTCATAGCCCTTCTTCGTGTATTCGTTCACGGCCTTGAGCAGGCCCTCGCGGAAGGCGCTCAGGTGCGTGCCGCCGTCGCTGGTGTATTGGCCGTTGACGAAGGAGAAGAAGCTCTCGCCGTAGCGGCTGTTGGTGTGCGTGAAGCAGAACTCCAGCGTCTTGCTGGTGAAGTGCAGCGGCGGGTAAATCGGCTCCGCGTTGTCGCCGCCGAGGTCTTCCATCACGAGGTCCAGCAGGCCGTGGCGGGAGACGAACTCGGTGCCGTTGTAGATGAGCCGCAGGCCCGAGTTCAGGTAGCTGTAGTGGCGGAGGCGCTTCTCGATGAACTCGGCCTTGAACTCGCTCTCCTTGAAGATGACCGGGTCCGGCTCGAACTCGATGAACGTGCCGTTGGTCTCGGTGGTCTTGCCTTTGTTCTCCTGCTTGAGCTTGCCCTGCTTGAAGGTCGCCTCCGCGAAGTCGCCGTCGCGATGGCTGCGGACGGTGAACACCTTGGACAGCGCGTTGACGGCTTTGGTGCCGACGCCGTTGAGGCCGACGCTGAACTGGAAGACGTCGCTGTTGTATTTCGCGCCGGTGTTAATCTGCGAGACGCAGTCCACGATTTTGCCCAGCGGGATGCCGCGGCCAAAGTCGCGGACACGGACCCGGTTGCCCTCGACCTTGATTTCCACCTGCTTGCCGAAGCCCATGATGAACTCGTCAATCGCGTTATCAATGACCTCCTTGAGCAGGATGTAACAGCCGTCGTCGTAGTGCGCGCCGCTGCCGATGCGCCCGATATACATACCGGTGCGCAGGCGGATGTGGTCGATGCTGGAGAGCGTCTTGACCTTGCTCTCGTCGTAATTGTGCTTCGCGGATTTTTCGTCAGCCATGATTCGCGCGGGTAGCTACCGGAAAGCGCCGTCGTTGCCAATCGGAATCCCGTCCTAGCGTCATTCAGCAGCCGACTCGGCTCGCCTCGTTCGCGCCCCGAACAGCGCCGTGCCGATGCGCACGAGCGTCGCACCCTCCTCGATGGCCACCTCGAAATCACCGCTCATACCCATGCTCAGTTGCGGCAGCGGCGCGCCGAGGAGTTGCTCACACTCGGCCTTCAACTCACGCAGCCGGCGGAAAACAGGGCGCGCTCGTTCCGGTGTCGGCGTGTAGGGAGCAATGGTCATCAAGCCGTGGATTTCGAGGCGCGGCAGTTTGCTGAGTTCGCTGAACTCGGCGAGCAGGCCGGCGGGCCGGTAGCCGAACTTACTGGCCTCGCCGGCGACGTTGACCTCCAGGAGAATGGGCATCGTCTTCGCCGCCTTCTCGCACTGCTGGTTCAACTCCTGCGCCAGCGCGAGGCTGTCCACGCTTTGAATCATGCTGAACAGCGCCACCGCGTCGCGGCACTTGTTCGATTGGAGATGGCCGATCATCTGCCACTGCGCGCGGCCCGGGCAGAGCGGTATCTTCGCCTTCGCCTCCTGCACGCGGCTTTCCCCAAAGCACGTCAACCCCGCGTCCAGCACGGCCCGGACGGCCTCGGGCGGCTGGTGTTTACTCACCGCCATCAGCGTGACGGTGCTGGGCTCGCGACCCGCGCGGGCGCACGCGGCGGCGGTAAGTTCACGGAGGCTGGCAAGGTTGGCGGCGATATCCACGGCGAAAGAGTAGCGGAGTAGTTGAGGGCTGAGAAGTGGAACGGTTCAAGGGAGAAGCGTGGAAGCGGGCCAACCCTTCAACTCCCCATTGGCCAAAAAAAAGAGCGCGCCTCGCGACGCGCTCTCGAAGTGCCAGTTGGCCGGGAACTATTTCAGCTCCTTGAGGCGGAGGTTCTTGAACTGAACCGTCATCGGCGGGCCGACGTGGATTTGCAGAGCGAGCACGCCTTCCTTCGCCGCCTTCGCGCCGCCCTCGTCCGTCACGTCCACGGTCAGCTTGCCGTTGATGAAGTGCTGGAGGTGATTGCCCTTGGCGATGACGACGTAGTCATTCCAATCCTCGTTCTTGATGCTGGCCTGGATGTCCTCGGACTTGCCGGTCGTGCCGGTGACTTCGACCTTGGCCTTGCCTTCCGCGTCCTTGACCGTGGTCTTCTCGCCGCGCTTGGCGAGGATGCCCCGGCCCTGTTCCTCATAGAGAATGCCGCTGTAAGTCTTGCCGGCCTCGAAGTCCGCCTGATAACCGCCGACGATGGGACCCCACTCGCCCTGACGGAGCACCTTGCTGCGATACTGGATGCCGGAGTTGCCATTGACGATGCGGTAGCTGAGGCGCAGCTCAAAATCCTTCGTGTTGAGTTCCTTGTTCACGAGGAAAGTGTTGTGCGTAATGGCCCCCTTCTTCGGGTCCTTCTCACTGGGCGGGGTGATGCCGGTGATAGCCCCGTCCTTCACGGACCAAAGCTTGGGGTTGCCCTCCCAGCCGGTGAGGTCTTGGCCGTTGAAGATGGGCTTGAAGCCAGCCTCGTCGGCGGCGAGGGCGGAGAGTGAGAACAGCGCGCTGGTGGCGAGCATGAACAGGCGGGAAGGCAGTTTCATAATGTGAGTTTTGATGACGGCGTTGTGTTTGCGCCGCGCATTCAGCGTGCGGCGACGGCGGCTGTCAACGGTGTTCCGGGTGCGAATCCGCTTCTGGCAAGGCAGCGTGTGTGCCGGCAGGGAGAGCAGGTGCCAGCGGTCGTTGCGGCCGTTGCGAGGGGCCATGGCGAGGGTTTCGCCATCAGCTCGTCACCCAGAACGTCAGCAACGCAGCCCCGGCCAGCCACGCGAGCCACCACCAGGACTTCACGCCGCGCCAAGCCATGCCGATGAACCCGCCCATCACCCAGAGGAGCCAGAATGTCAGTTGCGTGAAGAACGAAAACTCCGTCGAATCGTGCATCCCAGAACGCGCACTGCTGCGCTCCGCTTCAATCATCCAGAAATACCAGAACAGCGCCAAGTAAGCGGCTCCCATCATGCTCAACAATCCGACGCGCGTGCGCTGGACGAAGGCTCCCAGTCGGGTTGACCAACGCGACGCTGCATAACCCAGGCCCAGCAGGGTCGGCGCGCTTCCAAAGGTGAGGAAACATACCAAGACCAGAACCTTGCCCGTCTCGTCGGTGTCCGTGCTCCCTGCGATGATGAGGCCCCACCAGAGCAAGTTCGTCCAGCAGCCGAAACTCACGAGCACCAGCCCGCGCAGCCAGAGGTGCGCGGCGGGGTTCCACTCCACGCGCTCGCGGTCCACACGCAGGAACACGCGGACGGCGGGGATGACGAACAGCGCACCCGCCAGCGGCACCAGTGAGAGCCAGCCATGCGTCAGGCACCGCTGCGAATCCTCAATCAGGGCGATGCGTTGTGCTGGCGTTGCTGGCGGCACCACAACCGCCACCGTGTGCCACGAGTCCGGCACGAACATGCTGAAGTCTTCGCCCGCCGGGTCGGCGGGCGACGCGTTCGGATTGGGCGCGACTTCGGCCATGTTCGCTCAAGGACGGGCGGGCGGGGCGGGCGGCGGGGCGGGCGGCGGCTGGAACTTCTTCAACTGCTGCTGCTCCACGAGCCGCACCTCGCGCTTGAGGTTGTAGAGCACGCGTTGGTTGGTCGTGAGAAACACCATCATGATGGCCACCAGCGCCAGCACGAGAATGGTGGCGGAGCCGCTGGCCGGTTTTGAGTTCCGGATTTTGAGTTCTGAGTTGGGCGTCAGCTTCATGGCTTGGTCTCCTTGGGCGCGACGGCGAGGAAGGTGAAGCTCGGCTTGGTGCGCTTCTGCGCGTCCTTCAGTTGCAACTCCAGCTCCCAGCGCCACGCGGTGACGTGCTGGCGGGCGTCGGCCTCCATGTGCGACGCCTGCACGCGGAGGAGCACGGGCTGCCAGGTTTGGTTCGTGTGGACCTGTCGCCAGACGGTGCTTCCGAAGTGTGTGTAAACCGTCGTGTTCGTCCCGCGCGGCAGGGCGAGCCAGGTCTGGCCGTTCTCCGTGACCAGGCTGGGAGCCGCCGTGGCCGTGCGCACGTCCTCGCGCCAACGCTCGCCCGCGTGCAGCGCGCGGGTGATGTCATCGGCATTGCGACGGAGCGAGTCCGAACCGTCGCGTGCGCGGAAGAACGTGGTCATCATCAGCACGATGAGGAGAGCGAAGAGGCCGAGGTAGGCGAGGCACTCGATGAGAGTGAAGGCGGATTGCCGATTGCCGATTGCCGATTGCCGAATGGGAAAGGTGCGGCGATGACGCGCGGCGTCCGGTTCGGCCCCGGCGCGCAATCGGCAATCGGCAATCGGCAATCGGCAATTCACTTCACCACCGCCTCTCTCACCACGTGTCCGCCGCTCGCTCGCTTCTCGGGCTGCCATTCCAGCCGCAGCGTCTGGCCGGTGCGGGTGAGGGTGAACTTGCCGGGCGGCAGGTTCTTCGCGGCGGCGGACTTGATGGGGTAGGCATGCGTGCCGTCGCGCCAGGCGCGGTGCTCGCCCGCCACGAGGATTTCCATCTCGCCATCCACGAGCTCCATCGCCACGGCGTGCCAGTAGTGCGAGCGCAGGACGCGCTGCTCCTGCACCCAGCCGTAGCCCAGCGGCAGCATCGCGGTGACGAAGATGGCGAGGGCGACGAGCATGTCCACGTTCAGCGCGCCGCGCTCACGACGGCGGCTGCCGGCTACGGAAGTTTGAAAATGCGTTACCATGTGCCGGCGACGTCGATGAGTTGGATGAAGCACTGGAAGATGCTCACGGTGAAGAGGCCGAGGAGACAGCCGTTGAACAGCACGCACGCGCTGGTGAGGACGTGCGCGACGGCTTGCTCCTGGCCGAAGGCTTTGGCGTCCAGCGTGTCGAGCCAGCCGGCGAGCGATTCGCGGAAGTGGCCGCTGGCGCGGGCGGCGTTGGTCATGCGCCAGCGCAGCTCGCCCGCGTCGTCCATGAACTGCAACGCATCGGGCAGCTTCACGCCGCGTTGCAACTGCTCGACCACGCGCCGGGCGCGCGCGAGGAAGGCGCGGTTCGCCACGCTCTCGCCGGCCATGAGCACGGCCTTTTCTTCCGGCATCCCGGCGTCAAGCAACAGCGCGAGCATGGAGGAGAAGTCGCGTTCCACCCGACGGCGTTGCCACGGGAGGATGAGCATCCCCCGGTCGGCGAGGGTCGCGAGCCAGTCGAGTCGGCGGGCGAGGGGCGGGCCGAGCTTCGGTGCGAGCCATTCAATCCAGTAGGCGGGGCGCGGGCCGAGGATGTAGAGCACGAGGCCGATGAACATGGGCAGGGCGACCAGCACCAAGAACGTCGGCCATGCGGTGTCGAGCAGCTCCACGATGGCCCACGAGGTCGCGGGAACTTCGCCCAGCATGTCGTTGAAAATCTCTTTGAACTTCGGGAACACGACTACGCGGACCATCCAGTAGAGCAGGAGCTGGACGGGCAGAATCACCAGCACGAGCGCGACGAGGTAGTTCTGCGCCTTCTGCACGCGCGGCAAGGCGTCGCGCAGGTGCGCGCGGCAGCTCGGCAACACGCGGCGGATGTCACCGCTCGCTGCGCCGGTGCGGAGCATCGCCAGCACGGTGGGCGGCAGCATCCGGGGAACTTTCTCCAACGCGGCCAGCAGCGACAGGCCTTGCTCCAGATGCGCCGCGAGCAGGTGGAAGCGCACGCCGAAGCTGCGTTCCCGGCTCTTCGAGAGGCGGATAATGCTCTGCTCGACGCTGTTCCCGTGCTCGACGGAGGTCTCGATGAGGTCGAGGAACATCCGCGCCCGCTCGCGGCGACGGAAGGGCAGGCTCAGGACGTAGTGCAGGCCGTAGAGAGCGCAATAAACTAGGACCAGCGCGATGAGCAAGACCAGCACGACGACGGCCTGCGGCGCGATCAAGCCGGTCTGCTGCGCGATGGAGGCCACCATCGCGCCGAACAGCACCAGCATCAGTCCGAAGGCCCAGCGCCAGGCTTTGTCGTAGTTCGCTGTGGGTGCGTCCATGAGTCAGTTCGAGCCGCCCAGCGAGTCCATCGTGCGGATGAGCGTGTGGAAGACCGGCGTGAGTTGCAGCGCGATGATGACGCCGAGCGCGGCGGCGGTGACCGGCAGCGCGGAGTAAAGCAGTGCTTCCGCGCGGGCGGCGGCGCGGGCTTGGAAGGTGTCGGCCACGCGAGCAAAACCCTTCGCCAAGTCCGGCCCCGACTCGGAGGCGAGCGCCATGAAGAGCGGCGGGAAGATATTTGAACCCGTGCTGAGTTCGCGGAGTTCACCTTGGCCGGACGCGAGGCGCTCGCCCCAGGTTTTCAACTCGTCGGCGACGGGCGAGCCTTGTTCGAGGTCGCGGAGGAGGGCGAGGGATTCACCCAGCGGACAGCCGCCGCGCAGGAGCATCGCGAAGCCAGCGGCGAGTTGGGCCAGCGCGGCTTCGCGGAAGCCGGGCAGACGCCAGCGCAGTTTCCGCCGCAAGCTCGGCAGCCCGATGACTGCGAACGAGGCGACCGTGAGGACACACAGCACAACGGTGGGAACGTGCCGGAGCGCATACCACGGGCGTGAGGTTGGCGACACTTCTCCCCACATCTCCATGGAGTAGGTATCCGATAGAATCGAGGCGCTGACGGCGTCGAGCAGGAAGCCGAGCACGACGGACAGGGCGGTGGCCGTGACGAGCACGATGAGCGGATAGACGAGCAGGCCGCGCAGGCGCGTCCAGAGCGCGTCGAGGCGCTGGTAGTAATCCGCGAGCAGGAGCAGGACGCCGGGGAGGTTGTTGGCCTGCGCGCCGAGGAGGACCATGCGCTTGTAGAACTCCGGGAGCTGACGCGGTGGCAGGGCGTCGCGCAGGGGCGTGCCCTTGGCGAGGTCGGCTTCGAGGGCGGTGAGTTCGGCCTTGAGGTCGCCGCGTTCGAGGCTAGCGGAGAGTTGGCGGAGCGAACCTTCGAGCGGCTGGCCGCTCTGGAGCATCCCCGCGAGCTGCTGATTCACGAAGGCGAATTCGTCGAGTTTCATGCGAGGAGGGGCGGCGGGGGTTTATAAGGAGAGCAGGAAGGCACGAAGGGGAAAATCCCAGCCCCGGATTTGCACTCGCCATTCGCCTGGTTCAAACGAGTGGAGAGCTGCACGAGCACCGGGGCACGGCACAGTCTTCTCTCCTGCTTTCCTGCGTTCCTTATAAAAGTCTTCCTGTGCTTCATGTGCCGATGGCGCGGTGGAGTTCGGTGGTGGTTGTAAGCTTTTCGGCCACGAGTGCAAGGGCGCGGGCGCTCAGGTCTTTGCCGGAGGGGGCGATGGCGGCGGGGCCTTGCTCGCGGAGCGCGACGCGGAGGGCGTCGGTGAGGCGGACGTGCTCGGCCACGGGGAGACGGCCGCGGTAGCCAGTGCGGAGGCAGGCGTCGCAACCGGCTCCGGCACACGCGGCGCAGACGCGGCGCAGGAGGCGTTGGTTCAGCACGAGCGAGACACCGGCGGTCACGGCGGAGCGGTCGGGGACCATCGTGAAGAGTCGCTCGAAGACGCCGCGACACGAGCCAGCGTGGAGCGTGGCGATTACTTGATGCCCGGTGAGCGCGGTGCGGACGGCGAGAGCGGCGGTCTCGTCGTCGCGGATTTCGCCGAGCACGAGGACTTGCGGGTCTTGGCGGAGGAGGTGGCGCGCAGCCGTGGCGTAACCGAGGCCGCGCGCTTCGTTCACCTCGGTCTGCATGATGCCGGGGAGGATTTGCTCCACGGGGTCCTCGACCGTGATGATGTGGCGCCCACCCTGCGCGAGCAGCGCACGGAGGCAGGCGTAGATGGTCGTGGTCTTGCCGCTGCCGGCGGGGCCGGTGAGCAGGAGCAGGCCGGCGGGTTGGCGGAGGAAGTGTTCCAGCTCGGTGAGAACGTCGGCGGGCAAGCCGAGTTCCGCGAGCGCGGGCGGCGTGGTCTGGGTGAAGAGGCGGAGGACAATTTTCTCGCCTGTCACGGTCGGGTAGGTGGCGACGCGCACTTCGTTCTGCGAACCGAGTTCCGCGCGTTCGATGCGGCCATCCTGCGGCAACGAGTTCTGCCAGGTCTGAAGTTTGGCGAGATACTTGATGCGGCCAAAAACGCGTTCGGCCAAGCCCGCCGGCAGCGTCTCGACCAGCGCGAGCAAGCCATCGAGGCGGAAGCTCACCTGCGCGCTGCGGTCGGCGGCGGTCTGGAGGTGAATGTCACTCGCGCCCGCCGCCTCGGCCCGGCGCACGAGGCCGGCGACGACGGGCGGGGCATCGGCGTCTGTGGGCGGCGGCGTCATTGGGTGCGCGGAGAATGGCGTGAAACGGGGTTGGCTGGCAATGCAACAGCACTGGCACTGACGGGCACATCCGCGCACTACCCCGATACCCTGCGGGCCGGAGTGCCGCGCTCCGGGGCATTGAGCTAATGCGCCCGACAACGACCCAGCAGATGAAGTGGCCTTGCGCACACGCGTGTTCCGTCCCAGCATCCGCACAGTCCGTGAAAACGCTCTCGTTCATCCTGAGTCTCGTGCTGTTCTGCCTCGCCGTGGGCGGCACGCCCACCTTCGCGGCGACCCCGTCCCTCGAAGTGGGCCGCCAGCACTGGGCGTTTCAACCCTTGCGCCCCACCCAGCTCCCGCCGGTGAAGGACGCGGCCTGGGCGCGCGATGACGTGGACCGGTTCATCCTCGCCGCGCTCGAGGGCAAGGGCTTGAGGCCGTCGCCGGAAGCGAGCCGGCCGACTTTGATTCGCCGCGTGACCTTCGACCTCATCGGCCTGCCGCCGTCGCCCGAGGAAGTCGAGTCCTTCGTGCGCGATACTTCGCCACTCGCCTGGGAGCGCGTCGTGGACCGACTGCTCGCCAGCCCGCACTACGGTGAGCGTTGGGGCCGGCACTGGCTGGACCTCGCGCGCTACGCGGACAGCAGCGGTTTCCACAACGACCTCGACCGCCCGCACGCGTGGCGTTACCGCGACTACGTCATCCGCAGCTTCAACGCGGACAAGCCCTACGCGCGGTTCATCGCCGAGCAACTCGCCGGCGACGAGGTGCCGGGCGCGGACGAGGAGACGCTCGTGGCCACGGGCTTCTGCCGCAACGGCCCGAGCAACGACGACAACATGGGCAACAACAAGGAGCAGTATCGCCTCGACGAGCTGGACGATGTCATTGCCACGACCTCGACGGTCTTCCTCGGCCTCACGGTCGGCTGCGCGCGTTGCCACGACCACAAGTATGACCCCGTCACGAGCGCGGATTACTACAGCCTGCTCGCCATCTTCAACGGCACGGTGAAGAAGGGCGTGCCCAAGGACCCCGACGCGAAGGACAAGACTAAGGAGCCGGTGAAGCTCCAGGCGCTCATCGAGACGAAGGCCAGCGTGCCGCCCACTTACCTGCTCCGCCGTGGCAGCCTGCAAAACAAGGGACCGGAAGTCCCGCCCGCCGCGCCGCTCGTGCTGGTGTCCAGCCCGCTGCGCTTCCCCGCGCCGGAGCCGGACGCGAAGTCCTCGGGCCGCCGCCGCACGTTCGCGGAGTGGGTGACGTCGCCGGACAACGCGCTGACCTGGCGCGTGCTGGCGAACCGCATCTGGCAGCACCACTTCGGGCAGGGCCTGGTCGCGACGCCGAGCAACTTCGGCTTCAACGGCGCGCGCCCCACGCACCCGGAGTTGCTCGATTACCTCGCGGCCCGCCTCATCGCCGACGGCGGACGGTGGAAGCCGTTGCACAAGCTGCTCGTGATGTCGGCGACGTATCGGCAGGCTTCGCAAATTCCGAATTCGACTGACCCCGCCAACACGCTCCAGTGGCGCGCGAACCGCCAACGCCTCTCCGCCGAGGCCCTGCGCGACAGCATCCTCGCCGTCAGCGGGAAGCTGAACCCGCAGCTCGGCGGGCCGGGAATCAAGCCGCGCCTCCGCGCCGACCTGCTCACCGCCAGCCAACGCAACAAGTGGCCCGCGCTCACCACCGAGGGGCCGACGCAGTGGCGGCGCAGCGTCTATATCTACGTGAAGCGCCAGTTGCTCATGCCGATGATGGAACTCTTCGACGCGCCCACGACCACGGACAGTTGCGCCGAGCGGATGCAGAGCATCGTGCCCACGCAGGCGCTCGTGCTGATGAACGACGAGTTCGTCGAGGACCACGCGGGCTTCCTCGCGCAGCGCGCCGTGGCAGAGGCGGGGGAAGGTTTACCCCGCATCATCGAGCGGATGCAGTTGCTGGCGCTGGCCAGGCCGCCAGGAGCGGAGCGCTTGAAGCAAGCGGTGTCCTTCGTGGAGGCACGCGAGACGGTTTACGCAAAGGAAGCGGGGGCCGCAAACTCGCCCCGCCACCGCGCGCTCACGGACCTGGCGCACGTGCTCTTCAACAGCAGCGAGTTCATCTACATCGAATGAACCTGACCCGCAGACGAATGCTTCAGTTGAGCGGTGGCGGCTTCGGCGCGCTGGCGCTGAAGTCGCTGCTGCACGCGGAGGGCGCGCGCGCCGCACCGGCCGCCACGAACCCGCTGGCCGCGCACCCGCCGCATTTCGCCCCGCGCGCCAAGTCCGTCATCTTCCTCTTCATGTATGGCGGGCCGAGCCATGTGGACCTGTTCGACCCGAAGCCCGAGCTGGAGAAATGGCACGGCAAGGCCATCCCGGTCTGGAAGCCCGAGGACGCGTTCATGGGCCGTAAGACGCAGAACGTGGCGATGAAGAGCTACTACCAGTTCGCCAAGCACGGCGCGGCGGGCATCGACATTGCGGAGACGTATCCGCACCTCGCGCGCCACGCGGACGACCTGTGCGTCATCCGCTCGATGCACACGGAGAGCAACAACCACGGCCCCGCGCTCTTCCAGATGAACAGCGGCTTCACGCTGCCAGGCCGTCCGAGCATGGGCTCGTGGGTGACTTACGGCCTCGGCTCGGAGAGCGAGAATCTCCCCGCCTACGTGGTGCTGCTCGACCATCAGGGCGCGCCGGTGAACGGCGCGTTGAACTGGTCCAACGGCTTCATGCCCGCCTCGTTTCAAGGCGTGCCGTTCCGCTCCAGCGGCGACCCCATCGCCTACCTCACGCCGCCGAAGAATGTTTCCGCCAGCCAGCAGCGCGCGCGGCTCGACCTGCTCCGCCAGTGGAACGAGGAATACGCCGCCGCCAACCCCGCCGAGACCAGCCTCGCCGCGCGCATCGCGTCCTACGAACTCGCGTTCCGCATGCAGATGAGCGCCGCCGAGTGCGTGGATGTCGCCCGCGAACCGGAGTCCATCCGCAAGCTCTACGGCCTCGACCGTCCGGTCACGCAGCACTTCGGACGCAACTGCCTGCTGGCCCGCCGGCTCGTCGAGCGCGGCGTGCGTTTTGTGCAACTCTACAGCGGCGGCAACGAAGGTCCGAAGGCGTGGGACGCGCACGACGATTTGAAGAAAAACCACGACCTCCACTGCGCCGAGACGGACCAACCCATCGCCGCGTTGCTCGCCGACCTCAAGGCCACCGGGTTGCTCGACACCACGCTCGTCATCTGGGGCGGCGAGTTCGGGCGCTCGCCGGTCGCCGAAAACGGCAAGGGCCGGGACCATCACCCGAAAGGCTTCACGATGTGGCTGGCCGGCGGCGGCATTCGCGGCGGCATGGTCCACGGCGCGACGGATGAGTTCGGCTACAACGCGGTGGAGAAGCCCGTGTCCGTCCCCGACCTGCACGCGACCATTCTCCACCAACTCGGCCTGAACCACGAGCAGCTCACCTTCCGCAACACGGGCCGCGACTATCGTCTGACCGACGTGAGCGGCGAGGTGGTGCGCGAGCTTTTGGCGTGAAATTTGTGCACATGCGAACCGCACAACTGCTTTAAGTGAAGCCCCAGCCAGCGGCGTCGAAAGCGCGATGTTTCAAAGCACAAAGATGAAAGTCCGCCTGGGCACGGCTCCGGTGATGCTGGCAGCGCTCGTGTTCACGAGCCGTTCGTTTGGAGCTGCAGCTGACCACCAGACCACAGCCTTCATGAAGGAACATTGCCTCCGCTGCCACGGGCCGCAGCAGGCGAAGGGCGACTTGCGGCTCGACCAGTTGGACACGGATTTTTCCAAGCCGAGCACTTTCGAGCGCTGGCGCGAGGTCGTGACGCGCGTGCAGTCGGGCGAGATGCCGCCGAAGAAGGAGCCGCGCCCGCAGCCGACACAGGTGCAGACGTTCGTGCGGCAGGTGTCCGCGCGGCTGGAGGAGGCGGGCGCGAAGCAGCGCGCCGAGGGTCGCGTGGTGTTGCGCCGGCTCAATCGCGTGGAATACGAGAACACGGTGCGCGACCTCTTCGCAGTGAACGTGTCCGTGAAGGAGATGTTGCCGGAGGACGCCATCGCACAGGGGTTCGATAACGTCGGCGCGGCGTTGAACATCTCGCCGGTGCTGATGGAGCGTTATCTCGAAGCGGCGGACGCGGTCATCACGGCGGCGCTGTTGCCGGTGCACAAACTGGAGAGCAAGACGGAGCGGTTCGACCTCTACGACTCGTTGCCGAAGTGGTTCGTCGCGGGCGCGTGGAAGCAGGACGAGGGCGTGATTCTGTTCCGCAGCAGCGGGGATTCAGCGAGCGACCTGCGGCAGTTCAAGGCCCCGGCCCCGGGCCGTTACCGCTTCCGCGTCGCCGCCTCAACGCACAACTCCGAGACGCCGCTGCCGCTGGCGCTGCTGCTGGGCAACTTCGTCGTGAGCGGCAACTACACGCGGCACCTCGGCTACTTCGACGCGTCACCGAGCAAGCCCACGATCATCGAGTTCGAGGAGCGGCTCGGCGCCAAGAACGACACCATCAAGGTCACGCCGGTCGCGCTGCCCTTCGTGTATCTCAAGCACGAGACCATGCCGACGTATCCCGGGCCGGGGCTGAAGATTCACTGGATGGAGGTCGAGGGGCCATTCCCCGAGACGTGGCCGACGGAGAGCTACCGACGCGTGTTCGGCGACGCGGACCCGAAGCTCGGCACGCTGGCGGACGCGGAGAAGTTGTTGCGGGCGCTGCTGCCGCGAGCGTTCCGTCGCCCCGTGGCTGAGGGGGAAGTGAAACCGTTCGTCGCGCTCGTGGCGAAGTCGCTGGAGATGGGGCAGCCGTTCGAGGCCGCGTTGCGCGCGGGTTACAAAGCGGTATTGTCGTCGCCGAAGTTTCTCTTCCTCCGCGAGCCGACGGGGCCGCTCGATGACCACGCGCTGGCATCGCGGTTGTCCTATTTCCTCTGGAGCACGACGCCCGACGAAACGCTCGCCACGCTGGCGGAGCGGGGTGAGTTACGCCAGCCGGAGGTGCTGCGCGCGCAGGTGGAGCGGCTGCTGAAGCATCCGAAGGCGCGGGCGTTCACGGAGAATTTCACTGGCCAGTGGTTGAGCCTGCGGGACATCGCCGCGACCACGCCAGACAAGGCGCTTTATCCCGAGTGGGAAGAACTGCTCCAGTGGTCGGCCGTGCGCGAGACGCATCTGTTCTTCGACGAGTTGCTGAAGCAAAACCTGAGCGTGAAGAACTTCGTGGACTCGGACTTCGCGATGCTGAACGGCCGGCTCGCGCAGCACTACGGCATCCCGGACGTGCACGGCGTGGCGTTCCGCAAGGTCACGCTGAAGCCCGAGCAGCATCGCGGCGGCGTGCTCACCCACGCGAGCGTGTTGAAGGTCACGGCGAACGGCACGACCACCTCGCCGGTCTTGCGTGGCGTGTGGGTGCTGGACCGCATCCTGGGCCGACCCGTGCCGCCGCCGCCGCCGAACGTCCCCGCCGTCGAACCGGACATTCGCGGCGCGACGACCATCCGCGACCAACTCGCGAAGCATCGCGCGACGGAGAACTGCGCTGGCTGCCACGCGCGCATCGACCCGCCGGGCTTCGCGTTGGAGAGCTACGATGTCATCGGCGGCTGGCGCGAGCGCTACCGCATCGTGACGGAGCAGAAGAACCGGGTGAACAACCGCACCGGCCCGCTCGGGAAGTATCTAAAGGCCTACGAATTCGGTCTCGGCTTGGCCGTGGACGCAGGCGACGTGCTGCCGGACGGACGCAAGTTCGCGGACATGACGGAGTTCAAGAAGCTACTGCTCACGGACCCGGAACAAATCGCCCGCTGCCTGACGGAAAAGCTCGTGACCTACGCGACCGGGCAGCCAGTTGGCTTCAGCGACCACGCGGCGGTGGGCCGCATCCTCGCCGAGGCGAAGGGGGCGGACTACGGCTTGCGCTCGCTGGTCCACGCGGTCGTCGGGAGCGAGTTATTTCGGAGCAAGTGAGAATCGCCCGCCCGTTGAACCGGAACGGTGCGGTCGGAGTTATCCACCCCACGGCGCTCACCTGGAGCGCTGCTTTGACAATGCACGCGTCACGGGCAGACTCGCCGCATCGCCACCGGCATGGAACTCGCACTTAAAATTCTGGAATGGACCGTCGGGCTGGCGGCGTTCGGGTGGTTCATCTGGTGGCGATTGCAGAAGGACGAGGCGGGGCCGTGGGGTTTCATCATCAAAGCCCTGGCCAGTGTGCTCATCGCCTACTGGTTCATCCGATACGGCATAGGCTGGTTTCGGGAGGGGGGCATGGCCGCAATCCTGGGGCTGGGGGCTGTGATGTCGTGCTCACTAGCACTGGGTGTGATCTGGCGGGACGACCTGCTGGGTGCGATCGCTCACCCATTCGCGAGTCTTTACGAAGACCAAACCCCAATCAAACCCAAGCCCTACTACGCCCATGCCGAGGCCAAGCGCATGGCCGGCGACATCCCCGGAGCCATCGCCGCCGTGCGCGGGGAGTTGGAGAAGTTCCCCGACGACTTCGATGGACGGATGCGGCTGGCGACCTTGCTGGCCGAACACTCGGAGGATTTGCCGGGCGCACTCGCGGTCATCGAGGAGGCGCTATTGCTGAAGGGCCTTGCGCCTGGGCAAATCGCCTACGCGCTGAACACCGCCGCCGACTGGCATCTCAAGTTCGGAAGAGACAGCGAGTCGGCCCGGCTCGCACTCGAACGCATCACCACCCTGCTCGCCGGCACCAACGCGTCGCTCCACGCGGAACAGCGCCTCGCCAATCACGCGACGCCCGAAATGCTCGCGCACGAGGACGATCACCGCCCCATCGCCATCCCGGAGTTCGACCGCAAGCTCGGCTTGCGGAGAAAGAAATTCGTCGCACCGGAGAAGCCCGACATCAACGCGGAGGAACGCCGGCTGCATGATCGGTTGGCAAAAAATGCGAATGACTGGAGCGCTCGCGAGGAGTTGGCGCGGCTTTACGTGGAGCAGTTCGAGTTCTTCGAGCGCGGCTTGCAGGAGCTGGAAATCCTCATCACCCGGCCCGGCCAGCCGCCGCGCGAGGTGGTGCGCTGGCTGCACCAGAAGGCGGACTGGCAGGTGAAAATGTTCAACGACGTGGAGGGCGGGCGGGCGACGCTCAAGCGCATCCAAGAGCTCTTCCCCAACAGTGCAGCTGCGCACCGCGCCGCCACGGCGATGCTTTACCTCCAGCCCATCAGCAAGTTTGAAAAAAAGAAGGCCGAGGAGTGATCCTCGGCCTTCGGCTTGGAAAGAATATCGCCGCCGCTTACGGACGCAGACGTAGGGCGATTTGCTTGTCGATCTCCGCCGCCCAATCCACGTCCGGCCAGCCGGCGTCGTTGCGCACCTGCACGACGATTTCGGAGATGTTCGGCTCCACCTCGGTGACCTTCAGATAGACCATGCGGGTGTTGACCTTGGCGACGAGGGAGTTGTTGACGCGGTTCTCGGACTGAAGCACGCCCAGCCCGCCCTTTTCGCCGGCGAGCACTTCCTTGGCGGCATCAATGATCTGCGCGACGGGAATCTGGTAGCGGCTGACGATCCGGTCCTTACGGAAGGGCACGCCCCCCGACCTGTGGCCGTCCACCGTGGAGATGCAGCCCGTGCTGCCAACGGCCAGCACTGCTAGGAGACTGAAAAGCAATTTCTTCATGGGCGCGTATGCAATGCGGAAGGTCGGGAAGCGTCAAGCAATTGTTGGCCCAACAGGGCGCTGCGAGCGCATTCGCGCACTGCCCCGAACGCGGCACTCCGGGCCGCTGTGGGTGGTTCGCGCGAGGGCTTGAGAAGTTCATGACCCGCAGGCTTCGCGCGGCTACTGGGGGCGGGACGCCCGCGCTCCGGGGGCAGCGAGTGCGTGCCTCGTTCAGCGCGGGGCTGGGGCTTCGTCCTCCACGCTGGGGCGGGTCTCCACGCGGATTTCGTTGGGCACGCCTTGGCGGAGGAGGTCGGTGGCGGCGAGCTTGCGGCCTTTGCCATCCACGATGCCGGGCTGGCGGTTGCGGAAGGTGATTTCGGCCACGGTCACTTCGTTGCTGCCACGGTCCAGGAAGCGCGCACGCAGCGGCCCCCAGCGCAGGAGCGGAGCTTGACCGCCGCCGGAGAGGAGGTTCGCACCGTTAATGGCCTTCACCACGTAGGCGGCGGCGAGGCGGTTCGTGTCCACGAAGGCCAACGGAATCACCCGGGTCATCAGTGGCGTGCTGGGGGTGTCGCCGGGATCGTAAGTCAGCGGGGTGCGGTAAATCTCCCGCCGCTCCGCAAAGACCATGTAACCCACAATGCCGGACTCCGGGTCTTCGGCCGGCTTCCATTTGAGATGGTGCCCATCCGCGAGGATTTCCAGCACCAGGCCCGGCACGGCGGTAGGCGGGGTGCCGTCGAGCGGTTGGACGCCGGCTTGGAGGGAAATGCTCTCGGGTTGGCTGGCCTCGCGCACGAGCATCGCACCTTTTTTCACGTCGGCGTTCTTGAAGGTCGAGGTCGTGACGTAGCTGCCGTAGGGCAGCTCAAAGGTGCCGCTCGCCGCGTCCACGTGGTCCATCAACAGCGGCGTGCGCGCCACCAGCGCGCGCTGGGCACCGGCGATTTTGCAGTGCGAAATACTCACCTGCCCGCCCACGAGAATGCCCACCGGACTGCCGGGGAAATCTTGGTTCTGAATGTCGAGATGGCTCAAGGCCACCGCGCCGTGGCCGAAAACCTCGACGACGGCGTTGGTGGAAGTCTCCTTGCCCACGCGGCGGAAGACGCAGTTCTGCACGAGGTGCGCTTCACCGCCGAAGATGCGCACCGCCGTGTCCGCGATGTCCTCGAAGGCGCAGTTGTGGATGCCCACCACGCCGGTCTGCGCTTGGCCGGGCCGCAGGTCAATCGCCCGCTCGCTGAGGTTGCGGAACGTGCAGTTGGCGAGGTTCAGCCGCGTGATGGCTGGGCCGCCGGCCTGCCCGCGCTCGCCCATAAAAACCCCGCGCGTCCGGTCGTGCCCGTGGGTGAAGCCGACACGGCCATTCACGAACTCACAATCTTGATAGGTCTGGTCCTGCGCCGCGTGGAAGGTGACGCCCGCGTGGGCCTGACCATCGAAGCGCACGCGCAGCAAGAGCGCGTTGGCGGTGTTCGTCGCGCCGCCCGTGCCGGCCTGCGAGTTGTGCCCGTAACGCCCGCCGCGCACGGTGAGGTTCACCAGCCCTTTGCAGTCACGCTGCGAGCAATCCACGTTCGTGGCCCAACTCACGATGGTCCGGTCCATGCCCGCGCCGAAGAGCAGGCCATTCGTGATGGGCTGCGAGAGCGCGTAATCGCCCGTGCCGAGGAAGACATTTTCCCCCGCGCCCAACGCGCGTTCGATGGCGGCGGCGGGCTTGCCGGTGAAGTCCGTGAAGCGCTTGCCTAGGAGCAGCGGCGGCGGTGCGCGCAAATCGCCCAACGCCACCAGCACCGGACGGGCGAGGTTCACGCCCAGCATCGGGTAGCGCACGCGCAGGTCGCGCGAAGTGGAATTGTAGGCTGGCCCGCCCGCGCGCGGCAGCACGCGAAAGATATTCTTCGGCTCGGCGAAGTTTGCATTCAGCCCACCCTGCTCGACGGACCACTCCTGCAAAAACGGGTCGCGCGCCACGAGCCCGTCCGCGTAGTGCAGGCCCGGCAGCGCCGCGCGCCGACCGATGCTCCACGGCTTGAAATCTCCGTGGCCGAAGAGACGGTTGCGCTGACCACCGATCTGGATGGCCGCGCCGCGGAAGGGCGCGTTGGCGTGGTTGTGGCCCCACTCCTCGTGGTCGTGATACTTGAGCTTGTCCGGCAACCGGAAATAACCCGCGTTCGCCGCCTCGCCCCGCCCGGCCAGCGCCGACGCGATCACTGCGCAGTCGATGCCGTAGTCCACTTCCAAAATCGGGTCCGCCCAAGTCCCGCCCTCCGAGGTCAACTGCGCGAAGGTCAGCCCCGTGGCGCGCACGACATGAAACGGCGTCCACGCCGTCTGCCCGCGCACCACCGGGCTGAGGATGTAGCTGTTGTGCCCGTGGGCCTCGAGATTCTCCGCCTGCACGCGCACGACGGGCGGCCAGTCCATGTCCCACCGCCGCTCGCCCTCGGGCGGCGCGACGGTGAGCTTGTGGACGGTCACGCCCCGCACGAAGCCGCGCAGCCACAACTGCGCCTCGTCCAGCGGCGCCTTGAAATCCCCCGCCAGCACCGTGGTCCCCGCGTGGTAAAACGAAACCGCGTCCGCGTGGGTCAAGTGCGTGGCCGGCCCGTGCGATTGGTAAAACGCGCACCGCTCCATCCGCGCCGCGCCTTGCGTCATCCGCACGGGCGTGTGCCAGAAGAACTGGCAGTCCGTTAGGTCCGCACGCAGTTCCCACGAGGCGCTGCCACCGATAAATTGCACGTCCTTCAGCGGCCGCCGCACGACGATGTTCGCGAGCGGTCCATCGAACACCACCGCGTCGCCCTCGGCCGCCGCGTCCACCGCCGCCTGCGCACCGATTTGCGAGGTGAAGTAAATCTTCGCGCCGTCGCGCGGCGAGGATTTGGCCGCGCCGACGGGCAGCGAGTAGGGTAACGGGGGCGGCTCGCTCGCGAGGCTAAAGCCCGGCGGGAGCGTGGGCTCCGGCTCGACGGGCACGGTGGGTTGCGCGGAGGCAGCCGCCGTGCTGGGCGCGGGCGCTCCCAGCACGGCGACGCCTTGGGCGCTCCGCGCCTTGCCCTTCTTTTTGACCGGCGGCGGCTTCGGATTAAACGCGGCCCAGATGCCGGCGACGGCCAGTGCCACCATCGCGCCCCACACGAGGATCGGCCCCAGCTCGATGTCGAAGATGACTTTTTTCTTGAGCGTCTTCTGTTCACGCAGCACTTCCTCGAAGCGCGGCCCCTCGCGCTTGACCCGCGCGGCGTGGCCGCCGGGCGTGGGCTTGGGAGTCTGGCCAGCGGGCGGGCGGGGGATGGGGGTGCCGAATTCGTAGCGCAGCTCCACGACGCCGATGCGCAGCACATCCCCTTCGTTGAGCGCTGCGGTCGTGACGTGGGCTCCGTTGACCGCCGTGCCGCCGCCGCTGCGGTCCTTCACGCGGCAGCCCTCCGGGTCCACGGAGAGGAGCAGGTGCTGGGGCGCGACGGATTCGTCCGCGACGACGAGGGTGTTTCCGACCTGCCTGCCGATGGTAACGATGCCGGGGGACAGCTCAAAGCGCTGGCCCCGGCGCGCGCCAGTCAAGATGATGAGTCGAGCCATGTGCAGCAGCGGATGACGGGGGCGGAGGCTAGCAAGCCGGGCGGTCGTGTCAAAGAACCTCGCCGATCGCAGTTCCAAATCGTAATCTCAAACTCCTCCGGTTGGAGCACAGCAACGGGCATTCAGCTTACGATTCAGCACAGCAGAAGATCGCAATGGGAAAATACTGGCACGTCCTCAACATCGGCCTCCAGAGCGCACTGGTGTATCGGGTGAACTTTCTCTTTCGGGCCAGCTTCGGGATCATCCCGCTCCTAGCCATCATCCACGTCTGGCGCGCCATCTACGAGGGCAAGGGCGGTGGGCAGGTCGCCAGCTACGGGCTGTCGCAGATGATTTCCTACTACCTCGTCATCACCATCGTGGACGCGCTCACCGCGGTGACGGAGGACGACTGGCAGATCGCCGCCGACATCAAGGACGGCAACATCAGCCAGTTCCTGCTCAAGCCGATGGACTACCTCACCTACCGCTTCTGCCTCTTCGCCTCGGGTAGGCTCGTGTTTGCGGCCGTCGCGGTAGTGCCCACCTGCGGCTTCATCTGGCTGCTGCGGGACAATTTCGTCCTGCCGCCCGACGCCGCGACTGCGGGCTGGTTCGCGCTGTCGGTCGCGCTCACGGCGCTGCTGCAATTCCTCTTCAGCTTCACGCTGGCGCTGCTCGCCTTTTGGGTGCTGGAGGTTGCGACGTTTATCTTCATCGCCTTCGCCTTCGAATACCTCGCGGGCGGACACCTCTTCCCGCTGGACCTCCTGCCGCCCGCCGTGGCGGGGGTGCTGGACTACACGCCGTTCCCCTACATGCTTTATTTCCCCGTGACCATCTGGCTGGGCCGCGTGACGGGCGACGCCCTCTGGCTGGGCGTGCTCGTGCAACTGCTCTGGGTCGCAGCCACCTACGCGCTGGCGCGGCTGGTCTGGAGCCGGGGCATCCAGAAATACTCGGCGATGGGAGGCTGATATGAATCCCGAACGGCGCATTGCGAATAACGAATCTCCGGCAGCGCGCGCTGGGAGGATTCCAAAATCTCCCTTCCCAATTCTCCATTACCTCTCTCTCTACGCCGCCCTCTGGCGCAACTCCGTCATCCGCGAGATGAGCTTCAAGGTGAACTTCCTGATGTGGCTCGTCGTGGAGACGCTGTGGTTCGCCCTGCAACTCAGCTTCATCAGCGTGCTCTACCTGCACACCGAGAGCATCGGCACCTGGACGAAGTGGCAGGTCGTCGCGCTCGCGGGCACGAGCCATCTCATCCAGCAGCTCTTCACCGCGCTGTTCCTCACGAACCTCACCGCGCTCTCCGAGCACATCCGCACGGGCAAGCTCGACTTCATGCTGCTGCTGCCCGTCAACACCCGCTTCCTCGTCAGCTTCCGCCAGGTGGACCTCGGCGGTTTCGTCAGCGCGGCGGGCGCGCTCGGGGTCATCGGCTACGCGCTGCACCGGCTCGGCCACACGCCCAGCGTGGCACAAGCCGTGGGCTTCCTCCTGCTCGTCCTCGTCGGCATCCTCATCCATTACTCCCTCATGCTGATCCTCTCCGCGACGAGCTTCTGGACTGTGCGCGCGCAAGGCATCGTCTGGGGTTACTACAACCTCTTTAACATCGCCCGCCTGCCCGACGAAGCCTTTCGCGGCCCGTTCAAGGCCGTCTTCACCTATGCCCTGCCCATGCTGCTCGTCTCCAACGTCCCGGTGAAACTCCTCGTGGACAAACTCGCTTCCCCGCTCGAAATCCTCCTGCTCGTCACCCTCGCCGCGCTCATCTTCGCCGCGTCGGAACTACTCTGGCGTTTCGCCCTCAAGCGCTACACCAGCGCCAGCTCGTAGCCGCCGAGGTGAGGAGGCGGATTGGCTGTCAGTCTGGAAATTCCGCCGCCTCCCCTCGACGGCTACGGGGCGAAGGTTCAAACGTCGCCACTGCGGGCCGAGAAATCATGCTTACCCTGGACCATGCGGTTGGAACACGGAACAGCCGCTGGAAAGCTAGCCGCTGCGCTTCGGTGTTCGTCACCACCCGTTGGAGGCCGCATTCAACGCGCTCGCAAGCTGCATTCGTCTCCTCCCCAGCCGTGTTTCATCTGTGTTCCATCCGTGGCTGAAGAAGGTTTCCAGCTTACTTCAACACCGCGTTGTCAATCAGCCGCGTCCGCCCGATGAAGACGGCCAGCGCTAGGTGCGCACCGCGTGTGACAGCGGTGGTGGGTTCCAGCGTCTCGCTGTCGAAGAATTCCAGATAGTCCAGCCGTGCCGCCGGCTGCGTGGCAATGAGGGCGGCGAGCTCCGATTTCAGCGCGTCGGCGTAATTGGGGGCGCGCGATCCGAGGACGACTTCCTTCGCCAGCTTCAACGCCCGCCAGAGGATCGTCGCCTGGGCTCGCTCCTCGGCAGAGAGGTATTTGTTCCGTGAACTCATGGCCAATCCGTCCTGCTCGCGGAGCGTCGGGGCCACGACAAATTTTACCGGGAAATTCAGGTCGCGCGTCATGCGACGCAGCACCGCAGCCTGCTGCCAGTCCTTCGCGCCAAACACGGCCACGTCCGGCAGCACGAGGTTGAAAAGCTTGGCGACGATGGTGGTGACACCGCGAAAGTGCGTCGGGCGGGCACCGCCCTCCATGCCCTGCGCGAGCTGCTCCTCGACGACGTAGGTGCTGTAGCCGCCCGCATCGCGGCCCGGATACATCTCGGCATCCGAGGGGAGGAACAGCACGTCCACCCCGGCCTTGCGGCAAAGCGCCTTGTCCCGATCCAAGTCGCGCGGATAGGCGGACAGGTCCTCGGTCGGCGCGAACTGCGTCGGGTTCACGTAGATGCTCGCGACGACGAGGCCCGCCTGGCCGACGCGCCGACGCGCTTGCTGCACGAGGCTGAGGTGGCCGTCGTGCAAGTAACCCATCGTGGGCACGAACCCGATGCGTGCCCCCGTGCGCCGCCAGCGCAAGGCAAGGCGTTGCATCGCTGCGGCGGAGGTGACGATGCGCATGGCTAGCGACGGGTTACTTTCCCTGCGCTGCACCCATCAGCTCCCAAAACTTCGGGTTGTCCTGCAACGCCTCGTCCTCACCCAGCGGCAGGCTGGAGCGGAACAGAAAATCCTTCAGCGAGTTGCGGCTCAGGATGCGTTGCACGAGCACGCCCAGCTCGTGGCGCTCGAAGTAAATCCGGTAGTCACCCACGCGGAAGCGGTGCAGCACATGGCCGTCCCGCTCCAGCTTGCCGTAGCGCTCCAGCTCCGTGCTGATGACTTCCTGCGGCAGCCCGCGGAACTCGCCGAGGATCTGGAGCTGCAGCTCCTTGGGCATCTTGGATAACTCGGCCGCCCCGGTGGGGGTGAAGATGATTTGAAACGGTCGCATTGCCGAAGTGTCCGCATTCCCACGCGGACTGCAAGCTGCCACACTCCGAGGCGAGATGACTGTCGTTGCCGCTGACTCCACCGCACCCCGCTCGCTCCTCGACCTCACGTTCTCGGAATTGGAACGGGAGCTCGTCGCGTCCGCGTTGTCGCCACTGCACGCCCGGCCCCTGTGGCGCACGTTGCATCATGGCTTGGAGAATGAGTTGGCCGGGGAAACGGATTTTCCGCCCCCGCTGCGGCGTTGGGTGGCGGACCAAGTGGGCGAGACGAGACGCTTCTACATTGAGGTGCCGGCACAAACCGCCGACATCGCCAGCGCCGACGGGTTGACTCGCAAATTCTTGCTGCGCTTGGCGGACGGTCAGGTGATCGAGACGGTGCTGATGGGCTTCAAGGGACGACACACCGCTTGCCTGAGCACCCAAGCCGGCTGCGCGATGGGCTGTGTCTTCTGCGCCACCGGGCAGATGGGTTTCGTGCGGCATCTGCAGCCCGGTGAGATCGTGGCGCAAGTCCGCCATGCGCAACTCGCTTTGCGCGCCGCCGGTGGTGAGGGCCTGCGGAATCTCGTGCTCATGGGCATGGGCGAGCCCTTGCACAACTACGACGCCGTGATGACCGCGCTAGAAACCATCTCCGACCGCCGCGGCCTGAACATCGGCCCCAGCCGCATCACCATCAGCACCGTGGGCGTGGTGCCGGGCATCCTGCGGCTCGCGGCGGAACAGCGCCCGTATCACCTCGCCGTGAGCTTGCACGGCGCGACGGAGGAGGAGCGTTCCGCGCTGGTGCCCGCCAGCCGACGCTGGCCGCTCGCGGAACTGATGGGCGCTTGCCGCACCTACTTTGCCCAAACCGGTCGGCGCATCTTCTTCGAGTGGACACTGATCGCCGGGGCGAACGATTCACCGGCTCAGGCCGAACGGTTGGCCACGCTGCTCGCTGGGCTGGACGCCCATGTGAATCTCATTCCGCTCAACCCCACCGGCGGCTTCCTCGGCACCGCCACCCCCTCGGCCGGGGCCAAGTTGTTTCAGCAGGCTCTGCAAGTGGCCTCGATTCCGAGCACGATCCGTCAACGCCGAGGCATTGATGTCGCCGCAGGTTGCGGCCAACTGCGCGCAGAAAAGCTGCGCTAACGGCGCAGCCGCCCGTGCTCGCCCAAGCGCGGTGCTGGGCGGCTACTTCGACTTGAGCCCGACGGTGTTGACCGCGATCACGCGATACTGATGCGTTTTGCCCGTCTCGACTTTGGTGTCGGTGAAGCGCATCTGGACCAGTGGCTGGCTGGGCGTGTCGCTGTATTGCAGGTTTTGGAAGACCGGGCGACCGAACGGGTTCTTGCCTTGCTCGGGGAGATTAGCGAGGAACTGACCGTCGCGCTCGATGATGAAGCTGGCGAGGCCGCTTTCGAGATCGGCGTCGGCTTCCCAAGTGATCTCATTGCCTTTCACCCGGACGTTTGTGGGCGCTGGTGGAGGCGTGAGGTCGGCCACTTCGGTGTTTTTGACATACTGCGCCCAGGCTTTGGCGATGGCTTCATTGGGCAGCCACACGGATTTTTCCTTCGCTCCGGTGAACTTCGCGGCCGGCACGGGGGCGGGGACCTCCGCCTCCCCGGCGTGCAGCGGGGCAAGCCATGAATCCGAGGCGAGCATGGGCTTCAGCGGCTCGCCGGGCTTGGCCGGCAAACGCGCGGTGAGGCAGGCGTCAAGCCACGGCATCGCGAGGTAGCGTTGATTGCCGCACTCATGACTCGTCAACGGATCGGCGGAGACGCAGATGAGCGCGCCCTTGGCTCGCATCGCGTGGAAGAAGGTTTCCACCCCCGGCCACACACCGGCGAAGCGTCCTTCCTTGAGGGTGACGCCTTCCTTCGTGCCGAGATTGCACATGACCGGCACTTGGCACGCAGCCTCCGAGATGGTGTAGGGCGCGGGTCTGCCTTCCGCCGCTTTGACCGGTGGCACGCCCGAGCGCAGCCACGCAGCCACGATGCGTTGCGGGTGCAGCAGCACCATGCCACCCGCCCAGTGTCCGCCCCCACTGTGGCCCCAAAGCGCCCACGGCACCGTGGCCAGTTCAGGATGGCCGCTCGCCGTGCCAAGTTGGGTGAGGGACTTTTGAAACATCGCATCCGAGCCGTTGCGCGGATCGCACCAGAGTTGGCAATTGGCTTTATCGGGCTGCTCATACGAAGGGGCCATCAGCGCGCAGCCGTGTTTCTTGGCGAGCGCCTGCCAGTGCAGGTCGAAGGCCCCCGTGAGGCCGGATTTGCACGACCCTTCGCCGCAGCCGTGTTGGTGAACGATGAGGCCGCGCAGCGTTTTTACTCCCGGCGGCACCCACACGGTGTAGTTCACGGGGAACACCAGCTCGCCGGGTTTGGTCGAGGCCTCGTAGCGCACGCGATAGTAAGGCGGCTCGGCTGGAGGAAACACGTCATACGGCGGCTGCTGGGCCAGCAGCGAGCTTGCGAGGGCGAAGAACAGCAGAGCGATTTGGCGCATCATCCAGAGACGCTGCCGACGGGGGCTGAAAGTTGCAAGCAAGGTGGCCGAAGCTAGCGGCGCAATTTCAACCACGAAGGGCACGAAGCACACGAAGGCAAACCAATGAAGGTGCCGGTATCAAACGCCTTCTCCTTTGTGCCTTCGTGGTTAATTCCAAACTGAGCCCCTTCCGCGCCTGGCGAATAACACCTGCTCCGTCCCGTCCACTTGGAGCAAATTTCCAACGCCATGCTCGACATCCGCCTGAATCCAAATTCGCACCGCTTCTGCAACGGCTGGGCCCGCCGCGACTTCCTCCGCGTCGGCGCGCTCGCGCCGCTCGGCCTTTCGCTACCCTCGCTGCTCGCGGCGGAGAAGGCCGCCGGCAACGACAAGAAAGCCCGCGCCAAGTCCGTCGTGCTCGTCTATCTCGGTGGCGGCCTCTCGCATCACGACAGCTTCGACCTCAAGCCCGACGCCTCCTCGGAGATTCGCGGCAAATACACCGAGATTCCCACCAACGTCCCCGGCCTGCACATCGGCGAGCTGCTGCCCAAGATGGCCAAGACCATGGACAAGCTCACGCTCGTCCGCTCCGGCGCGCACAACAACGACCACCACGAGACCGCCACGAACTGGGTGCTCTCCGGCCGCTTCGGCTCGGCCTTCGGCGACTATCCCGCGATGGGCGCAGTGGTCGCGGAGCGCACGGGCTTCCGGGGCGTGATGCCGCCTTACGTGGCCGTGCCGCGCAACCCGTCCTTCACCTGGGAGTTGGGGAAAAGCGCCTTCCTCGGTGGCCGCTGCGAGTCCTTCAAGGCCGGCGACCCGAACGCGGAGAACTTCAAAGTCCGCGACCTCTCGCTGCCCGCCGACGTGAAGCGCGAGCACGCCGAGCGCCGCAAGTCCCTCCTCGGAGCCGTGGACAACTTGGCCAAGCGCATCGAAGGCAACGACCAGCTCGCGACCTACGGCGAGTTCCAGCAACGCGCCGCCGAGATGGTCCTCTCGCGTGAGGCCCAGAACGCCTTCGCACTCGAACAGGAGACGGAGAAGCTGCGCGACGACTACGGGCGGAACACCTTTGGCCAGAGCGTCCTGCTCGCGCGCCGCCTCGTGCAGCACGGCGTGCGCTTCGTGACGGTGAACTACGGCGGCTGGGACCATCACGCGAAGATTTTCCCCGGCCTCGAAAAGAAGCTCCCCGAGTTCGACCAAGGCTTCTCTACCTTCCTCCACGACATGGACGCGCACGGCTTGCTCAAAGACACGTTGGTCGTGTGCATGGGCGAGTTCGGGCGCTCGCCGAAAATCAACAAGGACATCGGCCGCGATCACTGGGGCCAAGCGGCGAGCCTGCTCTTCGCCGGCGCGGGCGTGGCGCGCGGCAAGGTCGTGGGCGCGACCGACCGCACCGGAGCCTTCGTGACCGACACGCCGGTAAAACCCGCCGACGTGGCGTGGACCATCTACGACAGCCTCGGCCTCGACCCGCGCGGCGAAATCCACACGCCGGATGGGCGGCCCGTGGGCATCCTCGATGAAGGCCGCTTGGTCACGGAGCTGTTTGGCTGATTGAAATCGGCGGGTGGCAACACAGGCAGCGAGCATCACCGGATGCGCTCGCCGGGGACCGTCACGTCAGGAGCACACCTTCCAGTGCGAGGAGCCGGCGCTTCCAATCCACCCCGCCGGAGAAGCCACCTAGTCCGCCTTTCGAAGTCAGCACGCGGTGGCAGGGGATGAGCACGGGGATTGGATTCGCACCGCACGCGCCGCCAACGGCCCGGGCCGCCCGGGGCTTACCGAGACCATCAGCAAGTTCGCCGTAGCTACGCGTCTCGCCGCGCGGGATGCGCAACAGCTCCGGCCAGACGCGGAGGCGGAACTTGGTTCCCTGCGAAAGGTCAAGCGGCGGGAGATCGGCCGGGCGACGCGGCGTGATGGACAAAGCGGTTTGCAATGCGGCCTGCGTTTGGTCCGCCCAGGCACGGAAAGGAGCGGGGAGTTCATTCGCAGGCTTAGCCTCGTTGCTGGCGCGCTTCACAGGGAAGTCGATCCGGGCCAACCCTGCGGCCGAGAAGTGCGCGATGAAATCACCGAGCGGCGTCGCGAGGAGCGCTGTCTGGAGGATTTCGGGCGGGCGCGGCATGGGGGAAGATTAGTGAGCGAGGGAGGTTCGGTTCTTAATCTGAATCACAACCCCGGCCGCCACTTTCAACGCCCGCCCACGATGATTTTGAACACTCCGTAAAGCACCGCCAGCAGCACTGCGGACAGGAGAAAGAAGCGGTTGCGCGCAACGCGGCGCTCGTAACGAAGCGGGCGCAGACCTTGAATCTGACCGGAGTCGAGGAGCTTCACGAGTTTAGGATTGCTGGACGCCGTGAGACCGAATCGCCGCTTGAGGTGTTGGAGGGCCGAAGCAAAGCCGGGCGGACGTGGACCGAGTCCGGTGTGCTCTGCCGCAGGCGGCGTGAAGTGCGCGGATGCCTTGAGCCGCGTCTGGTTCGCGTCCTCGAAGACCGGCACGATCGGCGCGGAGACGGAGTGGGCCTTCTCACCACCGGGCAGCGCGGTGGAACGGAGCTTGGGCGTGCCGGGCCACAGCGGCTGGCCGGACTCGGCCTGTTTAATCTGAACTTGGAGCGCCGCGATCTCGGCCTCCAGAGCGCGCGCGCGATCCGAAAGGGGGTCGGGCTTTTTGCGGAACAAGGACATGGCCGGAGCCCTCAACGGCGGAGCAGCACCAGCACCGCCACGCCCAACAGCACCGCCACCGCCACGGGCCAGGTGAGCGCGAAGCCGATCCGGCAGAGCTCGCCGAAACTTTGGGCACCGAAGAAATGGCCCTGAATTTTCGCAGGGCCGGTGGGCGCGGCGGCACCCGTGGCTGACAGCAGAGCCCCATCGAGCAACGGCCACTTGAGGCGCGCGCCATTCCACTCCATGCGGGCATTCTCGATGGCGGTAAGGGCGCGGGTCAGTTCCACATTGTAAGTTTCCGCGCTCCAAGTTTCCTCATTCACGGCCTCCACCTTCGCGAGCGATTCGCGGAGGTCGCTCAGGCTCCGAGCCATTTGTTCGGCATCGCGGCGGGACTTGAGCTCCGCCTCCTCCAACAGCACGACGCCGCGCACGAGGTGCTGGAGCATCTCCGTGCGGCCCGTCTGTAACTCGATGCGGCGGCGGCGCGCCTCCTCCAGCCCGGCGCGCTCGCGCTCCAACTCGTCCTGCTTGCGCTTCAACTCGGCGAGCTGCTGCTGTGCGGTGGAGACCCGGTGGTCAAGTTCCTCGCGGCTGGGCGGCCGGCTCGTCGGAGTGGATTCGCTCATGGTAGTGGCGCGGGCAGCGGGCCGGGTGGTGGTCTGGACATCGCTGTCCACAAACTCGGATTGGTCAAAGTCCGAAGGCATGGCGGACTCTAATCCCGGCCCACGGAGTGGAAAGGGAAAATTGGAACGGTGAGGAGGGAAGTGGAGGTGAAGAATGATTTTCCGTGGGGCAATTTCCTTGCCCTCAATTTCTTTGCCCTGCACTCAGCCGTGGGTGGACGAATCCCGCGCCCCAAACTCACGCTTGACCTAACAACTACCCAGGTAGTATTAACTCGGTCGTCGCCACTGCCAACCCAGAACCCAGCACCCCCTCCCATGCCAAAACCACCCACCCATCGCCTTGGCGAACTCCAGCTCCGCATCCTCGAAGTCCTCTGGCAGCAGGAACAAGCCCCCGTCTCCGCCGTCCACGAGGCCCTCGGTGGCAGCGCTGAGTTCGCCTACACCACCATCGCCACCATGCTGCGCAAGATGGAGGACCGCCGCCTGGTCCGGCATCGCACCGAAGGCCGCAGCTTCATCTACCGCGCCGCCGTCGCTGCCGACGATGTCACTCGGAACGTCGCCGACCATCTCGTGGACCGCTTCTTCTCCGGCTCCCTCGCCGAAGCCGTCAGCCACCTCCTCGACACACGCGCCGTCAACAAAGCCGAGTTGAGCGAACTGGAAAAACTCATCGCCGACCGCAAGAAACGCCTGTGAATCCCAGCCCTAGACCCGCCACAAAAGGCCCAGAAGGCACAAAAAAACACCCCTACAAACCCACCTCCATTTTGCGACTTCTGCGCCTCTTTGTGGCTAAACCGCCTTCCCCATGAACTCACCTCACCTCCTCGCCCCGTGGCTCGCGCCACTCGGCTGGCTCGCCCTTGAAGCCACCGTGGTCATCCTCGCCGCACTCGCGCTCCAGCCCCTCCTGCGCACCGCCGCCGCCCGCCGCACCCTGTGGCGTGCCGCGCTACTCGCCCTCGTTGCCGTGCTCGCCGCCGAACTCACCGGCACCGGCAGCCAGCTCCCCGCGCAACTCCGCCTCGCGTGGCAAACCACCTTCCCCAAACCCGCCCCGCCGTTGTTGACGTCCTCATCCACGCCCGAACTCTCCTTCACCCCCGCGCCTGTCTTCCCCCTCGCCCCCATCGGGGGAGAGGGCCGGGGCGAGGGGGCGTTCACTGCGCCCGAACCGCTGCAATTCGAACCCGCAGCGTCCCTCCCACCGTCGCCTCGCTCACTTTCCCACTCACCCACTTTCTCACCCACTTTCTCACCCGCTCCGGCCCTCCTCTGGCTCACCGGCATCGTCGCCCTGCTCGCGCGCTCCGCGTGGACCCACGCCGGCTTCGCGTGGCTGCGGCTGCGACACTTCATCCCCGCCGCCGAGGCGTTGCGCGAACGCGTCGCCGCCCTCGCCGCGCGACTCGGCCTGCGCCGCCGCGTGCGTGTGCTCGCCAGCGAACGCCTCCGCACCCCCGCCGCCTTCGGTTGGCTGCGACCCGGCGTAGTTGTGCCCGGCGACTTCACCGCCCGCTTCGCCCCCGCGCAACAGGACGTGATGCTCGCCCACGAGCTGGCGCACCTCGCCGCGCGCGATCCGCTCTGGCAACTCCTCGCCGACCTCGCCGCCGCCGCGCTCTGGTGGCATCCGCTCGTGTGGGTCGCGCGCCGCCAGCATCGCCTCGCCGGCGAACTCGCGGCCGACGACGCCAGCCTCGCGCTGCCCGACGGCCCCGTTGTCCTCGCGGAATGTCTCCTCGCCCTCGGCCACGAAGCCGCCGACTGCCCGCGCGCCGCGCTGGGCATGGCCGGCTTCCGCTCGCAACTCGGCCGCCGCGTCGAGCGCCTCGTGGCCCTTCCGCCGGGCGATTGGCAACCCGCAGGCAAACTCCGCTCCTTCGCGCAAACCGCCTCCGCCCTCGTCCTCCTCGCCGCCCTCGCCCTCCTGCCCGGTTGCGCTGCGAACCGCACGGCCACCGAAGCGCCCACTCGCACCGTCGCCAAGTGGTGGCAGGCGAAGAAATCCCCCGCAGGAGACGACGTGAGGAGTCTCACTTCAGCGGACAGCGGACAGCGAACAGCCGTCAGCAAGAAACTCCTCACCTCGTTACCCACCAATGACCAACCCGTGCTCATTCAAGGCCGCGTTCTCTTCAGCGGCACCCCACCGGCGGAGCACAACATCCCACTGCCGCCAACCGTTCTCGTTGCCCGCACGAACGCCCCGATGAAAACCCGGTTCTACCGCGTTGCGACCGATGGCGGACTGGCCGATGTGGTGGTTTACGTGAAGGCCGGTCTGCCCAAGCAGGATTACCACCCCCTCTCCGAAGCGGTGGTCGTGCATGCACAAAACTACGAGTTTCAGCCTTACATCAGTGCCGTGCAGGTCGGCCAGCCGGTCATTTGGGACAGTGTTCGGACCGGCACCGTGGGAGTTCAGGTGATGCCCACGAACTATCCAAACCGGCAATTCAGCCGGGTGGTGAGCGAGGAACACTACGTGGAAAACACCTTCCCCGCGCCTGAGTTGTTCATCCGAGGCACTGTGTATGTTTATCCGTGGATGATGCACTACCTCAGCGTCTTCGATCATCCCTACTTCGCAGTGACGGACGCCGAGGGCCGCTTCCGCTTCCCGCAAGCGCTGCCGCCCGGCAAATACACCCTCGCCGCCGTCCACCGGCAAACGGATGAGAGCCTTCAGGAACTCGACCTGACCCAGCCATTGCCCGCCGGGCAGCCACTCGACGTGCCATTCGTCATGGCAGCGAAAGTTTTCCCGCCCTATCGCTTCGCTGTCGGAGATGTGCTGAAGGTCGATATCTACCAGCGCAGCGACTTGCGGAAGGAAACGCGCGTGCTGCCCTCCGGGGACATTGAGTTGCCGTTGATTGGTGCCATCCCCGTGGCCGGAAAAACTATTTCCGAAGTGCGGGCCGCCATCAAGAAGGCCTACGAACCGGCGCACGTCGAGACCGCGCACGTCAATGTGGTAGCTGTTCAAACGGACCGACCGTTCGCCCCAGGACCGCTGTTGTTCACTCCGAAGCGGGCAGCTGATTTTGCCGCCTCCGCCCCGCTCCCGCGCGCGGAGTTCCTCGAACGCAAAGCCCGCGTGGAAGCCGAAATCAAGGAGGCCGAGAAGACCTTCCCACCCGCGCACCCGAAGATGCTCGGCCTGCGGAACCAACTGGAGTCGGTGGAGGAGGCGTTGAAGCAGCTTAGGCTTGCCCCACAGGAACTGGCCTCCGTCCGGTTTCAACTAGGGCGGTTCATCTCGGTCGGAACAAGGCTGCAAACCGCAAACTTCTCCACCTTGGAACGGCTGGCTCTACTCGCAACGTGCAGCGGCATGATTCAAGGCACGGCGTCGTCTCGGGGGATTAATACTTGGGAGGATCTGGAGCGCCAGAAGCTATCATTGGAGCGCACCATCAAAGAGCAGCTACGGACATATCCGGCCGGGCACCTCAAGATGAAGGAGCTCTTCAGCCAGCGGGAAGCCCTTGAAGTCGCGTTGGTGGCGGAGTTGAAGCAGGCCCTCGCGCGTTTTGAAACCGTCAAACAGGACCTCATCCGGCGCGAAGAACAGCTTTCCCGGTTGATGGGAGAGTCGCAGACTAAACCACCCGCCCCAGCCAAACCCGGCGCGAGTCTGCCCGCCCCCGTAGGTGCCGACGTGAGGAGGCTCACTTCTCCCCAGCCGCCAAACGCCATCCCCCAGACCCCGCCGGCCAGTCAGAGACTCGTCACCTCGTCACCTACCAACGCCTTGGACATCAGCGTGGGTCGGCAGTTGTTCGTGGACGACTTCCTCATCGCGAGCAACTCGCTCCAACGCATGTGGCATCAGCCCATCGTCAGTGACTTGCCACAACGAACGGTGATGACCACCGGGGCATTGCGGGGGGAGTTTCCATTCCCGGCCGACGTCTGGTATGACACCGCCATCCAAGAGTTCCGGCTGCGGATTGCCTTCCGCACCAACAGCGCAGAATTTCGCTCCCCCAGCGGCACCAACTGGCCCGCCCATCCCCGTTTACTTGCTATTGCACCGCCAACCGGTTTGACGGAACGGCCCAAGTGGGCCAGCACGGATTACGAATCGCACCGCGTCACGTTGCATCGCGTCTATCCGCGTGCGGATGAGCCTTCTTCGTCGGGACTGTATCTGTCGGTGGGTTGGCGCGGCGTTCCGGCCAGTAGCTTTTCGCCGGAGCGCGTCTTCATCCCAGCACCACGACCTGCCGACGGCTCGCAGTGGAGCGACCTGCATCCGCTGACCAACGGCTTCCTCGTCGTAGGGCGGAACCTGCACTTCTACTTTGGTGGCAGGGTGCAAAAGCCCGGTGAGACGCACGCGAACGCAGCCGTCGGCCTCGCCACGCTGCGCCGCGACGGCTTCGCCTCGCTGGACGCCGGGCCGGAAGGCGGCGTGATGACCACCAAGCCCGTGACCTTCACCGGCAATTTCATGTTCGTGAACCTGAAGACCAATGCGCCCGACGGCGAACTGCGCATCGAGATTGTGCATCCCGACGGACGACCCATCGTGGTGACCCATAAAACGACACCAAGCAGCAGTCCCAACCGTTCGCGCTCGCGAACGCGGTGCGGCTCGCCGCTGACCAAACGCTGATGACCGTGAATTGGCAGAACGGGACACAAGACCTCGCCATGCTCATCGGTCGCCCCGTGTGCTTCCGCTTCCACCTGAAGAACGCCAGCCTCTACTCATTCTGGGTCAGTCCCTCGCGCTTTGGTCGCAGCCTCGGCCGCGTGGCCGGTGGCGGCCCACACTTCACGAACGACGTGGACACGATTGGTAACCGCTCCTACCAGCCGTTTCCCGTCGTCCGCACGAACACGCCTGCGCCCAAGCCTGGCGCGAGCCTTCAGCCCGCCCCCGTAGGAGCCGACGTGAGGAGGCTCACTTCTCCCCAGACGCCAGACGCCATCCTCCAGACCCCGCCCGCCAGTCAGAGACTCGTCACCTCGTCACCTACCAACGCAGCGACAGTGCTGCGCGATCCCGCCGACGTGGCGGAGGCGGAAGCCTTGCGTCGGCAGGAGCCGAGGCTGGTGCTGGACAACCTGCTGGGCGAGGCTCGGCAGTTTCAGAAAGCCAAGGCGTGGACCAATGCGGTGGTGCGTTACGAGGAGGCCAGCGGACACGCCAAGCTGCTGGGCAGCGTCTCAAACGTGGACAAGAGTTACCGAGATGCGCTGGTCGGGCTGACCCACTGCCGCATCCAGCTCGCGACGGAGCTACAGGAGAAATACCAATTCAAGGCCGCTGCTGCCGAGGTGGAGAAGGTGCTGCTATTCGAGCCGAACAGCCCGAAGGTCGCGGAGTTCAAGAAGTTCAATGAGCATGTGGAAGCTGCGCATGACGGGAGGTCATCACGCCAGCAGGCTCCTGCGGGACCGAACGAATTGAGAGAAGCCCGCTCCAAAATCATGAGCCTCGTCCGCGACGGGAAACTCTACTACGAGGTGGGCGAGTATCTCGAAGCGCGGAAGCGGTTGGAGGAAGCCATCGTCTTGGACCCGGAGAACGACGCAGCGTTCTTCTATCTCCGGCCCGTGCTGGAGGCGCAGTTTGAGGAGGCGAGCCGCAAGCGATTCCGTGAAGACCGCGAGCGCGTCGTCGCCGTGACTAAAAACTGGAACGAGCGGCCCCGCAACAACTCCCAAGTCCTCTTCCCCACGCACAGCAGCAAGGGAGCGCAGATCATCAACCGCAAGCTGGACGAAATCACTCTGCCGGAAGTCCGCTTCGACAGCGTCACGTTGCCGGAAGTCGTGAAGTGGCTTAAGGCTGCCGCGGAGCAGTCGGACCCAGAGCCAGACCCGAAGAAGAAGGGGCTTAACTTTCTCATCGACAATGTGGTGGTTGATTACATCTCGGCGAACGTGCAAGCGGGTGCCCCGGGCAGGGCAGTCGCCGCTCCCGGTCCATCGGTGTTGGACCCGGTCACGGGCCAACCCCTCCCGGCCAGAGGCAAGGCCCTCCCAACGCCCGCCCTCGCCACCGCGCTGGTCAAGGTGACGACCACCCTGACGAACCTCACCTTGCGCCAGACGCTGGATGTCATCTGCAAGACCGCCGAGGTGAAGCTGCCGGACGGAGGGAGTGTTGGACTGAAATACTCCATCGAGGAATACGCCATCGTCTTCACGCCCAAGCTGCCGGAGCAGGCGGCGCTCTTCGCGCGGATGTTCAAGGTGGACCCGGACCGTTTTGAGGGCGGGCTGCGGAGCATCGAGTTGCCCTCCAACCCCACCAACAACGCCACTTTCAACAGCCACCGCCCGGTGCCGGGGAAAGCCGCAGGGCACCCCGCTCAAGGCAATGTCAGCGGCGTAGTGGGCACGAACCAAACGGATGGGTTCAACATCCTCTTGCGCGATTACTTCCGCGCGGCAGGCGTTGGAAACCTCGGCCCGACCAACAGCCCGGACGCGACGCAGGTCTTCTTCAACGACCGCAACGGCCTGCTCCTCGTCCGCGCGTCGGTGCAGGACTTGGACATCATCCAGATGGCGATTGAGCTGCTGAACGTGGAGCCGCCGCAGGTTTTGATTGAGGCGAAGTTTGCCACGCTGAACCAGAACGACCTCAAGGCGCTGGGCTTTGACTGGGCGCGCACCAATGCCGGCATTCTCACCGCACCTCAGTTCGCGGTGCTCGTGCGCGCCTTGGAGCAGCGCGATGGCAACGAGGTGGCGTCGCTACCCAAGGTGACGACGACTTCGGGCAAGCAGGCCGTGATCGAACTCCCGGCGGATGCGAAGGCCAAAGGCGGGGTGGCGCAGGGCGTGCAGTTGGAGTTGATGCCGACCGTGGCTGCTGATGGATATACCATCAATCTCTCGGTAATCATGTCGCGTGAGGGCAAAGCGATCTCGATGTCGCAATGCGTCGTGTGGGATGGGCAGACGGTGATGCTGGGATTCCCCGACGCACCCGTCGCCGGCCAGCCGGGGGCGAAGCCTCCGCGCCTCCTGCTCTTCCTGACGCCCACGATCGTGGGCCCCACCGGCCAGCGCGTGCATACAGACGCGGAAATGCCCTTCATACCCGCCGCACCCGCGAAGAAGTAGCCCGGCAGGGTGACGACGTGAGGAGTCGCTGACTTCCACTCCGCACTCCGCACTCCGCATTCCGCATTCCGCATTTCAGATGGAGACTCCTCACGTCGTCACCTACTCGGGCTTGTCCAGATATTCGCCGGGGGGAAGCTCCTCGTAGCCGGCGAAGTGCTCCGGGCGCAGCGGCTCGGAGACGACGTGCTCCTCGCTGAACCACTGGCCCAAGTCCACGAGCTTGCACCGCTTCGAGCAGAAGGGACTGAACGGCGTGGCGAGCCAGTCGCCGGTTTGCTTGCAGGCGGGGCACTTAATGTCCGTGGGGCGGCTCATAGGAGGTCAGTGCGTCTCGCCTGACTTTGATTTGAAAACCAACCGCTTGAGCGGTTACTCGAAGTGAGCGGGACAGGCGGGACGCGCTGTCCTACTTGAGAGCAACGACTGCCTCGTGCGATCCGTTCTGGCGTGAGCAGTGGTTTCATCGCGTAGCCGCCGAGGTTCGTGGCGGCAGGGCGAAGCTCATCTGGCCGCTCACTTCGTGTCGGTCTGAATCTCGATCCACAGGTCGCCGATCTGGAGTTTGTTCCCGCTGGCCAGCGTGTGCGTGGAGTTGGACAGCTTGTTTTCCATCTGCACCCGGCCCTCGCGGAAGGTCACGATGGCGGTGATGAGCGGGAAGCCTTTGTGTTTCGGCAAGTAGAGGTGCGCCTCCGGTGAGCTGCCGAGGATGACGGGTTCCGCGCCGAGGTTGATGACGGTGCGCTCGTTCTCGTGCCAGTGGACGATGAGCGCGGCCTCGCGCGCGAGCCGCTCCACGAGCGCGACGACGAGGCCGATGGTCAGGCCGAGGATGGCCGCGCCCACGAGGCGTCCGGTGACTTCGCCGGACTTCGCGAGCGCGAGGAGAAAAGCGAGCGCGCCCAGCCCGCCGCCGATTAAGCCTGCGAAGCCCGCGCGGAACTTGGGCAGGTTCGGGATGAAGAACGCGAGACCGAAACCGAGCAGCGCGCCCAGCAGCGACCAGCCCGCGACTTGCCCAGTCTTGAAGATGAGCGGCAACACGCGCTCCGCCTCGGTCTCGGTGAGTTGAGCGGCGAAGCTGTTCGCGCCGAGGGCGAAGAGATGTTGGCTCACCGCGCCGGAGATGAGTCCGGCCAGCACGCCGCCGCCCAGCACGAGCGAGGCTTCCTTCAAGCTGAACAGTGCGCGACGGAGGAGGAAGTTTTGCGTCGCCACGATGAGCGCGGCCATGCCCACGGCCAGCAGCGAAGTCCATAAGCCGACGACGAGGGTGGTCTTCAGCGCAGGAGGCTGGCGCTGGTTGAGTTTGGCGAGGTCGGAGGCGGAGGGGATCGGGGCCTTCTTCATCTCGAAGGTGTGGACCAAATTACTCTGCCCGTGGCGGATGACGCCGCGGAATTCCTGCGCCTTGCCGCCCTGTTTGATGGCAATGGTGAAGGGCGTGTCGTTGACCGGCGCGTGCAGCGAATAGTGGACGACGGAAACCTGATAGCGGCCCTCCGGCGCGCCGTTCGTGGGCCAGTAGATGTTCTCGACGGGCTGGGCGGAGTAAGGCGTGCGGGCGTTCATGTCCACGTCCAGCTCACCCGCCGAGGCCGAGCGTTTGTGGCCGTAGAAGATGCGCTCGCCACCGGGGTCCACGCAGTGGAGGTCGAGGTCGTTGAAGTTGTCCCACATCAGCGAAATCTGCACGTCGCCAGTCTTGGCCTCCTCGCGTTGCAGGCGCTTTTGCAGCTCGTTGCTGAAGACGAGGACGGGCGCGGCGGGTTGGCCCATTGCGTCGTCGCCAGCCTTCGCAGCGGGTGGCTTGATAACCTTCAACAGCGGCTCGCCCGCCGCCCAGCCCAGCACGCAACCCAACGCGCCGAGCAAGCCGAAGAGAATCGGTTTGGGAATGAGATAAACGAGCTTGCGCATGAGCCGGGCGGAGTGAAGCACGGGCCTGCGGACTTGCAAAGTCTGGCGGCAAGCCCCGACTCGACACCCCTTGCGCCCTCTCCTACCTTCGCCGCGCCCAATGCCCGCCGCCGCCCATCAACTCCTGCGCGAACTCATCGCGTTGCCCAGCGTGAACCCCGCGTTCCTGCCGGGCCGCGACGACCTCACCGGCGAGCAGCGCGTTGCGGACTTCCTCGCCTTCACTGCGGATCGCGCCGGGCTGGAGCTAGAGTGGCAAGAGGTTTTCCCAGGCCGTTCCAACTTGCTCATCCGCCTTACCCCCGCTGGCGGGCAAGTGCGCCGCCGCATCCTGCTCGCACCGCACATGGACACCGTGGGCGTGGACGGCGAAGCGCGCTTCAAGCCCATCGTGAAAGCGGGTCGCCTGCACGGACGCGGCGCGTGCGATACCAAAGGCAGCATCGCCACCTACCTCGCCGCGCTCCTCGAACTCGCCGCCAGCGGTGCGCGCCCGCGCGAGACTGAAATCATCCTCACCGCCCTCGTGGACGAGGAGAACAACCAGAGCGGCAGCCGGGCATTGGTGAAGCGCGGCAGCCGGGCCGACCTCGCCATCGTCGGCGAGCCGACGCGGCTCAAAGTCATCACCGCGCACAAGGGCGACCTCTGGCTCCGCATCACTACACACGGCAAATCCGCGCACGGCTCCAAGCCGCACCTCGGCAAAAACGCGGTCCACGCGATGGCCCGTGTCGTGGAGGAACTGGAGACGAACTACGCCGCGACGCTGCGCGAGCGAACTCATCCGCTGCTCGGCCATGCCACGGTGAACGTCGGCTTCATCGCCGGTGGCAGGCAGCCCAACATCGTCCCCGACCGCTGCGAAATCCTCGTAGACCGCCGCACGCTGCCCAGCGAGACGGACGCCGGCGTGATGACAGAACTGCGCGCGCTCTTGCGGCGCGTCAGCGTGGACGCGGAGTTGACTGACACGAAGAACGCCCCGTGTCCCGCGCTCGAAACGGACCCAAACCTCCCGCTTGTCCGCCAGCTCACGCGTTGCGCCGGGCAACGCCGCGCCCTCGGCGTGGATTACTTCTCCGACGCGGCGGTGCTGGCCAGTGGCGGCATCCCCAGCGTGCTCCTAGGCCCCGGCGACATCGCGCAGGCCCACACGGCGGACGAGTGGGTGGAGCTGGCGCAGCTTGAAAGGTTGACGCGGCTACTGGTCAAATTCCTGCGTGACCAGCCATGAACCACCCCGTAGTCGCAACCTTTAGGTTGCGAATCGCCCTCCGCACCGAAGCCTGCAAGCGCAACCTGAAGGTTGCGACTACGGGGCTGGGGCGTTTCTCGCGCTGCGCATGAGCGCCCCGCTCGTCACCGTCATCATCCCGACACGACCGGGGGACGCGGAGCCGCTCGCACTGGCCGCCGCTCGCCGACTCGATCACCCAGCCGACCGGCTTGAAATCATCGTCGCGCGCGGCAAGCAACCGTCCGTTCAGCGGAACACCGCGCTGCGTGCTGCGAAGGGCGAACTGATTTACTTCCTCGACGACGACTCGCTCCCGCCACCGGATAACTTGCGCCGCGCGCTCGCGCACTTCGCAGACCCGACGGTCGTGATGGTGGGCGGGCCAAACGTGTGCCCGGCAGAGGCGCCGCCGCTAGAGCAGGCGTTCGCCGCCGTGATGGGAAGCTGGCTTGCGTTCGGTCCTAGCCGCGCGCGCTACACGCCCGTCGGCAAAGCGCGGGCGAGCGGCGAGAAGGAGCTGATTCTCTGCAACCTCATGGGCCGCCGCGAAGCCTTGCTGGCCGCAGGCGGCTTCGACGAGGCGCTGTATCCGAACGAAGAGAACGCGCTGATGGATGAGTTGCAGAAGCGCGGCGGCACGCTGCTTTACGACCCGGAGTTCATCGTCCACCGCCGTCCGCGCCGCACGCTCGGCGCCTTCTGCAAGATGCTGATGAACTACGGACGCGGGCGGGCCGAGCAGTTCCGGCTGCACCCCACGCTTGGCTCCGCGCCGAACTTCGTGCCGCCGTTGTTTCTGCTCTACCTCGTGCTGACGCCGCTGCTGCCGCCAGTGCTGCTGTGGCCGCTGGCGCTCTACGTGGTTGCGGGGCTCGTGCAGACGCTGGCTTCGAGTTCGCACTGCCTGTTCAACGCCGCGCGCGTCGCCCCGCTGATTGTTGTGTCACATCTCTTTTACGGGCTGGGTTTTTGGCGCGGCCTCTTCACCCACCCGCAGCGCGAGTCCTCTGAACAGGTGCCAGTGACCCTCGAAACCATTCTCCCCTCATGAGCGCCGACTCAGGCAAAAACTTCTTCAAGCAAGCCGGCTGGCTCGTCGCGGCGAATCTGGGCTGCGGGCTGTTCATGTTCGCGGTGCATCCCATCGCGGGGAAAATGGAGGCGGCAGAATACGGCGTGTTCCAGACGCTGCTGAAGCTGTTCATCCTGCTGGGCATCCCCGCGTCCGGCTTGCAGGCAGTGCTCGCGTTGCAAACCGCGATGGCAAAGGAACCGGCGGCGCAGGCGAACCTCGCGGCCACCGTGCGCGCGCTGCTGTGGGCGATGAGTGCCCTGTGGCTGGTGATGTTTCTCGCTGGCTGGGCCGCGAGTGATGCGATCTGCGCGACGTTGAAGATCAGTAATCCCAATGCGCTGCTGGCGACCCTCGGGCTGGGGCTGACGACGCTTTGGCTGCCCATTCTGCGCGGCGTGTTGCAAGGGCGGCAGGAGTTCGCGACGCTGGGCTGGACGCTGGTGATTGATGGCGTCGGACGATTCAGCATGGTGGTGGTGCTGGTGATGTTGATGCACGGGCAGGCGGCGAGTGCGATATCCGCGTCGCTGTTTAGCCAGTTCGCCGCCGTGGCGCTGGCGTGGTATGGGACGCGCGCGGTGCGGGCGGTGCCCGGCGGGACGTTTGTGTGGCGACCTTGGCTAGCGCGGGTGGTGCCGCTGACGCTGGGATTGGGCGCGGTCATCTTCATCTACTCGGCGGACACGCTGTTTGTGCAGAGCCAATTTGACGGTGACCTGACGCGGCTTTACGGGGCGGGGGTAATCGTTGGGTTTGGCTTGAGCCAGTTCACGATGCCGATTGCCAATGTGATGTTCCCTAAGATCGCCGGTGGCGCGGGTGATGGGCAGGACGCGGCGTTGCGGCACACGTTGCTGGGCACGGCGGTGATGGGTGGAGCCGTGGCGGCGGTGTGTTCGCTGGTGCCGTGGCTGCCGCTGCGCATCGTGTATTTTCTCAACCCGGAGAAGTTTCTGGTCATGGCTCCGCTGGTGCCGTGGTTTGTGTGGAGCATCCTGTTCCTCGTGCTGGCGAATGTGCTGATTCAAAACCTGCTCGCGCGCGAGCGGTTTACCATTGTGCCGTGGCTGCTGGGCATCGCCGTGGCGTTTGCGGCTGGCTTGTGGTGGGTGCAGCCGAAACTAGCCGCGGTGGAGCCGCTGGCGGGCTTTCAGATGGTGGTGCAGGTGTTGGGCGCGGCGTGCGTCGCGCTGCTGGGGACGGCGGCGTTCTTTACGTGGGGAGTGGGTCCAAAGTCCAAAGTCCAAGAGTCCAAAGTGTGAGGGGTTGCGGAACTCCGTTCATCGCAGACGAAACGGACGTTTCCCCTTCCGCTCGGCCCCCTCGATGAATCGGACGCATTGGAGCGCGGACGCCC
>CALQJI020000021.1 GCA_943330855.2 Klebsiella pneumoniae
GCCGGCCACCACGTCGAGGCTGCCGCTCGTGGCCGCACTGCTGCTGGTGCGGAGGTCGGCCGTGCCGGTGAACACCACGCTCCGGGCTGCCAGCACGCTGAGGTTGCCGCTGCCACTCACGAGGTCCGCATTCACCGTGAGGTCGGTGCCCGCACCCAAGGTCTGCAGCAGCACGTTGCCCGAACCATTGGCGCTCACCGCCGTGTCGTCGTCCGGCGCCGTGCCGTTGTTCAAGGTCAGCGAACCCGCCGTGGTCCGCACCACGATATGCCCACTGCCGCCCGTGGTGCGCAGGTCGCTCTGCACCGCATCGCTCACCGGCGTCACACTGCCATCCGCGTTCACCGCCTGCACTGTCACCGCCGTGTCGCCCACCGTCAGAGCGTCGCTCTCCAGCAGGTTGATCCCACCACTGGTCGCCCGCGCGCTCACCGTCGTCACGTTCGTCTCGATCGGGTTCACGCCCGAGCCCAGCAAGCCCACGCCCAATCCCGCCCACAGCCGCAGTTGCGCGGAGGCAATGTCCACCGTCGTGTCGTCGTCCGCGTCGTAGATCGTGCCCGTGTGCGCCGTCACGCTGGCGTTGGCGCCCGTCGCGAGGAGACCGCCCAACCGCACGTCCGTCCCCGCCCACAGCCGAATGTCCCCGTTGAGACTGGTCTGGTGGCTCGTGCCGCTGAAGTCGATCGTGCCCGCGCTGCCGACGGAGCCTGCCACCACCTGGATGGTTCCGGTCCCGGCCGTCTGCAGATCCGCCCCGGCCAAGAAGGTCACATGCCGCGCTGCCAGCACGGTGAGGTGGCCCGTGCCGCTCGCCACGTCCGCATTCGCGTTCACCGTGAGCGAAGCACCCGCGCCCTGCGCCTGCAGCAACACGTTGCCACTACCCTGTGCGCTCACGCTGATGCCGTCCGCAACTGACGCTCCGTCGGTCACCGTCAGGTCACCCGAGACCGTGCGAATGACGATCGAACCATTACCCGAGGTGGTGACCGCGTCACTCTGCGCCTGATCTTCCAGTCGGGTCGTCGAGTCGCTGACCGCCATCACACGTTGGACAAATGCCGCAGTGTCGCCAATGACCAGCGCGTTGCTCTCTATTAGGTTGATACCGCCGCTGCCCGCACGGGCACTGACGGTGACGACCGTCGTCTCGATCGCATTAGCCTCGTTGACAGGTGAAGTTGCCGGATCATCTAGCTGACCCACGCCGATACCGGCCCAGAGACGCAGGCTGCCGGCGACGACATCCACGAGCGCATCTCCGCCGTCGAGGATGGAGCCGGTCGTGGCCAGCACGCTGACGGTGCCGGAGTCGGCCACAAGGCTGCTGATCGTCACGTTCACGTCCGCCTTGTAACGGAGGTTGCCGCCCGCGGTTTTGGCGAGCGAACCGTCACTCATGGTCACAGAGCCCTTGAAGGCTTCGACATCGATCGTGCCCGTGCCGCCGGTGGTCACCATGCCAGAGATGGATTGGAGGAGGTCGCGATTGGCGATCAGCGAGATATTGCCGCCGGTCGAAACGACGCCGGCGTTCAGAATCAGATCCTTGTCGTTATTGAGGGTGGTGGTCTGCGACTGGAGCAGGACGTTGCCGGTGCCATTCGCACGCACGCCCACGCCGTCAGCGGGCGTGGTGCCATCCGTCACGGTGAGGCTGCCGTTGAGCGTCTGGACGATGATGTTGCCGTTTCCAGCAATGGTGACCAGGTCGCTGATGGTCGCGCTGGTTTGCTGCATTCCGATCGGCGTGGTGCCGTCGGTGTCCACGCGATTCACGGTCACCTGCGCGACGGTGCCAATGGTGAGCGCGTCGTCTTCCGCGAGGTGAATGCCTCCGATCCCGGCGCGCGCCGCGAGGGTGCTCAGCGCGGTGTCAATCTGGTTGGCCGTCACCCCGATGCCATTCGCTGCCGTCAACTGGGCGGAAGACGCCGCGATGTCCTGGTCGGCATCACCGTTGTCTAGGATGGAGCCGTTCGTGGCGGTGATACTCACCGTGCCGGTCAGCGCGCTCAAACCACCGAGCGCCACGTCATTAAGCGCGAGGTAGCGGATCGTGCCTGCGCCCACCTGCGTCACGGCTCCGTTCGCCATCGTGATGGAACCCGTGGCCGCGACGGCATCCACCGTGCCGCCGTTCGTGGTGATGTCACCGACGACTGATTGCAGGATGTCGCGGTTGGCGAGGACGGAGATATGGCCGGTGCTGGATTGGACCGCGGCGTTCACCACGACATCCTTGTCGTTGGCAGCGGTCGTGCGGGCCTCGAGACGGAGGTTGCCGGCGCCATCGGCCACCACGGCCTGGTTGAGGGTGAGGGTGCCATTCAAGGCCACGAGGACGATGGAGCCGCCGCCGGCGGTCGTGCGCACTTCGGTCAGCGCGGCATCCGTCTGGAGCGAACCCGCCGGGGTCGAGCCATCCACGTCCACACGGCTAACACTGATCGCGCCGAGGGCATCCACGGCCAGCGCGTCGTCGTCCGTGACGAAGATCCCGCCCGCGGCCGCCCGCGCCGCCAGCGTGTCAATGGCCACGTCAAGGTGGTTCGATCCCGCGCCGATGCCCACGCCCGCGACGAGGCGGGCACGCCCGGCGCGCAAATCTTTGTCCGCATTGCCGCCATCCAAGATCGAGCCAGCCGCAGCCCTCACGCTCAGACTGCCCGTGCCGGCGCTCAAGCCGCCCAAAGTCACGTTCACGGCCGCTAGGTAGCGGATGGAGGCGCCCGCGGTCTGCGCGACCGCCCCGTCGGCCATGGTGATGGATCCGTTCGTCGCCTCGACATCAATCGTCCCGTTCGTGAGGAGGTCACCCGACGCGGACTGGCTCACCCCGCGATTGGCCAGCACGGTGATCCGGCCGGTCGCGGAACGCACCACGGAGTTAAGCACTATGTCTTTGTCGTTCGTCCCCGCATCTCCGGCTTCCAACCGGACATTGCCAAAGGTGTCGGCACTGACGCCGATCCCGTCGGCGGCGGCTATACCATCGTTGATCGTCAGGGAACCGTTCACCGTGCGCAGGACGATGCTGCCGCCACCGAACGTGGTAAGCACGTCGCTCTGCGCCGCGTCGATGCGCTGGAAGCTCGTGGCATCCGCAGCGACGCGGTTCACGGCCATCGCCTCGACCGTGTCCACCGTTAGCGCGTCCACATCCGTCACGAAGACACCGCCACTCCGGGCGCGCGCGGAAATCACGTTCACAGCGGTTTCGAGATGGTTGGAGCCCGCACCGATGCCGTCCCCGGCAAAGGCACGCAACTTGGCGGCGCGCACATCCATCGCCGCGTCGCCGCTGTCGGTAATGGAGCCGGCGGTCGCGGTCACGCTCACAAAACCAGCACCGGCATTCAGCCCGCTCAACGTGACGACGCCCGCCGCTAGGTAGCTGAGGTTCCCTCCGGCCGTGGTCGCCGTGGCCCCGTCGGCCATGGTGATGGATCCGTTCGTGGCCTCGACATCAATCGTGCCGCTGCCGCCCACCGTGAGGTCCCCGGCGGCGGCCTGCGTCACGCTGCGATTGGCGAGCACGGTGAGATTGCCCGAGGCGGTGGAAACGGTGGCGTTCAACACCACATCCTTATCGCTACCAGACGCGGCCTGAGCGGCGAGGCGAATGTTTCCGGCCACGTCAACCGCCACGGCTTGGTTCAGAGTCAAGGTGCCGTTTAGCGTCCCGAGCACGATGTTACCGCTGCCGGTGACGCGCACTTCCGCCAGCGCGGAATCGGTCTGCACCAGCAGCGCGGGCACCGTGCCGTCCTCGTCCACACGGTTGACGGCGATCGAGCTCAAGGCGCCGACCGTGAGCGCGTCATCGTCCATCACGAACACGCCGTTACTGACGCTGCGGGCAGCCAACGTGACGAGCGCGGTGTCGACATGGTCGGCGGCCGTTCCGATCCCGGTGGCAGCGGAAAGCCGCACCTGACTGGCGCGAATGTCCTTGTCGGTGTCCCCATTGTCGCTGATCGCGCCGGTGGTGGCGCAAACGCTGACGCTGCCCGTTCCGGCGTTCAGGCCACCCAGCGCCACGTTCACCGCCGCTAGGTAACGGATGTTCCCGCCGCTGGTCTGCGCCACTGCGCCGTTGGCCATCGTGATGGAGCCAGTCTGCGCCTCGACCTCGATGGTCGCGCTGCCCGTCGTCAGGTCGCCGGTGGCGGACTGCGTGACATTGCCCAAGCCGCGGAGGCTCAACGAACCGCTCGTGGACTGGACCGCGGCGTTCACCGTGAGGGCGCCGCCCGTGCCGAGCGCCTGCAGCAGCAGGTTGCCACTGCCCTGCGCAGTGACCGCCTGGCTGACCGTCAAGACGCCGGTCAGCGCGCGGTGGACGATGCTGCCGTTGCCAGCCGTGGTCGTTGAACCAGTCAGTGCAACCGTGTCCTGCTCCGGAGCGGTCTCGCCCGTCGTGGTCACGCGTTGCACCGGGACCAGACCAACGGAGTCCACCGCCACAGCATCGCTGTCGGTGACAAAGATGCCCCCGCCGGCCGCGCGCGCGGCGATTCCGGTGACGGAGGTATCCAGATGGTTCGCGCCGGATCCGATGCCGATGGCGGCCGTCAAACGAACGGAGTTGCCGGCCACATCCGCAGCCATGTCACCGTTGTCGGTGATGCTGCCCGCCGTGGCCACCACGCTAACATCCCCTGTCCCGGCGTTCAGACCCGTGAGCAGCACGCTTTGGGCCGCCTTGTAACGGATGTTGCCGCCCGCGGTCACCGCCGTGGCGTTGGCGTTCATTGTGAGTGTTCCGTTCTGGGCCTCGACATCAACAGTGCCTGTGCCACCAGTGGAAAGGTCGCCGGTCGCGGCTTGAGTCACGCTCCGATTGGCGATCACGCTGAGGCTGCCCGTAACGGAGGTCACAACGGCATTCACAAGCACATCCTTGTCGTTCAGTGCGGATGTGCGCGATTGGAGGAACACGTTGCCGGCGCCGCCCGCGGAGACGGCCTGCGCCACGGTCAGCGTGCCGTTCAGCGTGAACATCACGATGTGGCCGCCGGCGCTAGACGTTAGGCCGCTCAGGGGGACTGCGGCGGGAGCCGGGTTCAACGCCGCCACCCCATCCCCCGCCACCCGCTGAACCTGCACCCCGGCCACGGTGCCGACACTGATGTCGTTGTCGTCCGCGAGGAAGATGCCCCCGGCGCCGGATTGCGCGGCCAGCGTATTGACGGCGAGGTCGAGGGCGTTGCCCGCGCCGATGGCCGTGCCGGCGGTGATGCGAACCTCCGTGGCGGTCACATCCTTGTCGCCGTCGCCGTTGTCGATCACCGACCGACCGGCCTCGAGGGAGACGCGGCCCGCGCCCGCGTTCAACCCGCCCACGGCCACGTCCACCCCCGCCTTGTAACGAATCGCGCCGCCGCCGCTCTGGGCCACCGCGCCGTCGGACATATTGATGGAGCCGGTCGTGGCCTCGACGTCGATGGTGCCGCCGGAAACCGTCAGATCGCCGATGGCGGACTGGCTCACGTCTCGATGCGCGAGCACCGTGAGGTTGCCGGTGGACGAAATCACCGTGGCGTTGATGACCACATCCGTGCCCACACCCAGCGCGGCAAGGCGGACGTTGCCGCTGCCGTGGGCCAGTAGCGTCTGGGTGATGGTGAGTGTCCCCGCCAAGGTTTCCTGAACGATGTTGCCGTTGCCCGCAGTCGTAGTTTCACCCGTCAATGACGCATCGGTGATGATCACCGTCGAGCCGGAGGTCTGCACTCGGTTCGCGATCACCAAGCCCACCGCCCCCACCGTGAGCGCGTCGTCGTCGGTGAGGAAGATACCACCGCCCGCCGCCTGAGCGGCGATCGCGGTCACGGCGGTGTCGAGGTGGTTGGCCCCCGAGCCGATGCCCGTGCCGGCCACGAGGCGCAGGCTGAGTGCCGTGACATCCTTGTCGGCATCGCCAGCATCCGTGATCGAACCAGCGGTGGCGGTCACGCTGACCACGCCGGCGCTGCCACCGGCGTTGAGGCCGCCCACGGCCACATTCTGCGCGGCGAGGTAACGGATGGTGCCGCCAGCCGACTGCGCCACCGCGCCGTCCACCATGGTGATCGAGCCGGTCGTCGCTTCCACGTCAATGGTGCCGCCGCCCGTGATGATGTCCCCGGCGGCCTGCTGGATCACGTGGCGGTTGGCCAACACGGTGATCCGGCCACTGCCGGATTGCACGACGGCGGAGAGCTCCACATCGTGGATAGCCGTGGTGGTGGTCGCCGCCCGGAGGAGGATGTTGCCGGCGCCATTCGCATTCACGGACTGGCTCACCGTGAGCGAGCCGTTGAGCGTCACCTGCACGATGCGCCCGTTGCTGCTGGTGGTTTCGCCGCTCAGGAGAGCATCGGTCTGCTGCTGCGAAACCAGCGTCGCGGCGTCCGTGCCCACGCGATTCACCGTCACCGGTCCGACACTGCCCACAACGAGCGCGTCGTCGTCCGCGAGGAAGATGCCACCGCTCCCAGCCATGGCGGCCAAGGTGCTGACGGCGGTATCGAGCAAGTTAGCCCCCAAGCCAATGCCAGTTCCGGCGCTGAACCGGACGAGCGCAGCGGTGACATCTTTGTCCGTGTCGCCGTTGTCGGTGATGGAGCCGGCGACGGCGACCACGCTGACCGAGCCCGAGCCGGCGTTCAGGCCGCCGAGCGCGACGCCCAGCGCGGCCCGGTAGCGGATGACGCTGGTGAGCGCCTGGGCCACCGCGCCGTCCGCCATGGTGATCGAGCCGTTCACGGCCTCCACGTCAATCGTGCCAGCTCCCCCCGTCTGCAGATCGCCCGCCGCTGACTGGGTGAGGCTGTTGTTCGCGATGATGCTCAGGCTGCCGGATCCGGAACTAACCGTGGCGTTGAGGACGACGTCCTTGTCGTTCGCACCCGTGGAGCGAGTCTCGATGCGGACGTTGCCGCTGCCGATAGCGCTGATCGCCTGATCCACGGTGAGCACGCCGTTCAGCGTGTAGAGCACGATGCTACCGTTCGCGGCGCTGGTCGTGAGGCCAGTGAGGCTCGCCGGCGTGACCGCCGGATCCGCCACTGCCAGACCGGTGGCAGCCACGCGCTGAACCTGCACGCCCGCCACGGTGCCCACCGTGAGGTCGTCGGACTCCGCCAGGAAGAGGCTGCCGGCGGCCTGCGCGGCAATGGTCGTGACGGCGATGTCGAGCGCGTTGGCCGAGGATCCCGCCCCCGTGCCGGCGGTCAGCCGCAGGCTTCCAGCCCGGACATCAACGCTGGTGTCACCACCGTCCGTGATGGCGCCCGCCGTGGCGGTGAGGCTCACGCTGCCGGCACCCGCATCCAGGCCACCCAACACGATGTTCACCGCCGCGGAGTAACGCAGGTTGCCCCCACCGGTGACGGCGAGTGCACTGTCAGTGCCGCTGTCGGTCATCGTGATGGAACCGGTCTCCGCCTCGACATCAATGGTCCCGCCGCCCGTGGTCAGATCGCCGGTCGCCGCCTGAGTCACGTGGCAGTTACCGATGACGGTGAGGTTGCCGGTGCCCGAGGTGACGGGCGCGTTAACGAGCACATCCTTGTCATTGGCACTCGCGGTCTGCGCGCGTAGCAACACGTTGCCAATTCCGCTCGCATTGACGGCCTGCGAAACGGTCAAGGTTCCGTTCAACGTGACAACGACGATCGGCCCCTGTTGCCCCGGTGTTGCTGAAGTGGTCCGCAAGCCAGCGAGGCTCGCATCCGTCACGGTTGTCGTGGCGAGGCTGCTGTTCAGGTAATCCACCGCGACAGTGACGGTGCCGAGAGTGAGCGCGTCGGCTTCATTGAAGAACAGCGACGAGCCAGCCTGCGCAGCGAGAACTCCGACGACCGTGTCGAAGGCGTCGGCGGAGGCACCCACGCTGGTGCCGGCCTCGATCCGCAACTCGGCCGCGGTGACATTCGCCGCCGCACCATTCAGATCGGTGATCGCACCGCCAGCCACGAGGCTGACCTTGCCGGCACCTGCATTGAGGCTCGTAAGATTTAGGTTGGCACCGGCGGCGTAGCGGATATTGCCGCCCGCGGTCTGGGTCAGGACAGAGGATGCCATCGTGATCGAACCAGTCACCGCGACGGCGAAGATGTCCTTGTCAGCCGATGTGGTCGTGATCGCCTGATTCTGCAGCAGCGAACCGCCGGCCTGCAACGTGACATCGCCAACTGCGGCGATGACCCCTGTGCCTGTGGCCGCCACCGTGAGGTCACCCGCCGCCGTGAACAGCGAAAGGTGCCCGTTGACGGTGCTCAGTCCCTTCACCGTTACCGAGTCAGCCTCGTTGATTACGAGGTTGCCATTGGCCGTGCTGGTGGCCGTGAGCGAGTCCACCGCCGTGCGCAGGCGGATACCGCCGGCGGCGGTGGCCATCAACTCGCCGGTCGTGAGCACCGCAGTGCCCGGAGTTGTGATGTTGCCATAGAGAGCCGTCAAAACGGCCTTCACCGGGACAGTCACGTCGCCGGTCACGGCGATGCTACGGCCAAAGATAAACGTCGGGTTCGTGAACACCGCTTGGCCGAGCTCGACATCGCCGCTGGTGCCGCTGTCGGTGGTGACCGCAGCGGTGAAAGCCACACTCGTGACGGCGGCCGCGATTTGTGCCGCCGTGTGGGCCACGCCGTTGGGCGAGTCACTGAGCCGCGCCTGAATGGTGAGCACTTTGGTGCCCCCATTGGCCTGCACGGTCACGGTGGCCACGTCACTGTTCACGAGGGCGATCGTCCAGCCATTGCTCGCTGAGCCAGTTGCGGTGGCCGTGAACAAAAGGTTATTGCTGGCACCCGAAATCGGAAGTTGGGCCGTGGCCGCCACCGCATCAGATCCACCGGCGATCTTATCGGAAATGACGGTCACGAACACGCCGGAACCGTCCGTGTAATCCGTGGTGCCGGTGACGAGGAACGGCTGGCCGGCGATCGCGTTCACCTGGGCCAGAACGGTGGCGGCGGTGGTGTTAGTGAGGCTGACATTGACCAGGAGTTGTTTCGTGCTGGCGTTCCAAGTGGCGACCGCCGTGTTCGTCGTGAGCGTGCCGTCATCGAAGATGCGCACGATCGCGTCATTCATCGTCGCACCGGCGGTCGTGGCCGTGAACCGCAGATCGTTATTCGCTCCGGGCGACTTGATCACCACCACCGCCGCCGCCAAGTCACTGCCACCAGCGCTGAGTGCCGTCAACGCCGCGAGCAAGTTCGCCGTAGCGGGGACGCTCGCACTCTCCCAACCGACGCGCACTTCGCTGAACCGAACATTGATCGCCAGCAAGTCACTGGTGGACAGATCCAACACGCCGGTGCTGGTGCCCGCCGCCACGCCGAGATTGATAGGCACGACCGAGGACGACGGACGGAGTGTGATCACGCTGTTGTCAACCCCCGCGCTGGTCACTGAGCCAGCCCCACCCAAGAAGTTGATCTCATCCGCCGCCAGCAGAATATGGCCGCCGGAGACAACGGAAAGACTGGCGTCGAAGGTCAGGTCGGTCGTGGTGATATCGTAGCTATTGGCGGTGACGGGGCCGTGGAAGACGGTCGTGTTGGAGCCGAGCAGTTGCTTCATTGCGCCGACCACAATGGTGCTGCCCGTGAACAGAAGATTGCGGGCGGCAGTGATCCGGAGTTCGCCGGCCGAAGTGACATTTTGTTTGAACGTGATCGTGCCGGACGCGGTGTTGGTCGCCACCTGAATCGAAGGCGAGCCGACCAAGGTGGTCAGGACAGTGCCTTCAAAGATAATGTTGTCGGTGCTGGTGACGTCGAGCGTGCCAGCCGTGACATCGCGCGCGGGATTCCCGACCACGAGCGGAACGCCGATGTTCACCAAGCCTGTGGCCTTCACGATCTGGAACCGGCCACGGACGTTGATGCGGCCGTTGATGGTCACGCTTCCGGCCGACACGATCGTCAGGTTCTCCAGCGCTTCCGTCCCGCCGATGTCGCCCTGGATCACGACGTTGCCGGTGCCGGCGATGATCGTCAGGCTCTCCGCCGCCCCGGCGGTGCCGCCCACGCCGTCAGCCACGCCGTCGAGACGGCCCGTAATTGTGACATCGCCGCCCAACGGCCCCGTGCTGATCGTGATGTCCTTGCCGGCACCAATAATGACACTGTCGTCAATCAGCTTATCGTCCCCGTTCGTGTAGATATCGTTGTCGAGAACCGTCGTGTGAGATGATCCCAGGAAGTGGATGGTGGCATTCCCAATAGTGCTCAAGAGGCCCACAATATGGATGCCTCCCGGCACTTGCGGGGCGCGAACCGTCACGGAATCGCGGAAGGCATAGGTGCCCATCTCGACCTGATGGCGGCCATCCGCACGACCGATGGTGATGCCATCGAACCGGTCCAGCGCCGTGCGGCCAAAGCCATTGATGACCCGGTTGAGCTCGTTGTTGTCCAACCGGAAGCCGCCGACGGCCCCCAACCCGACGCCGATGGACTGGTAGGCGCTCAACGGCTGCAGCACCAGCGTGCCGCGCGCGGCATCGCTGCCACCAGTCTGGCCGAGATACCAGCTCCGGAGATCGGCGTTGATCTGGATCAGGTCGGTGGTCAGCACCAGGTCGCCGCCGCCCGCGTCAATCCCCGGCAGGCTGGCATTGGCACTGGTGACGATCATTTCGCCCGTGAGGTTCAGGAGCATCACGTCGCCACCGAGCGTGTGAATGCCGCTCTCGGTGTCGGGGTAACCCGACACACTCACGTTGCCGATGGTCAGGCCGTCCAGTTCCACCAGATACACCCCAGCCGCATTGCTGCCCGTGCCGGCGGTGGTCACCTCGAGAAGGGCCACTTGGATATAAACCGGCTGCGTCTCGAGCCCGACGCCGGCGGCATTCAAGATGCGGAGGTTAACGGCTTGGATCAGGATCGGCGCACCCAAGCCATCCGGGCCCGAGGCGGGCTGCGCGACCAGCAGCGGGTTGGTGACGTCGAGGAAGATCGTATCCGCCTTCACGCCGGCCTGCAGCTGCAACGTGCCCGTGCGGATGACGAGGTTTTTGCTGATGTCAATGGCACCCGTCACCTTCACCACCCCGCCGAGGGCGACGAACTCCAACTGGTTGAAACCCGTGTAGGTGACCGGCGCGTCCGTGCCGCGGGTCAACTGCGTGCCCGTGACCGCGAGTTGGTCGCCCGGCAGATTGACGTTGAATGCGCGGACCGCATCGCCGCTGGTGGCGGCGAGGAAGGTCTCGATGCGGTTGCCCGTGTGCGTGATGATGTTCGCGCCGGAAACCGTATTGACGGCGAAGTTCACCGTTACGGCAGTGTTGCCAAGCGCGGTGAGGTCGAGCGTGTCGCGGCCTTCGTTCGGGAATTCAACGATCGTGTCGTTGCCGTAACCGGCCGCAAAGACGTAGCTGTCGTCCCCGGTGCCGCCCGCGAGTGTATCACTCGCCGCAGTGCTGACGAGCGTGTCGTTGCCCGCACCGCCGAAGAGTCGGTTACCCGTCACGCCACCGCGCAGCCAGTCGTTGCCATCGCCGCCGTAGGCGATCACCGGCACGTCCACGCTGACATCAATCTCCAACCGGTCGTCACCCGCGCCGCCATCGAAGTAGATGCCGGTGATGCCGGTGAAGTTTACCGGGGTGCCGGCGACACCATTCACCCAGCGGGTCACCTCGTAGTTGCCCCCAACCTTCCGGACTTTGAAGTGCTCGGCCACGTCGGCGGTGCCGCTGGGATCCAGGCGGTTCGTGGCATTGTTGCCCGCGCTCAGAATCAGCGTGCCGGCCGGGAGGACGTCCACCGAGCCATCCGAAGAGGTCACGGTCGTTGGGGCTGCGATCTTTTCACCGAGCACGCCGGTGATAGTCGGCGTGGTGTTGTTGAGGCTCAGGAACACGAGCCTGTTCATCGCCTGAACCACAGCGAAATAAGCCGTGGTCGCGAAGCTGTTCCCGTCGAGGGTCACGCCCAGAAGCAAGCCGCTGATCTGCTGGTCCGCCAGCGCACTGATGTCCGAGGTGCCGGCGTTGGCGTCCATCGCGAAGTAACGGAGCTTGGTCAATCCGATGGCCATGCCGGTCCCCGCGTCCGTGCCAGGAACGAGTTCACCGAGGCCATTCAGCGTGCCGATCGTGTTGCCACTGAGGTTCAGCGATTCCAGATTCGTCAGGAAACGCAACCCGCGCAGGTCAGTCACGCCCAACCGCGACGCGTCGAGTTGCGTGATGCGGAAGAGTTCGCTGGAGAAGAGTGTGCCATGCGCGAGCAACGCCCCATTGTAGCCCAAGGTCACGGGCAGGCCGAGCGCCCGGCCAATTGCCGCGCGCAGGGCCGCATCGTTGATGAGAATCTCGGGATCGGTCAGGCGCGGCACGATCACCGCGAACTCCGACTGCCTCGGCAGGGTGCTGCCCTCGCCGGAAACGGCATCCCGGACTTCAAACAGCTCCCCGATGAAGAAGTCCACGCCGCTGTCCCCAAACAGGGAATCGGCGCCACCGTTGCCGATCAGGATGTCCTCGCCCTCCCCACCATGGAGGATGTCGCGGTCTGAGCCCGGATCAGCTTCGCCGGCAAAGGGCGCCCAAGTGTCAATCTGGTAGAAGAGGTTTCCGTTCAGGTCTCCACCGGTGCGCAGGTTTCCGGGGGTTCCGGCGCTGTAGTAGAACGCGCCGCCGGAGCCCGTCATCCGCGAGATACTCCCCATGCCGGAGACGTAATCACGCGGCACGTTCTCGGTCGCGCCGACACGCAGAATCTTGTTGGTGGTCTGACGGACGTAGAGCGTGTTGGCCACAACTGTCAGCGAGTCCAGAGTTTCCAGCGTGCTCGTGAGCATCCGGGCGGTGTAGGCCTCCGTATTGTCCAAGATGCGCCAGAGTTGGTTGCCCAAGCTCCCGGCATTCACCGTGAGGAACAGGATGCCGTCCACGCGTGCCGTGCGTTCCGTGGTGCGGCTGCCGAGCGTGATGTAATTGACCGTCTCCATCGCCGTCAGGGCTGTGATGGAACCGCTGAAGCTGCGGATGTAGCGTGTGATCTGCACGCCATCCGCACCGGTGTAGCTCACCCAGAGCTCGGTCGGGTTGACCGCGTCGCCGATCGTGCGATCAATCGCCAGATACAGGCGGCTGTTCACTGCCACAGCCTGCACCACGGCCCCCGGCAGCGACGTCATCTGGCGGAAGGTGCGATTGCCCGCGGTGCCCGTGACGGTGCGCCACAGGCTCGGGGCCGTGGTGTTGTTCGAGACGAAGTAGAGCTCGCCACCCACGGCCGTCAGGTTGCTGACGGCGGCTAACAGCGCAGTGGCCGTAATCTCCGCCGTGCTGCCAATCGCGCGCCAGACCTCGGTGGTGCCATTGTCGGTTCGCTTCACCGTGAACAGGAGCGTGCCGCGCTTGATCGTGAGCGTATTCGCCCCGCCAACACTCAAGCTGGCTTGGCCGACGCCGGCGCTCTGCGCGACCAGATAAGCCGCACCTTTGCCGTCGTTCAGCGCTTCCACCGTCTTGTCCAATGTGCCGGAGAAGCTCGCGGTGGTGACCAGCGCGAGGAGAATCTCGCTGGCTGAAGTCACTCCGCTTTGGATGTTCACCGTGACCACGCGCGAGGTCTGGTTGAACTCTGCCGTGGCAGTTCCATTATTGATCGTGCCGGTGTCCACAACCTTGACGATCACCCCAGTGAGCGTGCCACCACGGAGCCGGTCGCTGGAGATGAACAGGTCATTGTTCGCTCCGGGCAGGCGGAGTTGCGCGGTCGCCGCCACGCCGAGCACGCCGCCGCTGGAGGCGAGTTCCGGAGCTGCGATGGCGCTACCAGCCACGGTGCCCAAGCCAGTGTTGTTGAATTCCCCGGTGTCAGTGGCCGCGCTCCAGTCGGTGAGCCCGTTCACCGCCGCAACGATGGCCGCCGCTGTGCTCACGCCGGTGTTGAGCGTGATGGTGAGCGTGTTGCCAGCGAAGGCGGCGGTGGCCTGGTTCGCTGTCAGGCTGCCGTTCTGGACGAACACCAGGCTCTTGCCGTTCCACGTGGCGCCGGTCTCCCGCGCCGTGATGACTAGGTCGTTGAAGTTGCCGGACGGTTGCAGGCGGAAAGTGGCCCGACTGAGCGTGTCCCCGTTCCCTGAAACCAGCGCGCCTGCCGGGATGCTCGCCACTGTCACCGCGCCGAGACCCGTGTTCGAATAGTCAAGCGAGGCACTCCAGTCATCCAGGCGATCCACCGCTGCGACGATGGCCGCGGCCTTCGTCACGGTGTTGTTCAGGAAGACGGTAAGCGTCGTGCCGTCGTAGTCCGCGCGGGCCTGGTCCGCGGTGAGCGTGCTGTCCTGCACGAACAGAAGCTGCCGGTTATTCCACGCCGGGCCGTCCTGCACGGCGGTAATGATGAAATCGTTATTCTCGCCAGCCGGATGGATGCGGAAGGAGGCGAACACCGCGTCCACGCCGCCCGTCACGGACACCTGCGTCAGGCCCGTGAAGGGCAGCGTCGCGGACGAACCGCCCATAGTGGCGGTGAAGCCGAAGAGCGCGTTGATCGCCGTGGCGATCGTGTTGGTGGTCGTCGAGGCCATCCGCACGTTGACCGTCAACACGCCGGTGTCGAAGCGCGCGGTGGCGGTATCGCCCACGAGCGTGCCGTCGTCAATGATGCGCACTTGGAACTGCGGCTCCACGCTCAACAGGTCGGCGGGGCCAGGCAGCGTCGCGGTCAACAGCGTGCCTGTCGTAGTGCCGTCGCTGCGCCAGAGCTGATACGCCGACGCCGCGTTCTGGACCGTGAAGTAGAGCACGGAGTTGCCGGCACCGACGAGGTCGGAAGCGGTCGTCCCGGCCGGCAGCGAAGCCACCAAGACGCCTGCGGTGCCCACCGTGCCGGACGCCGCATTCCAGGTGATCTTCCACAGCTCGACCCGAGTCGGGTTGATGGCATCCACCGTGTAGTAGAGGAAGCCGTTCATGCTTACCACGTCCTTCGCCGGCAGGCTGCCCGGCACGAGATCCACGAGCGCAGGCTGCGCCACAGTCGCGCCGTCGCTGAACCAAAGCGCATTGCCCTGCGTAAAGAAGAGCCGGTCCCCGGCAGCGCGGAGGTTTTGCGGCGTGCTGACCGCGTTGCTGACGCGCGTGGCAGTGCTGTCCGCCACCCAGAGTTCCGTCGTGCCGACCGTGAAGAACACGCGCTGGCCGACGGCGGTGAGGTTGGCCGGGGCCAAGGTGAAGGCCGTGGTGTTCACCTTCACCGCCACGCCTTGCACCACGCGGAACAGATCGAACGCGCCACCACTGGCCTTCACGAAGTAGGGCGTCCCACCGACATTGGTCAGGCTGGACAGGTTCGCCCCGACACTCGCGCCTGCGGCATCCTTGGTCTCCAGCGCCACCGTGCCGCTGGTGAACCACAGCCGGTCACCGGACGTGAAGTAGAGCGTGCCGTTCACGTCCGTCAGATTCGTCGGCGCGGGCAGGTTGATGCCGGAATCATTTTGCACTTCGATCGTGGCGGCCGAGGCGGACGGGTCATAGACGCGGACGTAGTAGGTGCCGGCCACCATGTTCCGCAGGTCAATGATCCCCTGCCCCGCCGCGAGGCGCCGGCCTTCCGCCGTGAAGACATCCGCCAGCACACCGGCCTGCGCCGCCAGCTTGAACGTCAGCGTGCTGTCCGTGCCGGCCTTATCCGTGAAGGTGCGGATCGAGAACGGCTGGGCCGTCGAGGCCTCGATGCGCAACGCCATGCGGGTCCAGCCGTTGCGCAGGAAATGCCGCACCGCGTTGGTGAGGTCCACCTCGGTTACGACCCCCTCGGAGGAGTAAGTGAAGAGCGCGCCGCGCGTCGCGTCGGCAAGGGTCACCACGCCGTCGCTCTCGAGGTCGAGCACCTTCACCGTGAAGGGCGCGAGCACCCCGCCGCCGAAGTCGGCCAGCCGTTTGGTGCTCCGGACCACGGTGGAGCTGAGCGGATCACTGCGATACAACTCCCGGGTCACGCCGGCCAGGAAGAAGAGCTTGTTACCGATGGCGCCGAGCTTCAACGCGCTGCTGATCAGCGTCGTATCGCCATCCACCTTGAGCTGGTTCACCGCAGTCGTGTTCGCGACGTGTAGGACACCGAGGCTGGGACTATCACTCGTCGTGTAGAACAGGGCATCCTCGACGGCCGTCAGGTTGTCCAGCGTCTCGGGGTGCTCCGAGCGTTTCACGAACGTCGTGCCGGACGTGTAGAAGAGCTTGAACGGCGTCGACCCACCCGTCGGCACGTTCGCCACGAAGAAGAGCGTCCCACCCACATCCACCGTCTTCACTACCGTCGTGCCCGCGCCGGACAGCGTGAAATTCGAGTCCGCCGCGCTGAGCGGGCTGGCCGCTCCGCTACCGCTCCACTTCCACAGATTCACACCGGTTGCGGCGCTCGTCGTGAAGAAGACATTCGAACCGGAGGCGGTGAAGTTCGCAAAGCCGGTCGCGCCCCCCACCGTTGTGCCGAGCACGGCCTCGCGGCCACCGCTGGCCACCTTGAGGAGATTGACGCCCAGATTGAAGACCAGGTCATTGCCAAACAGCACGAGGTTATCCGCCCCGGTGACCACCTCGAGGCCGGCGACCGCTGCCGGCGTCGCACTCGCAGAGGTGACGACCTGCAGCCTGCGCGCGGCCTCAACTCCGGTGCCGGTCGCCGTGAAATACACGTTCGTGCCGACCAACGTGGCCTCGGCAGGATTGCTGTTCCCGTTCACGGCGGTGTTTGCCTCGATGACGGTGAAGGAGATGCCGTCCGTGCTGCGATACAGCTCCACGCCGCGCGTGCCACCGCTTTCCAAGGCCGACAGGTAAAGGGTGGAGCCGAGCACCCGGAAGCCCTGAACCTGCGTGGGTGTATTGCTATTGAACGTCACCTCCACGGCGACCTCATCGGTGCCCAGGCGGTAGAGCTTCACGGGGCCCGCCGGATTGCCCGCCAGCAGGTAGAGGAAACTGCTACCCGTGCCGGTGGTGAAGGCCCCGAGGATCTGGATGTCGTAGGTGACCATCGGGGAGACCTTGAAGCCATTGTTGGCCTGGCTCTCAGTGGTGCCATTCGTGGACCACAGTTCGTCCCCGGTGCTCACATGCTGCGCGACGAAGTAGAACTTGCTGTTGAACGTGGCCCCGGCCACATCCGCCGCCGTGTTCAGGCTGCTCAGGAGGCTGGCCGTCAGGCTCTCCGGCGCATTGATCGTGCCCGTGGCATCATTCGAGGCGGATTCAATGTCGGTCCCCTTCTCGACCGTGAACTTCCCATCCGCGTTGACCGCTTCAATGAGGTCCTTCGTCAGAGTCACTCCGGGCACGAACTGGATGGTGTAAATGTTCGATGCCAGCGTGAGGACCACCGCGCCGCTGCTGCTGCTGGTGCGGTCATAACGAATCGTGACCGAGGTGTTCCCCAGATAGGTGAACCGGATCGCGTTGTTCGCGCCCACCGGATCAATCGTCACCGGCGCGCTGCCCGCCGCGCCACCCGTGTTGCCCGTGGTGACGTTGGCAGTGTGGATGACGCCGGTGCCAGTGTTGGAGTCCGCATTAGTGACGGTGAAGATCGGGTTGCCCGCGCCCGGCGTGTTCCCGCTCGTGAAGCTCAAGGAGGTGCCGCTGCTGTTGTAGCGCAAGCCGTTGATCGCCATGAGGATGGTGCCTGCCGTGGTTACGCCGTTCTTGATGTTAAGGGTGAGTGTCTTGGCAGTGTGGTTGTAAGTGGCGGTCGCGACGTTGGTGGTGATGGTGCCGTCATCAATGAACTTGACGGCGATTGTGTTGTTCACCGCCAGGCTGGTGGAATCACCAGTGAACTTGTTGTCAGCAGTGGTGATCACCACGTCGTTGTTCGTGCCGCCGGGTTGGAGCGTGCCGGAGGCGGGCGTGCCGGTGGTATTGGTTGCGGCTGTGATCGAGACTATCTTTTTCAACGAGGCGGCCGAGAGGTTGTCGCCATTGCTGCGGGTGATGGTCAGCTGGTTGGCATTCCAAGACGCCGTCAGGGCGCCCGCAAAGAGGCTGGTCAACTTCGTTGCGAGCGCGGCTCCCGTGCTGGCGGAGAATCCAGTCAACTGCGTCTCCGTATACGACAAGGTGGTCGGCCCCGACGCGATGGTAATGCTGAAGATCATCGCGGTCGTCACATCACTATTGGACAGATCGAAGACCGCCGTGGCTACGGTGGCGGTGCTCCCGTTGGTGATGGTGGGGGACCCGGTATAGGCGTTGACCAGCGTAGTGCCGTCTAGGTCGGCATTGGCCAGGACCCGTCCCTGTGAATCGGTGATAGTGAGCTTCGTGCCTGCGCTAGTCCAAGCGGCGCTCAGGCCCGCGCCGACGAAGGTGGCATCCGCATTCAGCACATCGCGCAGGGAGGTGCCGCTGCCCGCGCTGATGCCGGACAAGTTGGAAATCTTCGGCACGCCGCCCACATTAATGGTGAACGTCATCGTGGCGGTGATGCTGGCGGTGCTGACATTGAAGACCGCCGTGGAGGAGACGACGGTGCTCCCGTTGGTGATGTTGACGGCGGTGTAGGCGTCGGCCGACGTGTCGTCATCCAGGTCGGCATTGGCCAGGGCTCGGCCGAGCGCATCGGTGATGGTGAGCCGGTCGGGCGTAGTAGTCCAAGAGGCAGTGAGGCCCGCGCCGACGAAGATGGCATCCGCATTCAATTTGCTGGCCAGCGAGGTGCCGTCGCCCGCGCTGATGCCGGACAAGTTGGAAATCTTCGGCACGCCGCCCACATTAATGGTGAACGTCATCGTGGCGGTGATGCTGGCGGTGCTGACATTGAAGACCGCCGTGGAGGAGACGACGGTGCTCCCGTTGGTGATGGTGGGGGACCCGGTGTAGGCGTTAGCCGGCGTGGTGTCGTCCAAGTCGGCGTTGGTCAAGGCTCGGCCGAGCGCATCGGTGACCGTGAGTTGGGTGGTTCCGCCATTCCAAGAGGCGGTGAGGCCCGCGCCGGAGAAGGTGGCATCCGCATTCAGCTTGCTGGCCAACGAGGTGCCGCTACCAGCAGTGATGCCGGACAAGTTGGAAGTCTTGGTCACCCCGGCCACGTCAATGCGGAACGTCATCGTGGCGTTGACACTCGCCGTGGTGACATTAAAGACCGCCGTGGAGGGAACGGCATCCCCGGTGGTGTAGGCAACGGAGGAGTCCACTTCGTCCGCCCTGAGCAGCGAGACGTTGGTAAAGGCGGCGATGCCGTCGTCCAAGATCGTCAGCACGTTCCCGCTCCAAGTGGCGGATAACCCTGCGCTGGAGAAGCCACTATTATTGTTCAGCGCCGCGGCCACCGCACTGCTATCGGCCAAGCCCTTTAGATCGATCAGGCTAACGTTCGTCGAGCCAATCGTGACCGAGAAGCTGAGCAACTTCGTCGCGTCCGTATTGGTCAGCGGGAGGGTGAGGGTGGAGCGAACCGCGCCGGTCAGGGTGAGCGTGTCGGAGGTCGTGCCGGTCGCGAGCGTGCTGTTCACTGCGTGGATCACGCCCGAGCCATCGTTGTCGGCCTCGGACGAATCCAACGCCACGGTGAAGCGGTTCGCCGCGCTGGCATTGACGGCGGTCCGCACCTGCGCCGCGGTCGTAGTGCCGTTACGGAGGTTGATGGTGAGGACGGGGTTGACGCCGCCCGCCGTGGTCTGCGATGCCGCCGTGACTTTCTGGCTGGTTTGCGTGGTGGTGAAATCGAAATTGCTGCGAAGATTGCCGCCCGCCCCAAGGCGGTTGAGGGCTGCGATCACCGTGCCGATCGTGACGTTTCCGCCGCCGATGCTGATCGTGACCGTGTTGCCTGATTCCGTGGCCTGTGCCGCCCCGTTCGAGACCGAGGCTCCGTCTTGAATCACAATAACGGTCCCATTGTAGGCGGTGCCGCTCTGCTTGGAGGTGAACACGAGCGAGTCACCGGTGAACGTGAAGGTGGCGATGGCGAGACTGCCCGCGTAACTCACCATCGGTGTCCCCGCCCCCGTCACCGTGCCGTCGTCGATGAAGCGGATGGTGGTGTTATTGTCACTCGTGCCGGTCGCGATCGCGGTGAAGGTGAGGTCATTCTTCGCGCCCTCCGGACGGACGGTCACGCTGGCATTGGTCGCCGCCCCGCTAGTAATGGCCGTATCGGCGACGTTGACGGTTCCATTCCCAGTGCCTTCGGTGGTCGCGGCCACCCAAGGGCCGGCCGCGGTCGATAAGGCACTCACCACTGTGACGATTTGATTGGCGGTAGTAACCCCCGCCTGAATGTGGATGTTCAGCAGCTTGGTGGCGGCGACGAAGTCCGCCGTCGGGGTTGACGTGGAGCGATCGTTGATCAGCACCACCGTGACCCCGCTATAATTCGCCTCGCTGTTCGGGGCGGTGACTTGGAAGTCGTTGTTCGCCCCCGGCACGATCACCGTCACCGTCGGCTTGCTGCCGATCAATGTGCGCGGTAGGCCGGTGCCCGTATGGACGAAGCGCACCAGCTTGATGCCCTCCGCATCCTTCGCGGTGAAGAACAGTTGCAGCCCGTCATTGCTCACCACGAAGTCCTGCGGGTTGGAACTGCTGGCACCGGCAACGAGATTGAACCGGGTCATCGTCCCGGCAGAGTCCACCGAGTAGAGTTCCGTATCGGCCGAGGCGGTGGCGGCGAAATACAGCTTGCTCGCGAATACCGTGAGCCCGGTCGGATTCGTCAACGCGGCATTGCTCTGCGTGGAGTCCGTCACGCGCGTCGGCGAACCACTGCCCGAATAAACCCACAGCCCGGTGGCCGCCCCATTCGATGCGACGAAATACAGCTTGGTGGACAGTGCCGTCAGGGACGCCGGATCCGCGCTGGCGGAACCGGTGTTGAGGTCAGCCACGAGCTGGGCCGTGGCAGCGGTAGCGTCCACCTCATACAACTCGTAGCCCTTGTCGGCGGCACCCGACGCCTTGGCCGCGATCATCAGCTTGGAACCCAACGCGGCGATGCCGTAGAAGTCCGTCACGGCATTGCCCCCGGAGGCCGTGTCAAACGCCACGGCCGTGAGCGTATCCGCGGTCGTCAGGCGGAACAGGCCGGCCGAGGTGGCGCTGCCGGGCGTGCCAACGCGAGCGGCGAGGTAGAGGTTGGTTCCGACAGGGACGTATTCATAGAAGTCCGCGCCGGGCACCACACCGATGCTGTGCGAGGCGCTGCCATCCACCTTGAAGAGCAAGGCCTCACCAGCGGAATCCCCGACGTAGTAGAGCGCGTTGTTGAAGTTCACGAGCCCCTTCGGATTCGCCACCGCCGCGCCGGCTTGGCGGACATAGGAAACATTTTGGCCCTGGGCCTGATAGAGCGCGGTCGTGGCGAGGTAAGTCGCCCTGAAATACAGCGTCTGGCTCGCTCCCGCGGTCAGTTGCGTGGGATCGGCGATGGGGTTACCCAGGGGATCGGCGACCTGGTTGAGCACCGCGCCGCTGGTGGACCAGAGTCGGTCGACGCCGGCATTGATCTCCACCAGGTAGAGCGCCTCACCACTGCTGCGCAAGGTGGCCGCCGTGCCCGTGGGCAAGGTCGCAGACTGCGTCGCGGTGCCCCCCGGCAGCAACACCGGCACCGCCACCGGCCCGCCGCCCGTGCTCTTCCAGAGCGTGTTTCCATCGCGGATGAAGTAGAGCGTGTCGCCGACCGCCGTGAGGTCAGTCGGCTGGGAGGCGAGCGTCGCGAGTTGCTCCGTCCCGCTGGCCGTGCCGTTCGAGAGGTAGAGCTGCCAAGGGCCGGCGGGGTTTGTGATGTCATTCGCCACCAGGTAGAGGCGGTTGCCCACCACGGCGAGATCCACGAGATTTTGCGGCAGCGTGCTCTGACCCACGGCCGCGGACCGGAGGAAGAGCTTCACGCTCTCGATGGCTTCCGGGGTATTGATGAACGGCAGATACGGCGAGAGATCAAACTCGCCGATCGCGATGCGCTGGTTGGCCTCGTTCTTATACGCGCTGGCGGGCACCTCCACCTTCACATTGCTGGTATCCGCGCCCGAGTAGAAGAGCTGCAGCGATGCCCCACCACCCTGCTGGAAGAACTCGAGCTTGATCGTGTGTGCGCCCGCCGTCAGGGCAAATGCGGACGAGGAAAGCTGTGTGGTTGCGTGCAGCCCGTCGTGGTTCACCCGCACGACTCCATCAATCGTCAGCCGGCTGCCGTCATCCGAGCCCAGCGTGAAGGTGTAGTTGCCCGCCGTCGTGATATTCAGGAAGCCTTCGAACTTCATCGCATAATTCGTGGAGCGCTGGCTCGCCCCGAGGTCGGGCTTGGCGACGAAGCCGGTCTTCTTGACCTGGCCAGCGGCGGTGAATGCCGCGTCCAGCGTCTGCGGGTAATCCACCACCGTGTAGGTGTAAGGCGTCGAAACGTAGTAGCCACCCGTTCCGACCGTCACAAACCGCGAGTAGTAGCCCGTCACCGTCCGCGACGTGCCCTCATACTCATAGTAGCTGAAGGAGAGGCCGTTCGGGGAGCGCACATCCAAGGTGCTGCCATCCGGCAGCAGCGTGAAGCTCGGGCTCGCCCCGGCAATACTCCCGACATCGGCGGGGCGGAGCGGTTCGGTCCGGGCCAGCACGGCGACCGGGGCAAGCCGGATGTATTCGCCGGCCTGACCGTCACCGAGGGTGGTGAAGCGATACCAGCGCTCGTGCTCACCGGCGCGGAGAACGTAGCGGTTGTCATCCGGGAAGCCGTCGCCATCCAGATCCGCATCGAGGAAGCTGGAGGGTCGGCCGGTGCCGATGTTCACGAGGAAGTCACCGCTGCCGCTGATGGTGCGGTTGGTCAGGATCGCATACGCCTCGGGCAGGTCGAACAGCAGGTTGGCTCCGTAGACGACATGGAGGCGGCCCGCGTCCACTTTGGTCACGCCACTCGCGAAGCCGTCGGCCAGCGGCGCGCCCAGGATTAGATCGGCGATGCGGTCGGCGTTCAGGTCGAGCGCCGGTGTATTGGGCAGCGTGCCCAGGCGGTCAGTGGCCGCGGCCCCCTCAACAATGAAGTTCGCGTTCGTCAGGAGCATCTCGCTCGTCGCTTTCGCGATGGAATAGAAGAGGAACACCCGGCCGCGCTCCTGCTGGTCGAGCACCGGGACCAGCGCTGCATTCAACTCATCCGAGTAATCCGTCGTCTGGATCACGCGCGGCTGGCTGACCGCGAGATCCATCTCGCCATCGCCGTTGAAATCCCCCGCTGTCGCCCGCAGCGCACCGAGCAGCGAGGTGGCGCCAAACTGGTCGATGGCCAGTTGCAGCACCCGGATGTTCGCCCGCGCCGTCGCGTCATAGAACGTCGGCGGACCGCTGTTCCGATACGTGCTGTTGCCGAAGTAGACCAGCAGGCCGCCGGTGGCTGTAAAGCTGTCCTCGCGCGTCCGGCTGACGGCGAAATCCCCATAGCCATCCCGGTTCACGTCACCCAGCGCGTAGGCCCCGCCGGCTAGCGAAACACCTTCGAGAATCGCCGCGCTATCGCGCTCCAAGCGCACGGTCACGGGTGCCGCCGCGGTCCGGCCGGGCAGTAGATACACCCGACCGATGGAAGGCGCACCCTCCAGCGCCGGATCACGATACACGAAGCGCGGCTCACTGAACGCGAGGTCGTCCAACCCGTCGCCGTTCACATCGCCCACGAGATCGGTTTGCACCCGCGTCGGCGCGTAGGAGATTTCCAACTGCCAGTCCACGAGCACGCCCGAGAGGCTACTCCCGGTCGTATCGGTCAGACTCAACTTCCAGACGCCGTTCGGATTCTTCCCGTTGAACGACGTCAGTGACGGCAGGTTGAACGTGCCGGTATAAGGCGCGGTGGTGAGCGCGCCGCCCAAGTTGTCGAAGGCCATGTTGACCAGGTTCGCTCCCGTCAGCGTGCCGTTGAAGAGCGTCACCGCCGTGCCATCTGGGGCGACGAGTTCGCCCTTCAGGCGCTGCAGCTGGGGATACGTCAGGTTGAGTTTAACGTTCAGGTCAGTGATGTAGCCGGGCAGGCCAGAGACCGGCAGCGTCGACTCGGTCGGATTGGTCCGGACACGAATCTCCCAGTTGCTCAGCGTGCCCTGATAGTCACCGTTCGCGTCCACGATCTCCAGCGTCCACGTCGCGTTCGGCGTGAGGGTGTCCAAGGCGCTGAGCAGCGATCCCCCGCCGTCCGGCTGGAAGGTCCCACTGAACGTGCCGGAGCCAGAGCTCAACGACGTCGCACAGTCCTGGTCAAACACCGTGCCGGAGAATGCCGTCCCGGTGCGTCCCGTGCCAGAGGCAGTCAGCCGCACCGTCCGCGTCGTGCCCGCGCCGTTGTTGTAGAGGAGATTGAGCTGCAGTCCGCCCACGTTGGCGTGGGTGAGTGTCACAGACACGTCCACATCGCTGATCAAGCCGCCGCGGCCCGAGGTCACGATCCGCGAAATCACGGGGTCGTTCGTCTTCGTGGTCACCGCCCAGTCGATCAGTTTACCCACCGCTTCCGAGCGATTGAGCAGCGTCAACACCCAGCTCCCCTTCCAGTTCGTTCCCACGGCCGCAGTCTTCGTATCCCACGTCCCAGAGTCCGCTGGTATGGGCGATCCGGTAATGTTGAAGGTGGCATTTTGGAGCGCAGTGCCACTGAGCGAGCCGAAGCCAAACAACGTGAACTGTTGCCCAGTCGGGCTGGTCACATAGGCCCTCAAGTCGCTCAGGTTCGGATGGGTCAGGTTCAGACGGAAATCCACATCCGTCAGCGCGCCGGTCAACGAACTCGCCACGTTGACGGTTGACGTCGTCGTGCCATCTCCTCCACCCGTCGTGCTCACAACAAGCTGCCAGTTGGCCAGCACACCGCTGTCTGCCCCCGCAAGATCGCTAATCTTCAGGGTCCACATGCCATTGCCGGTCGCGCCATCGAAGGCCGACAGGGGCGCTTCGGGGCGGAAACTCCCACTGAACGGGGCGCCGCCCGAGGTGATCAGCATCCCCGCCTCGTCATCGAAGGTCGTGGCTGCCATGTTATCCCCACCGCCACCCCTGCGATTGAACAACTGCACCATCGTGCCATTTGGAGAACTCAGCCAAATCGCCAGATCACCCGTGTAGGTGTGGGTAAGATTGACGACGACGTTTACGTCTAGGACCGAACTCGCTCCGGATATGGTGATGTAGGAATAGATCGTGGTGTAATCGTAGATGCCCAGATTGGGTGAGGCGGTGCCGCTGACGTTGGCAGGTGAGGCGGGATTAATGGACACGTTGGCCACCGTCTGGCCGAAGGCCGACGGCGTGGTCGGCACCACCTCGGTGCTCTGGTCGCGATAGAACGTCGGCACCGGCTGATTGATCGTGCCCGTGCTCACGACGGTGGTGAAGAGCTGCAGATCCACCACCTTGGCCGCATGCGCGGAGCTGATCGAACTTACGGCCGTGCCATACGCCGGCAGATCCCGACCGCTGAAGATGTAGCCGTAAATGTTGGCCCCGTTGGCGGTCTCCGACACCACGGCCACGTCCGAGTAGGAGCGGCCGTTCGCGGAGTTCACTCGGCCCAGATAATTCAACAGAATCACCTTGGCGGTGGCGCCGTTGATCTCCGTGCCGCTCAGCACGATCTGGCGGGTGTAGCGCGCATCGAGGCTCGCCACGCTGCCGAGGGTGCGCGGCAACAGGTGGAAGGTGCCACCGGAGAAGATCGTCACCGTCGTCGTCAGCGTCGCCGCGTTGTAGCTGCTGAAGGCGAGGTCGGCGAAGCCGTCGGCGTTGACATCGCCCGCCCGATCAGCCGGTTTGCCGAAGGTCGTGAGATCAATGATGTGGTCGGCCTTCGAGGTCACAAGCTCAAGCCCCAGCGCCGTGAACGGCCCGAAGAAGACGTAAGCCTTCGTGCGGCCATAGACCATGAAGTCGTCGCGCCCGTCGCCGTTGAAATCACCGATGTTGAGCGCGTTGGCGAGTTGCTCATTGCCGTCCACGCCCTCGACCACGAACGCCTCGTTGATCTGCGGACTCTTGTTCGCGCCGGTCGAATTCGAGATGTCAATGCCCTGGTAATTGGCCGCGGACGGCGGGGTCAGGGACGGCGTCGTCAGGTCGAAGCGATACAGCCGCTCCATTTGCGGCGCAACCTGGCCGGCGGGATCAAAGAACGGCACGCGGGTCAGGCCGTTAAACACGCGCAGGGTCGAGCCCAGCAACTCCGCCAGCACGAGGTCCGCGTTCGACGGGATCACGACCACGTCGGCGAACGTCGCGCCGCTGCTCACGGGGGTCGCATTACCACCCACCGCGCTGAAGTCCGCCAGCGCGTCCAGCGCTGCCACGATCTCCGCCGTCGTGCTGCTGCCATTCGAGCGCGCGCTGACCGTGATGACGTAGCGGCCGGCGCCCTGCGAGATGTTGAGCGCCGCCGTCGGCGTGCCCGTGCCGAGCGTCAACTGCACCACCACATCCACGCCGCTGAAGCGCGCATCGGTGCTGGCCGGCGTGAGGGTGATCGCGCTGCCCGCGAGGGTGAATGAGCCGGCGACTGCCGTGGCCGGGCGGTTCACATTGCCGGCGAACGCAAACAGGTTCGCCGGGGCCACAGCTCCCGCCTCATCCACGTAGCTCGCCTGCGCCAACTCGAAGACCAGCGCCGGCTGCGGCAGCAAGGACGATGTGAAGAAGTCGCTTGCGCCGCGATACAGCGCGCCCACGGCGTGGACGAGTTGCAGCCCGCTCTCGTCGAGCTTGGGACTGCGCTCCAGTATCGTCGCCGCGATGTCGTTGAAGCCGTCGTTGTCATAGTCGCCCGCGCCCACCACGACCTGGCCGGCACGCAGCAGCAGCGCGTTCGCGGCTGTCAGCACCCCGCTCTGGCCGCCCCGCAGGAGATAGGAGCCGGCCAGACTCGTCACCGCGAAGTCCTCCAGCGCCAGAGCGCCCAACTTGTCGCCATTCACGTTGCCCAGCTTCACCAAGGAATAACCATCCAACTGCACGCCCGCCGGGGTGAAACGCGTCGCCGCATAGCTCGACGAGGTTGTGAAGTCCAACTCGTTGCCGGTGAAGGTCTCGTTCGCGACGATGTGGACGATGTCGCTCGCGGTGTCGAGGATGGCGAAGTCGGCCTTGCCGTCGCCGTTGAAGTCACCGAGGCCTGCGAAGTCGCCCGTGGTCCCAACACGATAGCGGTCCGCGATTCCCGTCACCGCCATCGTGAGGCTGTTCGTGAGCGTCGCGCCGGATGCGGCATGGACCCTGTCGGTCGTCCCCACCCTGCTCCGGACCAGCAGGTCATCCTTTCCGTCGCCATTGAGGTCGCCCGCGATTGCCGCGCGCAGGAAGCCCGTGCCCGTGGCCGGCACGGTGAGCTTCACATTCGCGGCCGTGGTGAGCGTGACCGAGGCGGGCCAACCATCCGGCATTGACGTGTTCAGGTCGTCCGGCCGACCGAAGAGCACATACACGCCCGCGTTGGTCGTGTCGCCACCGTCGGTGCGGGCCACGGTCACGACCAGGTCGCTGATGCCGTCGCCGTTGAGGTCGCCCGGCGCACTGATGAAGCTGCGGAGGAACCGCTTGTCCGCCGCTGCAGTGGAGACGATATCGCGCAGCACCGGCGCGGGCAGAGCGATCGTGAGGCTGGAGGCCGTCAGGTTGAAATCGGTGGCCGTGTCGAACTTGCCGTTGGCGTTGAGGTCTTCACCCGCATCGAACACTCCGTTGTTGTTCAGATCCTCATTCAAGTGCCCGCCCAGATAGATGCGGATGAAGCTCGAGCCCGTGCCGAAGATGTTGTCGCTCACTGCGGAGATGAAGTCCGCGAAGCCGTCCCCGTTGAAATCGCCCACCGGGATGACAACCGGGCGATACGCCGCGTCCTGTGAGCGGATCGTCAGGTCGGCGTCGCTGCTACTAGCGTCCATGGTGCCGCCGACCGCCGGCGTCGTGGCCGAGGCTTGGTTGAAGACGAGCTTGTAGCCGCCCATCTCCGGGGCCTGACCGCCGCTGGTCTGGAGCGCGCTGAAGCCAAGCACGCTGGCCGCCGTGGTCGAATCCAGCGTCACCGCGATGTCCCCGGCACTGACGCGTGAGAATACGAGGTAGCCGCTGTCGTTGTAGGCGAAGACGCGGCTGCCGATGCCGGCGGCGGCGAACTGGGTGTTCACGTCGGCCACCAGTGAATCGAGGTCCGCGTTGGCGCTGTCGTCGTTGAGCGAGATTACGAAGGACTCCGTGCCGAGCGTCACCGTGAAGCGGGCCAGCGTCGGATTGGCACGCGTCGCATCTTGGATACGACCGCCCACCGGTCCGGCGCTGCCTGCGCGGATCTGCTGCGCCCGGAGGTTGACGATGTGCAGCAGGTAATAATCCGGCACGCCATTGAGCTTCTCGACCGGCAGCACGGTGAGCGCCGCGCCGGCATCGGTGTCCTGCGCCGCGAACAGGAAGAAGCGCGAATCCTTCAGGCGCGCGAGCAAGGCGGAGTTGGCAGGGTTGTTGAACAACGCGTTCTGCGCCGGGTCATCGAACACCACGGAGATCATCTCCGGCGTCAGCCAGGCCTCGCCCGGATTGGTCGCCACGAGCTGTTTCACGGAATCCGGCGTCCGGATGAGGTAGTAGTCCCCGTGGTCACCCTCGTGGAGCGAGAGCCCCTTGATTTCGAGGCCCGCGGTCACTTCGGGCACGAGCGACGCGAAGTTCACGTCGTCATTCCCGCCGTCCACGCCGTTGCGGTTCACGAACTCGTAGTCGTCCGGCTGGGCCGTCGTGTAACCCGCCAGCAGGTCCTTGCCCGCGCCGCCATCAATCACGTCGTCCCCTTCGCCACCCGCGATGAAGTCATTACCGGTGTCTCCGAAGAGCAGATCCGCGTAAGGCCCGCCGAAGAGCCGGTCGTTGCCCGACCCACCATGGATCTCCAGCTCGGACAGCACGCCGCCCTGCTGCAAGTCGCCGGTCTTGAAACCCCACTCCTCGTTGCGATTGGAGAAGAGGTATGCTGGATCGCCGTGGAACACGTCGTTGCCCGCGCGCAGATCCACCACCATGCGCTCAACCTCACTGGTCTGGTAGTAGAGGTAGAGCTGCGTGGACACCGTCTTGCTCACGCCCTGCTGGCCGATCTTAAGCCCGAGCACTGCGCCACCCGCCGTGCGCGCACCATTCGCGGAGGCATTCAGCGGCTGGGTCTTCGCCAGCTCGGTCGTGAGGAACACCAGCCGGCCCTTGTCCGCGCCGACCGCCACGCGATCCGTGAGGTCTTCCACCAGCAAGGTCGTCTGATTCGTCGCCGTGCGCATGGCCACGATGATGTCCTTGGCGAGGTCGCTGTGGGAGGTGTTCGTCGCATCCACCGGCACCGTGATGCTGTATTCCACACCACCCAGCACCAGTCCGAAGGTAATATCCGCGCTGAGCTTGCCGGCCACTGGCGGGCTGTTCTCGCCGATCAAGGTGAAGCCCGGCAGCACTTCGGTCTTGAATTGCTGGTTCGCCGTGTCCCAGACGAGCGTGGTGAACTCGTAACGGTGCAGGATGCGGTTGTAGCGAATGGAGGCGAAGTCCGGAATCGGGCGGGTGAGGTTGTCGAGGTCGCCACCGACGAACAGCACGCGGTCGTCGCCGTCGCCGCCGAACATCTGGTCCACGGTGGTCGGGATGTAGGTCTGGTCGGGATTATTGGTTAGCGACGGCAGATAGTCAGGGATGATTTGGAAGGAGTCATCCCCGGGGCCGCCGAAGAGCAGATCGCTGGCCTGCTTGTCGAGACCGCCGGAGATCACATCGTTGCCCGGGCCGCCGAAGATCCAGTCCTCACCCATGCCGCCTTGGAGCCGGTCATTACCCACGCCACCGAGGATGACATCCTTGCGCACCGTGTTGACCGTGGCGGCGTAGCTGATCGTGTTGGGCGCGCCGCCATCGAGGATGAAGTTGAGGCTGTAGATGGTCGGCACCAGGTTGGGCGAATTGACCTTGAGCAGATACGGCGTGCCGGCCGTGAGGCCGCCGAGCGAGATGCTGCCGCCGGCCTTGCCCGAGAGGTTCAAGATCGTGTAGCCGCTGTCGCTGGTATGTGGGAAGAACTCGTAGCTGGCCGTGCGGTTCGTCTCATGCAATGCCGCCGTGAAACCCAGCATGGACGTGTTGTTGATGACCGCGATGATCTGGGCCGCCGTGCTCTGGCCGTCCTTGATGCCGATGGTGAGCGTGTTGGTGCCCGCGCTGAAGCTGGCAGTCTCCGCGCCGGCTGAGGCAGCGGTATCGAGGATTCTTACGATGACCCCGGCGGCCCCGCTGATCTTGAAGCCGTTATTCGCGCCCGACGGGTTGATGATGGCCTGCCCGGCCACCAATGTGATGCTCGCCGGAAGGTCGGCGAGCTTGATCTTGCCCGCGCCGGTGTTGGAGCCGGACTTCACCCGCGCATAGTAAGTGCCCTTCGGCAGCCCCTTCAGCAGCAGCGTCGCCGCGTTGGAAGCCTCAGTCGTGGCGATCAGGAATTTGTTGTCCGAGTTCTTCAGGACATTGTTGTTCAGGTCCACGATGGCGAACTCCAGCCACTCATCCGCCGCCGTCTGGAGCAGGCTCAACTTGTCCGCCGCCGTCGCGTCATGGCCGAGCGTGAACTTGAAGTAGTCCACATCCACGGCCCCGTGGATGCTCAGGTTCTTCACGTGCCCCAAGTCGTCGATGTTCACCAGCAGGAAGGCATCTGCCGTCGTGTTGTTGCCGGTGGTGGTGAGGTCCGGGCCGTCAGGATTGACCGCCACGGCCTGGAATATGCCGAGCTCGCTGAGTTGGTTGAGGTCGTAAATCGCCAGGCCGAGGCCGTCGAGTTGCGAGGCACTCGCCAGTTCGATGCGCGGGTTGCCGGTGGTCGGGATGGCCCCCAACTGGAAGACGAAATAGTCCACGTCATCCGCGCTGTCCATCGTGAGCCCGGTCAGCGTCGTGTTCCGGCTCAACACATACACCGCCGCGCCGGTCTGGCCGTCGGCGAAGTTCAACCGGTCAATCATCGCGTTGCTCGCCGGGATGGTGAGCCGCAAGGTCGGGTTGGCCGTGGCCAGCAGCGTGTAAAGCCGGATGCGGTTGTCCACCCGTCCCGCACGCAACGTGCTTTGCAGGCCAACCTGCGTGATGGCGGCGTTGAGGTCCGCCACCAAGTCGTCGAGCGATTGGTTCGCGGCGCCATCCTGACCGTTCGTGGCGCTGGCCAACACGCGGAGCTTCACGGTCGTGCCGCGGTTGATGCTCACGCTGAACTCGATATCGGTGGCGATCTGGCCATTGGCCGGCGCATCCGCCGAGCCGGTCACGATGGCCTGGCCCGCGATGTCGCCATCCTTGAACTGCAAGGCCGTCAATCGGCTGACGGTGTCGTTGGCGTTGGCGGCGATTTGGATGGAGGTGACGCTACTGCTCAACGCCGGGATGAAGGCCAGCTTAGCGCCCATAACCGCCGCCACGAGTTGCGCATCGAGGTCCGCGCCCTTCAGCACCGCGTTGAGGTCGCTGACCAAGTCCGCGAGCGTCGCGTTGTTGCCCACGCCGTTGGTGCCGTCATACGGCAGGCTCAACACGAAGGCATCACGCGACCCATTGAGCAGCAGGTTGAACTTCGCCACCTGCCCGGCAGCGAGCCCAAGCTTGAAGTCGGAAATCGCTGCCCGGCTGATCAGGGCCACCGAGCCAAGCGGGGTCGCCGCCGCCGGGATGTCGTTGCGATGCGGGCGCTCGCCCTTGTCGGACAGGATGGCGTTGCCGGAGGTGAACAGCACCGTGTCGTCGCCCGGCCCGGCGTCCACCCAAACCGTCTTCTGCACGGTGGGCCCGACGTTGATCTGATCGTTGCCGTCGAGCGCATCAATGATGATCGCGATGAAGTCGCCCTCCGGCGGCAGCAGGCTGGCCTCCATCTCCTGCTGCTGATACTGGGCCGTCGCCGCGCCGAGCTGGTCGCCGCTCGGGGCCCCCGTCGTGGCCTGAGTGCGGAGGGCGCTGAAGTTGGTGTAATTATCCTTCGGGTTCCAGACGGGTTGGCCCGCACTGTTGGTGGCGTTGAAGTTCAGCTTCACCGATGCGGCGAACGTGAAGTTGCCGTTGTTGTTCGTGAGCCGCGTGATGAGGTGCAGGTCCTGGAAGAGGCCCGGCTCGGTCACGAAGTCCACGTTAATTACGTCATCCGCGTTGGTCGCGCGGTAATACCAGACCTTGTCGCTCTGCTTGGCGTAGTTCTTCCAGTCATCACCGGACAGGCCGCCGTCGAGCGACTCAAAGAGCGAGCCGTCGGCACGATACATGGTGTCCGTGCCCCCGTTGCCATACATGAAGTCCAGCCCATTGCCGCCGTAGAGATCGTCGTCGCGCTTGCCGCCGAGCATCCGGTTGAGGCCGGTGTCCTCCAGCACATAGCGGCCGTCCCCATCGTGATTGAAGTATTGACCCGTCTGCGGATCGGTGAAGACGCCGAACTGCGAGATGAACTTGAGGCTGGTGGTCAGCGAGCGGAACACGAGCCGGCCGGCGGAATTCTCAGCGGCCACCTGGCCCTTGAGGAGCGATTGTTCGATCTGGTCATTGATCTGGCCGACAAGCTGGTCGAGCGACGTGTTTGTGCTGTTGGCCGGGAGCGAGATTGTGGCGGAGGTGTTGTTGTTCCGGAGCGTGAGCGAGGCGCCGCCCGCGCCGACCCCACCGTTAGCCGGCGCGGCACCGCTGCCGGTCAAGACCCCGGTGACGGAAACCATGCCCTGCGCGAAGCGCCATTCCGTCTGGGCCGCGTTGCCGGTCGGAATGCTCGTGATGCTCAGGGTCGTCCCCAGCGTGGAGAAGGCGATGGACAGGCCGGTGTCGCTGGGAGCGCGGGTCGCCTGCACCATGCCCGCCAGGCTGGTCTGGGCGAGCGCGGCGTTGATGTCCGCAACGAGATCGCTCACCGACTGGTTCGGATTGTCCGCGACGTTGGCCGTGCCGTCCGTCGCGCTAACGCGCACCACGACATCCACCGGTTTGCCGGAGCCGACGACCAGCGCGAAGTGCGCGTCGGCGGTGAGCTGCCCATTCGTGGTCACGTCCGCGGTGGAGATGATCCGTGCCACGCGATTGGTGTCGGTGACGGCGGCCCGCAACTGGTCCGTGAACTTCAGCTCGGTGATGGCCGCGTCGTTGATGCCGCCGATGTTCGGATCAATCGACCATGCGTAGAGCCGGTTGGTGCCCTGACCCGCAATCACGTCGTCGTTGCCCTGGCCGCCGAAGAGCCAGTCGTCATCCGTCGCGAGGCCCTGCCCCGGGCCGCCATCGCCGAAGAGCCGGTCGTCGCCGCCGAAGCCATATACCGTGTCGCTGCCAAAGCCACCATCCAGGCGGTCGCGACCCGTCGAGCCAAGTATCGTGTCGTTGCCGGGCCCGCCGTCCACCACCCCAGCCCAGTCGGTGCTCCGGTCGTTGAGCGCCGTCATGTCCACGGCATTCCGGCCGGGCACGAAGCCCACCGTGTCATTACCACCGAGACCGGAGATGCGGAACTGCTCAATCATCGGCACTCCCACCGAATCACGCCAAGTGCCCAAGCCCACCTGCCGCTTGCCGCCCGTGGTGATGATGCCGCGGCTGGGCCATTGCTCGAAGGAGATGTCCGTCAGGCCACCGACATTGAAATCAATGACCAACTGCTCGACTCCGGCTTGGGTGCCCGCGGTCTTTCCGAGGCCCAGACGGCTCACCGCATAGTCGTTCGCGCCGCTGACGCTAAGCTGTGCGGTCCGGCCGAAGCCGCGCGAGATAATGACCACCCGCGCCCCGCGCCGCACCGCCTCGACCTCGGCGTGACGTCCGCTCGCATCCGCGTAGGTGAAGAACGGACTCGTGTTCGCCGTGAACGCCTGGTTGAGCGAATCCACGACGGAATCCAGACCGAGGCTGAGGTTGACGTTGAACGAATGCGACTTCGTGCCCAAGGCGAGCGTGAAGCTGGCGGCCCCGCTAGCGAGGCCGTTGTCCGGCACATCCACCGTGCCAATCACGGCCGCTTCCTCGGACATCAGAATGGTGTCGCGGAAGTCAGAACCTTCCACGAGGAGGATGTCGCTGGCGTTGTCATCGAGGGCGTCGGACTTGAAGGTGTTGCCGTAATGCCCGTTGAAGTTATCGCCGAAGAAACGGTAGTTCGAGGCCGTGTCCAGCTTGATCATGTCAATGCCCGAACCGCCGTAGAGACTGTCGTTGCCCTCCTGGCCCTCGAGCCAGTCGGAATCTGCTCCACCCCACAGGATGTCGTTGCCGCCGCCGCCGAGGAGTTGATCCTCACCGGTGCCGCCGAAGATCTGGTCGTCACCACCGAGTGTGTCGGCGTTCGGGTTGATCGCGTAGGTGCGCGTGTAGAGCCAGTCACCCGAGATGAACTCCGAGCCGCTGTCGCCGAAGATCACCTCACGGCGGATGCTGCCGTAGAGCCAGTCGGAGCCGGGGCCGCCGTGCATTTCGCTGCCGACCAACAAGGTCTCCGCCTGCAACTGCGCGGACGTCGAGGCGCCCGTCGTATTGGCATACCCATAGAGGAAGTCCACGCCGTCCCCGCCCCACATCCGCTCACCGGCCAGAGACTGCGCGTCGCCATCACCAAACAAGCGGTCGCTGCCGGCCCCGCCATACAACTGATCCTTACCGGCGGTGCCGGTGAAGCTGCCGTCGAGGTTGAAGTCGCCACGCAGGATGTCGTCGTTGTCGCCACCGAGCAGCACGTCGCTGTCCGCCCCGCCCAGCAGATAGTCGTTGTTCGCGCCGGCATCGAGGTAGTCGTCTCCTGTGCCGCCATTGAGGCCGTCAATATCGCCGCCACCGAACAGCCAGTCCGTGTCCGCGCCGCCGAGCAGCACGTCCCGGCCATCGGCCACATCGCCGGTCACCGACTCGCCACCAAGTGCCTTGGGCGTGATGAGCGCGGCACTGAAACCGGTGGCGTGCGCGGCCTCGGCGACCGCAAACAGCGGCGGTTGGTCGAGCTTGGCGGCACGTTCCGCGGTCGTGGTCCAACGGAAGTTCGACTCCGCGAGCGTAGCCGCGCCTCCCCAGATCACATCCATGCCCGCCTCGCCGAGGAGCAGGTCGTTGCCCACGCCGCCAACGAGGAAGTCATCGCCCGCGCCGCCGAGCAGGATGTCGTTACCGCGGCCGCCGAAGAGATCGTCCGCACCACCTGAAGCGGCGGCGGTGGTCTCGATGCCGTCGAAGGCCGCGGTCTGCTCAAACTGAGTCGCCGAGAGCAGCATCACCGAGGGGAAGGCGGCGATCTTGGCGAGCGTCACCTTGCCGTTGTCACCAAGGAGCACATCCACATTGTCGTCCACTTCGCCGCCCACGAGCGTGTCGTTGCCGTAGCCTCCGATCAACACCTCTGCACCAACAGTGACGTTCGAGAAGAACGGGTTGCTGTATTCGGTGTCGTAAGCCCGCGTGGTGGTGGCATCCAGCACGTCATCACCGCCGCTCGTCGGGAAGAGACTTTCGACGAAGACCACTGCCCCTACGCTGTCGTAGGCAATGTGGGCGCCGTCGCCGAACACGATGTCGTTTCCACCCATGCCGGCGATGATGTCGCCGCCCACTCCGGGGGCGTCCGAGCCACCGCCGCCGCCGATGATGATGTCCGGCATCGGACTGCCCGTGATCTTATCCTGGCCGCCGTAAGTCTCATCAGTGGAATAGAGGTCGCGGTCGGCGGCCGTCATCGGCGCGCGGCCGTTGTCACCGAAGATGCGGTGCGGAATGCTTTCCAGACCGGCGTCAATCGTGTCATTGCCGGAACCACCGAAGATCAAGTCGTTACCCGTGGCCGCGGCCTGATTGACCAGCGCACCGCCGAGCGACAGGGAGTAACCGAGCGACAGGTAGTCAATCTGGTCGTTGCCACCGAACTCCGGCTGCCAGGTCTTCACCTCAACGAGTGTGCCCGATGCATTGCGGTCCAGATATCCGCCGTCGCCGAAGATGAAGTCGTCGCCGCCATTGCCGTTGATGATGTCGTTGCCGGAGCCGCCCATGATGGAGTCCGCCCCGGCACTGCCCTCGATACGATCCGCGCCGCCGAATGCGCCGTCCTTGGTGTAGATGTCGTTGACGTCCGGCTTCGCAAGATCGGGCTGGATGAGCGGAAAACCGCCGGCGAGCACGCCGTTGTCGCCGATGAAAACGTCACCTTCAACCGCACTGCCACCGTAAATCTGATCGTCACCGCTGCCACCGAAGACGATGTCACCACCCGCGAAACCGGTCTGATCAATGATGTCGTTGCCGCCGTTGGCCGGGTCGGAAGTCTCCACGCGCGACACAGCCAAGTTGGTTTCGCGCCAGATATAACCGTTGTCGCCGAGGATCACGTCGGAGCCGAGGCCGCCACGCAGCGTGTCATTGCCGGAGCCGCCAAGCACGAGGTCATCCCCAAGGCCACCGTCCACGATGTCATTGCCTCCGACAGCCGGCACAGTGGTGGAGACGTCAAACGCCTTGCTGGCGTCGGGCGTGTTCACCGTGTTGAACCAAGCAATGCCATTGTCGCCGAGGAGAATGTCGGTCGCCGTGTCGAGCGTGCCGCCAAAGATCTGGTCGTCGCCCGCGCCGCCGAAGATCACATCTGCGCCCGCCGAGCCGGCCTGGTCGATCACGTCGTTGCCGCCCGTGGACTCGTCGAGCGAGCGGATGATGACAACAATCGCCTGACTGTTGCGCGTGATGTAACCGCCGTCACCGAGGATGAAGTCATTGCCTTCGCCACCGCTCAGCGTATCGCCGCTGGAGCCGCCGAGAATGTAGTCCACGCCCAAACCGCCGACGATCACGTCCACGCCGCTGAATTGCGCCTCCGTGGTGTAGATGTCGAAGTCCTCGCCGGAGGCGACGGCAGCAGGATCATCGAGCACCACCACGCCGTTGTCACCGAGCAGGATGTTCGACGCACGATCCGTCGCTCCGCCATGAATCGTGTCATTGCCGCTGCCGCCCAGCACAATGTCCGAATCGGCGGAACCGCTCGCGTCAATCGTGTCGTCACCGTCGTCAACACGGTTCACCGCGGTCACGCGCACGACGCGACCAGCGACGATCTTGGCGGCGCCACCGTCGCCCACGAGCACGTCCTCACCACCATCGCCATCGAGCACGTCGTTAGCCGTACCACCGAAGAGCACGTCGTTGCCGGCTCCACCCCGGATGATGTCGTTACCACCCGTCTGATCGAATGCGGTGGCAACCTCGAACGCCGCATACGGCCGCTGTCCGCGCAGATGCCACGCCAGTGCCGGAATATCGGTGACGATGTTCAACAATTGATAGCCTGATCCGCGCTCAATACGCCCGGAGTCGCCCAACAAGACGTCCATGCCGCCGTTGCCGGTAATGGTATCGGCCTGAGCGTCGCCCATCAGGATATCCGGGCCAGATCCACCGAGGATCGTGTCGGTGCCCTGGTCGCCAAAGGCGGTGACCCCGAACGCAGTTGCCGTCGCGTCGATGGTGTCATTGCCGGCCAAACCGCGAACCACGAGATAGCGTGGTTGGGTGTCGGTGATCTTCACCGTGTCGTTCCCCAAACCTGAATCGAGTTGCGTGACCTCGATCCGGGCGGTGGTGCGCGTGCTGCCAATAGCAATGGTGTTCCCGCCGCTTCCGCCGCGAATCAGAATGCCCGTTGAGAAGGCCCCAGAGCCTGCAAGGTAATCACTCTCGAAGAACCCACCCGTAGCCAAGTATTGAATCCCCGACGGGGCTAGGCCGCTGATGGAACTGCTAGTGATCAGGACCGACGAATCAGCATTGGAATCATCCTGATCACTGACGATAAGGCGATTCCGGTCGCCACCTTGCGCATCCACGGACAGCGCGCCTAGGATTTCATCGAGGGAGAAGTAGTCGTTGTAGACGTTGACCGTGTCGTTGCCGCCACCGGTGAGCAGGTTCGTCGCACCCTGAGTGGCGCGCACGGTGAACTGGTCCGCACCCGAACCGAGTTTCACTTCCACGAGCTCTAGATTGCGGTAAAGCAGGCCGTTGGCCAAGCCGAGGCCGGAGATGCGGAGGAATTGGCTCGCCACCGTCTTGGCATCGGCGTCGGTGTAGAAGACCTGTTCGCCACCGGTGCGGAGCACCGGTTCGTTGCCGAGGAACAGCTTCAACTCGCCGCCTGCATAAGTCACGGCCTCGAAGTCATCCTGCAAATATGGCCCGTTACCGACGCCCGCCTTCAGTCGATAGACCTGTTCACCGCGTAAATGGAACACCGGGCGCCCCTTCGAATCCACTGTGGTTGTGTAGAGCGAGACTTTGCCGTTCTCGTCGAGTTTGAGCGCTCCATCGCTGTTGACCTTTGGCTGTCCGACCTGCACGCGCTCATCGCCGTAGTAGCGCACCGACTCGCCTGTCACGCGCTTCGTTGGGGTAGAGATGATGAGCTTGACGGTCACTGTGCCGATGATGCCCAGGGAGTTGATCGTGACCCGGTCATTCGCGAGGTCGACCGCAAATTGACTGTTAGCGAGACGGAAGATCTTCGCACCCTGGTAGACGACCACTCCGACCGTGTCGCCGGTCTTGAGATCGTAGTTGGCAACGGTCACGGGCGTTGCTGCATTGCCTGCCACGGCGAAGGACGGCGGCGTGTAGGCGGAGCCGAGGGTGACGCTGACTCCAGTGGAGTTGATCACATCAAAGACCTGATCGCGGCGATTGTGGATGTAGGCCTGGCTGCCGAGGTGGAGGAAATTGCTACCATCACCATTTCTCACGACCACGCCGCCCTCGTCATAGACCTGCTCACCGCCGAGATAGCGCAGCACGTCCCCGCTGCCGGAGATCACCGGGTCACCAGCGGAATGGAGCACCGGTTCGCCGCCGAGATACACACGCGGATTACCTGCGATGTCGAACAACTGCGCTCCCGTGAAGAGATCATAGACTATGTCACCGGCCTGATGCAGGAGCGGCTGTTTGGTGAACGGATCAACGGCCGGCTCGCCCCCGACATAGATCTTGGCGGTCGGACTCGAATTACCAATGTGATATTGGATCTTGCCCGCAGCCAGGTCATAGACCGGGACCTGATAGCCAGCCAATTGAGCCGTGACGGCCGCAGTGTTCGCCGTGTCGATCAGGATCAAGCGGTCATTGCCTCCCGATCCAGCCGAGTAGATGTCCTCACTGCGCAGCCAGGGGATCACGCGAACCTCTTGGACCGGGATGAGCGACGGCGCAAAACCGGCGAACGTGACGGTGCGATTGTTGGACAACCCGATGGACTTCTGAGAGTCCGGCACAATCGCCCGGCTGTTGGGCGCGCCAATGACGGCTAGCAGATTATCTCCCGTAGTGTTGGCCAGAATAGTCGGGAAAGCCGGCGCATTCGCCCCCGGATGAATGATGCCAATAGCATCCAGATCAAAACCGCCGATTGAGCTGTCCGTGCCCGTTATGCGGATATACCGAGCGCTTGAAAGGCTGCCCAGATCATACGAGCGGGCGAAGCTGTTGTCGGCGAAGCCCTCGTCGCCAGCGATGCGGATCGGGGATCCCTCACTGGACTTGACGCTCACCCAGGTGGAACCGTCCTGACTGACCAAGACGTCAATCTTACCGAACTCCACGAGGCCATCGTCGTGTTCATAGATGGTGAAGTCCTTGCCGTCGCGGTTCACCACGAGCGTGGCATCGTCAACACGAACGCCGTTCTGGTCGATGAACAACGACTGGCGGCCAGCGCTCGTGAAATCGCTGACGAAGGCTTTCTTCGGCGCCTGAATCGAAGGATACAGCGCGGTCATGGGAATAGTTGCCTTGACGCCTCCGGGCGGGGTCCAAGACAGCTGCATATAGGCCGGCCCCCCCTGGTCATAGAAGAAGATGTCTATCGGGTAGAGTTCGCCCTGATTAAGGAATTTAGTGTTTGAATACTCGGTGGCCCCTTGATCGATCAATTTATCAATAAGGATCTGACCACCGACCGTGAGCCGGACCCCGTCGTCGGACTTGGTGTAGAATCTATAAGTTCCCGAGGCTGGTGCCTGGATATACCCAGTCCAGCGGGCGGAGAAGTCTCCACCGTCGATCGAGGCTGCCGGCCCTCCGTTGCCATAATCGAAGTTGATCGTAGGATCCACCCGGACCAACCCGGAGCCGGTGTAGTCCTTGTTATTCCAATACTCGGCGAACAGGCCCGTCCCGCCACCAATCACCGGCGACTCAATCGTAAAGACTTCTTTGCCCTTCGAGTTCAGATACACGGGCATCGCACCCGGGGTGGTTCGGTCGCCGACGATCACCGGTATCCCGGTGGCGCTGTCTGCGGTTTCGCCGCCGTCCTTGTCGAACCATAGCAACGGGCCACTAACACCCTGCCGTTTTTGAACACCGTATTTCTGGACGCCGTTTTCCTGCACCAGATTCTCTTTGACCGTGCCATTCGGGTTCTGGACCACCGCCCGGAGGTCCACATTGCCAGCATTGTTGAGAAGGATCTTACCCATCGTCGGCAGCGCGTAGGTCGTGGAATTCCCGGAACCATCCGTGAATCGGAAGCTCTGGTTCTCGGAGTTGATGAAGACGCTCGATGAATTCGCGATGACGGTAGCATACGGTGCTGCACTGACCGGGAGATTCAGTTCCTGAATGTCCCCGTCGCCGTCGAAGGTGATGCGTGCATTGATCTTGTCGAGTCGGTTGCCATCATGCACCTCGACCGTATCGTCACCAGCGCCGCCATAGATCGTGATGGCGCCGCTGGCCTCTTCGATGTTGACACGATCGTTGCCTGCGCCGGTCACGAGGATGGTCTTCACCGGTTGCAGAACCTTCTGCACGTCAACGGTTGTGGTCTTGAAGGTGAACTGGTCATCCCCGGCAGCCAGGCGGATATCGAGGCTTTCAATTCCATCGAGCAGCACCCCGTAGATTGGCAAGGTATCCTTCCCGACCCGGCCCGTGGGTTGGCCCAAGCCTTCCAAGCTGCGATAGGTGTCGTAGAGCAGTCCACCGGTATCAGCGTCCCGATCTTGGGTGAACACCAGATTCCCGTAGCGATCCTCACCGGTCTGGCTCATCCGCGGCGCCGAGCGGGTAATCAACTGCCCCGGAGCCGAGGGGCCATCTTGATTATGGACCACCACCCGGTCGCCAGCGTCCTCGAACTGGTCGCCACCTTCGATGGTCAACTTGCCGCGGATACCGGCCAGATTCCTGACTCCTTCTGGTTTAAAGACGAACGTGGGCGGATCCACCGTAATGGAGGGAGGTTGCACGAGCTTGGTTCTGGCCTCCAGCCGGCCAACCTCGTAGTCCACTACGAAATTACTAACCCGAACCTCCACCGTGGTGCGGGGAAAGCTAAAAAACCACCAGCCGCGCCACACCGTTCGTGTGCTCACTTGGATCTGCGCCTGACTGATATCAAAACCGTCCGAGCGGAAGTAGGGAGTAGAGGCTGCCTTCTCCCTGAGAATTGCACTGACCTTGTCGGAGAGAATCTTGCGGGCAACCTGATTCACGTCTGGCCCCACCCCGAAGAGGGAAAGGATACTCTGCCAGAATCCAAGTTCGAACTTAAAGGAGAGTCCACTGAGGTTTAATGACTGTTCGGTATAAACCACTTCTGGCGGCAGCGGCACCTGAATGGCGGGTGGTGTGTAAGTATATGCCGGCGGGTCGACGACGAGCGGCGGTGGTTCGCCCCCGATATGGATCGTGTCGTCACCCGACCCGCCGGTCACCGTGGTCTCGAAAGACGAACTGGTGCTCAGCACATAGATCTGATCCGGCCCGCCGCCGCCATCCACCTCAATCGCCTCAATGTTGGTGAAGGTGACAATGCGCCCCGCGCCGGCGATGTATTTGTCGGTCACGACGAACACATCGCCGATCGGCGTGCCCACAATCACGATCGTGTCCACGCCGGTGCCGCCGTTGATCTCCACCGGCGCATTCTGGAGATAATCGTAACGATTGAAGCCAGCTCCACCGAAGAGAGCGGCCAAGTTGGTGACCTCATCGGGGTTATCGGCATTCTCACGGAGCACCAAGAAAGTCTTGAGCAGGAACCGGTCATTCCCCGCACCACCATGGAGGTAGAGCTTGGCACGGTTATGGTTCACCTCGAACCGGTCATTCTGTCCCTGGCCCAGCACCACCAAGGGCGCCGAATTGCCATGTGTCATGTTCTCCGTGTCGGCCACAGGCACGCCATCCGGATATTCCAGATTGCGATTCCCCTTGTCCGGCACGAGCGGCACTGTGCCGATGATGATCTCGTCATCGCCACCGCCCATAATGATCACCGTGAAGGTCACGGTGTCATTGGAGAGCACGCGGTCGTTCCCGGCATAGGTCTGCACGAAGACCCGCTCCACCTGCTTGTAAGAGGCCACGTCTCGCGTGCCGGCGTTAAGATCGCCGAACGTGACGGAACCGGACCGGAAAGCACCAGCGCCCGCCGCATCCAGCGTCACGGTATCAGACTGGTTGGTGCCGTTTACCAAGAGGAAATCAACGCCGGAACCCTCACCACTGTCGTTGATATTGACACGCACCCCTGTGGCGCCGTTGAGATTGATGATGTAATGCTCCGCCCCTGTGGATTCGTTCGTGCGGTTGTCCAGTGTGACTACGCCGGTCCACGTCGAAACCGTCAACGTGCTGTTACCCACGGTTATCGTCCGATCCATGTCGCCGAGCACCATCGTGTTGTTCCCTGCGCCGCCCGCCAACACCGCGATCTCGAATATGCGGCTCAGGTTTTCCACCGTGGCGCCCGCGGCATAGCGGTCCCCGCGGTTCGCGATGGTCAAATCGGGTTCATCCAGCCTCGTCTTGGCAATGACGGCAGCCTCCGTCTCATAGACTTGCACCGCCGCAAATCGGAGGCTGCCACTGTTGGCGAGGATGGTGCCGACAATGAAGGTATCGTCCGTGAGCGTCACGTCCTGATCGAATACCTCGGCCAGCGTGTCAATGCCACCGGCATCCACGAAGGTATCCAGCCCGAAACCACCCGTGACCGTGTCGTTGCCTAACCCAGAGTCCAAGACGTCGGCAAAGGGCGAACCGATGAGGATATCGTTTCCGGCTTCGCCCATGAGCGTCATGGCCACCGCATCCCGCACGGTGTAACCCTCATCCACCACGCCGACGCTGCCGGCATCAATGGTGTCATTGCCTGCGCCGGCCATGATGGTGAGCTTGTCCCCCTCGGAACGGAGACTGTCCGTTAAGGTGATGTCATAGACGCCCTGACGGTTAATCCGCACATCCTGATACTCATGGGTAGTGGTCGTTGGGTTCTCCGCGGTCAGGACGAATTCATCATTCCCTGACGAGCCAACGACAATCAGACTGTCCGTCCCCCCGTCGTCCAAGTCGATAATGTTTGGAACTACCTGATCCACAATGTCCGTGGTCGTGGCCCAGCTAGCACCAACAAACGGTGCCACGCCTTTGCTCTCAGCTTTTGCATACCAGATCGCACCGTTGTAAGTAACGGCATCATTGATCATGTAGGCGAGCTTGGTGTTCCAGATCCCCTGGTAGGTCAACCCGATGTCGCCCATATCCACCTTGTCGATCTTGGTTCCATTCACCGTCACTCGCTTTCCGAAACTAACCGTCAACGACGTCATGCCCCCGCCAATCAGGTCCGTGATGGTGATCGTGTCTGAGCCTAAGCCCAGACTCAGATTAGCGTCCTCTACGCCATAGGTCGTAAGCGTCTTGCCGTTCGTGGTGATGTTGATCTGCTTGGCTCCGGAACCACGCTCAACGCGCACGATGTCGCTACCTTCCGTGGCGCTGAACACTAGGAAATCGCGATCACCGGCATCATCATTGCCATAAATCGTGCTTCCAAAGGCATCCGGCCCAATGCGCACCACGTCGTTGCCCGTCCCCAAATAGATCGTGTCATTGCCATGCACCGTGATGATGTCATCTCCGGCATCGCCATAAATGGTGTCGGTGCTGCTGTCGCTCGTGATGGTATCGTCACCGCTACCACCGCGAATCACACCCGGGGCGGTGCCGTTGTGGTGGATGATGTCGATGCCGTCCCCACCGTCCACCAGCACGATGTTCGGACTGTCGGTCTCGATGTAATCGTTACCCGAACCGCCACGAATGGTCACCGGGCCGACGCCATGGACGATGATGACATCGTCGCCAGAACCGCCATCAATGGTCACCGGAATCTTCACGCTGGGATTGACAAGGATGTAGTCGTTGCCGGAGCCGGTGTTGACGAGCAAGTCGGTTACGTTCTGGTAGGTGTTGTTGCGGCCATAACCAGAGACTTTGATGGCCCCCTTGCTCGCATCGCCAGAGACTTGGTCAAAGGTCAGCGTCTCATCCGGCTGCGCACGCCCGCTCGAATCTAGCCCGATATTTCGGGCGTCCCCGCGGAAGTCCCCCGCGTTGGCGACCAATTCCCCGCCGGTGTTCGTGTCCCAGCTACGATAATCCGCGATGCTGCCGCCGCCGGGTGCGCCGGCGAGGAAGACCGGCTTCGGCAGTTCAACATAGCCTAGATGGAAGCGTGCAGTAGCCCGGAAGGTGAAGAAGAGGAACTTGATCTTGAACCGCACCTCCAGCTTGATCGGCACGCTGCCGGCTCCCTCGACCGTTACCTGGGCAGCTACTCCCACCGACCCCAGTGTGAAACCGAAGGCATACGCTCGAACATCCGCGCCTATCTCGAGTTGAAATTTATAGTAAGGATTTCCGATGGCGTCGGAAGTGTGGGTCGATTGGATGTGAAAGTTGAAGTTGCCTTCCAACCCGAAGGAGCGCGAACCAAGCAGCACGTTCGCCGACACTCGGATATCGAAGTCGCCATCCGACTCCAAATGAATGTTCCCATAAAGGGTGAACACGCCGAAGACGTTCAACTGTGCCTGAGCGTCAATCGTCCATGCCCCGTCAACAATCACCACCTTGAAGCTCGCCGCAAAGGTCAAAACCTTGAGCAACTTCACGGTGCCGGTCATTGACAGCATGAAGCTCTTGGCGGGAGCAGTGACTCCGCTAAACGTCTGCCGTGCAACTCCGGTCGTGTTCAGTTGCAACCTGCCGGCCGCGCTGATCTCGAAAATAGCCGCATCCGCACTCGCGCTTACCGCTAGATCCAGCACGAGGCCCGGATTGCTGTCGTAATAGACCGCCGCAACGCCATCGGCGCTGAAACTCAGGAATCCGATGTAGAAGCTGACGTGGAATTCGAGTTGAGTTTTCTCCGGCGTAATCACGAAGTCCACACTGCCGCTTCCCTTGGCGAACCCGAGGAACTCAATTTCACCGGCGACGTGGATGCGTAAGCCAGCCTGAACGACCACTCTTGGAATTCCCGGTGCCTCAAAGCTCTGGTCCCGTCCAGTGGTGTTCAGATCGAGGAATGCGGCCGCTACGAACTTCAGCCCGATGTCCTTGCCAAAGTCAGCGCCCAGACTCAGGCCGATGTGTGCGATTAACCCCTCGCGGGTAATCCGCAACATGCCCTGAACCGTTAGTTTTCCGATGGGGGCTAGTTCGATTTCCCCGAAGGCAATGATCTGAAACTGCGTGGCTGAAATCTCCAGCTCGAAATATCCTTGGATCTTAATGGTGTTGGCGATGTTTAGATCGCCACGCATCATGAGCTTGAAGCCGCTGACAACAGTCAATTGTTCCTGGATGGCAATTAGCGCGTTGGTGGGACTGCGGGCAAACCCATTGAAGCGACCAGCGGCATCGCGGTTGATCTTAAACGTCTCGATGCTTTGCGTGGTGGAGAAGGTGTTGAGTTCGAGGAGCAACTCGCCGTTCAAGCTGACGTGCGGGATTTCATTCGAAACACGTGTCAGGTGAATGCGCCCCACGATGCCAGAACTTGAACCCAGCGTGGCCACCAAACTGAGCGTGCCCGTGACCGACCCAAGGCCGATAATCTTACCACCCACCGCGCCTATGATCTTGAGCCGACCGCCGCCTGAATTGGCCGCCACTTGGATCTGCAGGAATCCGTTCAGTTCCACGACTCCACCGATCGTCAACTGGGCCTCAATGGTGACCGAGAAATAAACCTCGGCCGCGGCGTTCACATTGCGGGTGCCGTCGAGTTGGGGCGCTGCTTTGAAGATGTCGATGACCGTCGGATCGCCAGGGGGCAGCAGCGGCAGGAACTGCTCCGGGACCTCAAATCGCTGGTCCTGCATCGTCGTGTTGAACATGATCGTCACCGACCCTGAGGCCGAGAAGACGCTGCCCATATTCGGAAGGCCGATGTCCGCGCCCGCGCCGACTTTAAAGTAGCCGGCCACGCCCGGCGTCACGCCCGGCTTCGGGTTGCCCAGACCATCCAGGCCGGTCACCACCACGAGGTAACCGGTGGTCTTGGCGTAAGCGATGCCACTAAAGGAGAGGGAGGCGGTCTCAAAGATCTCGAACCGCTCCGGATTAATCTTCAGGCTGAAAGCGCCTTTCAACTCAAACAAGTCAGTGTTTGATCCCGCCGCACGCACCGCCAACCTACCCTCCAAATCCAGACCGAAGGAGAGCGGTGCCAGCACAAACGTGCGGAGTGCGTCGCCTCCATTGGGGCCGATGCCCACGAGCGTGAGTGTCTCGGTCTTCTGGTAGAGCGTCGTGTTGATCTGGAGCGTGCCCTTGGCGTAGAAGAAGATACCGTATTGCTCCAACGCCTTCAGGTTCGCCTCGACGGTTGCGACACCCCAGAACTGCGGCACAGCACTGACGGTTCCGCTCAGATCAAGGATGAAACGGCCCGCACTCGAACCCACCGTGCCGAGTTTGATGATGTTCAGCTGGCCGGAATAATCCAGGGTGATGACGTTTCGGGTGTAATCGACCTCCAGCGTCTGCTTTGACTTGAGCGAGATCACCGGCTCGTCGAAGAAGTCCGCCAAGCGCAACTCGATGCCGCCCGACAACTCGATGTAGAAGTTCGAAGCTTGGGTGATGATCTTCACCGCCCCGGTCGAAGCGGTAGCCGTGTTCCCCTTCGCGTCCTGCCAACTTCCCGCCGTGAAATTGACCGTGAGCACGCCGGCATTCAGCAGGCCGCTATAGGAGTAGCGGAAGGTGTTGGTGCCCGCGAGTGCTCCGGGTTGTGTCGGGGTGCCGTTGAGGACAACGTTCTCGCCGCCGGCCCCGGTTAGTGTGAACTCAGGCGCAGAGTCTAGGATGGAGGCCTGATCGAGAATCGCGCCGGTGGTGGGCGTAAAGGTGACATCAATGAAATGATTCGCGTTCAGCGACTCGCGATTCACCGTCTGGCCCTTCAGCGCGGCCCCGAGGGCGGCCGTGGCCACTTCCACCGTGAAACTCTCGGTCGCCGCGAGATTGCTGATGCCGCTGTCGTCCGTCCACGCGGCTTGATTGTATTGCACCGTGTAGACGCCCGCTGCCAGCGTGCTGGTGAAGCTGAAGCGATAGGTGTTGCTGGTTCCGACGCGCTGCGGTTGAGCCAGACTCACAGCCGCCCCGGCAGCATCTTTGAGGACGAGTTCGTCGCCATTGATGCTCGCATGATCCAGCACGCGGCCCGCTGTCGGCAGGAAGGTAACCTCGAGGTAGCGCTGCCCGTTGATCGTCTCGCGGCCGACCATGCCGCCCGCGCCCGGATTCACCATGCTGGCCGTCGCACCCTGCGCCGTGAACTCCTGGCTGAAGGCGAGGTTCAGGCTGCGTTCGCCCGTGGTGTCAGTCGCGTCTTTCCAAGCCCCGGCGCTGAAGTCCACCGCGACCAAGCCAATATCGAATCCGTTCGGTGACGTGGACAGGTAATAGCGGAAGGTCGTGCCGTTTAGTTTCGAGGGCGTGCCATTGACCGCCACGCCGCCCGCTGCCGCGCCCGTGAGCGCAAACTCCGCATTCGCATCCAACACACTGGCTTCATCCAGCGCGTTGCCATTCGTTGGACGGAACTTCACGTCCATATAACTGCGGCTGTTCGTCGTTGCCAGGTTGCCCAGCGCGAGCAGTGCCCCGCCCTGCGTGCCGCCGTTAACGGAACCATCCGGCGAGGGGGTAATCGACCAACTATCCGCCAGATAGGTCAGCGTCACCGTGCCGCTTGAGGCGAAGTCGCCCGCCAGCCAGTAGCGGAAGCGCAGGGTCCCGCTGGTGGGGTCGGCGAGGCGCAACGGGGCCTGCCCTCCATCCAGACGGATCGTGCCCAAGCCGTCCCCGGTCAGCGTGAACTCCGGCCCGAGATCAAGGATCGTCGCCGGATCGATCACCAACCCGCCGGGGGAAGTGGGAGCGACGAAGTCCACATCCACCCAGTTTCGTTCGTTGAATTCACGCACGTCCACGCTGGCTCCGGCACCGGGGTTCACCACCGTCGCCGTAGCGCCATTCACAGTGAAGCTCTCTGAGTCGGCGAGACTCGCCATGCCCGACACCACGCTCCCGTTGGCCATGGTGGTGTCCGCATTCTTAAATGCGCCACTGATGAACTGCACCTCCGCCACGCCGCGGGGGAAGTTGAAGTTCGCCTGCGTGATGAAGTAGCGGTAGCGCGTGACGCCCTCGCGCTTGATCGCTTTGAGCAGGCCCTGCTTGGCCGTAGCGCCATTAAGGTCGGCGGAGGTGGCCGTAAGCACGGTGGTTTCAGACACACCACTCGCATTCACCTTGGTGACGATGGGCACCGGGGTCCCATCCACAGTGATCGTTTGGCCGCCCACGATGAGATTGAACTCTGCACCCGCATCAAGAATGGAATCGTAGTCCAGATTGGAGCCCGGCGGCGCATTGTAAAGAACGTCAATATACGGCTTGTTGGTGTAGGTGGTCCCAGCGACGGTCTGGGCACTGGCGGTGTGACTATTGATGGCGCTAACGTCCATCTCGCCCGACGGATCCACCAACACGGCGCCCGGGCTCATTTGCACCACCGTCTGGGCCGATGATTCACCAAGGTCGATCACGACCGGGGCGCCATTGGCATCGCGGAAGCCCATCTTGAGCCGGCCATAGATGGTCAATAAGCGGAATTGGTCCGGAACGTCCGCGAGGAAGAGGACGACGACATTCCCCGAGGCGACCTTGCTCATATCCATGTAGAGCTTCGCACTGAGGCTGATCGCGCCACCCGCCAGATTCAGTTTGACCCCTATCAGAATCTTGCCGTCCGTGGAGATCACGATCTGACCCTCGCCGTTCAGCACATAGGAGGACAAGGCAGTGTGGGCAAATTTGATCCCTGCACGAATGATGAGCGGCGAGGTGAAGGCCGCTGCGAACCCGCTCATGGACGGGTTGGCCTTGAGGGCCTGATATTGCCCGACCACCTGCTGTCGCAGCCCCGTCAGCCATACCTCCGCTGAAATGGCAGCCCCGGGGAAACCAAAGGCCGGGTCGCGCAAAGCGAGCGGATCATCAATGGACGGCAGGGTCTTGAAGAATTCAATGCCTCCGCTGAGGCTGCTGATCTCGAATCCGAACGGCAGCGGTATCGGGACGTCAGCGGTGACCATCACGTTCAGCGGACCCAACTCGGACAACCCGAGCCGGATGCTCAACCCCATGCCGGCCATCGTAAACCCGCCCGCTAGGCCGACGAAGAACACCCGATCAGCCACCGGCGTCGTGCTGTCAAAGATGCTAATCTCATTGCCGCCCGCATCGAGCTTCATGATGCCACCGATCAAAGTGGCTGAGATCTCACCGCCGAGCATTGGCCCCTTCACGCTGACCCCGATCGAGGCGATGTCGGTGATCGGGAACTTGCCCTCGAAGAGCAACTTGGGATCAATCCTGACGCCCTCGATCGTGCCCGAGAACTGCAGGCCAGTAACTCCCTTTAGGCTCTCAACACTGGCGGAGAGTGTGATGATGAAATCTTCCGGATGGTTCTCAATATCCGCCCATTCGAGGCCCAGTGCGTTGATTCTGATCGGCAGCCACGACGGCCACTTGAAGCTACCGCCTGACGCGGCGCCGACACTGATAAACACACCAAAGCCGGGCTTGGTTTTAAAACTACCGTCGCCCAGGAACGCAAAGTTGCGCGCCTCACCGCCGAGTTCCAAACCGCCAATGTTCACCCGCGCGCCCAGCGCAGCGAAGGACACAAGCTCCTCGCTGTCTGCCGCCCCGGTATTGAGCATGAAGTCGCGAGCGGTGAGGGCGAGGAAGCTGCCGAGCTTGATCTCCATCGTGTCCGCCTTGAATTTGAAGGCGTCCACTTTGCCATTGCTGAAGGTGAGTTCCGCCCGCAGCGCCTCGGTGTTCTGCGTCCCGTCGGCGTTTCTGTCGTCCGACGTCTTCCGGTCGCTAATCGACGCGGAGACGGGTTTCCCGGGGAAGAACTTCGCACCGCCCGTGGCGAAATAGATCGAGCCGTTGAACTGCATCGGATTCTCGGCGTCGAAGTTGACCTCGAAATTGGTCACGCCCACCCGGATGTCATCAAACTCCAGAATGCTCCCGATGCGAATCTTCCCGTCGCCACCCGACTGCGAGGATTGCGCCATGCTCGGTGTGGGTTGGCCGGCCGTCGGCGCCCGGGGGATCCCACCGTATTGCAGTTCCGCCTGACCGAGCGTGAAGCCGTTCCGGCGAACAATCAGGCCCGGAAGCAGGGCATTGCTCGGATTGTTGGGTTCCAGATCGAACGGCGAAATGCTACCGCGGATGTTAATGGCCGGGAACGTGATCGAGGCTGAGTCGATACGCACCATCTCCTGCGTGCGATCCCCCGCTGGATCGTAGTTGATGACAATGCCCGCGGCATCCACGGTCACCACCCCGGGCACCACCACGCTCAATCCAGCCACGCGCAGGCTGAACTTTCCGGGAACATCCACGCGGACGTTGCCGCTCAACAGGCCGAACACGTCCACCCCGATGTCGAAGGTGCCTAGAATGCCCGTCAAATCCGCGGTCACGCCGCTCTGCTGCTGCTGCTGCGAAGCTCCTGCTGCCGCGGAACCCGAACCGCCGAAGGCCAGACTCGCGCGGTTCAGACCAACGGCAATGGTGAGATAGAGCAGGCCATTCTTGAATGCGAAGTCAGCAATGCTGATCGTCGGTCCCTGGAGTGTCAGCGGGCCAAGGGAGAGCGCGTTCGTAGCCGTGGCTGAACCGGCCGCATCGGCCGTGATGGTGAATTTCTCCACGCGCGCCGCGTTCCCTGTCTGATCCTGCGTGCGGAAGGAATTGGCGCGGATGTTCACCTGAACCTCGCCAGCGATGAACAACTCCACACTGTTGGCCGTGTTCTTATCCTTGAGGTAATACCGGTAGGTGGTGCCCGAGAGTAATGTTGGGGCCCCGATCAAAACCGGGCGGCCGTCCGCGAACAGATCGACATCGCCCAACCCCGCGCCAGTGAGCGTGAACTCGTCGCCGGTTATCGTCGCCGCTTCGATCGGGCTGCCGTTCTGGGTGAGGAACGTGACATCTAGGTAACGGCCCGCGTTCAAGGTCCCGGCGGACACCGCCGCGCCGCTCTGCGGATTGCGGAGTTGCGCCGTCGGACCAGGCTTGGGCAGCACCCCTTCGAGGTTCGTCGTCGTCGCGAAGAAGGTTTGGACCGATCCCAGGTTGTTCGTGCCACCGCTGTCGGACCACGTGCTCGGCAGGAACTCCAGCGCCACGTCTCCATTCTGCGTGAAACTTCCTGTGAACGCGTAACGGTAGGTCGTGCCGCCCACCTTCGTAGGCGCACCGAAGGTCAGGCCGGAGGCGATCTGGCCATTCACCCGCACGTTGAACTCCGGCGCGGCGTCCAAGATGCTCGCCTCGTTCAAGCCCACACCGTTCGGATCCAAAAACTTCACGTCCAGATAGCGCTGCGTGTTCAACCCCACGCGATCGACAACCTGCCCGGAGAACGGCTTCGCCAGATCCGCGGTCGGGAAGAGCACTTGCGTCTGCGCCCCCAGCGCCGCCCCCACCCCGAACAGCGAGAAGCCATTCAGGCGGAAGCTGTCCAGCTTGAAGCCATCCGCCCCGCCCACCGAGAAGCTTGCGTTGCCACCGAAGGAGAAGATCTCCGTGCCGCCCACGTTGACCTTCATGGACGCACCGGAAATTGCCACCAACACCTGCCCAGTGGGGCGTTTCGTGAATGCCACCGTGCCGCCAATCTCGATGAAGCTGGCTACCTTGATCGTGACTGAACCGACGAACTTAGTGATCTCCTCCACCGACGGGAAGTTCACCGTCACGCTACGGGCCGGGCCGCTGGTGCTGGGGATCGTCAAGGTGCGCGTCACGACCGTGCCCGTGGTGTTGATGTCCACAACGGCGGTGCCTTGCACGGTCAATCCGTCGACCCCAATCAAGGCGATGTCGCCCTCGGCATGCAGCGCATACTTGCCACCGGCGCTGATGAAACCGACCTTTGCATTTGTAAGCGCCACGCCGGTGGCCGCCGGATTCAGCACGCCCTTGGACAATTCGTAGGGGCCTTCACCGAGGAAGATGGTGATCCCATCACCGGCAAACGATCCATCCGAACCGACGGTGATGTTGCCGTGGAGGGTGACGAAATCGCCGATGTTCAACTCCAAATCTTCGGCAAACACCTGAATCGCCGGGGTCGCCCCTTGGCGGATAACGATGTCGCGGCCATCCAGAGTGATCGTCTCGTCCACGGCTACGCCCGTGGTGTTGATCGCGACCCCCACCGTCGCGCCCAGGGAGAAACCAGGCACTGACAAGGCGATTTTTCCACCGATGACGCCCGCAATCCCTGTCCCGGTGAAAATCAAGGCCGCCGAGCCTTCCTTGATGCCCTTGCCATCCACGGTGAGGCTGACATTCGACATCACGAGTCGCGTGAGCTTGGCCGTCGTTCCCTTGCGCGTGACCTGATCAAAGTAGAAGTCGCCCGTCAGTTCGTAAACGCTGCCGCCCGCCGTCAGCCTAGCCACCGTGTTATCCGCCGTCACGCGCACGAACGGGCCGGCGGGCAATTTCATCAAGATCGTCGTGTTAGCGACCTCGAAGCTCTCGTTCACCGGCAGGGCGATGGTGTTGAACGCGACGGTGAAGGTCGTGTTGAACTGGAAGCTGGAGATGCTCGCATTGAACGGCATGGAAACCTGCCCCGCCAGTCCCTGCGGCGTGATGAGCAACGAGCCGCTACCGCCCGAAAGCCTGAGAATCTCAGTGCCGTCACTCTGGAGCGAGAGGCCGAGGTTCGCCACCGCCACCCGGACGACCTTCTTATTCGCCAAGGTCGTGATCTGCTGGAAGGTGAAGTCGGCCCGGACCGTGACGTCGAGGATGGTCAAGGCGACATTCGTGCCGGAGACCTCGAGGAACGGCCCGGCGACCAAATCCATGGTCACCGTTGTGCCACCCACGCTGAACGATTCCCTCACCGCCACGTTCGTGTTGTTGATCTTCACCCCGAACGTGCCCGAGAAGCTCACGCCCGAGATGTTCTGGATGGCGACCGTGGCGCTGAGTTGCCCCGCCAACCCTTCCGGCGTGATGAGGAGAGAACCAGTGCCGTTGGACACTCGCACGTAATCCACTTCACCGTTGCCCAGTGCGAGCGACAGGTTGGCCACCGCGACCCGGATTACCGAACGACTCGTGTTCCCCACGATCTTGGTGGAGGTCGACTTCTCAAACGAGAAGTCGCCGCTCAGACGCTGGCCGAGCATCTCCAGCACGACGCCCTGACCACTGATCTGGATGTAAGGGCCAGCCGGCAGATTCAGCACCATCACCCGGTCGCCGAGCATGAACGTCTCGCTGACGGCGGTGGTCGTGTTGTTGATGGCCAGACCGAAGGTGCCGGAGAAACTGACTCCGGGAACATTCAGCTTCACCTTCCCGCTCATGGCTCCAGCAATACCATTGGCGGCAATCAGCAGCGCCCCTTGGCCGCCGGTCATGACGACAAAGTCCGTAGTCCCATCGCCCAGACGCAACTCAACATTCGCCGCGATTACCTTCACCGTGGTCTTGTCATCCGCCGTGCCCAGCGCCCGGTCCGCTCCCGCGGTGGTGGCGCGCTCGAAAGCGAAATCGCCCCGCAGGCTCTGGGCACCAATCGTCAACTGAACGTTCACCCCTTCCACGCGCAGGTAAGGACCCGCCGGGAGTTGCAGTGCGACCGTGTCGCCACCGACTTGGAAGCTGGTGTTGACGGCGGAGGACGTGTTGTTGATTGCCAGCGAGAAGGTTCCAGTGAACACCACGCCGGGAACATCCAGCGTAACGGTCCCGGTCACTTTGCCAGCCAACCCCGCGTTGGTGATCAAGAGCGCCCCCGACCCGCCGGTGAGACGCACGTAGTCGGTCGTGCCATCGCCTAGGCCCATGGAAACGTCTGTGGCTGCGATGCGGATCACAGAGCTCGGCACGGCTCCCGTCGTGGTCGTCTTCTCGAAGGCGAAATTGCCGGTCAACGTCTGGCCCGCGATGTTGAGGCTGACTCCGATGGCCTCAACGCGCAGGAACGGCCCGGCCGGCAGCGTGAGCGCGATCGTCTCGTTCCCGATGCTGAAATTCTCAGCCACCGCAACACCAGTGTTGTTGATGGAGATTTTTATCGGCGCGACCAGCGACACCGACGACACGTTCTGCAACGTCATCGTCGCGCTTACCTGACCGGCAAGGCCCGCGTTCGTGATGAGGAATGTTCCCGTGCCGCCACTCACGACAACGTAGTCCTTGGTGCCATCACCGAGCGCGAGACGCACATCGCTGAAAGCGACCTTCACCGTCTTCATGCCGTTCGGCTTCTTCACCTGCTCGAAAGCGATGTTGCCGCTCAGGCTCTGGCCAGCGATTCCGAGATTGATGTTCAATCCTTCGACGCGCAGATACGGCCCGGCTTGGAGTTGTAACGAGACGGCCTCGCCGCCGACCGTGAACGACTCGTTGACCGCCACGTTTGTGTTGTTGATGGACAGCGAGAGCGTGCCGCCGAGCGTGACGCCGGGGATGTTCACCTTCACCGTGCCGCTCAACTTCCCGGCCATCCCCGCGGCGGTGAGGATGAACGCGCCCTGGCCGTGGGTTAGCGACACGAAGTTCGTCGTGCCATCGCCGAGGCCCAGCACGACGTTGCTCGCCGCGACGCGAGTGACCTTGAGTCCATCGGTCCTGGTGACTTGCTCAAAGGAGAAATTACCACTGAGCGTTTGGCCGAGAATGTTCAGGTTGATGTCCGTGCCCTCGACGCGCACATAAGGCCCGGCCTGCACCTGCAACGTCTTCTGCACGCCGCCGACGGTGAGCGTCTGGTCCACCGCACGGTTCATGTTGTTGATCGCCAGAGTGAAGTTGCCGCTAAAGGTGATTCCCGCCGGCAAGTTCAACGCCACCGTCGCGCTCAGCGTGCCGGCCATGCCGCCGTTCTCGAGCAGGAACAGGCCGGTGCCGTTCGTGACGCTCACCACGGTGCCGAGCGAGAGCGAGACGTTCGAGGCGGCGACGGTGAGTTTCTTCTCGCCGGTGGTTAGCGAAACCGACTCGATGGCGAAGTTGCCGACCAAGGTCTGGCCCGCGACCGTGAGCGAGAGGTTGTTGCCTTCGATACGGAAGAACGGCCCGGCAGGCAGCACCACGTTGAACGCGACTCCGCCCGCGCTGAAGGACTGGTTCACGGGCGCCGTGGTGTTGTTAATGCTCAGCTTGAGTGCGCCGCTGAACTGCACGCTGCCGAAATCGATGCCTGCCGTGAGATTAATCTGGCCCGCCATGCCGGCCGGCGTGATGACAAATCCTGCGGTCGGAATCGTCAGCGCGATACCGCCGAGGTTCAGGCTCACACTTGTCATCGCAAGCGTCACGACGCGCGAGCCATCCGACTTGGTCACCTGCTCGAACGCGACGTTGCCCCTGAGCGTCTGCTCCGCAATCGTGATGGCGATGTTCGACCCCTCGAAGCGCAGATAAGGACCGGCGGCGAGGTTCAACGTGTAGCTCTGCGTTCCGACAGTGAACGTCTGGTTGACCGCCGCGTTCGTGTTGTTGATGGCGACGCTGATGGTGCCAATCAAACTCACGCCCGGAATCGAGACGGCGACATTGCCCGAAACCGTGCCGGCCAGGCCCGCCGTCGTCGTGATCAAGAGCGCCTGACCGCCGCTGATGCTAAGGAAGTCGCGCGTGCCGTCGCCGATGCCGAGGTTGAGGTTCGTCGCCGCGATCTTCACCACCGTTGCGCCGCCCGTGAGTGTGGCTTTCTCGAACGCGAAGTCGCCGCTCAACCGCTGGCCCGCAATCTTCAGCACGATGCCTGTTCCCTCGACCCTCACATATGGCCCGGCCACGACGCTCAACGTGCGCGTCTCGGAGCCGACCATGAACTGCTCGTTAACGTCCTTCGCGGTGTTGTTGATGGCCACGCTGAGCGTCCCGGTGAACTCCACGCCCGGAATGTGCAGCGCGACCTTGCCGCCGATGCGACCCGCGAGCTCGCCGTTCTTGATCACGAAGAAGCCCTCGCCCTCCGAAAGAGTCACAAGGCCCGCGAGGTTGAAGGCAATCTTCGTCGCCGCAATCTTGATGACCTTCGCCGGTGCCCCGTTGCCGATCGAGAGGCCGGTGTATTGCTCAAAGGAAAAATTACCGGTCAACGTCTGCCCCGCCACCGTCAAGGCGACATTCAAGCCCTCCACCTTCACGTAAGGTCCGGCTGGCAGCGTCACGGGCAATGCGCCGGGCAACGTGACCGCTGCGGTCGTAGTGTTGATGAAAAGATTGAACGTGCCCGCGAAGTTCACGTCGCGGATGTTCGTCGTGACGGTTGCGGTGACCACGCCGGCCAGGCCGCCGTTCGTCACGCGGAACACGCCGCCGCCATTTCGAATGCTGACGGACTCGGTCGTGCCATCGCCGAAGCCCATGCTCACGTTGCTAGCCGTGAGGGTGAGCGTCTTCTCTGTCGGGCTGATCGTTTCCTGCGTAAAGCTAAAGCGACCGCTCAATGACTGACCCGCGATCGCGAGCGTCAGATCGGCGGCGAAGCTCAGTTCGCCGTGCGCCACATTCACCACGACAATGCCGCCCGAGCCGCCCGGGATGGTGATGGTGCGGTTGATCGCCCCGCCAGTGTTATTCACCCGGATAACCCCGCGACCCAATACGGACACGCCGGAGACGCCCAGCACTTCCACGTCGCCCTCCGCGTAGAGGGCATACGTCGTGGTGCCGATGGGCCGGATGAGGCCGAACTTGGCATTGCTCAACAGGAAGCCTCGCGCCGCTGGATTCTTCGTTCCGTCCTCGAGCAACCCGGGGCCGTCGCCCATGAAGATGCTCGCACCGGTCGCGCCGAGTTCGTCACCGTTGAAGGTGAAGCTGCCCTCGATGACGACAAAATTTGCGATATTGAGCGTGAGATCGCCGTAGAAACTGAAGACATCCGCGCCGGTGGTGAAGCGCACGTTGTAGGACTGCCCGTCCAACTCGAAGGTCTCGTTGACGGCGAGCCGCGTTTTGTTCACACGCAGACCGAAGCTGCCACCCACCCCCACACCGCCGGCGGCGATGGATGCCTGACCGGAAATGTAGCCCGCAATGCCCCCCGAACCGGGCACAGCCGGATCCGCCGGCAGGATGACGAACGCGCCCTGTCCGTCCGTCAACCCCTGACCACTGACCGTCACGCTCACATGGTTCACCGCGACGCGCGTGACCTTGTTCGCACCGCTGCGGGTCACATCCTTCCAAATATCCTCACCGTCGGTGTAGTTGCCGCTGCCGTTTGCGTCGTTGTAGAACAGGCCTTGCTGGAGGCCCTGGGTCCCGACGGCAGTGTCCCAGTTTCCATCGCCGCCGTCATAGACCTTCACATCTCCCGCATCATAAGCCCCGACCACGCCGCCCGCCGCATCCTTCCAGATCTCGTTCCGTGGCGAGTAATCCAGGCTCCTGTCTGCGTCGTGGTAGTAAAGTCCAGCCTGTGCGCCGGTGGCATTCGCCAGCGTGCTCCAAGCTCCGTCGCCGTTGAAAACCTGCACGTCGAGCCCGTCATTAAATGCACCGGCGGCGCCCTCAGTGCTGGAAGTCTGGTCAAAGGAGAAATCGCCCTCCAGAACCGCCCCGCTGGGGCCACCCACCTGGAGGCGCGCGCCCATGGCCACCACGCGCAGGAACGGCCCGGCAGGCACCTCGAGAGGCACCGTAACACCGCCGACTTGGAAAGCCGTTTCCACCGCCACCGCACCGGTATTAAACTGGAGCCGATAACTGCCGCCCGCGAGCGTGATTCCAGGCACAGAGACAATGACACCCGTCAGGAGGAAGTCCGCCGCCACCCCGGAGCGGGTCACCAGGACGGCACCTTGGCCACTAGTCACCCGAACGAAATCCGTCCCGCCCGCGCTGATTTTCAGGCTGAGATTCGAGACCGCGATGGACACCTTCGACTCGTCGTCGGCCGTGCCGAGCAGGCCATCCACGCCTGCGGACTTCACTTGCTCGACCACAACGGATCCGGAAATCTTCTGGCCGAGAATCTCGAGTGTAACCGGCGTCGTCGTGCCGCCCTCGAATCGCACGAATGGCCCGGCCGCGAGGTCGAGCGTCTGGGTCGAACTGCCGACCTTCAATTTGTATTTGACCGCTGCGGTCGTGTTGTTGATGCGCAGATTGAAGTCGCCGTCGAACTTCACTCCCGGGATGTCCACGACGACCGTGCCGCCGAGTTCGCCCGCGAGGCCGCCGTTGCGAACGACGAACAAGCCGTGTCCATCCGTGATGCGAACGAACGTGTTCGTGCCGTCGCCTAAGCCAAGTTGCGCCTTGCTCACGCCGAAGAGCACGATGGTCTCGTCGTCCGTGGTGTTTGCAACTCCGTCGGCGCCGAGCGTTTTCGTCTGCTCGAAGGTGAAGTCGCCGGCCAAGGTCTGCCCCACGACCTGCATCGACAGGTTCGTCCCCTCGACGCGCACGAAGGGCCCGGCCGGGAGCGTGAATGTCACCGGCACATCGCCGACGTTGAACGATTCGGAGACCGCCGACGTGGTGTTGTTAATCTTCACGCTGAGCGAACCGCTCAGCGAAACGCCCGGTAGATTCAAGGCGACCGTTCCGCGCAACGAACCGGCGATGCCCGAGTTCGTCATCAGCAGGAAGCCGTTGGCGTCGGTAATTGAGAAAACCGCATTGGCCCCGTCGCCCAAACTCAGACTCACACCCGTCGCCGCCACGCGGATGACCTTTTCGCCGCCCGTCTTCGTCATCTGCTCGAACACGAAATCCCCCTCCAAGGTCTGGCCGGCGAGGGTCAGGCGAACGCCTTGGCCGGATACTCGGACATAAGGGCCGGCGGGCAAGTCCAACGACACGGTCGTGGATCCTACTAACATCTGCTCAGACACCTCCGCGCCGGTGCTGTTGATTTCCACGGTGAATCTCCCGGCAAATTTCACGTCCGCGCCCGCATTCACGCCGACTGTTCCGCTGAACGAGCCAGCCAACCCCTCGGCCTTCGCCACCAAGAATCCAGACCCACTGCTGACGGTGACAGTGGCCGGACTCCCGCCGCCCAGCTCCATCGAGAGATTGGATGCCGCAATACGAACAAGGGGCTGCCCGCCCGACGTGGTGAACTGCTCGACCGCGAAATCGCCACGCAGCGTCTGGCCGAGGACGGACAGCGTAAGGCCGTTGCCTTCCACGCGTAGATACGGACCGGCGGGCAGGTCCAGTGAAACGCTCACGCCGCCGGCGCTCATGGTCTGCTTCACTGCGGCCGCAGTGTTGTTGACCTTCACGATGAAGCTGCCGGAGAAGGAAACATTCGGAATATTCAGCATCACGCTGGCGCTCAACTGCCCGGCCATGCCAGCGCTAGTGATCAGGAACGCCCCCGTGCCGCTGGTGACTCTAGCCAGCGGCGCTGCCCCGCCCAAAGCAATGGCCACATTGGTCGCTACCACCTTGACCACCTTGGTCCCATTGGACGCGGTGGCCTGCTCGAACGCGAAATTACCAACGAGCGTCTGCCCCGCGATGCTCACACCGATATTCGTGGCCTCGAACCGCAGATAGGGACCGCTGGGCAAGTCCAGCACGGTCGTCGTCGCGCCCACCCGGAAGGTCTGATTCACTCGCGATCCGGTGTTGTTAATCTTCAGGCTCAGAGTGCCGGCGAGAGTGACGCCGGGAATGTTCACCGCGACGGTGCCGCTGAACGCGCCGGCCAATCCCTGCGCCGTCAGAACGAAGGATCCCTGCCCGTTGGACAGGCTCACATAGTTTGTCGAGCCATCGCCCAACTGAACCGCCAGATTAGCCACGGCCAAGCGAACGATCTTCGTCGGCGTCGTGGAGACCGTGGTCATCTGCTCGAACGCAAAGTCACCGCTCAGGGTCTGGCCGAGCAGACTCATCTGTAGGCCCAACCCCTCGACGCGGACATACGGGCCAGCGGGCAGTTCCACTTCCACCGTCGTGCCGGCGAGGGTGAAGCTCTTGCTCACCGCCTGAGCGGTGTTATTGATGCGGAGGTTGAAGCTCCCGACCAAGGTGACGCCCGGGACGTTGATCCCGATTGTTCCGGACAACTGGCCCGCCAAACCGGCTGAGGTCAGGAGCAACGCACCCTCACCATTTGTCACCGAGACGAAACTAGTCGTTCCATCGCCCAGACTCAGGCTCACGTTGCTCGCGATCACGGTGGTCAACTTCTCCCCACCAGCGGCCGTCACCTGCTCGAAAGAGAAGTTGCCGGTCAGGGTCTGGCCGAGCACCGAAAGCGTCACTCCCTCGCCCGTAACGCGCACGAACGGTCCGGCGGGAAGCTGCAACGTCAAGGTCTGACCACCGACCTGAATGGTCTCATCCACCGAGGCTGCAGTCGTGTTGATCTCCACGGCGAAGTTCCCGGCGAAATTCACGCCCGGCACCGTCAGTGAAACCGTGCCACTGATGGAGCCAGCCATCCCCGTGGGTGACAGCAGGAAGAAGCCGGCCGCATCAGCCACCCGCACGGCATCGCCGCCGAGATTGAGGCTCACGCCGCTCGCCGCGACACGGATTGATCCGGCGGAAGCACCGGTCGTCACCTTGTCGAAGGCGAAATTGCCGCGCAGCACCTGGCCGAGGACGTTGAGCTCGATGTTCTCCGCGGAGAAGGATGTGACCTTCATCGCCGTGGGGAAGTAAACGCGCACGCCGGACTGCGAGCTGTTCGGGATGCTAAGCGTCTGGTCCACGGACAAGCCCGTAGTGTTCACCAACACCGTCGCCGTGCCGCTGAAGCTGACGCCGTTGATGCCAATAATCTCGACCGTGCCCGTGGCGTTCATCGCGAACGTGCCATCGTTGAACTTGATCAAACCAATCTTCGCGTTGCGCAGCAGGACGCCCGTGGCGAGCGGGTTAATCTCGCCGCTCGCCAGCTTCACAGGGCCTTGGCCAAGGAACACGAGCAAGTCGGTGCCCGCGAAAATCTGGCGGTCCGACAGGCTCGTGAAGTTCACGTTGCCCTCTATGGTCACGAAGTCGCCGATGTTGAGCGACAAGTCCTCGCCGAACACCTGGAAGACATTCCCCTCGGACGGGCCGAACTTGATGGCGATTTCCCGCGAGCCGACGGTGATGGTCTCGTCCACCGCGCCGCCAGTCTTATTGATGCGCAAGCCGAGCCGGCCGCTGACGCTCGCGCCGCCGCCGGAGGCGGAGATGTTGCCCGTGAGCACGCCGGCGACGCCCGATGAGTTAGTGCCGATTTTCCAAAGCTCAAGGCCGTTGGTTCCATCGTCCGCAGCCAGGACGAGCGAGCCATTCAAGTTGATGAGACTCGCCGGCCGGGAGGTGATGCTTCCGACATTGATATCCTTCACCAGCACCGTGCCCACCGCCGTGCCGTCGCTCTTCCAAAGCTCGCGACCATTCACTCCGTTGTCCGCGGAGAAATAGAGCACGCCATTCACCGTAGTCAGGTTCAGCGGAGCCGACGCCGCGGTGCCGGTGCGAATGTCCTTCACCAACACCGTGCCTGTCGCCGTGCCATCGCTTTTCCACAACTCGCGGCCATTGGTTCCGTCATCGGCGGAGAAGAAAAGCGTTCCGCCCATGCCGGTGAGATTCAGCGGCGCTGAACCGAGGCTGCCGTTGCGAATGTCTTTCACCAGCACGGTGCCCGCCGCAGTGCCGTTGCTTGCCCACAGCTCCGCCCCGCCCACGCCGTCGTCAGCCGTGAAGTAAAGCGTGCCGTTCACATTGACTAGGCTGGTCGCAGCCGACGTGGCGCTGCCGGCGCGGACGTCCTTCACCAGCGTCGTGCCCGTGTCGGAGCCATCGCTCTTCCAGAGTTCGCTGCCCGTCAGACCGTTGTCAGCGGTGAAGTAAAGCGTGCCGTTGACCGCCGTGAGATTCGCCGGATTGGAACTGAGCTGGCTGGGAGCCGTGGTGGACTTGAGATTGAGCCCGGTGAGTGACGCCGTCGCCCTCACTGTTGACGAACCGCCCGCAGCCGCGGAGGAAGTGCCGAGGGTTGACTGCGGGTCATCCGGTATGACCAGCACGAAGGCCAATGTCGCCACATCGAAACTCGAGGTGATGTCGAACGGTGAATTGGTCGAACTGTTGATGGCGGTGAGGAGCGTCGCCAGCGTGGTCGCAGTGGCCGACGGCACGGTGATGGTCAGGACCGAGCCGCTGACGGCGCCAACCTGCACGGAGGTGACGGCTCCCTTGACGATGCGAATCGTGGTTCCGTTGACCGACGCAGTGTTCGAGTCAGACAGGAAACTCAGAGTCACTGCCGACGTCGGAACCGCGTTGACGTCCTTCACGAGCACCGTGCCCACCGTTGTGCCATTGCTCTTCCACAACTCGATGCCCGTCAACCCGTCGTCCGCGGTGAAGTAAAGCGTGCCGTTGAGGTCCGTCAGGTTTGTCGGGTTGGAGCTAAGCTGGCTCGCGGTGGACGCGCCACTGACGTAAGGCTGGAGGTCTTTCACCAACAGGGTGCCTGCCGCGGTGCCATTGCTGGTCCAAAGTTCGCGGCCCACCACGCCGTCATCGGCGGAGAAGAACAACGCTCCGTTCGAGCTTACGAGGTTCTGCGGAGTCGAAGCGGTGCTGCCGCTGCGGATGTCCTTCACGAGCTTTGTGCCTGCGCCGGTCCCGTTGCTCGTCCACAACTCCACGCCATTCACGCCGTCGTCCGCGGTGAAGTAGAGCACACCGTTCACGCTGACGAGATTGGTGGGACTGGAGCCCGTCGCGCCGGCGCGGATGTCCTTCACGAGCACGGTGCCCGCCGCCGACCCGTTGGTCTTCCACAACTCGACGCCATTCACGCCGTCGTCTGCGGTGAAATACAAGGTGCCGTTGGCCTCGGTGAAATTGGCGAGCGCTGAACCACCACTGCCGGGAGCGATGTCCTTCACGATGCCATCGTAGCTCGCCAACACGACCAGCCCGCCCGCGACTCCGGTCAGTCCTTTGCCGGCCACGGTCACGCTGACATTTGCGATGGCGATGCGCGTCACTCTCGCTCCGCTTGGCTGCGTGCTCTGGTCGAAGACGAAGTCGCCGGCGAACACGGGCCCACTCTCGCTCACGAGGGCCAGGCTCGCACCGATCACTTCCACGCGCACATACGGGCCAGCCGGCACAGTCACGGTCACCGGCATGCCCGCGACGACGACCGTCTCGTTCACGGCGACCATGCCGGTGTTGATGGCGAGCTTCACTGTGCCGCCCGTAAGATTCACTCCCGGCAAATTCAAACTGGGACTGACCGTGAACGAAGCGGCCAGACCCTGCGGCGTGATAACGAGCAGACCGCTGCCGTTGCTCACGGAGAGGAAGGCCGTGGTGCCGTCGCCGAATGAGAGCGAGAGATTGGTCACCGCTACGCGGACAATTCTCGTGCCCACGCTGTTCGTCGACTGTTCGAACACGAAGTTTCCGCCGAGGCTCTGGCCCGCGACCACGAGCGTGACGGCAGTGCCGCGGACGCGGACGTAATTATTGGCGGCGACGGCGTTGTCCGTCCGCAAATCCACCGTGAACGCGCCGGCGAAGCTCACGCCCGTGATGTTGAAGGCCACGGCGCCGCTGAAGTTGCCGGTAATTCCCGTTGCGGTGATGGTCAGTGTGCCAGCGCCGTTGCTGACGCTGACGAAGTCGGTGGTGCCGTCGCCCAGGCCGAGATAGACATTGGCCAGTGTCAGTTCGGTCACCTTCAGTGCCGCCACGGTCCGCTGGGTGAACGTGAAGTCGCCGCGCAATTTCTGACCGGCTACTTCCACATTAATTCCGGTGCCGGTCACGCGCAGGAATGGCCCGGCGGGCAGGACCAACTGCACGGCCGCGCCGCCCACGAGGAAGGACTCGTCCACCGCCTGCGCCGTGTTGTTCAGCTGCAGCGTCAGGGAGGCGTTGAGCACGACGCCCGGAATATTCACCGTGACCGTGCCGCTCAAACTCCCGGCGAGACCGGTCGCCGTCGCGAGGAACGCGCCTTCGCCATTAGTGAGGCTGACGAAGGTGTTCGTGCCATCGCCGAAGCTCAACGAGACGCCCGTAGCGATCGCGCGCGTCACCTTGATGCCGTTGGTTCGGGTGATCTGCTCGAAGGCGAAGCTGCCGCGCAAAGTCTGCCCCGCCACGTTCAACTCGATGCCCGTCCCCTCCACCCGGAGATACGGACCGGACGGGACGTCCAGCTTCACCGTGCTTGTGCCGACCGTGATCGTTTCGCTGACCGCCGCGTTGGTCGTGTTCACCGAGACGGCGAACGTGCCGTTGAAGGTCGCGCCCAGTGACGCCGCGGTGGTAACCGTCGCGCGCAAGGTTCCGGCCAGGCCCGCCGACGTAGCCACCAAGCTCCCGGTCCCATTGGCCACGGTCACCAGCGGGGTGTTGCCGTCACCGAAGCTGAGTGAACCATTGGTCACGCCGACGCGCAGCACGTTCTGATTCGCCGCCGTCTTGATCTGCTCCAGCACGAAGTCGCCGCTCAGGCGCTGCCCGAGAATGTCGAGATGCGCACCGGTGCCGCTCACCTGCAAGTATGGACCGGCCGGCAGGTTCACCAGACCCAACGCCGGGTCGTTAACCGCCGCCGTGGTGTTATTGATGCGCACCTTGAACGTCCCGCCCGCGCTGACGCCCGGGACATTCAGCGCGACCTTTCCGCTGATGTCCGCCACCAAGCCGCCCGCGCCCAGCAGGAAGGTGCCCGTGCCCTCCGTGAGATTGAGGAAAGTCGTAGTGCCACTGCCGAGGCTGAGAGTCACATTGGCCGCCGTGATCTTCGTCGAGCCAGCGTAAGCGCCAGTCGTGAGCTTCTGGAAGCCGAAGTCCCCGCTCAGGGTTTGGCCCAGCACGGACAACTGCGCGTTGGTCGCTTGGAACGTGGTCTCAAAGGCCGTGCTGTCGAAGCGCACTACCACGTCGCGGGTGCTCTCGGGAATCGTGATGAGTTCGTTGATTAAGCGACTTGAGTTGTTGAAGCGCACCATCACGGTGCCGGCGACGGTCACGTTGTTGATACCGATGATTTCCACCGTGCCGGTCGCGGACATCGCGAGCGTGCCGTCAGCGAACTTCACCAGGCCCACGGTTGCATCGCGCAGCAGCACGCCCGTCGCAAGCGGATTAATCTCGCCGTTGGCCAGCTTCACCGGGCCCTGGCCGAGGAACACCAGCAGGCCCGTCCCCGCGAAAACTTGGCGATCCGGCAGGCTGGTGAAGCTGACGCTGCCCTCGATGGTCACGAAGTCGCCCACCTTGAACGACAGGTCCGAGGCGAAGAACGAGAACACGTCGCCCTCCGACGCGCTGAACTTGATCGTCACGGTCTTCGACCCGACGGCGATCGTCTCGTCCACCGCGGCCCCGGTCTTGTTGATGCGCAGGCCGATCTTCCCGCTCACTCCGCCCGCCAACGAACCGGAGAGCACGCCGGCGATTCCGGTGCGCGTGACGACCAACCCACCCTCGCCGTTCGTCAGACTCTGGCCGCCGAAACTCACGCTCAGGTTCGC
>CALQJI020000022.1 GCA_943330855.2 Klebsiella pneumoniae
CCCGCATCCGTGCAGCGGGCGAGTCCGCGACGCGTCCGTGCCGGATAGTGAACGGGAGCTGAAACCGTTGAAGATTTCGTTGAAGGTTTCGCCCTGGCCCCAACAAACACCCTGCATTTACAGGGGTTTTAGTTGGAGGCGGAGGTCGGGACGGGTCTGCGCAAACTCCGCATCCACCACCACCTCGGTCAGCTCGACCTGGAGCACCCCGGGGCGGTCCTTCATGGCGTGCGCGGCGTTGGTGCAGAGGTTCATCACCACCTGGTGAATCTGCGAGGCATCGGCCAGCACCGTGCGGGTCCGAGTCACGTTCGTCTGGAACTCGATGGCCGCCGACAGCGTGGAGCGCAGGAGCTTGACCACCTCACGGACGACGACGTGCAATTCGATCGGGTGGCGGGCCTGTTCCTGCCGGCGGCTGAAGGCGAGAATCTGCTTCACCAAATCCGCCGCGCGCCGGCTGGCCGCGTAGATGGCATTGAGACTCTCCGGCAGACCGGGGTCGTCCGGCGGGGAAATGCGGGCCAGCTCCACGTGGCCCAAAATGGCAGCGAGGATGTTGTTGAAGTCATGCGCAATGCCGCCGGCGAGCTGACCGATGGCTTCCATCTTCTGCGCCTGAAGAAACTGCGCCTCCACCTGCTTGCGCTCGGTGACTTCGCGCGCCCACACCAGCAGTCGCTGCACCTTGCCGTCGCGCCCGAGGATAGGTTTGCAACGCGACTCGACCCAAATCCAGCGACCGTCCCGGCAGCGGATTCGGTGCTCGATCGTGGTCGTCTCCCCCGCGAGGTTGGCCGCGCGCGTCCGCTCAATCTGCGGCAGGTCGTCCGCGTGCAGGCGGGTGCGCCAGTCCGTGCTCTGAATCTCCTCCGGCGTCCACCCCGTCACGCGATAGTAAGACGGGCTGACGTAGAGCCAAGGGCCCTCAGTCTCGTTGAGCGTGACAAAGTCCTCGGCCGCGTCCGCCAGCAGCCGGTAGCGAGCCTCGCTCTCGCTTAAAGTTTTGTTGAGTTGCGCCAACTCGTCATTGCGCTGCTCCAGCTTGGTCACCAGCCGGTCGCTGTATTCCTGCATCACCTGCGCCTCCGTCCGCTCCGCTGCGAGCGGTGGCGGTTCCACGCGTGGGCGGCTCATCACTCGCTGAAGCGTCTCCAAGATCGTCGCCGCCGTGGCGGGCTTGCGCAAAAACGCATCCGCACCCAAGTCGATCGCCATCTTCTCATCGGCCGGCGAGCCGTAGTTGGCGGTATAGATGATGAACGGGATCTGCTTGTGCAGCTCGTCCCGGCGCACCGCTTGGCAGAGCCGGTAGCCGTCCATCTGCGGCATCATGATGTCGGCGAGGATGACTGCCACCGGCTCGCGCCGGAGCGCCTCGAGCGCCTCCACGCCATTGCACGCAGCCACGACGCTATGCCCTTCCTTCTTCAGCATCCTTTGCAGCAGGTCGCGCGTATTTTCGCCGTCGTCAACGATGAGGATGTTCATGGGGAAATAAAGTGGCTGGATGCTACTGCGCCTGTCCTCAGAGGCAAGTTGCGGCTTCCTTCGTTTCGGTTTCCTTCGCGTAACTGACACCGAACACCTGTGCCCGGCTTCGCCCCACTCACCTCACCGTAGCTGCCGCCGGCGCGGACTACGCCTCACGCCAACTCGCGGATCACGTCGCCGCCGGTCTGCAACGGGCGGGTGCGGCCGCTGCGGTCGTCGAAGAAGCCGTGCGGGTCGATACCGAGGAGGTGGAAGATCGTCGCGGCCAAATCCTGCGGGCGCTGCGGACGCGACGCCGGGTAGCCGCCAATGCGGTCGCTCGCGCCGATGACTTGCCCACCGCGCACGCCGCCACCCGCCAACGCAACGGAGAAGCAATGGCCCCAGTGGTCGCGGCCACCGCTGGCGTTGTGCTTGGGGGTGCGACCGAACTCACCCATCGCCACGACCAGCGTCTCGTCGAGCAAACCGCGCTCGTGTAAGTCCGTCAGCAGCGCGGGATAGGCGGAGTCGAGCGTCGGGCAGAGCACATCGCGGACGCGATCGGCATTCTTCTGGTGTGTGTCCCAGAGCGGGTTGCCCACATCGGTGTCGCCCTTTTCGCGCGGCCAGTTCACCTGCACGAGCCGCGCGCCGGACTCGATGAGCCGCCGCGCGAGCAGGCAGCTTTGGCCGAACTTGTGGCGTCCGTAGCGGTCGCGGGTGGCGGCGCTCTCTCGTTCCAGCTCGAAGGCGGCGCGGGTCGAAGCGTTTTGCACGACATCGAAGGCGCGCTGTTGCACCCGGTCCAGCGCGGCGATGGAGTCGCTGCGGGCGGTGGCGAGGAAATGGTCGTCGAGCTGGCGCAGCAGGCTGACCCGCTCGGTGACGCGCAACGCGGAGACGCCGACGGGGAGTTTCAGGCCGTCAATCTCGAAGCCCGGCGCGGCGGGGTCGCAGTGGAAGACGGAGGGGTTCCAGTTGTGGCCCATGAAGCCGCCGTCCTGGCCGGGCCAGGGAATGTTCGGGTTGTTGTGAATCATCTCCGGCAGCAGCACCGAGGAGAAAGGCGAGCGCTCGCTGGGTTTCAGCGCACCAATGACAGCGGCGAGGCTGGGCCAGTCGCTGGAGTTCGGCGGCAAGCTCTCGGCCTGGGAGTCGTGGCGCGTGCCGGTGAGCATCCAGTAGCCGCTGGTGGAGTGGCTGTTCACGTCGGTGAACATGGAGCGCACGACGGCCATGTGCTGCGCGACCTGCGCGGTGCGCGGCAGCAGCTCGGAGAACTGAATGCCGGGGACGCTGGTGGCGATGGGCTTGAACTCGCCGCGAATCTCGCGCGGGGCGTCGGGCTTAGGATCGAACGTCTCGTGCTGCGGCGGGCCGCCGCCGAGGAAGAGGATGATGCAGTGCTTGGCCTTGCCGAAGGTGCCGCTGTTCGGCACGGCGGCGCGGGCTTGGGCTTGGAAGAAGCCGCCGAGGGAAAGGCCGAGCGAGCCAAGTCCGCCGACGCGCAGCCACTCGCGTCGCGAGGTGCGCTCGCGAAGGGAGAGTTGGGCGGATGACTTCATGACTGGAGCTCGGACGCCCACGTCCGCAGCAAACTGGAGGATTGCGGACGTGGGCGTCCGCGCTGCTCACTTCTCCTTCGCGAAGCGCTCGTAGGCGGCGGCGATGTTGGCGGACTTCTCGTCGCCTTTGTGGAAGAGGATGCGGTAGCGGAGTTTTAGTTTTTCGCCGGGCTTCAGCGTGTAGGCGGCGTCGGGGAGGTTTTTATCGAGGCTCTTGCTGCCAAAGGCGTTCGCGGTGAACAGGCCGTAGTCGCGCACGTGCCAGGGCGTGGGGTGGCGGAAGCTGGTGGGGTGGTCCATGAAGGCGACGCCGAGGTGCTCGCCGCCGACGGGGCCCTGGTAGTCCACCCACTTGGCGCGCTTGGCCCAGGTGTCTTTGTCGGTGTGGCCTTCGCTGTTGATGATTTTGCCGCCTTGCTTGGAGGTGAGGGACATGGAGGTCGGGAGGCGGAGGCTGAAGCCGGCGTCCTTCATGTCGGCGAAGGTGACGGGGATGCCGGCGCTGGCGTGGAATTCAATCTCCACGTCCACGGTGCGGGTGTCGGCATCCGCGCGGAAGGTGAAGCGACGAGTGTCTTCCATCTGCTTCGCGCCACCCTCGAAGGCGATGTAGTCGTTGACGACGACGAGGACGGCCTTGTCTGCCGTGGCGGTGATTTCCTTGAACTCGCGGTGTTGGGTGACACCGAGCTTGGCGAGCTTGGGCTTGAGTGATTCCGGGGTGGACTTCGGCCCCTCGAAGGAGGAGCGGTCGTGCCAATACTCGAGGCCGTTGATGCTCTGGTGGCCAAAGTAGAAAGAGCGGTGGTGCGGGTGGTCCTGTTGTTCGCCTTCGACTTTGTCCATCGGGTAGCGCCGCGTCATCTCCTTGCCGGTGGGGCCGAGGATAGGCCAGAGGATGGGTTTGTTTTGTGAGAGGATGACGTATTCGGTGACGAGCTTGCCGTCGTGTTTGATGACGAGGCCAGCGGCGGATTTCTCCGTGCTGAAACCCTTCTTCTCGGCCGCGTGAACGGCTGCAACCCCGAGGACGAGCGCGGCGGTGACGAGGGTGAAGTGGCGGCGAGTAGCAGAATTCTTCATGTGCATGGCTGGATAATGTCGGCGTTCGACGGCGGGCGAGAGGAAAAAGTTCGGGCAACCTTTAGCACCCTCTGACGGCGAGCGTGAACCGCTGACCCACCTCGGACTCGGGGTGGTTGTGCGATGGAAACTACTCCAGCCTGCGAACAACGGTTAAATGCCAGCGAGCCTCACCGCCCGAACCACAAAATCGCCCCGCCCACCACCACACGATACCAGCCGAAGGCGACAAAAGTGTGCGTCTGGATGAAGCGCAGCAGCCACCGCACGGCGAGGAACGCCGTGACCGCCGAGGCCAGCGTGCCCAGGCCCATCGCCAGCCAGTCCACCGGCACAGACGAGGCGTTCTTCATCGCCTTCATCGTCTCGTAAGCCCCCGCCGCCAGCAGCGTCGGGACGCCGAGCAGGAAGGAAAACTCCGTCGCGGCGGGCCGGCTCAATCCCAACGCGAGCGCGGCCAGAATCGTGGTGCCGGAGCGAGACGCGCCGGGGAACGCAGCAGCGACGAGCTGCCCAGCCCCAATGGCGAGCGCGACAGTCCAAGTGATTTCGCTCACGGAAGGTTTGTCCTTGAGCCAGCGTTCCAGCACAAGGAAGAGCACGCCGCCCACAAGCGTGGCCCACGCGATGGGCGCGACTTCCTTGGGCAACTTCATCCCCGCCTTCTTCAGCAGCAGCCCGCCGACTGCGGTGAGCAAAAAGGCCGCCCCGAGCTTGAGCAGGTAGTCGCGCGTAGCGGGTTCCGTGAACCGCGTGGCGAGCTGCTTCACCCGCTCGGAGAAGACGGCGAGGACCGCGATGACCGCGCCCGACTGGATGCCGACGTTGAAGATGTCAGAGCGGAGGAAGCTGGCCTCCGGAAGCTTGAGCCAGTGCTCGGCGAGCAACAGATGGCCCGTGGAGGAGATGGGGAGAAACTCCGTGATACCCTCGATGACACCGAGGAAAATTGCCGCGAGCCAGTCTTGCACGCGCCGGTTAGACGCGAAAAGCCGCGACGTGACAAGTGGCAACTGCCGCAGAGCGTAAAACGACTGGCTCCCATCCGCGCCCATAGCCGCCGAGGTCAGGAGGCGGACCTTTGGGCGAACCTAAACCCAAACGCATTGTCGCGGATGGCCACAACCTCCCCCTCGCTCTTCAGCGACCCCACGAAATTTGACTCCGTGGAGCACAGGCTGCGGGCAATCCGCCGCCTCACCTCGGCGGCTACTTCAACTCATCCCTGCCAGCTTGCGGCTCACCCAATAGACCGTCAGCAGGAACAGGATGCTCCCGGCCCACCACGGGTCGGCCCAGAGGCGGATGCGCTGCTCCAAGGGCTTCGGCTCGGGCAGCAGCGCGATTTGCTCGATGACTTTCGCGAGGTCGGCGGTCGGGCCGATGGCGCCGCCGGTGAGGGAGGCGAGTTCGCGCAGCACGGTGAAGTTCGCGGGCTGGCCGATCTTCTCGCGCACGGGCTGCGTCACGGTGATTTCGGTTTCGAGCTTGCGACCGGCGCTGTCGGCGGTGAGGAGGATTTTGTGCGGCCCGCCTTGCTTGGGCACGAAGCTGGACTTGAACACGCCCCAGCCGCCGTCGAGCGCGGCGAAGTCGAGCTGCTCCGTGCGGCCGCCGGGCGTGGTAATTTTGCCGTCCACCTTGCCCTTCTCCAGCGGGAAACCGCTCGCGTCGAGCACGGTGGCCTGGAGGAAGACGGTGTCGCCGGCGTTCGGTGTCTCGGGGCTGAAGGTGAGCCGCACGCCCGCGCGCTCGGCGAGGTGCCGCTGGTGCGACATCCAGCGCACGACTTGGCTCCAGAAGCGGTAATGCCACTTGTCCTCGACGCCGCGCCGCCAGCGCCACGCGCTGTCCGTGCCCATGAACAGCACCTTGCCGCTGCCCGCCGGGCGCGTGACCAAGAGCGGCACGCGACCCCACGCGTTGCGCATCGAGGCGTGGACGGCGAGGACTTCGCTGCCGGGCCGGCTCTTCTCCACGGCGGCGCTCCAGTAGAAGCCGGGCAGATTCTTCCAGATGTCGTCGTTGCGGTTTTCGTCGCCATCGAAGCGCGTGAGCAAGTGGCCTTTGCCCGTGGCTGAGAGCAAGAGCGGCACTTCGTTTTGCAACGCGACGCCGTCGGGGCGTTTGTCATCGAGCTGCACGGGCATGAGGTCGGCGAGCGGGCCGTTGAGGAGGGACATCTGCCGCCCGCGTCGGCCCGGCAGGAAGATGAGGCCGCTGCCCTGTTGCTCGACCAGGCCGCGAATCAGCGCGACGTCCGACTCCTTCAACTCGCCTTCGCCGACACCCACATCGCCGAGGAAAATCACGTCGTAGCGCTGGAGCTGCTCCTTCGTGCCGGGGAAGGCCGTGAGATAGTTGCGCCCGCCGCCGGGGCCGAGCGACGGATGGAAGAGCACGCAATGCGACTCGACGCCGGGGTCGCGTTCGAGGGCGTTGCGGAGGTAGCGGTATTCCCAGCGCGGCAGCGAGTCCACCACGAGCACCTTGAGCGTCTCCGAGCGCACGGCGATGCGGAACTGCTGCGCGTTGTTGTCCGTGAGCGCCTCGTCAGCCTCGGGCGGCAGGCGCAGCGAGACGGTCTGCTCGCCGACGTTGCGCGGCGACCACACGATGGCGTCCTGCAACTGCCCGCCCGCCGGGATGGTGATGTCCTTCTTCACTTCCTCGCCGTCACCCGCGTCAATGATGAGCTGCGTCTTCACCTCGCGCGGCAGATGACTGGCGATGCGGAACGGAATGGAAATCTGCTCCCCGATAAGCCCGTAGCTCGGCACCGTGGCGCGCTCCAAAACCAAATCCGGCAACGGCTGTTCCGCGCCCACGCCCACGGCGAAGATGGGCGTGTCCGTCTCGCGGAACCGCGCGGCGGCGAGCAGCGGCGGCTTGCCGACGTTCCAGTCGCCGTCCGTCAGCACGAGCACGGCGCGGAGGTTCTTGTGCCGCTGCAGCGAGGCTTCGAGCGCGGCGCTCAAGTCTGTGCCGGCCTCGGCCTGCGCGTTGAAATTCGTGTCCGCCGGTGGCGCGGAGAAGTCCTCGATGATGACCTTGCCGGACTTTTCCAGCGGCTTCCAAAAGTTCGTCGCGCGCCGCGCCGCGAGCCACTCGGCGCGCGTGAGGACGTTCGAGCCGCCGCGCACGTCCCGCGTGGTCATGCTGCCGGAGGCGTCGAGCAGCACGGCGATTTGCGGCGACTCCTTGCGCTCGATGCGCCGCACCAGCTCGGGCCGGAACAGCGTCACGACCAGCAAGGACATGATGACCAGCCGGAGCGACTCCATGGCCACGGCCGCCTTGCCCCCGCGCCGCGTGGCGTTCTGCCAGCACAGCCAAGCGGCTCCGCACCACACGGCAGCGCCGAGCAGGATGAGCCACGGAGAAGAGGCGAAGGACCAGGTGGTCATGGATGTTTCTCCCCTCCAGTCATGCGCTGCTTCCAATAGTCAGGGTGCCGGTGCAAGTGCATCACGGCCACGATCAAGATGCGTTCGCCCTCAGCCTCGAAGAGAATTCCGTAGGGGAACGTGCGGGTCAGACAGCGGCGCACGCGCGGTGTGAGGTTGCGGAACCACTCTGGATTGTGACAGACGCGCTCGATGGCCGACTCAACTTCGGCAACAAAGCGGTCGCCCAGCTCGATACTGACTTCGTCGTAACGACGCGCCGCCGCCTCATACTCAGCCTCGGCGGCGGGATGGAATTTGTAGTCCACACTAGCGATTCCGATTCCGCACGCGCTCCAGGACCGCCGGCCCGGAGACAGCCTCCACCTGACCAGTCTTGAGTTCGTCCAGTCGCCGCTCCGCCAGTTCCAGCCAAGCCCGCTCGACGTCGGCGTCCGACTCGGAATCCAAGCTGGTCATCAAGTCTTGCGCCAGCAGCGCACGCGTGGAGGCTGGCAGGGCCAACAGTTCCTCGCGGAGAGTTGTCACGTTATCCGCTGTTGTGCTCATCCCAGATTTGTCCGCGAAGCCGGTTGCGAAGTCAATTCAGCCATCCCCTCATCAGCGCCGGGCTGCCGCCACCGTCTCGCGGCAGTAGCGCTCGAAGACGGCGTTGATGCTGGCCCAGCCGAAGTTCTTCTCCACCAAGTCGCGGGCGTTTTGGCCGAAGGCACGGCGGCGGTCCACTTGCTCGAAGAGGGCGGCGATCTCGTCCGCGAAGTCGGCGGGTGTGTCGGCCAGCGCGATGTGTTCGCCGTGGTTCACGGGCAGGCCCTCCGCGCCGATGCGTGTGCTGACGCAGGGAATTCCCGTGGCCATCGCCTCGAAAATCTTGATGCGCGTGCCGCCGCCGACGCGCAGCGGGACGACCATCACCTCGCCCGCCGCGAGGTGCGGGCGCACGTCGTCCACGGTGCCGGTGACCTTGATGCTTGGGTCGCGCGCGGCGAGTTCGCGAATCTTGGGCGCGGGCTTGCGGCCCACGATGGTGAGCGTGGCGTCGGGAAACTTCTGCTTCACCAGCGGCCACATCTCGTCGGCGAACCAGCCGCAGCCGTCGATGTTCGGCATCCAGTCCATCGAGCCGAGGAAGACGAGCGAGCGCGGGGTGCGCGGGGCCGCGCTGAGTTGGAAGAAGTCGAGGTCCACGCCGGTGGGCACTGAGCCGCAGACGTTGGTGAGCTGGAACTGCTCGCGCAGCAGGCGGGCGTCTTCCTCGGAGACGGCGCAGACTTTATCCGCGAGCGAACAGTAGCGGGTTTCAAAAGCCACGGTGCGCTGCCATTGGTCGCGCAAGTAAGCACGCTTCACCGCGCCGACAGCGGTGTCGAAGTGGCGTTTCCAGATGAGCGACTCGACGTTGTGCTGGAAGAGAAGCACGGGCGTGCGCGGGCGGCGCCCCCCGGCGAAGAGCGCCACCCCCGGCGTGAGGAAATCGCAGACGATGAGGTCGAATTTGCCGGAGGCGTCCGCTTCGGCCATCGCCTGGGCCCATGCGCCGGAGCGATATTTGTGCAACGCATACGGAAGGCGGGTGAGGAAGAAGTTGGCGGCCAGCTCGGCGAAGAAACCGGGGGAACCTTTCGGCCTTTCGCGCCACGGAATCCAAGTCTGCGCATCGGAATACTGCTGGGCGTCCTTGCGCGCCGACTCGGGCGTGCCGTCGGGCCAGAGCGAGAGGTAGGTGAGCGGGTTCTTCTTCCGCAGCTCGCGGAGCATATTGAACGTGCGGATTTTCCCGCCGGTGTCCACGGGGTGCAGCGGCCCCGTCTTGAGCCAGAGGATGCGCAAGGGGTCGCTGGGCTGGCGCGGCTTGATGCTCGAGGCCAATAATTCGCTCATGCAGTGTGCGGTGGATTGAACAGCAAGCGGCGCAGTGGCAGAAGGAAATTTGCGGCCCGGTTCGACATTTCGCGTGCAACGATGGGTTGAACTCCCCGTGCCTCGCCCGCTATTCTCCGGGCATGGGTCGCCAGTGGTTACATGCCAAACGCCTCGTCAACAACCTGAAGAAGGGCAAGACGACCGGCAAACTCGTCCGCGAAATCATGGTCGCCGCCAAACTCGGCGGCGCGGACCCCGGCGCGAACGCGCGCCTCTTCACCGCCTGCGAGAAGGCCCGCAAGGACAGCGTCAACCGCGACGTCATCGAGCGCGCCATCAAGAAAGGCTCCGGCACCGGCGACGACAAGCTCGTGCTCGACCACATCGTTTTCGAGGGCTACACGCCGCACAAAGTGCCCGTCATCGTCGAGGTGATGACCGACAATGTGAACCGCACCGCGCCCGAGGTCCGCGTGCTCTTCAAGCCCGGCCAACTCGGCACCACGGGCAGTAACAAGTTTCTCTTCGACCACGTCGGCCTCGTCGAAGCGCACCATCCCACCGCCGGCACGGACATCGAAGGTGCCGCCATCGAGGCCGGCGCGAACGAAGTCGAGCCGCTCACCGCCGCGCAGAACGACGACATCCCCGAGGGCGCGACGGGCGCGCGCTTCATCACCGACCGCACCGCCATTCACGCCGTCTCGCAGTGGCTCTCCAAGAACGGCTGGACCGTGGTGACGAGCGAAATGGGTTACGTGCCGAAGAGCTTCCCCGAGCTCACCGAGGCGCAACGCATTGAGGTGGGTGATTTCCTCCACGAGCTGGACGAGCACGACGATGTCCAACGCGTCTGGGCCGCGCTGAAGTAGCGGAGCGCCGGTCTCCGAGCCGGCTCGGTAGGGTGCGCCACCGTCAAGCCCACCGTCCTCGCCGTCGGCTACTGGAAGGACCTGCAGAAAATCGCGTCGCACTGGCAGGTGAGCCGGCGCTTCTCGGCGTCGATGAAGGGCAGCGAGCGCAAGCGGCTGACGGCTGGCTGGCAAAAGGCGCTCGCGCGGGCAAAGGCTTGGGAGGAAAAATAGGATGCCGCGCATGAGTAGCCGCCGAGACCAGGAGGCGGACCTGTTGCGGCCGGATAAATCCGCCTCCTCACCTCGGCGGCTACCGGAGCTGCTCCCACTCCGGCTGCTTGAAGCCGACGAGGCCGCTCGTGTCCGTGAGCAGGAAGGGGCGCTTCACCAAATTCCCATTCGCCGCGAGCAGTTCGAGGGCTTCGGCTTCGGTCAACGTGGGCAGGCGCTCGGCGAGTTTCATCGCCTTGTAGTCGCCGCCGGAGGTGTTGAAGAGGCGGCGCAGGTCGCCCTCGTAAATGGCCAGCATCCGCTTCAGCTCAGGCTTCGTCGGTGGCTGTTCGCGGATGGGGATGGCGTCGAAGGCGAGGCCGCGAGCTTCGAGGAACTTCTTGGCGCGACGGCAGGTGTCGCAGCCTTTGTATTCGTAGAACTTCATTGCCCGAGGAACTTGTCCCGCCCCGCCACCAGCGCCGCCATCTTCCGGTCAGCCACGCTGCGCGAGAGCATCCAGAAGCCGCAGTCAGGGTGGACCCACTTGATGCGCTCGGCCCCGAGCGTCTTCACCGCGTGCGCGATGCGCGTGGCGATGAGGTCGGGCGTCTCGACTTCGTTGTCCTTGATGTCCACGACGCCGAGGCCCAGGGCAATGCCGGGGCGGAGGTCGCGGAAGGCGTCGAGCTCGTCGTAGCCGCGCCGGGCGAATTCGAGGACGAGGTGGTCCACGTCGAGGCGGTTGAGGAATGGGAGCAGGTTGCGCCAATAGCCCTTCTGGATGCTTTGGCCGCCGTAGTTTCCGAAGCAGAGGTGCAGCCCCTTCTGGCCGCGCACGCCTTTGAGGACGTGGTTGATTGGCTCGTGCGCCCAATCGGCGTCCTCGGGGTGGCCGGGGAGATTCGCCTCGTCCACCTGCACCACGGCGGCGTCGATGTCCGCGACTTGGCGGCGGAGCGCCTCGGCGAGGGCCATCGTGAGCGCGCGGGTGTCCGGGTAGAACTCGTTCACGAGCGTCTTCGCGAGCATGTAGGGCGAGGTGAGGGTAAACTTCAGCGGGCGCGGCGTGAGGCCCTTCACGGATTGCCACGCGGCGGGGAGGTTCAAGCTGCCTTCGCCGATCGCCCCGCGCACGACGCCGGCGGGCTGCGTGCGGAACTTCATGCCTTGCGCGGCGCGGAACTTGGCCAACTCCTCGCGTGAGAGCGTCGGGTGGATGCCGGTCATCGGGCGGATGAAGTAGTCAATCATCCCGTTGGTCTCCGGGTGGTTCACATCGAAGCGCGACAGCTCGCCGTCCGCGATGACATCGAGGCCAGCGAGTTCCTGCGTCTTGAGCACGACGAGGATGGCGTCGCGCAACGCGGTGGCGGTGGGAAAGGCGGCGAGCCACGCGGGGACGGGGTAACTGCCGACGACGGTGGTCTGGATTTGTGGTGCGGACATGGCGGGGAGTCTTGTGGGCGGGGTTGAAAGTCGGCCGAAGCGCCGGTCGTCAGTCCTTTGCAACCGCCAGAAGCTCCCTAGCCTTGAGCTTCACCGGCTCCACCTGCGCCTGCTTCTTCGCCGGGAAAGCCGCGCCGCCCATCTCCGTCCACGCCTTCTCCACCTGCGCGTTGATGAACTGGCCGATGTAGATCGCGATGCGGTCGTTCTTGCGCAGGGCTTCCTTGATGGTGTCGGACGCGGCCTGCACTTCGGCGGCGGTCTTGCCGGCGTCCTTGAGCTTCTTCACCTCGGCGAGGAGGGACTTGAAATACAACTGCTGGTTTGCCAGCACCTCGGGTCCGCCGCTCGGGCCGTGCGCGGGGCAGACTTTCAACGGCTTGAGCGCGATCACTTTGTCGAGGGTCTTGATCCACTCGTGAATGTTGCCGTCGCCGATGTAGTTGTAGGGGCCGTTCACGCAGGCGTCGCCGGTGAAGACGATGCGCTCCTTCGGCAGCCACGCCCAGCCGTCGCCGTAAGTGTGCGCGACGCCGAGGTGCAGCAGCTCCACGCGGTGGGTGCCGTCGTCGAAGGTGAGCTGCTTCTCGAAGAGGAGGCTGGGCGGGCGGAGCTTGCTGGCGGCCACGTCTTTGCGGCCCTTCGCGGCGTCCTCCCAACGGCCCGGGCCTTTGCCAGTGAAATAGTTCGTCTCGTATTTCTTCATCTCCGCCAGCACGCCCGAGTGGCCGACGATGGTGGCGCCGGCCTCATGCATGACTTGGTTGCCGTAGGCGTGGTCGCCGTGGTGATGAGTGTCGAAAGCAAAGCGGATGGGCTTGTCGGTGAGCGCCTTGATCTTGGGGAGGACAACCTGCGCGCCGGAGGGAAAGTTCGCGTCAATGATAAGCACGTAGTCGTTGAAGACAATCCAGCCGTTGTTGCAGTGGCCGTGACGGCCGATGTCGCCTTCGTGGAAATAGACATTGGGGGCGACCTTCTCGACGACGTTCACCTCCGCTTGGGCGAGCGGAGCAAGGAGGAGCGTGGCGAGGACAAGGCTTTGCGCGGAGCGGAGGAATGCTTTCATGGGCGCGACTTTTGCAGAACCGGAAGGCGCGTCAAACGGGAAGTTCGAGCGCGGCGCGAGGCGGGCGCAGCTTCACCCGCCGATGCAGCTCATCGTGCGCTCGGGCTGCTGGAAGCCCGGCTCGCCGATGTGGTGGCGGTCCTCCTTGCCCAGCACGATCGCGCGCAGGCGCGCGGTGAGTTCGGTGTCGTTCGCGTCGCCCCGTAGGAGCGGCTTGAGGTCGTGCTCGTGCAAGCTGAAAAGGCAGGTGCGGATTTTCCCGTCGGCAGTCAGGCGGAGCCGATTGCAATGGCCGCAGAAGGCTTCCGTGACGGGGGCGATGATGCCGATTTCGCCGCGCCCATCCGCGAAGGTCCAGCGCTTCGCCGTCTCGGATTTATTCTCGGACAGCACCGCGCGCAGGTCGAAGCGCGCTTGCAGCCGCGCGAGGATTTCGCGACCCGGCACGACGAGGTCGCGCAGCCAGGCGCGACCCGAATCCAGCGGCATGAACTCGATGAAGCGCAGACTCACGTCCTGCTCGCGCGCGAATTCGGCGAGGCGCTCCAGCTCAGTGTCGTTCAAGCCACGGATGACCACGGCGTTCACCTTCACGGGCGCGAAGCCGAGCGCCTTCGCCTGCGCAATGCCAGCGAGCACGGAGCGCAAACCGTCGCGACCCGTGATGCGCTTGAAGTTGTCCGCATCGAGCGAATCGAGGCTGAAGCTGACGCGGGTGAGCCCAGCGGCGCGGAGCGCGACGGCGTGCGGCGCGAAGTGCGAGCCGTTCGTGGTCATCGCGAGGTCGCGGATGCCGGGGATGGGCGCGAGGCGGGCGACGAGCTGCGGCACATCGCGGCGCAGGAGCGGTTCGCCGCCGGTGATGCGGACCTTCTCGATGCCCAGCCCGACGGCGACACGCACGACGCGCTCGATCTCCTCGTAGGTGAGCAGCTCGGACTTGGGTTTCCACTCGCGGACGATGGGCGTGAGCGTGGGCTGCGGGTTCTTGAGCGCGTCGAACTTGCCGCGATAGAAGTTCGCGGCCTCCTCCGTCTCCGGCAGGCAATACATGCACCGGAAGTTGCAGCGGTCGGTGATGCTGACCCGGAGGTCGCGCATGGTGCGACCGAAGGAATCGTTGAGCGAGGGCAGCGAGGACATCGGAGAGTGATTTATTATTAGCGCTTAGTCGCTTGGACGTCCGCTGGCGTGCGCCACCGACACCAATCACTTTTCACCACTGGCCCGTGCGCGGCAGGCGCTCACTACTTCTTCGGCGCGGGTGCGGCGGGGAAGTTCGGCCCCACCGTCACGCTCTTCTCGGTGCCAGCTTCTGCGGGCTTGGGGGCTGTAGGCGCGGGGGCCTTGATGGTCACGGTGCCGTCGCGGTGCACCTCGACGTTGAGCTGGCTGCCCTTGGTGTTCATGGGCTTGGTGGAGGGAAGCGGCTTGAGGGCGTCCACGAGCAGGGTCGCGCCCTTGCGTTCGTCCATAAACGTGCCGGTGCGCATCCAGTCGATACGGCGGCCGATGGCTTGGTCGCTCTTGATGGTGGAGATTTGCTCTTTGAGGAAGGCGAGGTCGTTCATCTTGCGCTCCATTTCGGTGCGCTCGCCCTGCATCCGGCCGAGTTCCTTGGTAAGAAACGCCTTGTCGTCCTTCGCCACTTGCAGCTCGCTCTCGACGAAGGCGATGCGGGTGCTCAGCGTGCCGATGGTGGACTTGAGCTTGGTGATATCGGTGTTCAGTTCGGCGACCTTGGCGTTCAACTGGTCGCGGGTGTTCTGCAAATCCTTGATGCTGCCGTCCCGCTTGGCGATTTCCTCGGCCTTGGATTTGTCCAGAGCGGCGTAACGGCTCGCAGCGGCCTGCGCAGCGGACGCGGCGGCCTGCGCAGCGGACGCAGCGGCCCTCGCCTCGGCTTCGGCCTGCGTCTTCGCGGTGTTCAGTGCGGCGGTGAGCGTGGTCTCGACCCGCTTGCCCTCCGCCTGCGCGGCCTTGGTCTCGGCTTGGGATTTGGTGAGTGCGACTGCGGTCTGGGCGAGTTCTGCGGCGGTGGCCTGCACTTTTCCATCCAGCGCGCGTGCCTCAGCGGTCTTCGCAACGAGGCCGGCGGTGACGACTTCGTTGGTCTTGGTGAGCGTCTCGTTGACCTTCTTCTGTTCGGTCAGCTCGCCGGTGGTCTTCTTGACGTCGCCCTCGAGCGTGGCAATGGTGCCGTCGTCCTTCTTCTTTTGTTCCACCGCGTTCGTGTGCCGCATGAGCAGACCGAAGCCCAGCAACACGCTCAAAGCCACCAGCACCACGACTGCCGTCTTGTTATTCATACCCGTGGAAGATGAGGGAGTGCGTGCATTTTTGGCAAGTCCCCATGCAATCCCCCATCCAACCACCACGCACCAGCGGGCTTGACGTGCCGACGCCGACGCCAACGAAGCCTGGCTGCGGACGTGGGCGTCCGCGCTCCAATCACACGGGCCAGCGGCGTCACCCAATTGTCACTTTCCACTCCCGTGCCCGCTGCCTAGTCTCCGCTCCCTTTGATATGCCTGCCGTTGTCACACAGTTCGCCCCGGAGCACTTCCTCAACCGCGAGTTGAGTTGGCTGGCCTTCAACCAACGCGTGCTCGACGAGGCGCTCGACCCCACCACGCCGCTGCTCGAGCGCGTGAAGTTCTTCTGCATCACCAGCTCGAACCTCGACGAGTTCTTCGAGGTGCGCGTGGCCGGCATCAAGCAGCAAATCGAGAGCGACGTGGTGGAGCGCAGCGTGGACGGGCTGACGGCGAGCGAGTGCTTCCGCGCGCTCAACCGCCGCGTCCGCACGATGGTTGAAGCTCAGTTCCGCTGCTGGCGTGAGGAATTCGTGCCCGCGCTGGCGGAGAACGGGATTCGTTTCCGCGAAGTCGCCGAGCTCGACGCAGCGGACCGGCGCTGGCTGGAAAGCTATTTCCTCCAGCAAGTCTGGCCGGTGCTCACGCCACTCGGCCTCGACCCCACGCACCCTTTCCCGCAACTGCTCAACAAGACGCTCAATCTCATCGTGCAGGTCGAGTTGGAGCGGAACGGCGAAACCCAGCGCCGGCTCGCCGTGGTGCAAGTGCCACGCGGCCTGCCCCGGCTGGTGAAACTCCCGCGCGATGACTCGCGGCAAGATTACGTCTTCCTCGCGCACCTCGTCGGCCATTACCTCGCCGACCTGTTTCCGGGGACGAAGCTGCTCGGGCACTGGCAGTTCCGCGTCACGCGCAACAGCGAGCTCTACATTGATGAGGAGGACTCGGCGAACTTGCTCAAGGCCGTCGAGAACGAGCTGCACAACCGCCGCAAGGGCGAGGCCGTGCGGCTGGAAGTCTCGGCGGATTGCCCGCCCGAAATCCGCACCGAGCTGCTGACCCAGCTCCACCTGGCTGCGGGCGACCTCTACATCATTGACGGCCCCATCAACCCGGTGCGGCTCCTGGCCATCGTCGAGGGCGACCACTCGCCGGAGTTACGCGACGCGCCCTTCATCGCGCGCCCGGCGGCGGCGTTGCGCGACCAGCCGGACATCTTCGCCGTCGTCCGCGAGCGCGACGTGTTGCTGCACCACCCGTTCGACAGCTTCAGCAGCGTCGTTGACTTCCTCGCGCGGGCGGCGGAGGACGCGGATGTGCTCGCCATCAAGATGACGCTCTACCGCACCGGCGGCGACCCGCGCATCGTCGGCGCGCTGATGAACGCCGTGCGCAACGGCAAGCAAGTCACGGCGGTCGTCGAGCTAAAGGCGCGCTTCGACGAGGCGAACAACATCGCGTGGGCGCGGCGTTTGGAAGAGGCGGGCGTCCACGTGGTCTATGGCCTCGTGGGCTACAAGGTCCACAGCAAGATGACCCTCATCGTGCGGCGCGACCCCGATGGCATCCGCCGCTACGTCCACCTCGCCACGGGCAACTACAACGCCACGACCTCGCGCTTCTACACGGACCTCGGTCTGCTGACGTGCCGCCCGGACTTCGGCGACGACGCCTCGGCGCTCTTCAACCTGCTCACCGGCATTTGTCAGTTCCAAGGCGCGAAGAAGCTCCTCATCGCGCCCTTCGAGCTGCACAGCCGGATGCTCCAGCTCATCGAACGCGAGACCGCCAACGCCCAGCGCGGCCTGCCCGCGCGCATCATCGCCAAGATGAACTCGCTCGTGGACCGCGAGGTCATCGAGGCGCTCTACCGCGCGTCGCAAGCGGGCGTGAAGGTGGACCTCATCGTGCGCGGCGTCTGCTGCCTGCGCCCCGGCGTGCCGGGCGTGAGCGAGCACATCACCGTGCGCAGCGTGGTGGACCGTTTCCTCGAGCACAGCCGCATCTTCTACTTCGAGAACGCCTGCCAGCCGGAGGTCTTCGTCGGCAGCGCGGACTGGATGCCGCGCAACTTCTTCCGCCGCGTCGAGGTCGTCTTCCCCATCGAGGACGGCAACCTGCGCGACCGCGTGAAGCGCGAGCTGCTGGACACGGTGCTCGCCGACAACGTGAAGGCGCGCCTGCTGGCGGCGGATGGAACCTATCGCCAGCTCACGCCGAAACGCGGGGGCAAGGCCTTGCGCAGCCAGACTGAATTCATGCGGCAGGCGGAGCACCGAACGGTGGTGAAGGGCCGGGCCAATCAGGAGAAGAAGCGCGCCGCCGTGGTAAAGCTGCGGCAGCGGCCGTAGGAGCGGGCTCGCTAACGACTCCGCCAACAGCCACTTTGGGATCGTGAAAGCGAAGCCCCCGGACGCGCATACCAAGCCCGCAGAAGCCCTCGTAGCATCTTCCCCACAGGCCCTCGTTAGCTCTCTCCGTCAGGCTGGCCTGTCCACCTGAATCCCGGCGAGAACGTCGGCGATGCGCTCGATGTTCGCGTGACACTCGGCGAGCGCTTTGGGCAGTTCGGCGGCGAGGTAGTCCACGTCGGTGGCACGGTCGGCAGCGGTGGCCTTGTCGAGCAACTCGGGCGTGAGCTTGTTCAGCGAGGCGGCGGCGAGCATCTCCTTCTCGGCCCGCAAGAGCGGCTGCAACTGGCGCGCGGCCCCCTCGGCGAAGCGCACCTTGTCGCGCACAGCTTCCAGCAGCGGACCGAGTTCGTTGGCGATGGCGGCGACCATCAGGCCGAGGTTGCCGGAATCGCCCGCGCGCTGGAGTTGGATGGCGAGACGGAAATTCTCCTTTTCGGCGCGGTCGCGCTCGGTGATGTCGCGTGAGACGAGGACGAGGTTTCCGGCATTGGCCCCGCTCTCGCGCACGACGCTGGCGTGGGCCTCGAACTTGCGCCAGTAACCCTGCTTGTGCTGGAGGCGATACTCGAGGACCTGGTCGGTGCGTTGGCTCAACGCGGACTTGAGAATATCCACGGTCGCCGCGCGGTCCTCCGGATGGACGAGGGAGAAGAGCGAGCCGCGCAGGAGGTCCTCTGCCGCGTAACCGAGCGAGTGGATAACGGAGGGGCTGAGGTATTGCGGCTTGCCGTTGCCGTCCACGACGATGATGAGGTCGGCGGCGTTGTCGGTAATGAGGCGAAAGCGTTCCTCGCTGCGGCGGAGGCGTTCCTCGGTGCGCTTGTAGTTGGTGACGCTCTGCTGGAGGAGTTCCACGGAGTTGCGTAGCTCGGCGGTGCGGACGGAGACCATGCGTTCGAGTTGGTCGAACTTGAGTTTCGCCGCTTGGGCGAGCCGCCACTTCTCGGTCAGGGCGCAGGCGAGCTGGAGCACTTCGACGTTGTCGAAAGGCTTCTTGAGCAGCACCAGTTTGTCCGAGTAGCCGACCTTTCCAATCATCTCGTCCCACGAGTAATCCGAGTAGGCGGTGCAGATGACAATCTGCGTGTCCGGCGCGACCTCCCAGATTTTCACCGTCGTCTCGATGCCATCAATGCCCGGCGGCATCCGCACATCGACGAAGGCCATCGCGTAAGGCGTGCCGGCCTCGCGCGCCCGCAGGATTTTCTCCACGCCCTCGAGCCCTTGGGAGGCGTAGTCCAAATCGAACGTCGCACGCGTGGCGGGCGCGGCGGGCACATCACCGAAGAGCGCCTCCTCGGCGGCGTCGAGGCCGCTGGAGATGCCGCGGTCGGTGAGGACCTTGCGGAAGTCCTGGTGAATCGCCGGGTTGTCGTCAATGACCAGGACGCGGTGGTTGGGGGGGATGCTGCTCACAGGGAGAGGGGCATGACCAAGGCTCGATGACCAATGGCGTGTCGTGACCGTGCCGACCACCGTTGCCCGGTCATTCGTCATTGGGCCTTGGTCATTCATTGAAATTTGGTCCTTGGCCATTGGTCATTCAGTATTCGTCTTGGGCTGCGCGGGCAGGTCGAGGCAGAACATCGCACCCTTGCCCACGCCTTCGCTGTGGACCGTGAGCGAACCGCCCATCTCCTTCGCCGCGAGTGCGGCGCTGTGCAGGCCAAAGCCGTGACCGCCCGGTCGCGTGGTGTAGCTGTGGGCAAAAATCTTGTTCAGGTTTTCCGGGGCGATGCCCACGCCGTTGTCGAGCACCTGAACGCTCACCCCGCCCTGGCCGTTGGGCGCGAGGCGGACGGTGAGGTGCTTGTGGGAGTCGAGGTTGGCCTCCATCGCCTGCTTGGCGTTGCGGATAAGGTTGTTGAGGATTTGCAGCACCTTGTGCTTCTCCGCCACCACCGTCGGCACCGGGCTGAACTGGCGCATCACCGTCACATCGTGACGCGTCAACGCGGTGAGCTGCATCCGCAAGGCCATCTCCACGAGGTCCGCCACGATGACCGGCTCCACGGTTCCGCCGACCTTCGCATAACCCTGCTGGGTCGCCACGATATCGCGGATGTGGTCCACGCTCTTGCGCATCTCGTCCAACTCTCGCAAGAGCGTCTGCTGCTCCTCGGCGAGGTGTTTGCCGAGCTGGTCAAGATAGGCGGGGATTTGTTTGCCCTTCTCATCCTGGGTGAAGAACACGCTGAGGTTCTGACCGTGCTCCTTTAGCATGGCGGCGAGGCGCGCGAGGTTAACAGCCTTGCTGCGGCGCACCATGTCGCTGACGAGGGTGGCGGCCACGTTCACGCTGTTGAGGACGTTGCCGACGTTGTGCAACACGCCAGTCGCAACCTCGGCCATGCCAGCGGCACGCGAGGCGGCGATGAGTTCCTTACTCTTGTGCTCCAACTCCTCCTCCGCGCGCTTGAGCGCCGTGATGTCGCGCGAGATGCCGATGATGCCGGCGATTTGGCCCATGCGGTCGTAAATGGGAACCTTCGTCACCGAGGCCCAAATCGGCTCGCCGTCGAAACCAACCTGCTGCTCCACCTTCGCGATGATGGCCTCGCCCGTGGCCATGATGTGCTCCTCGTCATGCACGAACTGCCGCGCCAGCTCCGGCGGGTGGAAGTCAAAATCCGTCTTCCCGATGACCTGCTCCGGCGAGGTCATGCCCACGCGCTTGACCAGCGCTTTGCCGACCTTGATGAAGCGCGACTGGGCGTTCTTGAAGTAGATGCGGTCCGGGATGCTATCGAGCAACGCCTGCAACAGGTCGCTGGAGTTCTGCAGTTCCTCCTCCGCGCGCTTGAGCGCAGTGATGTCCTTGCTGATGCCGAAGGTGCCGATGATGTTGCCCGCCGGGTTGCGCCACGGGAGCTTCGAGGTGAGCACCCACGCGGAGCGGCCGTCGGCGAGGGTCTCTTTCTCTACCTTGCCGAGAATCGGCTGGCCGGTGCGGATAACCTCCTGCTCGTCCGCAAACGCCTGCATCCCGTGCTCCTCGCTGAACAGGTCCAAGTCACTCCGGCCCACCAGCTCGTTCGGGTCGTCGTAGCCCACGCGCTGCGCCAACGAGATGCTGGCGCGGACGAAACGCGACTCGAGGTCCTTGAAATACACCGCGTCCGGCACGCTTTTGAGGAACATATCCATCAACGCGCGCTCGAACTGAACCTCCTGCTCGAAGCCGGACTTCGCGGACGTCTGCGCGGCGAAGCGGTCGCGGTTCAGCGAAGCAGTCGAAGCCTTGGCCTCCCGCAGCTCGCGTTGCAGCTCCGCCTTCGCGGCGAGTAATCGGAGCAGTGGCAAAGCCTCATCCGCCGCAAAAGGCTGGCGCAGCAACACGACCCGGTCCGAGGCCCCGAAGCGCGACTGAAGGGAGCTGGCCATGGCTGGCCCATCCGCCATCGGGCACAGCACTAGTTGCAAGTCTCCCTCCTCGTCTGCCAACTGAACGGCGATTTCCACCGCCGCAAGCGCCGCCCCGGGCGGCAGTGCGAGGAATGCGATCACGTAAGACTGGTCCGACGCGCGCTCCATCCGTGCGATGGCCAGAGCTTCGGCCAACCGTGCGGGCGTAATGGAGAAGTGCGGCCCACCCGCCGCCCCGGCGACAGCGGCGCGCAAGACCTCGTGCAAAGCCCCCGAGTCATCTACCGACAGAATACGTGCCTGTGTGCCATCGCTCATCTTGCAGAAAGCTTTGCCCGCGCCTAGCGCTGCGCGCCAACGACGCGGGCTTAATCTGCGCGAACCCTAGTCAGGGAGAGAGGTGCGGTGAAAGGTCAAAGTTCGCGAGCGGTGCCCCCAGGGCGCATTGGCGCACGGCCCCGGAGCGCGGCACGCCGGGCCGCAGCGGGTGATTCGCGCGGCGGTGTGAAGCTGATCGCCCGCGGACTTCGCGCGCGTGCTGCGGGCGGGACACCCTCGCTCCGGCCCGTCGATTGTCCGCTGATTTCTTGGTGCAAGGGGGGCGGGGGATTGGTTAGGCTCACCGCACTATGAGCGCATCCCCCGAGCAGCTTTGGCAGCGGTTTCAGAATCATTACACGGAGTTCCCCACCCTCGGCCTCGCGTTGGACTTGAGCCGGATGAATTTCGGTGATGACTTCCTCCCTTCGATGCAGCCGCGCATGGCACGGGCCTTCGCCGCCATGGCGGAGCTGGAACGAGGGGCCATCGCGAACCCCGACGAGCAGCGGATGGTGGGCCATTACTGGCTGCGCAACGCCGCGCTCGCGCCGACGCCGGAGCTCGCGAGGGAGATCGAGGACACGCTCGTGGCGGTGGAGAAGTTCGCAGCGGAAGTCCACGCCGGCTCGGTGGTGCGCGGCTCGGGTGGGCCGTTCAAGCGCCTGCTCGTGGTGGGCATCGGCGGGTCGGCACTCGGACCGCAGTTCGTCGCGCACGCGCTCGGCCAACCGGCGGATGACAAGCTGCTTGTTCACTTCTTCGACAACACCGACCCGGACGGGATGGACAAGGTGCTCGCGGCCATCGGCGGGGATTTGGACCGCACGCTGGTGGTGGTGATCTCGAAGTCGGGCGGGACGAAGGAGACGCGCAATGGGTTGCTGGAGGCCAAGGCGGCTTACACGCGCGCCGGGCTGCGTTTTGAGGCGCACGCCGCCGCCGTCACCGGAGTGAGCAGCGAGTTGGATAAGTATGCCACGCAGCACGGGTGGCTGCGGCGCTTCCCGATGTGGGATTGGATCGGTGGGCGCACGAGTGAGTTGTCGGTGGTGGGGTTGCTCCCCGCCGCGTTGCAGGGCCTGGCCATCCGCGAGATGCTCGCGGGGGCGAAGGCTTGCGATGACTTGACGCGCATCCCGGATGTGGCGAGGAATCCGGCGGCGCAGCTCGCGTTAATGTGGTTCCACTCCGGCAACGGGCGCGGCACGAAGGACATGGTCGTGCTGCCTTATAAGGACCGGCTCGAACTCTTCTCGAAGTATCTCCAGCAGCTCCTCATGGAATCACTCGGCAAGGAGCTGGACCTCGACGGCAAGGTGGTGAACCAAGGTCTCGCCGTGTATGGCAACAAGGGTTCGACGGACCAACACGCCTACGTGCAGCAGCTCCGCGAGGGCGTGCTGAACTTCTTCGTCACTTTCATCGAGGTGCTCAACGACCGCGCGGGCGACAGCATCGAAGTGGAGCCGAAGACGACCAGCGGCGATTTCCTGACTGGCTTCCTGCTGGGCACGCGCGCGGCGCTGCACGAGAAGGGCCGCGAGTCCGTGACCATCACGGTGAAGGAGGTCTCTCCGTTCACCCTCGGCATGCTCATCGCGTTGTTCGAGCGGGCCGCGGGTTTCTACGCGTCGCTGGTGAACATCAACGCCTACCACCAGCCCGGCGTCGAGGCGGGCAAGAAGGCGGCGGGCGCGGTGCTTTCCCTGCAAGCCAAGCTCGTCGGGCACCTGAACGCGCATCCAGGTAAGTCCTTCACGGTCGCGGAAATTGCCACGGCCATCGGGGCCGGGGGCACGGAGGAAACACTTTTCAAAATCGGCTCGCACCTCGCGGCGAACGTGCGTCGCGGCGTGCAGAAGTCCGGCAGCTCCTCCCCGGCAGCAGCGCGGTTCGCGGCTACTTGAAATAGCCGCGCTGCTTCTCGCTGATGGGCAGAGCGAGCCGCTCCATCACTTGCAGCATGTCCTCCCAAACTTGGCGTTTGAGGGCGAGGCCTTTGTCGGCATGAGTCTCGGCATGGAGGAGATAGCTGGGGTGGAAGGTGGGCATGACGGGGATGCCGAGAAAATCCATCCAGTGTCCGCGCCGTCGTGTGATGCCAGCCTCGCTCATGCTGAAGAGTCCCTCCACCGCCGTGCCGCCGAGGGCCACGATGACGCGCGGTTGGATGAGTTGAATCTGTTCCCGCAGATATGGCAAACAGGTGGCCATCTCGTCGGGGCGCGGCTTGCGGTTGTCCAGCTCGCCAGGCGGCGGGTTGGGTCGGCACTTGAGGACGTTGGCGATGAAGACGGTGTCCCGCGTCCGGCCCATCGCAGTGATGATCTTGGTGAGGAGCTGCCCCGCCGCGCCGACGAACGGTTCGCCCAACCGGTCCTCGTCCGCGCCCGGGGCCTCGCCCACGAATAGGAGCTGCGCATCAAGGCTGCCCACGCCGAAGACGACGGACTGGCGCGTGGCAACGAGTTGAGAACACTTCACACAAGCCAGGACGCGCGCGCGGAGTTCAGCGAACGCAACGGATTTCTCCGTGGTCGGGACGCGGGCGGCAGGAGGATGGACGGGCGGCACGGCCGGAGCGGGACGAGGGGCCGCAACTGCCGGGCGTGGTTGAGCCATCGGAGCCGCTGCGGGCGGCTGGCTGCGGGGAACGGGCACGGCGAGCGCTTTCAATGCGTCGGGCGCGACGACGACGAAGCTCTCCCCGGCAGCCTTGCGGCCCCCCAAGTCCCGGATGGCGGCGTCAAGCAACTGCACGTAAGCGGACATGGAGCAGAGGTTTTGAGTTCGGGGTTGAAAGTTCAAGGTTCAAAGTTAGATGGGGCGGCAACTTTGAACTTTGAACTTTGGACTTTGAACCTACTTTTCGCACATGACGCGACACTGCTGGAAATGCGGCTGCGAGTGGACGTTCTCCGTGAACCCCGGCCGGGCTGAGTCCTGCCCGCAATGCCGCACCGACCTGCGGGTGTGCCTGAATTGCTCGAGCTATGACCGGAGCGCCGCACACCAATGCCGCGAACGACGAGCGGACCCGGAGATGGAGAAACACCTCGGCAACTTCTGCGAGTATTTCGAGTTCGCGAAGAGGAAGTTCACGCCGCCGAAGGCCGAAGGCACCCGCGAGTCGTCAGCCCGCGACCAGATGAAGAAGCTATTCGGGGACTAGGGCGGGCCGCAGCGGCTTATCCTGGTGGAAACGCCCTCTAAATATTTTTCCAAACAGAAGTTGACGCGGGAAAGTGAAGATGGTTATCTCCGTGGCGTAGGCAGCAACGATTTCTGGCAAGAACGCTGCAAGTTCTTTATAAGCCAAACAAATTTCGGTCGGAGTTGGCACGGCTCCGAACGGATTACCACATAAGCCTACTGCGTGCTATTTCTGAAAACTCCCCGGGGCTAGACGGCCTTCCTCAGGCTGCTAGCTCCGGTTTTATTTTGCCCTGAGTGATTGGGGTAAAGAAAAGCGCCGCCGGACTTGTCCGGCGGCGCTTTCGCATTTTAACGGGGCAGTTGCCTCAGTCGAAGGCGTGACCGGAGCAGCACAGGACGTTGCGCATCTTGTGGCGGACGAGTTCCTTCACGGCCTTGCGGGCGGGTCCGAGATACTTGCGGGGGTCGAATTCCTTCGGCTTCGTCCAGAGCACTTCCCGGATGGCAGCAGTCATCGCCAACCGGAGATCGGTGTCGATGTTCACTTTCGTGCAACCGGTGCGGCGCGCGACCTCGATGTCGGCTTCCGGCACGCCCGCCGTGTCCTCGCCCATGCCGCCACCGAACTCGTTGATTTTTTTGGCCAACTCCTTCGGCACCGAACTGGCTCCGTGGAGCACGAGCGGGTAGTCGCCCAGACCGGCGTCCATGAGCGCTTGCTTGATGGCCTTGAGGCGTTCGAGGTCAAGGTGCTGCTCGCCCTTGAACTTGTAAGCACCGTGGCTGTTGCCGATGGCGACGGCCAGCGAGTCCACGCCGGATTGTTTCACGAACTCAACGGCTTCCTCGGGGTGGGTGTAACAACCGCCCTTGGAATAGTGACCGCCCTCTTCGCCGTCGTCGTGCTGTGCGCCGACGAGCATGCCCAGCTCGCCTTCGACCACGCAGTTATGCTTGTGCGCGTATTCCACGACCTTGCGGCAGACTTCCACGTTCTTCTCGAACGGGTCGTGCGACGCGTCAATCATCACGCTGGTGAACCCTTCATCAATGCACTGCTTGCAGAGGTCGAAGCTGTCGCCGTGGTCGAGGTGGACCGCGATAGGGATGTTCGAGAGGCTGACCGCAGCCTCGATGAGCTTTTTAAGGTAGACGGGGTGGGCGTAATCGCGCGCGCCCTTGGAGATTTGGAGCATCAACGGGGCCTTCTCCTCTTCAGCGGCCTCCACGATGGCTTGGATGAACTCCATGTTGTTCACGTTGAACGCGCCGAGGGCGTATTTACCCTTCAGCGCCTTGGCGAACAGGTTTGTGGTGTGTGTCAGTGGCATATTTCGATTCCAGTTCAGGTTGAGCGCGCCGGGGCGCGCGAACGAGCGGGCACACTAGGTAAGCACACGGGAAAGGGAAATGATTTTTCCGGGTCTGGCGGGACGCGGGTCTCTCCCAGAAACCGCTGGCCGTGCACCGCTCCGGATTAACCGAGCGGGGCGAGTTGCAGGCAAAACACTCTGTCCTCGGCGGCCAATCCGGCGTGGGGCGCGACGTTACCACCGGTGCCGGCGCAGCGAAACCCAGCGCGCTCGTAGAAGCGATGGATGCTCGGGTCAACCGCATCGGTGTAGACCCAAAGTTCAGTCAGGCCCGGGGTGGTCCGGGCGAGCTGCACCAGGGCCTTGAGCATCGCGCCTCCGGCACCGCAGCGGCGCAGGGAGTGCCGAACCCCAAGCCATGACAGCCACGCCAAGTGCGGCGGCATCGCGCGGGTCTGATACCAGCCGCACCCACCCACCGGCGTGGTCACGTCCAGCGCGAGGAAGACTTCCCAGAGCCGGAGGTCGCTCGGCCGTTCGCTCCGCGCACACCAATGCCGCAGCGACTGCACGAACGATTCGCCCAAGTCCACTTCCCCGATGACCAGAGCGAACCGTGCGAAGTCGTGTGAGTGGGTGAGGTGCATAGGGATGACTTGCGACTAAAATTTCAGCCGACGAAACTCGCGCCGCACGGCCGGGGTGAGGAGCGGGAGCAGCCGTAGTGGCGGAGGAAGCACGGTGCGTGGATTCAAAATTGCCGCAGCCATTCCGGGTGGGTCGCGGCGGTAAATTCCAGTTCGGCGTGAGCTTGCTCGGCGGTGAGCGTGCCGCTCTCGTGGAGCGTGACCAACTGCGGGGCGGTGTTGAAGTCCACGGCGAGCAGGCCGGTGGGAGCGGGAAGGAAGTCCACGGCCCAGAGCACGCGCGGGATGGGGTTGGCCTCGGGGTGCTGCGTGCGGGCCAGGACGGTTTCGTGGTCGGCGCGGTTGGAGCGCCAGTCTTCGCCGCCTTGCTGCCGGAGCCAGAAGCCGAGGCGACCGAAGCGGACGTGGCGGAGGCTGACGGCGGGGTTCGCCAGCGGAATGAAGAGGGAGCCGTAGTGGCCGGGGTATTTCGTCAGCGCTTCGGCGAGCGGGAGCTTCACCTTGCCTTCGCCCCGATGCTGGAACTCGTCAAGATACACGACGGCTTCCTGCTCGCGTTGCCAAGTGGTGGCGGGGCAGCGCCACTCGCGGGCGAGGCCGGTGCGGGTGGCCAGCTCGGCAATCAAGCCATGCGGCGGGACGGCCAAGCCGAGGCGCTCGAAGAGTTGGAACTGCTCGCGTTTGGCCAGCCCGCCGCTGCTGCGCGCGGTGCGGTGGAAGGTGACGCCGGTGCCATCGAAGAGGTCGTCATACCACTGCGCGTAGTCGGTCAGGAGTTTCATGCTTCGCCCAGTTTCTCGCGCCAGTCTGCATCGAAGGTGCGGTAGTCGCAGGTGAGTTCCTCGCCCGCCACGAGGTCGCGCAGGGCGAGGTTCTCGGTGTTGCCGCTGGGGTTCATGCCCACGTTGGGTGCGGCGCTGTGGTTCATATAGCGGTCGTGGTCGCCGGTGAGGATGTAAAGGCCGGTGTAGCGGCTGCGATAGGCGAAGTTTTTCAGATACGCACGCTCGGCGTCACTCAGCACCACAAGGAGGGCGGCGGGGAACTGAACATCGAAGGGCGGCAGATACCGAGACACGACTTCGCCTGCGCGGACGGCCTGCGCGGTGAAAACCCCCAGGCCGTGGACGGGGCTGGGTTGCAGGGTGGTGGCAATGATGAGCATGGGCGGCAGTCTAGCGGGTGGCGGCGGCAGAGAGAAGCGCGGCCAGTTCGTCGAGATGGAACGGCTCTGCGAAATCCACGACTTGGGACGCCGAGTGGACCGCGAGCTGTGCGGCAAAGGCCTGCCGCAGCGCGGGGAGCGTCGCAGCCGCACCGGGCAAAGCGAGGAGCACGCGGCACGGGCCGGCAATCGTGTGCGCGACTTCCGCGAGGAAGGGGAGGCGGGCCGCGCGCGCGAGGTCGCAGCGGATGGCCCCAACCCAGCGGCCCAGCGCGGCTTGGGCGCGGACAGCCTGCACGGCGTCCGCCACGGACTCGTGCCAGACGAGCAGGACGTTGAATTGCGGTGTGAAGTTGGGAAGCAAGGCGTCCCAGTGCGCCGGGCCGCCACCGGCGATGACCATGACGGGCCGGGCCAAATCCGGCGGGCGGGTGAGCGCGAGGATTTCGCAGTCACGCTGCTTCGGGTGGGCGGGGGTGCGCCCGGTGGGGAGCAGGCCGCAGGCGAAGTCCACTTGGCGGATGGCGTCGTTCGAGCGCGCGATCACGCCGTGGCACTCGGTCTGGCCAGTGGCGATGGCAGCCCGCAGCAGCCGCAGCACGAGGGTGCGCGCGAGGCCGTGACCGCGTTGCGTGCCACGGACAAACACGCGGCGCAGCTCGCCGCGCCGGATGCCCCCCATGCCGAGGAGTTCACCGGCTGGGCTGGTGGCGACGAGGAAGGTGTCACCTGGCGCGGTGTAGGCGGCGGGGAAGTCCACCAAGTCCACATCCAGCTCGGCGTCCGGCGTTAGCCCTAGGCTGGCGAGATACTCAGTGAACAGGCGCTGGACTGCGTTGGCGTCGGCCACCGAGGCGACCCGGAACTGGCAGGGAGCGGGTGAGCTGGGGTTCATCTTAAATTCCGCAGTTGGCCGCACGCCAAGATCGCCAAGAATATGTCTACTGGAGGGATCCCCGTTTCAGCCAGCAGCGATGGGTTTCAATACTTGGCCTTGAGGCCCACGACGACTTGGCGGCTGTCTTGCGGGGTGCGGAAGAAGAAGCCGTTGCCGCCCTGGCCAGCGTTGTAGTAGCGGGCGTCCAGCAGGTTATCCACGCGGAGGAAGGCGCTCAGGTTTTGGTTCGCGCTGCGGAGTTCGGCGGAGAGGTTGACAACGTAGAAGGCTGGCGTGCGCAAGCCGAAGCCTGTGCCCGGCGACGAAACGAAGCCGGACTGGGGGCCGTTGAAGTTGACCGAGGGGCTGACGATTACGCGGTCATTGTAGTTCCAGGTGGCGCCGAGCTTGAGCAGTTCCGTGGAGGTGTAGGGCAGGTCATACCGGACGCCCGAGGCCCGGTCCCTGAGCTGGCCATTCAAGTAGGTGAACGAACCCCAGAGGTCGAAGCGGACCAGGTCGCCCTTCCAAGATTGGTCGAGGGTGAGCTCCACGCCGCGCGAGGTAAGCGTGCCGACGTTCTGATAGCTACTGGACGTGTCGATCGTCACGCCGGGAATGTAGGTGGTGTTGTCCACCGTCGTGAACACACCCCGGATGGCATCATCCAACAGGGTGTAAAACCCGACCATGCCGAAGGTGAGCTCCGGCGTAAGCTTGTGGGTGAGACTTAGTTCGAGGGTCTTGAGCCGCTCGGGTTTCAGATCGGGATTGGGAATGAGCTGGAAGGACGAGAAGGTCGCCGTGTCGAAGCGGCCAAAGTTCTCGAAGCGGCGATGGGTGGAGGGGGCGAGGAAGGCGCTTCCGTAGAGCGCTTTCCAAGTGGTCTCGGGCGTTTGCTGGAAGACGAGGCCCAGCCGGGGATTGACGGTCTCGCCGTAAATTGAGTTGTAGTCAAACCGCAGGCCCACGGTGCTGGAGAACCGGTCCGTCCAGTCCGTCTGCGCTTGGACGAAGGTCCCGGCATCGTAGGACCCTTCCTCGAAAATCTTCACGGGAATAGTCGTGTTGAGATAGTTCTGCCCTTGCTGGGAAGGGCCTCTGCTCGTGTCGTAAGGCTTCCTCAAGTCCGGCGTCTTGGGGATGGCGTAGCTGTAGTCGGCAGTGGCGCCTCCAGTGACGGTGTGCTTCTCGCCGACCTCCTGCGCGGCCCATACCTCGATTTGGTAACGCTCGCCAAAGGCGTATTTGTGGGCTTGGACGTAGTCGAAAACCGGCGAGGGAGTGCTCGTGTAGTAGTTGCGATAGCCGGAGTGCGGGAGGCGCTCGTAACGCGAGTAGTTCGCCTGCACCTGCCCGGTGAGCCGCTCGTTGACGGTGAACTTGTAGGTGACATAGGCATTCGCCTGCACGCTCGGGTTCTCCGGGGGACCGTCGTAGGGAACGATGCCCAAGTTTGAAAACTGACCGCCGGGGATTTCTGCATCCGCCAGACTGGTGGCCAAAAAGGACTGCCGCCAGCCCACCGTGAGGTTCTCCCACAGGTCCACCTTCAAGCAGGTGCTGAAGCTGCGAAAGGCCGGCTCGTAAGGCGCATCCCCCGGCAGGAGGAAGTCGCTGCCCCGATGGAAGTCAGAGAAATACTTCTCACTCAGCGGCGCACCTTTCGACGACTGGTAATGACCACCGAGACTGACCGCCACCGCATCCGAAAACCGGCGCGCGGCAAAAAACTCCAACTGATAAGTGCTGAATGACCCACCGGCCAAACTGCCGCGCACTGTGCCGTTCTCAGTCGGTGCCTCGGTGATGATGTTGATCACGCCGCTGACGGCATCCGCGCCGTAGAGCGCCGAGGCGGGGCCGGAGAGGACTTCCACCTGCCGCGCCATGTAGAGCGGGAAGTTCTCCGAGATTTGCAGGTCCGTCTCGCCCGTCGGCCCGCTGATGCGGATGCCGTCCTGCAGGATGATGAACTTGTTGTTCCCGGTGACGCCCCGGATGGTGACGATGTTCTTCGAGTCGGCGTGAACGTGGTTAAGCACGTCCACGCCGGGCAAGCCCTTGAGCACATCCTCGATGGTGCGGTAGCCGCGCTCCTGAATCTGCCGCTGTGTGATCACCCGCACCGTGGCCGGCGCGCGCTCCAGCGACTCCGCGTGGAGGGAAGCCGTGCTGACGGTGATCTTTTCGGCCTGCAGCCATTTGAGTTCCTCCTTCAACGCGCTGCTGGCGGGTGTTTTCTCAGCCGTGGCCCCAACCGGCTTTTTGTCCTGCGCGAGCGCGGGCCTGGCGCAGGCCATGATGGCTGCGGTAAGCAGGAAAGCTGAACGAAGCCGCGGGGAGTTCCTACGCAGTGGCATATAGATTTGATTCGTGACGGAGCCCTTCGACTGACACAGACCGCAAGTCAGATGGAACACCGAGATCACGGCAGAGACAACCAAACGACCCGCGCCACCACAAGGAGCAATCCGTGGAGCCGGAGTCAGAAGCCACAGGTCAGATGTCAGACATACTTCGAGCGCTGCAATTTTCCTCCTGACCTCTGACCTCAGCCCTCTGTCCTCCCCGCTCCCGCTCGAATACTACGCACACTTACTATGTCCATTAGCCAGCCAGCCGCCCAGCGGTGGTTGGCCCTTGTGACCCGGTCTGAACAATGAACCTCTGCTGCCCCGGCGGGCCTCGCGTCCGAAGCAGCTTTCTTCCAATGAAAACTCCCCTCGCCCGCTCCCTCATCACACTCGCCGTGGCCGCCAGCGCGGCTCTCCTCGCTGGCTGCCTCGAACAAACCCGCCAAGCCGCGCACCCCGTCCCGGTGACCGTCGCCCCGCCGCCCGCGAGTGAACCGGCCATTCTCTCCCGGCCCGACCCCATCGCCGCGAATGTCACCGCACCCGTCGCTGAGATCGCGCGGCTCCACCTGTCCGGCCTCGACGAGTCCGTGGTGAAAGCCTTCGTCGAGAAGTCCACCAACTCCGCCAACCCCAGCGCCGACGAACTCATCTACTTGCGGGACATCGGCATCTCCCCGCGCATCATCACCGCGTTGATTCAGCAGACCGCCCGGATACGCGAGCAAGACAACGCGTTACGTGCCAGCCAGCCGGCGACCGCCCCGGCTGCATCCCAGCCAAACATCACCATCATCGCAGCCAACGCGCCCCCTCCCGCGGCCCCCGTTTTGGTAATTCCTCAACCCGCCGCCATCGCCCCCGCGCCCGCTCCGCAAGTTGCCCTCGCCGCGCCCGCCGCGCCCGCCGCTCTCCCGCCGCAGGTCAACGTCTTCTATCAGCAACTCCAGCCCTACGGCACGTGGATGCAAGTAGCGGACTTCGGCTGGTGCTGGCAGCCCAGCGTCGCCGTCGCCACGCCCTCGTGGAGGCCCTACGCCGACCGGGGCCGCTGGCTGCACACGGACAGCGGCTGGTATTGGCAATCCGACTACGCATGGGGCTGGGCCCCCTTCCACTACGGACGCTGGGTGCAACACACGCGCAGCGGTTGGCTCTGGGTGCCGGACACTCAATGGGGCCCGGCGTGGGTCGTGTGGCGCTCGTCCGACTCGCATTGCGGCTGGGCGCCGTTGCCCCCGAGCGCGGTGTTTGTCGCCGGGCACGGGATTCACTTTGGCGGCACGCGCGTCGCGTTAAATTTCGACTTCGGCCTCTCGCGCCACCATTTCACCTTCGTCCCCTTCACCCGCTTCTGTGACCGCAACCCCCACTACTACGCGCTCACGCCGACCGTCGTGCAGAACGTCTATAACCAGACCACCGTCATCAACAACATCCAGGTCAACAACAACGTCGTTGTGAACAGCGGCGTCTCCGCCGACCGCATCGCTGTCATCACCCGTTCCGAGATTCGCAAAGTCGCCGTGCGCGAAGCCGGGCCGCAGGAACTATCGCTGCAGCGCCTCGACAAGCTGGAGAAGTCCGGTAACGACCTCGTCATCTACCGCCCGGCGCTCAATCCCAACGCACCCGTGAAGCCGATGCTCTTCACCAACAACAAAGGCGAGTCACGCACCGAACTAGTCCCCGCTGGCACGACGCCCGGCGCGAAGATCGTCGGCCGCCCCGTCTACGACACCACCAGCACCGGCGTCCCCGTGCTCACCGGCTACACGACCGAGCCGCCCGTCACGCGCGGCAACCAAAACACCGTCGTCATCAACAACCACATCAACGCCACGCCGCCGCCCGCGCCGGTCATCTCCACATCGCCCGTGCCACCGGTAAATCCCCGCGCGGTAGCCCAACCCGAGACGTCCGTAAAAATCTTCGGCATCACGCCCAGCAGTTCCATCACCAAGCGCACGGAGGAGCCTCCGCAGCCGAGACCCACCGTCACGTTCCCAAGCCCAAGAGAGAACTCACTCTTCCGCCCGCTGACCCCGCCGCAACCCGTCACCAGCACGCCGCAAAATCTGACTCCACCACAACCCGTCGCGACGTATCAGCCCACGACCCGCACGGAGTTCAAAAAACCACAGCCAACGAGCGCGCCGCCCCCCGCGCCGAGCGCCCCAACGCCCAGCTACACTGCGCCCGTCGCTCAACCCCGGCCCACGACCGTCGTGCCCACCTACACTCCGCCACCGCCGCGCCCGTCGGTTCAACCGCAACCCGCCGCGCCCGTCGCCGTGCGCCCCACCGTCATCGTCAGCCCGCCACCGCAGCCCGCCACCGCGCCGACCTCGAACAACTCCTCGCCGTCTAAAACCGAGCAGGAAAAGAAGAAGTAAGCCGAGCGGCCCCTTCCCATGGGAGGCTCCACGCAGACTCCCAAGCCAAAGCGATGCGGTTGGCCACTACACCCGAAGCTGCGCTGGTGGATTGTCCCTGCCTGCCAGCCTTTCACGTGGGTTTGCAATTGAACGCTCGCCTCACGCAACGGCAAGCTCTCCGCCATGTTATCCAAAATTCGCGCCGCTGCCGGGCAGGGCATTGCGTCGTTTCAGATCGCGGGCGGCTGGGGCGATACGTGCGTCACCATCGTCGGTTTGCCTTATGTCCCCGTCCAGCAACCGCGCGACCGCGTGAGCCCCGCGATGACGAACTTCGCGTTTACTTTCACGCTAGGCCGCACCCTCGCGCTCCTCGCCGCTCTGACGTTCTCACCGGCCTGCGCGTTGCACGCCGCCGAGTCGGCGAAGCCGGTCAAAGTCTTTCTCCTCGCGGGCCAGTCGAACATGGTGGGCGCGGATGCGCGGCCGGACCGGATTGATGAGTATCCGATGTTCAAGGGAGCCGGCGCGCCTCAGCCCGAAGTGCTCTACACCTATCTGGGAGGCAAGGCGGAGAACGAGTTCAAGGGCTGGGAACCGTTGCGTCCGCTCCAGTCGTTTGGCGTGGAACTGGCCTTTGCCCGTCGCCTGCGGGCACAGGACGACGCACCAGTGGCGATCATCAAGTCTGCGATCGGCGGCACGACGGTCGCCTACGACTGGAATCCCGACGCTCCCGAGAAGGGGCAGAAGCTTTATCCGCGAACCCTCCAGCTCGTTCGCGGAGCGTTGCAGGAGTTGGAGCAACGGGGAGTTCGTTATCAACTGGAGGCGGTCCTCTGGCATCAGGGCGAGAACGATATGCTCAACCGCAATCTCAACACCAATTACGCGGCCGGGTTGACCAAGCTGATCGCGCGGCTGAGAACAGACCTCAAAGCTCCGGAGCTAAAATGGTTCATCGGCGAGGTCAGTGAGAAGGGCATCTGGGGCATGGACAACCGGCGCAACCTCGCGATTCTCCGCGAGCAGCAGGAGCTGGTGATGCGGGCGGACCCGCGCCTGCGCTGGGTGCCGACGTCGCACCTGGCCTTCGAGGTCATGGGCAGCGGCCAGCCGCATTATCACTTTGGCACGCAGGGACAGCTCCAGATGGGCGAAGCGTTTGCGGCCGCTTATCTCAAGGACATCGGCAAGTCGCCCGGCGCTCCGGACCGCGCCATCAAGGACCGGCTGCCCGTCGCGAAGGGGGCGCGCGTCCGCCTGTTCGTGCTCGCGGGGCAACGCAACATGGAGGGCGAAGATTCGTTTGCGTCGCAGCTTCCGCAGGCCGCCGAGTTCGCCCCGCTCGCTCAATCGCAGAACGAAATTCTCTTCCGCTACTCGCTCGGGGGCGGGGTCAAAGCGTCCGCAGGTTGGGAACCGCTTGGCCCGGTGGACTACCTCGGCAACTTCGGCCCGGAACTCAGCCTCGGGGCGCGCTTGAGGAAATCGCTGGCGGCCAGGGACGGGATTGCCATCGTGAAGTTCACCCACAGCGGCGCGCAGTCGCCTGACTGGGCGCCGCGAGGATCGCCGGAAACCCGGCGCAATCTCTATCCCAAGTTCATCGCCTTCATCCGCGAAGCGAAGGCCGACCTGACCCGGCAGGGCTACGACTGCACCGTGGAAGGTGTCTTCTGGCACACGGGCGAGAACGACACTTACTTCGGCCCCTACCAACGCAACTACGCCGCCGGGATGAAGGAGCTGATCACCCAGACCCGCCTCGATCTCCAGCAGTCCGCGCTGCCGTGGTTCATCTCCGAGCAGCACCCGAAAGCGATCTGGCGCAACATGGACGGGGTCAACACGGCCTTGCAGATGATGGCTCAAGCCGAGCCGAAGGTCTTCGTCATCCCGACGGCGCAACTGCCCCACGAGCGCCTGCACTTCGGCACGCGCGGAACCTTGCTGCTGGGCGAGGCACTTGCGCAGGCCTATTTGAAATCGCGTTAGTGTGCTCAAGTGAGAGTCCAGTCCGGTCGGAGTGAAAACCTGTTGCGCCAAAGTTTGCGAAGTTGAGAATTGCCCCAGTTGAACCCGATGCAAACCCAACCATCACCGACGCCCCTGAAGCCATGCAGCCGAGCATTGGTGGGCAGGCAACTGTTTCCCGGCGCGCGGACGCTCCGCTTGTGGTTTACCATCGGAGCCTTGGCGCTCCTCAGCACAGGCCCGGCCGCATTCGCAGAGGTGAGCGCTCCGGGGCTGACCACCAGCAAACTAGACCCGGAGCTGAAGGGACTGGTGCTGATCGAGGAACTGAATTGCATCGCGTGCCACACGGGCGACGCGTCGCTGGCGGCTCGCTCGAAGAAAGCCCCTCGGCTCGCCGAAGTTGGTTCCCGGGTGAACCCGCGTTTCTTGGAGGCGTTCATCCGCGAGCCGCACGGGGCCAAACCCGGCACGACGATGCCGGATGTGCTGAAGCACTTGGGCGACGAGGACCGGAAGCAGGCCACCACGGCGCTCACCCATTTCTTGCTGTCGCTGAAGAAGAATGATTTCGCTCCGCAGTCGCCCGACGCAGTGGCGGCCCAGCACGGGCAACGGCTGTTCCACTCCCGTGGCTGCGCGCAGTGTCACTCGCCGCGCGATGACAAGGGCGCGGAGTTGCTCGCCAAGCAGTCCGTTCCACTGGGGGCGTTGGAGAAGAAATACAGCTTCAAGAGCTTGGTCAATTTCCTGCGCCAGCCGCACGCCAGCAGGCCTTCCGGGCGCATGCCGGACCTGCGCCTGTCGGGTCAGGACATGGACCGCATCGCTCATTACCTCCTCCAGGACACGCGCGTGCCCGGCTCCCTAGCTTACACGCTGTATCGTGGCGACGTGTGGGAAGGTCTCGACAGCGACAAGGTAAAGGCGGAGCGCGCCGGGCACGTGAAGGATTTTGACTTGGAGAGCCTGGGCAAGCCGCAGCAGCACTCGGCAATCAAATACGACGGCTGGATCAACCTCACGAACCAGGGGCGCTACACATTTTTCCTGAAGCTGAACGGCGGTTCGCTGACGCTCGATGGAAAGCAGCTCATCCTGCAGGAGCCCAGTGACCGGCGAGGCGTAAAGCAACTCGAAGGCTCGGCGGAACTGGCGGCGGGTTGGCACAAGCTTCGGCTCATCTATTTTCACACCGGGCGTGAGGCGAAATTCTCATGCGAAATGGAGGGGCCGCAGTTCAAGCGGCAGGCGATTCCATCGTCGCTACTGTCTATTTCAAACGAACCCATTCCCGCCTTCGAGCCGCTCAAGGTGGACGCTGAACTCGCGGCTCGCGGACGGGAACACTTCAGCAAATTCGGCTGCGCGAATTGCCACGACGATCTCCGGCTGCCGACCCAATCCAGCCCCGCTTTCGCCAAGCTCAACCCGAGTCGCGGATGCTTGAGCGAGGCCGCTGGTCCTTGGCCGCGCTTCGACCTGACTGCCGAGCAGCGCGCGTGGATCACCAAGGCGTTGCCCCGCGCGGAACAGCCCCAACTCAATGACCAGCAGCAGATCAACAAGACCCTCGCCACGTTCAATTGCATCGCCTGTCACGAGCGCACCGGCCTCGGAGGCATTGCGCCGGAGCGCAACGCGCTCTTCACCGGAGCGCAGCCCGGCTTGGGCGATCAGGGCCGCCTGCCTCCCCCGCTGACGCACGTCGGCGCGAAGCTGCAACCCGATTGGATCGCCGAAGTCCTGTTGCGCGGGAAGCGCCAGCGCGGCTACGTGGATGCCGCGATGCCGCAGTTTGGCGACGCGCAAGTCGGGCATCTCGTGGAGTTGTTCGGCAAGGTGGATGCGCTGGAGACGACGCCCATCCCCAAAGTGGCGAACCTTCAGGAGTTCAAGGCCGCTGGTCATGAGCTGATTGGCCTCACCGGACTCAGTTGCATCGTCTGTCATGAATTCAACGATCAGAAGTCGGGCGAGATGAGCGCGCTGGACCTCGTCCATGTGACCGAGCGGCTCAAGAAGAACTGGTTCCACCTCTACTTGCGGCAGCCGGCTCGTTTTCACCCTTCGGTGATCATGCCAAGCTACTGGGCGGACGGTCAGTCGCTCCGACCGAACCTGCTCGGTGGCGACGCCGCGAAGCAGATCGAATCCCTGTGGGCCTATCTGGAGGACGGCGCTCGGGTGAAGAAGCCGGCGGGATTGTCCCGCGAATCGAACGAGCTGCGCGTGGGCGATGTGACGGAGGTCTGCCGCGGACGCAGTTCCATTGGCTATCGCGGCATCGGCGTGGGCTATCCCGAGCGCATCAGCCTCGCATTCGATTCGGAAGAAATGGCGTTGCGCCAGCTCTGGAAAGGCGAGTTCGCCAACGTTGACCTCGGCTCCTTCCGCCCCCGTGGCACCGACCAAATCGCGTTCCCACCGGGCATCCCTTTCCATCGCCTGAAATCCCTAGAGGAGAACTGGCCTTACAAGGGCAAGACCAGCTACGCGTTCCCGCACGATCATGGCTACCAGTTCCGCGGCTACCAACTGGATGCCGCGCGCAGGCCGACGTTCCTCTACCACTACGGTGACATCGCCGTGCAGGACTACTTCGAGGACGCGCGCGACAAGCAGGGCAAAGCTTACTTCAAGCGGACGCTTCGTTTCGAAACGCCCACGGAGCAGACGCCCTTCTACTTTCGCGCCGCTGCTGGCAAAGGCGTCACCGCGCAATCCGACCGCAGTTTCAGCATCGCTCAACTGCAATTGCGCATCACCAGCGAGCACAAGGGAATCGTCCGCGAAGGCGATGCTGGCGAGGCCTTGATTCCCCTGGCCCTGCCTGCGGGCCGCTCCACTCTCACCCTCGAATATCAATGGTAAGCTGTCGGACTTTTCCGCCTCCACTGCGCGAAGCATCTCGGATGTCGAGCGGCTTGCTCGCCAACGTCCGTTGCCGCCTTGCCTTGAAGTTGCTTCTTTTCACTTCGCTCACTGTCACCATGACCATCGCCGCCGCCGCTCCGCCAACCGATAAAAAGCCCGTCACCGATGAGTATCACGGTGTGAAAGTAGTGGACGACTACCGCTGGCTGGAAGAAACCGGTTCGCCGGCGGTGAAGGAATGGACTGCGGCGCAGAACAAGCACTCGCGCGCTTGGCTGGATGCGCGGCGCGCCCGCGTTGGCATTGAGGCGAAGCTCACGGCCCTCTACGCGAAAGATACGCCGTCTCACAGCGGGATCGTGTCGCGTCCGGGGCGGCTGTTCGCGCTGAAGTTCCAGCCACCGAAGCAACAGCGACTGCTCGTCACCCTCGCTTCGGCAAATGATCTAGCGTCGGAGAAAGTCGTGCTCGATCCCAACGAGATCAAACCGAAGGGTCAGGTCGCGATGGATTGGTTCGTTCCGTCACCCGATGGAAAACTGATCGCCGTCTGTCTTTCCGAACACGGCAGTGAGGAAGGCACACTCCATTTCTACCGCACCGAAAGCGGCGAGCGTTTGCCCGACCGCATCGCCCGCGTGCAATACCCCACCGGCGGCGGCAGCGCAGCGTGGACGCCCGACAGCACAACGGTTTTCTACACCCGCTATCCACACAAAGGTGAGCGACCCGAGGCCGACTTGAACTTCTTCCAGCAGATTTATTTCCACCAACTCGGCACACCGGAGAGCAAAGATACCTACTCCGCCGGCCGCGATTTTCCGCGCATCGCGGAGATTCATCTGGCCACTTCGCATGATGGCAGGTGGCTGCTGGCGACGGTGGCGAATGGCGATGGCGGCGAGTTCGCCCACCACGTCCGCGAGACGAAGGCCGGAGCGGCGTGGCGGCAAATCACGCGGCACGAAGACGGCATCAAGGAAGTGGAGTTCAGTCACGATGGCGCTGCGCTCTTTCTCCGCTCGGTGAAGAACGCCCCGCGCGGCAAAGTCCTGCGCCTCCCCATCGCCGGTCACTTGCGCGACGCCGAAGTGCTCGTGCCCGAGAGCGACGCGGTCATCGAGGGACTCACGCTCACCGCGAAGTTCCTTTTCGTTTCCGACCTCCTCGGTGGGCCGTCGCGCATCCGGCAGTTCACGCTGGATGGAAAGGACGCGCGAATCCTTCCGCTGCCCGAAGCATCCGGCGTGGGCGGGCTTATCGCTGTGGATGGTCGGGTCCTGTTTCGCCAAACCAGCTACGTCGCGCCCGCCGCTTGGATGCTCTACGACCCTTCCGTCGGGACCACGAAGAAGACCGCGCTCTTCAACACCTCGCCCGTGGACTTGAGCGACATTGAGGCGGTGCGCGAGTTCGCCGTCAGCAAGGACGGCACGAAAGTTCCCGTCAACATCCTGCGCCGCAAAGGCACCCAGCTCGATGGCAACAACCCCGCGCTCCTCTACGCCTACGGTGGCTACGGCCACAGCATGAGGCCGGGGTTCAATTTCGAGCAGCGCCTGTGGTTCGACCGGGGCGGCATCTACGTCATCGCCAACATTCGCGGCGGCGGCGAATACGGCGAGGATTGGCACCTCGCGGGCAACCTCACCAAGAAGCAAAACGTGTTCGATGACTTCGCCGCCTGCGCGCAACACCTCGTCACGCGCGGCTACACGCGCCCTGACAAACTCGCCGTCGAAGGCGGCAGCAACGGCGGCCTGCTCGTGGGCGCGTTCCTCACCCAGAATCCCGGACTCGCCCGCGCCGTCGTCGCGCACGTCGGCATCTACGATATGCTCCGCGTGGAACTCGACCCGAACGGTGCCTTCAACGTCACGGAATTCGGCACGGTGAAAGACCCCGCGCAATTCCGCGCGCTCCACGCCTACTCGCCGTTTCACAACGTCACTGACGGCACGAAATACCCCGCTGTCTTCTTCCTCGCTGGCGAAACCGATGGCCGCGTGAACCCCGCGAACTCCCGCAAGATGACCGCACGTCTGCAAGCCGCCACTGCCTCCGGGCACCCGATTCTCGTCCGGCTCAGTTCCGCCTCCGGCCATGGAATGGGCACCGCGCTCACGGAGAGAATCGCGCAGAAGGCCGACGTGTTCGCGTTCCTCTTCGACCAACTCGGCATGGCGGGGAAGTAAATCGGGCTGAAGAGCAGCCGAACTGACCATGAAGTTCATCCCGGAGAAAATCATCAGTCTGCTGCTCGCCACGACCTGCGTTCTTCACGCGAACGACGAAAACGCCGAACTGCTGTTCGTGCGCCGCATCGCGCCGCTGTTCCACGATAAGTGCCTCGCGTGTCACGGCAACGATCAGAAGAAGATCAAAGGCGGCTTCGACATGCGCACGCCCGGCGGCTTGCTCAAAGGTGGCGAAAGCGAGAAGCCTTCGGTCGTCGCCGGCAAGCCCGATGCGAGCCCGCTCTATCTGGCCGTCACGCGCCTGCACGAGGACGACAATTGGACTCCAATGCCGCCGAAGGAGGCGGACAAACTCACTGTGGAACAGATCGGCTGGATCAAACAGTGGATCGCCGGAGGTGCGCCGTGGCCCGACGAATCGCGCGTGAAGGAGCTCACCAAGTCCAACACCGAAAAATGGTCCGCCGAAGATGGCATCGTGGTGAAGACGAGCGGCGGTCTCGGCGCTGAGTGGACGAATCGCAAATACAAGCCGGAGGGTTTGTGGGCGTATCAACCGTTGAAGAAGCCGGCGGTGCCGTCCGATCGCGGGCACCCTGCCCGCGCGAACAGCGACCCGTGGGCTGGCAGCCCGCGCTCCAATCCCATTGACGGCTTCCTCGATGCGAAGCTGCCCGCCGGTCTCCAACCCGCGCCGCTCGCTGACCGCGTCACGCTCATTCGCCGCGCGACATTCGATCTCACCGGACTGCCGCCGAAGCCGGAGGAAATCGCGGCCTTCGTGGCGGACAAGGATCCGGACGCGAAGGCGTTCGCCAAAGTTGTCGAGCGCCTGCTCGCGTCGCCGCACTACGGCGAGCGCATGGCGCAGCATTGGCTCGACGTCGTGCGTTACGCCGATTCAAGCGGTTTCGCGAACGACTACGAGCGCGGCAACGCCTGGCGCTACCGCGACTACGTGGTGCGGGCGTTCAACGCCGACAAACCCTACGACCAGTTCATCCGCGAGCAGATTGCTGGGGATGAAATCGACCCCATGAATTCCGAACTACTCGTCGCCACCGGCTTCCTCCGCATGGGCCCGTGGGAACTCACGGGCATGGAGGTCGCCAAGGTCGCGCGCCAGCGTTTCCTCGACGACGTGGCGAACAGCGTGGGCGAAACTTTTCTCGCGCATTCGCTCCAATGCGCGCGTTGTCACGACCACAAGTTCGATCCGGTGCCGACGCGTGATTACTATTCGTTGCAGGCCGTGTTCGCCACGGCGCAATTGAGCGAACGGCCCGCGCCGTTTCTGCCGAATGAAAACACCGCTGGCTTCGCGGAGAAACAATTTCTCGAAGCGCGTCGCGGCGAATATCTGGCGATGTTGAAGCTGCTCGATGAGAAGCTCGTGAAGAACGCAGAGGCCTGGTTCAAGGAGAAGGGTCTCGACGCGACGAAATGGAACGCGGCCATCGAGCAGGCCCGCGGTCAGACGCCGGCAAATGGCAAGGGCAAGCGGCGCGAGTATAGCAGCCTCTTCGACGGCGCGCGGGCGGCCATGATGAAACTCGGCCTGCCGGAGGATCAGTATCCGCCCAAGCTCGTCGGCTTCGGGCCACAGGACTACGGCAACGAGCGCGTCGCGCGCAAAGGAATCGAGCGCCTCAAGTGGGAGCTGGACCGCTACGAACCATTCGCGCTGTCGGTTTACAGCGGCCGCACGCCCGACGTGAAAGGCGTGTTCGCGCCGGTGCGCATTCCGGCCAATCGTATGACCGAGGGCGAACTCGAAGAGACATGCGTGCTCACCGGCGGCGATCCGTTCGGCACGGGGCAAAAGGTGAAGCCCGGCGTGCTCAGCGTGATTGGCTCCGTGCAGAAGACGCCAATTCCGGACGCCATCGAAGGCAGGCGCAAGGCGTTCGCCGATTGGGTCGCGAGCGCGGAGAATCCGCTGACCACGCGCGCCATCGTGAATCGCATCTGGCTCTGGCATTTCGACCAGCCCATCGCAGGCAACCCGAATAATTTTGGGAGCACGGGCAAGAAGCCCACGCATCCCGAACTGCTCGACTGGCTCGCGGCGACGTTCGTCGATGGGAGCGCGGGCAGCACGCCTGCGAGCCCGTGGTCCTTCAAGGCGATGCACCGGCTCATCATGAGTTCCGAGGCATATCGGCGTTCCGCTAATTTTCCCGACCGGAAACTTCTCGCCGAGAAAGATCCGAGCGGCACGAGCTACGCCGTCTTCAAGCCGCGCCGCCTCTCGGCAGAAGAACTCCGCGACTCGATGCTCGCCGCGACCGGCGAACTCAACCCCACGCTCGGCGGCATTCCGAACCGGCCCGAGATCAATCTCGAAGCCGCGCTTCAGCCACGTCAGGTCATGGGCACCTTCGCCAACGCGTGGACGCCGAATCCGAAGCCGGAGCAGCGTCATCGCCGGTCACTTTACGCGCTCCGGATTCGCGGACTGCCCGATCCATTCCTCGAGGTGTTCAACAATCCCGCGCCAGACTTCTCGTGCGAGAACCGCTCTGCCTCGACCGTCACGCCCCAGGTCTTCAGCCTCTTCAACGGTCGCGCCAGCTACGACCGCGCCCTCGCCCTCGCCAATCGCGCCGTCAAGGAAGCGAAGTCCGACAACTCGGCGCTCACGCTGTGCTTCAAACTCGCCTGCGGTCGCGCGCCCAACACGGATGAACTGGCGACCACGCTCGCCCATTGGCGCGCAATGGAGGCGAAACAGAAAACGGTGAAGCTCGAATCGCCGAAGCCGCCGCTCGAAGTGAAGCGGGAAGCCGTCGAGGAAAACACCGGCGAAAAATTCACCTTCAACGAGAAGCTTGAAGCCTACGCCGAGTTTGTCCCTGACCTCCAGCCGACCGCCGTCGATGCCCGCACTCGCGCGCTGGCCGATGTCTGCCTCGTGCTCTTCAACACAAACGAGTTTTCGTATGTTTACTAAGAACTTCTTCCCCTGTGCCGGTGCCCGCGCGTTGCACGCGCCGACGCGCCGCGAGTTCATTTACAGTCTGGGCACGAGCCTCGGCAGCGTGGCATTGACAGCGATGCTTGCGAGCGACGTGGGCGCGGCGGAGAAAGTCAGCCCGCTAGCCCCGAAGGCCGGACATTTTCCCGCAAAGGCGATGAGCTGCATCTTCCTCATGATGGAGGGCGGGCCGTCGCACATTGATACGTTCGACCCGAAGCCCGAGTTGGAACGACAGCACCTCAAGGAGTTCGTGCGCGAGGGCAAACAGAAGTCGGCGATGGAGAGCGGCAAGCGCTACTACGTGAAAAGCCCGTTCAAGTTCCGCAAGACCGGCCAGAGCGGCGCGGACATGGCGGAGAACTGGGAGCACCTCGCGAAGGTCGCCGACGAGATTTGTTTCTGGCGCGGTTGCAACGTGGACTCGGTCAACCACCCGACGGCGATGTATCAGATGAATTGCGGCAACCGCTTCGGCGGCGACCCCGGCCTCGGCGCGTGGGTGACTTACGGCATCGGCTCGGTGAACCAGGACCTGCCCGGCTTCATCGTGCTGCCGGAGATTTCCTATCCGCAAGGCGGCGCGGCGAACTGGAGCAATGGTTATCTCCCCGCGAGCTTCCAAGGCACGCCGCTGCGCGCGAAAGGTTCGCCCATTCTCGACCTCACGCCGCCCGCCGGCATCACGCCGGAACATCAGCGCGCGAACCTCGACCTGCTCGCGAAGCTCAACACCGCGCACGCCGCGCAGCATCCCGGCCACGACGAACTCGCCGCGCGCATGGACAATTACGAACTCGCCTTCCGCATGCAGATGCAGGTGCCCGAGACGCTCGACCTCTCGAAGGAGGACGCGAAGACGAAAGAAAGCTACGGCATCGGCAAGGACGCGACCGATTCATTCGGCCGCAAATGCCTCCTCGCGCGCAAGCTCGTCGAGAAAGGCGTGCGCTTCATCCAGCTCTACAACGGCACTTGGGACTCGCACGACTACATCGAGCGCGCGCACGGCAATCTCGTCCGCGGTGTGGACCAACCCATCGCTGCGCTCATCGCCGACCTCAAGCAACGCGGCCTGCTCGATAGCACGCTCATCGTCTGGTGCGGTGAGTTTGGTCGCACGCCCGACAACGGCGTGCGCGGCGGCACCGCCTACGGCCGCGATCACAACCCGAACGCGATGACCATCTGGCTCGCCGGCGGCGGTTGCAAGGCCGGCACCACGCTCGGCATGACCGACGATCTCGGAATGGCGGCCGTCGAGGGCAAGGCACACGTCCGCGATTTCCACGTCACGCTGCTGCGCCTCCTTGGCCTCGACGACAACAAACTCACCTACTACCACGCGGGCCGGTTCAAGCAGCTCTCACAATTCGGCGGCCAAGTGATCAAGGGACTAATCGCATGAAACCACTTACTCTATTAATCTTGTTGCAGGCTCTGGCGGTCACTCCGTTCCTTCGCGCCCAGGAAGACCTCGGGGCCATGTGGGGCACCGCCGCCGAGGAGGCCAAATACTATCCCATCGTCAACATCCCGATTCCGACCGGCGTCCCGATGCGGCCGGGCGGACTGGAAATTCTGCCGGACGGACGGCTGGCCGTGGGCACTCGCCGGGGCGACATCTATTTCATCAAGGGTGCTTTCGAGTCGCCGCCCATGCCGGAGTATCACCTCTTCGCCAGTGGTCAGGATGAAATCTTCTCGCTCGCGTGGAGGGATGGCGCGATGACCTCGACCAGTTGGGGCGAAGTCACCCGCATCTCCGACACCGATGGCGATGGCGTGGCCGACCGCTACGACACGCTGACCAGCAACTGGGGTTACGCGGAAGGTCACGAGTTCGCCTTCGGTTCCAAGCCCGATGCCGGGGGCAACATCTGGGTGGCGCTTGGCCTGAGCGGTTCGTATGAGTCCCACAATCTCTTCCGCGGTTGGGCGGTGAAGGTGACGCCCGCCGGTAAGATGATTCCCGTGTGCAGCGGGTTGCGGAGCCCGGGCGGCGTGGGCGCCAATGCGCAAGGCGCGATGTTTGCCATCGAGAGCCAGGGACCTTGGAACGGCTGCTGTTCCCTGAAGCATCTGAAAGAGGGTGGCTTCCTCGGGCATCCCGCGAGCTACAACTGGTATCCCTTCGTCCCGGGCATGAAAGCTCCCGAGCTCAAGCCCAACAGCAATTCGCGCATGGGCGTGGAAAAGAAACGAGTGAAGGAACTAGTGCCGCCCGCAGTGAAGTTTCCCTACATCAAGATGGGCCGCTCGATTTCCGGCTTTCGGCTGAACAATACCGGCGGCAAATTCGGCCCGTTCGACAACCAACTTTTTCTCGGCGACTACACGCAGAGCATCATCATGCGCGCTACGACGGAGCTGGTGAACGGCGTGTGGCAGGGCGCGTGTTATCCGTTCCGCGAAGGGCTCGCCACGGGAATCATGAACGTGGAGTTCTCGCCGAAGGGACAACTCATCGCCGGCGGATTCACCACGAGCCGTCAGTGGCCCGTGCGCGGGCCGCAGCCGCTTGCCCTCCAGCGCATTGACTGGAACGGCGTCGTGCCCTTCGAGATCAAGGAGATCAACATCAAGAAAGACGGATTCCTGATCACCTTCACCAAGCCCGTGGACAAGCTGGTTGCCGCCAAAGCCGAGGCCTACACCATCACCACCTACACCCATATCTACCACGGCGCTTACGGCAGCCCCGAGGTGGACCAGACGACCGCGCGTGTGACTCGGGCGGTTCCCGCCGCCGACGGACTTTCGGCGATGGTTTATCTGGAGACGATCACGGAAGATCACATCCACGACTTCGACCTCGCCAAAATCACCGCGCCGGACGGCCAGCGTCTACTGCATACCAAGGCCTACTACACGGTGAACGAGATCCCGAAAAACTAAGCCACCACTCCAAGCCCACTCATGCCCAAACCACTTCACCTCCTCTCCTGTTCCATCGCCCTCGCATTGTCCTGTGGCGTCGCCCAAGCCGCTGACAAAGAGCAATGGCTGACCTACCCCGGCGGTGACGGCCCCGGCAAAGGCAAGCGCATCGTGCTCATCGCCGCTGACCAAGAATATCGCAGCGAGCAGTCCATGCCGATGATGGCGAAGATTCTCAGCACGCATCACGGCTTTGACTGCACCGTGCTGTTCGCCGTGAACGACAAGGGCGAGGTGGATCCGACGATGCCGGTTTACCCCGAGAAAGGTCAGCCGCTCAAAGAGCACCACATCCCCGGGCTGGAGCAGCTCGCCAAGGCCGACCTTGTCATCTTCTTCGCCCGGCTGCTGACGCTCCCGATGTCCGAGCGAGAGCTCATCGTGAAATATGTTGATTCCGGCAAGCCCTTCCTCGCGCTGCGCACGGCCAACCACGGTTTCCACGCCTCGCTGCCCTACAAGATCAACGGCAAGCAAGTCCGCTGGGGCGAGGATGTGCTGGGCGGCTCCTTCATGGGCCATCACGGTCGCTGGCAGGCCGACTCGACGCGCGGCACCCTCGTTCCGGAGCAAAAAGATCATCCCATTCTCAGAGGCGTGAGCGACATCTGGGGCAACTCCGATGTCTATCGAACCTACAAAGAGGGGACCAGCCTGCCAACGAACTGCACCGCGCTGGTCTGGGGTCAGCCCCTCATGGGCCGGAAGCAAGATGACCCGCCGAACCCAAAGTTGGAGCCGCTGCCCGTCGCGTGGTTCAAGCACTGGCAGACCAGCGAAGGCAAGAGCGCCCGCGTCTTTCAATCCACGATGGGCAGCGGCACTGACCTCGAAAATCCCGGCCTGCGTCGGCTCATCATCAACGCCACCTACTGGGGCATGAGCATGGAAGCCACCATCAGCCCGACTCGCAGTGTGGAAATCGTCGGCACCTACAAACCGCTCAAAAGCGGTTTTAACTACAAGGAAATCGGCGTCGTCCCGAAGCCGGTCTCGGCCTACAGATAGGCACTTCTCCAAACCCAAAACCTCGATGCAAAACACGCCCACTTACCGCATGACAACTCAAGCTTTCCTTGCCGCACTGCTGCTCGCCTGTGCCCCCATCCACGCAGCCGAGACGGCTTTCCAGATTCAACCCGTGTCTGCGGCGCAGGCGGCGGACTACAAGCTCGACGCGGCCTTTTTCAAGAAGGCGACTCTGGTCCAGAACATCCTCATCGCCACGTCTGCGAACGTTTCGGATTTCACGCACCGCGAAGCGGCCTACCAGTTCGACATGGTGATGAAGAGCATTCGCCCGGAAATCGCCCAGCGCATCCGGGACAAGAAAGTGTTGTGCGTGCTGGTCGGGCACAAGGAGCTGACTTCCGAGGTGCCAATGTTCGCCTCGGACAGGACCGGCAAAGAGTTGGACTTCTACAACTGGCGGCAGCGAGGTTTTCTCACCACGAAGAACGGTCGCTCGGTCGTGCTCTTCGCCGAGGAGGACGTGATGGAATACGAGGGTGGCATGCAGTTGGAGAGCATCTTGATTCACGAGTTCGGCCACGTGATTCAAGGCGCGGGCTTTGACAAGGACTTGAACGCCCGGGTGAAGGCGGCCTACGAGAACGCCAAGACGAAGGGCATCTACAACGACGGTTACGCCGCCCAGAAGTTCCGTCGTGTGACGAGCGAAACCCCGGTCAGCCTGCTGGACGCGTTGGCGAAATCGTTCCCCGAACAAACGCCGGAATTCCTCCGCGTGTGTCTCGACAAGGGCGACATCCTCGTCAATGGCCGCCCGGTCCGTTCGGATGCCAAGGTGACTCGGAGTGACAAGGTGCTGATCGTGTTCGGGGGGCCGAAGCCGTGTTATGCGCTGGTGAACTCGGCGGAGTATTGGGCGGAGGGCGTGCAGGCTTGGTATGACACCAACCGAACGATGGACCACGACCACAACCACATCCACACCCGCGCGCAGTTGAAGGATTACGACCCGGAATTGGCGCGGCTGTGTGCGGAGGTTCTCGGCGATACGGACTGGCGTTTCGTGTCGCCCCGGTCGCGCGCCGGGCAAGGGCATCTGGCGGGCTACAATCCGGCCACCGCGCCCACGGTCGTCAAGCTGGAGCACATCGACCAGGCAGCGCAGGACTACTACGACAAGTATTGGAAAGACTACTGGAAGCGGCTCCACGAAAAGCACGGGGTGCCGTCCAAGGCGCACAAATAAGACTGCCAGAGCTTCCCTCTCAGCACCCGCCCAGATTCCCGACTGAAGGCTGAGGGCTGAGGCATTTTCACCTTGGAACAGCGCGGTGGAATTCGGCAGAGTCATCCCATGTTAGCCAAGGTTTGCTCCGCTGCCGTGCAGGGCATTGAAGCGTATCCCATCGAGGTGGAAGTCAATGTCGGCTGGGGCGAGACCAACATCGCCATTGTCGGCTTGCCCGATGTCGCCGTGAAGGAGTCGCGTGACCGCGTGAGCACCGCGATGACGAACTCCGCGTTCCACTTCCCGATGGGCCGCACCACCATCAACCTCGCCCCCGCCGACGTGCGCAAGGAAGGCCCCAGCTTCGACCTGCCCATCGCCATCGGCTGGCTCGCCGCCAGCGAGCAGATGGAAAGCACCGTGCTGGACCAATACGTCGTCGTCGGCGAACTCGCGCTCACCGGCGCGGTGCGGCCGGTGAAGGGCGTGCTGCCCATCGCGTTGCGCGCAAAGCAGGACGGCCGCAAGGGCGTCATCGTGCCGAAGGATAACGCGCCGGAAGCCGCCGTGGTCGCGGGGCTGGACGTGATTCCGATTCAGAATTTGCGCGAAGCGGTGGGCTTCCTCGAAGGCGAGGTCGCCATCGCGCCGCTCCAGGTGGACCTCGCAAAACTCTTCGACTACGCGGGCGACGACGACGTGGACATGGCGGACGTGCGTGGCCAGGAGTCGGTGAAGCGCGCGTTGGAAATCGGCGCGGCGGGCGGCCACAATATGCTGCTCATCGGCCCGCCGGGCACGGGCAAATCCATGCTGGCCAAGCGCATTCCCACCATCCTCCCTCCGCTCACGCTCGACGAGGCGCTGGAGACGACGAAGATTCACAGCATCGTCGGCCTGCTCGCGGCGGGACAGGCGCTCGTCACGCAGCGGCCCTTCCGCAGCCCGCACCACACGGTGAGCGATGCGGGTCTGCTCGGCGGCGGCATCCATCCAGCACCCGGCGAAATCTCGCTCGCGCACCACGGGGTGGTGTTTCTGGATGAACTGCCGGAGTTCAAACGCACCGTGCTGGAGACGATGCGGCAGCCGCTCGAGGACGGCAAAGTGACCATCTCGCGCGCGGCGGGCACGATGACCTTCCCGTCGCAGTTCATGCTCGTGGCCGCGATGAACCCGACGCCGGACGGCAAGATGCCGGGTGAGTCGAAGTCCTCGCCACGCGAGATCGCGAGCTACCTCGGGCGCATCTCCGGGCCGTTGCTGGACCGCATTGACCTGCACGTCGAGGTGCCGCAGGTGAAGTTCCGCGAGATGCAGGCGGCGAAGCCCGGTGAGAGTTCCGCGACCGTCCGCGAGCGGGTCATCGCGGCGCGGCGGATTCAGCAAGCGCGCTTCGCCGGGAAGAAAGTCACGTGCAACGCGCGGATGGGCAGCCGCGAGCTGAAGGAGTTTTGCGTGCTGGATGAGGCCGCGACTGAACTGCTCCGCCACGCGATGACCGAGATGGGCCTGAGCGCCCGCGCGCACGACCGCATCCTGAAAGTCTCCCGCACCATCGCCGACCTCGCCGCGTGCGCGAGCATCACGGCGGAGCACTTGGGCGAGGCCATCCAGTATCGCACACTCGACCGGCAGTTGTGGGGGTGAGTCGCGGCGCGTTGCTCCAGACTCAAACTCCCCTTGCCTTTGCCTTCCCGTCCGCAACACTCGCGCGCGTTATGAGCAAAAAATCCGCCCCCAAAGTCTCCAAGAAGTTCGCCGCCTACCCGCGCCTCAACCCCCTCGGCGTCGGCAAGGACATCTCCGCCGCCGACCTCATTGACCAGGTCATGCTCGCCTACAACGGCGGCCGTCTCCGCGAAGCCAGCCAGCTTCTCGCGCGCAAGATGCTGCCCGACGACGGCTTCATCGGGATGAGCCTCACCGGCGCGCTCACGCCCGCTGGCCTCGGCAAGTCGTGTCTCATTCCGCTGATGAAGGGCGGCTATGTGGACTGGATTATCTCCACCGGCGCGAACCTCTACCACGACCTCCACTTCGGCCTGGATATGCAGCTCCACAGCGGCTCGCCCTTCCTCGACGACGTGCAGCTCCACCAGGACGGCGTCATCCGCATCTACGACGTGCTCTTCGATTACAACGTCCTGCTCGACACGGATGCCTTTGTCCGCGAGGTCATCCAAGGCCCCGAGTTCCAGCGGCCCATGGGCACGGATGAATTCCACTACCTCCTCGGCAAATACGTCGCCGCGCGCGGCAAGAAGCTCGGGCTGAAAGACTCCTCCGTTCTGGCCACCGCTTACGAGTGTGGCATCCCCATCTTCACCAGCAGCCCGGGCGACTCCAGCATCGGGATGAACGTCGCCGCGATGGCCATGCGCGGCTCGGCGTTGATGCCCGACGTGAACCGCGACGTGAACCAAACCGCCGCCATCGTCTATCACGCCAAGTCCACCGGCCACACCAGCAGCGTCTTCATCCTCGGCGGCGGCAGCCCGAAGAACTTCATGCTCCAGACCGAGCCGCAGATTCAGGAAGTCCTCGGCATCCAGGAAAAGGGCCACGACTACTTCCTCCAAGTCACCGACGCCCGCCCCGACACCGGCGGCCTCTCCGGCGCGACGCCCGCCGAAGCCGTGAGCTGGGGCAAGGTGGATCCCGACAAGCTCCCCGACAGCGTCGTGTGCTACACCGACAGCACCATCGCGCTCCCGCTACTCACCGCCTACGTCCTCTCGCGCGTGAAGCCCCGCAAGCTCAAGCGCCTCTATGACCACCGGGACGCGATCCTCGAGGTGGTGAAGCAGAAGTATCTCAAGCTCGGCACCGTGACCAAAGTGCTCACCAGCCGGAAAATTTCGAAGCGCGGCAGCAGCATTGGGCTTAAGAAGTAGCTCAGCACCCGCTCAAACCACGTAGCCGCCGAGGTAAGAAGGCGGCTTCGACTGCCCTCGAACGAATCCGCCTCCTCACCTCGGCGGCTACTTGCTTTAGGGCTTCGGCACTTCGAGGAAGTCCGCTGGGGGCTTCTGCTCCGTGGAAGGCACGACGGCAGGCGCGAGGCTTGTGTCCGGCTTGGCCGGCTTCTCAGAGCGCTTTTTCAACAGTTCCTGCCTGATCCTCTCGATCTCATCCGCCTCGAGCTTCTTGTTCCGTGCCTTCTCCTCCTCCAGGAGCTTTTTGTTCACCTTGTTTTCTTGTTCGAGGACGGTCTGCTCGACTCCGCGCAGGCTGGGTGAGCGCTGGCGCTCGGCCTGCGCCGCGAGAGAGGCGTGTTCGGGCGTCTTCAAGACCGTGGGCCGGATGAGCACCATCAGTTCCTTCCGTGTCGGGTTCTCGCTCGTGGAGCGGAAAAACGCACCGATACCGGGAATGTCCTTCAACACCGGCACGCCGGACACGCTCTTGGTCATCGCCGTGCGGATGAGCCCACCGAGAATAATTGTCTCCCCGTCCTTCACCGCGACCTTCGCCTGCGCGGTGTGGCGCACGGTCTTGGGCACCTTCAGATTCGCGTCAATCGCCACCGTTCCGTTCTCACCTTCGATAGTCTGGTTGATGTCGAGCACCACGAGTCCATCCGATGTGATGAGCGGAAGAACAGACATGTTGATGCCGATCTGGAGCTGCTGAATCTGCTGCTGCGTGCCGAAGCCCGCGCCAGAGATGCTGCCTGTGACGTAGGGCGTGGTGCCGCCGGAAAAGATGGTCGCGGCCTCGGCGTGCGAGGTCTGGATGCGCGGGCGGGAGAGCACTTCGGTCTTGGAATCGCTCTCCAACAACTGGATCGCCGCCGCCCAGTTGGCACCGATCTGCGCCAGATAAGCGAAACCGCCGGTGGTCGCACCGACGCCCAGCACGGTGGTGTTGGTGGAAAAATTGATGATGGAGTTAATACCGCCCTTGCCGGCGAAGTTGGCTCCGGCGGCAGCCGTCTTCTGGCCCACGCCGAAGTTCACATCCCTCGTGTGCGTGAGATCGGTCTCGAAGATGAGCGCCTCGATCAGCACCTGTTGCTGCGGCACATCAATCTCCTTGAGCAGCCGGGTGAGCATGAGCAGCTCGGCCTTGTTCGCCAGCACGAGCAACGAGTTGCTCCGATCGTAGGGGATGATCTTCGCCTCGCCCAGCAACGGTGCGCCGCCGCCGCGTCCGCCGGTGATGTTGCTGACGATTTGGTTCAGCCGGGTTTGGAATTGCGTCTGCTGCGTGCCCGGCTGCGCTGCGCCTAGCACGCCGGGGTTTGCGCCGGGCTGATTGCCAAAAGGCGACCCCGTCGCGCCGCCCACGCCGGGGATGCCAGTGTTGCCGCCGAAGGCCGAGGTGGTGCCCGTGCGGCGCGTGGTGGAGCCGGCCCCGCCGGTGCGGCTCGACGTGCCGCCGCCTGCCGACGGACCGGCGGCGGTGAAGCTGCCCAGCACCTGCGCCACGTCTGCGGCGAGCGCGTAGTTAATAGGAATGACTTTGAACTCCTCGTCGCTCGGCACCACCACATCAATCTTCGCCAGCACCTCCATCATGCGCTTGATGTTGATGGCGTTGTCGCGGAGCACGATCACCCCAGTCGCATCAATCGGCAGGATGCCGCCGGGCAGCTTCGCGAAAGGCTGGATCGCCGCGATGATCTCGCTGGGCTTGGCGTTGGTGACCTGGATGATCTTCGTGATGTATTGGCTGGCCTCGGGCAAATCGCCGACCGAGTTCGTGTTGAACGCCGCGCCTTCCTGCAAGGCACTGGCCATCGGCACCACGGTGAGAAACTTCTCGCCGGTAGGGATGACGGCGATCCCGTTCAGCGCCAGGATACTGTCAATCGCTTGGATGGTCTCCAGCTTCGTGAGCGGTGTCTTCGTGATCAGAGTCAGCGCCGTGGCGGGGGGGACGGCCGGCGAGCGGAGAATCGTGCGACCCGTCAGTTCGGAGTAGATTTCCAACACCTGCACCAAAGGCATTTCCTTGAAACTGGAGTAGGAGGGATCAAGCAGCGCTTCACCGGTGGCGTTAAGCACTAGGTCCTTGGGCGCGCGGTTGGCAAGCGCACTCATCGCATTCGTTCCGGTGCCAGCAGCGCCGCCAGGCAGGGCAAGCACGTTCGCGGCGGGGCCCGGAGTGGGTGGCGCGGTGGTCGGAGTGATTTGTAAGCTGCGGGACGGTCCTCCGACGGCCGGGGCGACATTGGGGGCGGGGGCCTTAAACGGCTCAGGAAACGCGGAGACACCCTGAATCCGAGTCCCGTTGGTGCCGATGGTCCCAACTTGGGACGGCGGCAAAGGGTTAGTCAGGTTCGGTTCAATTTTAATCGCCGGGCCCCTCCCGGGTGCTGAAGACGGTGGCGGAGGGCTGCTAGCGGGCGCTGCCGGCGGTGGCACTTGTGCCAGCAGCACGGTCGCGAACGCAGTGAGGAGGAGGCTCGCTAGTTTGGTTTTCATGGACGTTTGGGAGTAGCGGCGGACGGGTGCTTTCCGGCAGGCGCAGCCTTCTGATAGCTCGCGACCATCGTCAGCTCGCCCATCAGTTTCATCTGCGTTGCGTCGGGCTTCACCGTCAGGTCACGGATGCGAATGGTGGAATTGTTATCGCCCAGCGACACCATGAACTTGAGCAGTTCGGCGTCGCCGGTGTTTTGAAAACTGAGGCGAAGCGAGTGCTCCTCGAAGTAGCCGTCGGCACTAGGCGAGCCGGTGGTGCTGGGGCTCCATGAGCTGACGTTGATCCCGGCGCCCCGCGCTTTGGGCTCGACGATGCGCATGAGCGCCAGAGCGATCTCAGCTGACGCGTGCTGCGCGCCGCCGGTGTCCTTGAGCGCCTCCTCCTTCTTCTGTAGCTGCGGGAGTTGGTCCACTTCCTTTTGGAAATTTGCGAGCGTCATCTGAGCTTTGGTGATCGCGAGCTGCGCTTTGCTCCAGTCCTTGAAGTGCGGCCAGACGAACATCGCATTGACCACGATGAAGAGAACCAGCGCCGCGACGACGACGATGCGCCGCTCCAGCGCGCCGAGGTTCAACTTGTCGAAGAGGCTCTTCATTCGATTTCGGCGCCGCGCAGTTCGCAGCTCAGGGTCCAGTTGAATTGATTCGCCGCCCCGCCGCTGCCCTGCGAGCTGGGCGCGCTGACGGACTTGAAGAGGGGCAAGCCATTGAGCGTGGTGGACTGCAACGCGGCGCTGTAGTCCGTGAGCTTGCTGATCTGATCCGCCGGCACCATGCCGCGCAGGGAAATCCGCTTGCCCCGTTGGAAGGCGAAGTCCGTGAGCTGCATCCCATCGGGTAACTTCGCGGAGACGGCCTTGAGGCTCTCGATGGCAGCGTATTTCAGCGCGATCTGCTCCTGCAAAACTCCGATGCGCGCCCGGGTGACGAGCGCGTTCGTGTAAGAGCCAGCGAGCCCGGCAACGCGCTGCTCCACATCTTGCTTCTGCGTCTCCGCCTGCCAGAGCAGCGCGAAGAACACCGCCACGCCCATGAGATACAGCACCACGAGCGCGCCCAACCCGCGCATCCACACGCTGTCCACGAACTGCTGCCGATAGCGCACGGTGAACTCCGCCGGGAGCAGGTTCGCCAAGCTCTCGCCACGCGCGGCGCGTTGCGCGGACAAGTGAGCGAGCGCGGCGGGTTCGCACGGCTTGGTCACATCCACCGCGCTGTCGGACAAGTCGCGCAAAACGCGCAGCCAGATTTCTTGGTCCTCCGGCGCGGACACGAGCCGGAAACGCGGCGCGCTCGTGAGCCAGCCTTCGAGTTCGCCGGCCCACGCGGACTTCGTCAGGACTTCACCAAGTTCATGCTGCCAGTGCTCCGGCGCGGTGAGCTTCACGAGCGTGAGGCTGCGCAACTCGCCGCCATACCACCACGCGACGAGGCAGGAGTGGGCATCCGCGCCGCTGCCCGGATAAACCCATGCGCCCTCGCCCTCGACTTTCGTCGCGAGGACTTGATGCAACAGCGGCACCTCGAGCCGGTCGGTGAGGAAGCCGCGCCCTTCCAGCGTGCCGAGAAATTTTTCCACCTCGTTGCGCGGCGCGATGAGCACGATGACGGTCTGCATCTCGCTGGGCACCGTGGTGCGCGTGGGCACCGGCTCGACGCTCCACACGATTTGCGCTACGGGCAGTGGGGAAATCTTCTCCAGCGCCAGCTCCACCATCGCGAGCAGTTCGGTGCGGTCGCACTTGGGAAACTGCGCGACGCGCAGAAACACGCTGCCCGCCGGGAGCCACGCGAGGTTCAACCGACTGCTGAAGAGCGCGCGCCAGTCCTTCGCGACGTGCTTGTCCGGCAGCACATCACCGGGCAGGCCGGCGAACTCCTCGTCCAGCTCGGCCTTGCCATCCCCCGCGATGTCAAAGCACCAGAGCCGTCGCCGGTCAGCGGCGAGGTCCAGGACATTGCAGGCGTTGGGGGGCGAGGGCTTCACGCGAAGCGGGGTCTGGGGTCTGGGGCCTGGGGTCTGATGCCAAGGCCCGATGTCAGTGGGAGGCCTGCCAACCCAATGCAACGACGCGCGCCTTCTCCCCTCATCCGATGAAGGGAGAGGGAGCCAGCGCGCAGCGTGACTGCGGGCCGGATTATGAATTGGAGTGTCTTGTTCATCACCTCATGCCTTCGTTAGGAACATCGTCCCCGTGTCGTCCATCAGCGACTTGAGGTGTTCCTCGGTCTGGGTCACGCGCAGAACTTCCTCGATGGTCGTGATGCCGGCTTTCACTTTCTTCCAGCCGTCTGTGCGCAGCGTCCGCATCCCGTCGGCCTGCGCGCGCTGGGCGATGGCGGAGGCGGGCGCGCGGTTCATGATGAGCGGGCGCAACGCCTCGGTGACGAGGAGCAGTTCGTGGATGCCCTGCCGTCCTTGATAGCCGAGCAAGCGGCACTCCTCGCAGCCGGTGCCACGCATGAACTTCGTCGTCGCCACTTCGTCCGCCGGGAAACCGATGCGCGTGAGGTAGTCACGCTCGACGACCTGCTCGGTCTTGCACGCCGGGCAGATGGTGCGGACGAGACGTTGCGCCATGATGGCCTCGACAGACGACGCCACGAGGAACGGCTCGATGCCCATGTCAATCAAGCGGGTGAACGCGCTCGGCGCGTCGTTCGTGTGCAGCGTGCTGAACACCAAGTGGCCGGTCAGCGCGGCGCGGATGGCAATCTCCGCCGTCTCTTGATCGCGGATTTCGCCGACCATCACCACGTTCGGGTCCTGGCGGAGGATGTGGCGCAGACCCATCGCAAAGGTCAGCCCGATGTCCGAGCGCACGGCGATTTGGTTGATGCCCTTGAGCTCGTATTCCACCGGTTCCTCGATGGTAATGATGCGCTTGTGGACGGAGTTGATAGAGCTGAGGAAGGCGTAGAGCGTCGTGGACTTGCCCGAGCCGGTCGGCCCCGTGACGAGCATGATGCCGTGCGGCTTGTAGATGATGTCGCGGATCGCGATCTCCTCGGTGGGCGTGAAGCCGAGCTTGTCCAGGCTGAGGAAAATCTTCCCGCGCAACAGCAGGCGCAGTGAAACGCTTTCGCCATAAACCGTCGGCACGGTGGAGACGCGGATGTCGATTTCCTCGCCCTTGATGCGGACGTTGATGCGGCCGTCCTGCGGCAGTCGCTTCTCGGAGATGTTCATCCCCGACATGACCTTGATGCGCGAGATGATGGCGGCTTGGAAGCGCTTGAGCTGCGGCGGCAGCGGAATCTGGTGGAGGATGCCGTCAATGCGGTTGCGGATGCGCAGCTCGTCCTCCGCCGGCTCGAAGTGGATGTCCGTCGCGCGTGCCTTGAAGGCTTCCCAGACGATTTGGTTGACGAACTTGATGACGCTCGCCTCTTGGTCGCCCTCGGTGATTTCTTTGTCGTTCGCCAACTCCAGCTCCATTGGCTCGTTCTCGGACATCTCGTCGAGCGTCTCAGCGCCGACGCCGTAATACTTCTTGAGCGTCTTCTCGACCTCGGCGCGAGGCGCGAGCGCGAACCGCACGGGACAGTGCGCGTCGAACTGCACGGCGTTGAGCAGCGCGGTGTCGAAGGGGTTGCTCACGACCACGGTGAGCACGCCGTCGGTGAAGCTCGTCGGCATGACGCCGTGCTGGAAGGCGACCTTCGTGGAGATACGCGCGCGGGCTTCGACGGGGATGTCGAGGAGCTTGAGATTAAGGAACGGCCACTCGAGCGCCGCCGCCAGCTTCTCCAGAAATTGCTCCTCGCTCAGGCCCGACTCGCGCGCCATGAAGGCGATGAGGGGATCCTGCGAACCGCCGTCCACCGCCACGCGCCAGAGCTTGGACCACTCGTCAAACTGCGCGGGCGTCGCCAGCGCGGCGCGGGCAAAGACGTTCTTGATGGAGACAAAGGCCATGTAACGACAGCGACTTGAACGACGAGCCTAGGGAATAGTTGCGGACGGGGCAAAGGATTTGGCTTCAGGGGAAGGATGTAGGCGAGGTGGCGGGGGTAATTCCAGGTAGGGTGAGACTCCGTCGAACCCCATCTCGAGCGAAGCGAGCTGCTTGGGCGGACGCGTCAACCAAGATAATCACTGCGCTCGCGCCTCCTGCGTCGGCAAATGGGGTTCGACGGAGTCTCACCCTACCGGAAATGACGGCGCACTTGCCGCCGCGCCTCAGCGCGGGACGACGACGACTTCGCCGCGCCCGGCTTTCGCCTGCTGCTTGGCGTAGTCAGCGAGGATGTCCAACGCCTCCCGGAGATACGGGTCGATGACGGCCTTGCCAGCGTCGGTGGTGTCTTCCGGCTCGTCTCCGTCTTCGGGCGCTTTGACTTCCTTCTTGGCCGGTGCCGCAGTCTTGGACTTGGCATCCTTGCTCGCCGTTGGAACGGGCTTGGGCGGCTGGATGGGGATGATCGGCTGGTTCTTGTCCACGGTCTCGGTCTTCACGAGGAAGACCTTGTCGGTAGTGGGCGGACGGGCGTCGCGCTCCTTCTTGCGCGCCTCGGCGCGGGCCTCAGCATCCTGCTTTTCCTTCAGGCGCTGCGGCTCGTTGAGGGAAATCGTCTTGTCCGCGCGCTGCTTCTTCACCAACTCGATGTCCTCCCGGACGTAGGTGAAATCCTGATCCTTCGTGATGCGCGCCGTCGAGTTTTTGCGCAACTCGTCGAGGCCACCGTTGACACGGTCCGTGCGTTGGTATTTGGCCGCCGGGATGTTGTCGGCCTCGAGCACGTTGGGCAGGAATGCCTCACCGGTTTCGAGGTAGTCGAGGATGTTGGGCAGGATGACATCCGGCGTGACGCCGTGCTTCTGCGTGGTGCCACCCGCAATGCGGTAGAACTTCGAGATGGTGAACTTGAGTTCGCCGGGGTCCGCCACCTGCCGGGTGCCCATAAAGTTCCCCAGCGGGTAAAGGGTCTGCACCGTGCCCTTGCCGTGCGTTGCCAAGTCACCGACGATCAAAGCACGCCCGTAGTCCTGCAACGCAGCCGCGACAATCTCCGACGCCGACGCGCTGTGGTGGCCGACCAGCACCATCAGCGGCCCGTCGTAGCTCACGCGTCCGTCCTCGTCCTCCAGCACTTCGATTTGCTTAGGCTGCCGCACTTGCACGACGGGGCCTTTCTTGATGAACAAACCGGTCAGCTCGACCGCCTCGTTGAGCAGGCCGCCGCCATTACGCCGCAAGTCGAGAATCACGCCACTGACCTTCTCCTTCTGGAGCCGGACAAGGAGCTTCTCCACGTCGGCGGCGCACTTCTTGTAGAACTGCGGCAGCTCGATCACGCCGAGGCGTTGCTTCTTCCCATCGGCGGTGACGTGGTCAATCACGCGGGCGTAAGCGTATTGCTCCGTGAGTTTAATCTCATCGCGGATGATGCGGATGACCTTGCGTTCGGAGTCACTGACCGCGTCCGCCGGGATGATGGTGACACGCACCTCGGTGCCCTTTTTGCCGCGAATCATGCCCACGACTTCATTGAGTCTCATGTCGAGGCAGTCCACGGGTTCAGCATCACCCTGAGCCACGGACACGATCTTGTCCTTGGGCTTGAACTGCTTGCTGAGTTCGGCGGGGCCGCCGGGGGTAAGATTGACGATCTCCGTGTAGCCCTCGTCGTTTTGGCGGAGCTGCGCGCCGATGCCGTTGAGCTTCAGGTCCACGTTGTGGATGGCGAAGTTCTTCGCGTCCGCCGGGGCCATGTAGCCGGAGTGCGGGTCGAATGCCTGGCCAAGCGCGGAGAGATAGACTTGCAGGATGTCGCTCGCGTCGAACTGCTTCATGTTCTTTTGCAGGCGAGCGTAGCGTTTGGTGATTTTCTCGCCGGTCTTCGCGGGCGTCTCATCGGTCAGCTTGCCGTTGAGCAGCTCGAACTTCATGCGCAGCCGCCAGACCTCCGCAGCTTCCGCCTCGTCCTTGGGCCACGGCAGCTTGCTACGCTGCGCGAAGAACTTCTCCTGCTGAGTGAAATCATGCGGTGCCTTGAGCAGAGCGGGCAGCCGCGTGACGCAAGCGTCCAGCCGTTTGAGGTAGCGCTCGTAAATTTCATAGGCGGGCTCGGCATCACCCTTGTTGGTCAAGTTGTCCAGTTGCGTGCCATACTTGGTGGTGAACTCCTCCACATCGGTCTGGAGGAAAATCATGTGGTTGAAGTCCAGCGCGTCGAGGTAGTTCCTCAAGTGCATCTCCGCGATGGTGTCATCGAGCCGCGTCCCCTTGTAGTGTGCGCGGTCCAGCAGCGTGCCGACCGCCTTGGCGATCCGCCCCGACTGGTCGCGAGTGAACTCGACCGACCGCACGGTGCCGCACAGGAGGGCTATAACCAGCGTTGCGGAAAGGATTTTTTTCATAGGTGTCGTTGCCAGACTGTGCCCGGCGGCAGCTCGGAATCAACCGGGAACTCCGGTGAACCCTGCGAGCGGATAGCCAGAGTGATGGACTGGCAAAGCGGGCGGTTGTTCAAACGCGGTCAAGCCAGCCGCCCCGCCACCTCGCGATAGATGCGCGCGTAATTCCCCACCATCGCTTCCATCGAGAAGTCGCGCATCACCCGCGCCCGCGCCCGCTGGCCGACGGCGGCCAGTTCAGCAGGTATCGCGAGCACGCGGTGCAGTTCCGCCGCCAGCAACTCCGTCGTGTCGAGCGCGGCGAGAAAACCATCCGCGCCACTGGTGATGACCTCGGCGTTGCCGCACGCGTTGTGCGCCAGACAGGGCACGCCGCAGGCCATCGCTTCGAGCACGGCATTCGACAAGCCCTCGAAGATGGACGGCGCGGCGAGGAGGTCGAGCGCTTGATACCACGGTGTCGGGTTCGCCTGAAAACCGGCGAGGTGGATGCGGTCGCGCGCGGGACTCGCAGCCGCAGCAGAGTGAATCTTGTCCTTCTCCGCCCCCTTGTCGCCAACGATGACGAGCCGCACGCCGGGCAACTGCGCGGCGACGCGGTTGAAAGCCTCGATAAGCAGCAGGTGTTTCTTGTTCGGGTCAAAGCGCCCGACGATGCCGATGAACTGGCCGTGCGGTGGCAAGCCCAGCTGTGTGCGGACGGCGGCCTTGTCCACCGGTTGAAAGCGCCCCGTGTCCACGCCGTTAATGACGGCGGTGATTTTCTCCGGCGGGAAACCGTGCTCGATGAGATAGCGGCGCAGGGACTCGGAGACGGTGTGAACCTTCTGGCAAGCCCGGTAGAGCCGCTGGCGCTGGCGGAGGCGCGCAGGGCTGGCTTGGTCGCCTTGAAAGACGCCGTGTTCGCCCTGCAACACCGGCTTCCACAGCCCGAAGCCGGAGCCGAGCGCGGCGTAAGTGAGCGGGCCAAGGTTGTGCGGGTGGAGCAGGTCCGCGCCGATGCGGGCGGCGTGGCGGGCGACGCCGAGCACCGCGCGCGCGGAGAAGCCCGGCGGCTTGTCCAACACGACGACGTTTTCCGGGTGCGGCAGTCGCTCGACGAACGCGCCGCCGCGTTCGAGGCAGCAGACGTGGACTTCAAACTCCTCCGCCGGCAACCCCCGCGCGACGTTCACGATTCCGTTCTCCATCCCGCCCGGTTCGAGCGAGAAGACAACGTGGAGGATGCGGAGGCGGCGGGACATTTCAGGGCGACCAGGGAATCGACCGCGCTAGGTCCAAAGTCCAAAATCCAAAATCGGAGCGACTCGCTGAATCCACACCTGAAACTAGCCGCGTCCTGTTCACGACTTCACCTCGCCACGCCACGCGTTAAGCGTGTAGCGGACAAAAGCGCGCAACCGGAAGAACGACGTGTTGCCGTTCGCCGCCGGGTTCAGGAAGAACGGCCAGAGGAGCACGGAAATGAGCAGGTCACGATACGCGCGGGAGGGTTGACGAATGCCGTTGTAGATGAGCGAGGTCTGGAAGCGCCAGTAACTGAAGACCTGCAGCCAGAAGCAAAAGTTCGTCTTCGGCACGACTTGAGCCTCGTAGGATTTTTTTAACACCACCGCCATGTTGCTCTTCATCCGGTCGGCGTTGTTGCTCATGTTGTTGCCGTGCTTGCGTATCTGGACGAGCACCTTGCCCTGATGCCACACGCGCCGCCGGGCGGAAATACGGATCCACATTTCGCGGTCCTCCGTGCTGCGAAGCGTGGTATCAAAGCCGCCACACAGCGCGAAAACTTCCTTACGTGCGACCGCCCCGGTGGGCGAGAAGCGTGTCCGCATGAGGATGTCCTTCAGCGTGACTTCGCGCGGTAGCACGGGAATGTGGACGGTGAATGGCAGCGGATTGGCATCCACATCCACCAGATGATCATCGCACGCGACGAGGGCGTAGTCGGGCGGCAGTTTAGCGAAGGCTGCCATGCTATCGCTAAGGTGCGTGGGCAGGAGCAAGTCGTCAGCGTCAAGGAAGGCGACGTAGTCGAAGCGCGCCTCGCGGATGCCAGTGTTGCGGGCGGCAGAAAGGCCGACGTTGGCTTGATACACGTAACGCACGGGCGGGCCATACTTGGCCATCACCTCCCGCGTGTCGTCCTTCGAGCCATCATCAACCACCACGATCTCAAAGTTGGAGTAGTCCTGCTTCAGGCAGGACTCTACGGCGGATGGCAAAAACCGAGCGTAGTTGTAGGCAGGGATTACAACCGAGACGCCCGGAGACGTGGGTGAGGAAGCCAACTGCGATGCGCCACTCATGCCGGAGGGACCTCAGCTCCCCTGCTTGCGGGTGAGGCTCTGATACCGGTTGTAGTAGTGGTTCGTGTAGTAGTAGTAGTGGAACCGGTTCATCGTCGCCGCCAAGTCGAGGCGGTTGAGGACGAAGCCGTAGAAGTTCGCGTGGTTGGCCTCGAGGATTTCCATCGCGGTGCGCACCGCGCGAGTGGGCGTCTGGCCGCTCCAAATCACCAGCATCACGCCATCCACGGCAGGCTGCATCACGCTGGTCTCGGCGAGACCCAGCACAGGGGGGCTGTCCACAATGATGCGCTGGTAGCGCTTGCGGAGCTGGTCAATCATCTGGGTGAACTGCGGCGAGCCGAGTTGCTCGATGTCGCCCTCCAACTGGTCACCGCTGGGGAGGATGTGCAGGTTCTCCATCGTGGTCGGACGGCAAGCGTCGGCCACATCGTATTTCTCCACGAGGACGTTGCTCAGGCCGGGCGAGGAGCGGTTGCCGAAAAGATGGTGCTGGATGCCACGCCGCAGGTTGGCGTCGAGGATGAGCGTCTTTTCGCCCATGTGCGCGAAAGACATAGCGAGGTTGGACGCCACGACGGTCTTGCCCTCCTTGGGAGAGGTGCTGGTGATCATGATCACCTGCGGGAATTTGGACGTGGCGGCGCTGGAGAGCAGATTCGTCCGAACGACGCGGAAGTTTTCGATCAAGTCCGGATTGGCGACTCCGTCGCTGAAGATGAGCGGATAAGCTTCCGCGACCGTGTCCTCGAAGTCAGGGATGAGACCGAGGCCACGGATGTTGGTAGCCTCCTCCATCTTCTCGACGTTGGTGACGGTCTGGTCCATGAACTCCAACAGAAAGGGAACACCAATGCCGAGGGCGACTCCAATACCGAGGAACATGAGGGCGACCTTGAAGCGGTTGGGCGAGACTGGAATATCGTAGTTGTCCTTGTGTTCAGTGCCGAGGAATTCGATCTGCACACGTTGACTGCTGCTCCCCAGCAGAATGTCGGCCTTGCGGCGGTTGATGGCAGAAATCATTGTCAGGTAGGGAATGTCCCCCTTGTCCAACAGGCTCTTCTCCAGCACATACTTGTCGTAGAGCTCTTGGCTGAGGCGGTATTGGGGATACAGACCGTCTAAATACTGGTAGCGCTTGTGCAGTTTCAATCCGCTGATTTCAAAGCCAGCGAGAGCCTGACTCAATTCATCTTTGATCGCTTTTTCGTTCTGTGCCTGTTCCTGAAGAAGCTGCTTCATCTTGTCATGACCAGGCCGCCAAATGAGGGACTTCTCTTTGATGGTCCGCTCCAACGTCAGCCTCTTCCGCTCCAATTCCTCCCCCTGATTGGCTCGCGGATAATTTGAAGTCACAATCACGGTGCCGTTGGCAGGCCTGGCCGCAGGGGAAAGTGACTGCTTGGTCCTATCATCAATCTCGATAAAAGGAGACCCCACATCTCCCACCTCATCTCGAAACCCACTCAGCAATGAGATCCGCTCGCTGTCGCTCAACTTGAGGCTGTTTTGCAACTTGAGCCGTATCTCCTCGTATAGCACAAGCTTCCTTCTTAAAACCTCTAACTCCCTCGGCACGGTTTTCAACTCCACGATCCGGGTGGCCAGTGTCTCAGCATCGAATTTGTTAAGCACATTCGCCCGGTTCGTCTCCTGCGCGGTGAGCGACGCCAGCAATTTCGCGTGTTGCTCGTCCAGCTTCACGATTTCCGCCTGGTTCTGCTCATTCGCTTTCTTCGACTCGTATCCCTTATACGTCTCGACCATTTTTGGCGGGAACGTCTGCACCAAAGTGTGATCGTAAGCGGCGATGGACAACTCGATGTTTCCCTCGTCGTTGAAACTAGCGCGCACCTGCTTAATCCTGTCTCTCTTCCCCTTGCCAGGTTTGTTGCCGAGTTCAGCATCGGTTTTGCTAATGATGTGTGCGGCTTCGAACTCACTGAGCCACCGTCCCGCATTGAATCCTAAGCCCTTAACCGTTTGGTCATCGGGTGCCGGGGTGCCGATGGCGGTGAACTTGATGAAGCTCTTGGAGGCATAGACCGGACGCAACGGTGTCCATGACATGCGCTGAAAATAGCGACGAGAACGACGCGTGCCGAGCGTATAACGCCGGTCCGCAGGCCGATTCTACGCGGGTCGCCGCAAGCCTCCCGACCGCTAAAAGCCCCGCCAGGAGGCGTATAACTCCAGCAAA
>CALQJI020000023.1 GCA_943330855.2 Klebsiella pneumoniae
CACGCCGGGATGGATCCCTACGAGTTGAAGAAAAGGATTGAGGCCAAGCTGAAGAAATTCTTCACTGCCTTGGGTAAACTAGATCGTGAGTCAACGAAGACCTGACGGTCCCCTGCCCCCGGTAACATTTAGCCGTGAGTCAATACGCAGCCGAGTGGACGGCCCGGTGGGCGGTGGGCAAAAAACGAGCTGCACCGCTGCGCTGGAGTTTCATCGGTTCTGTCCGCCTTGCTACCCCAACTCTGAAACTACAGTCGCGCCTGAATTTCGCGTCGCGCGCGGCTTGTTTTTGACACTTCTTGGCGTTCCGCCTAAAACGCTGCTCGATGAAAGTCCTCATTCTCGGCGCGGGTTACGCAACTCGCTTGTATCCACTCACACTCACCCAGCCCAAGCCACTGCTACCCGTGGCAGGTAAGCCGATGATTGACTACGTGATGGACAATCTTGCGGCCATTGCCGGGATTGACCGTGTCTATGTCGTGACCAATGCGAAGTTCGCCGGCCACTTCCAGAAATGGGCCGATGACTACGGCCAGCGCGCGCCCTTCGCCTTCACCATTATCAACGACGGCTCCACGGACGATTCGAACAAGCTCGGCGCCATCGGCGACCTGAACCTCGTGCTCCAGCGCGAGCGCGTGGACGACGACCTCATCGTGGTGGCGGGCGACAATTTGTTCAGCGAGAAGCTCGGCGCGTTCGGCGAATTCTGCCGCGCAAAGAATGCGCCGGTGCTCGGCCTCTATGACGTGGGCAGCCTGGACGCGGCCAAGAAATACGGAGTCGTCGCCGTGGACCGCGACGGCGTGATCGCCGACTTCAAGGAGAAGCCCGAGCAACCGGCCAGCACGCTCATCGGCATCGCGCTCTACTACTACCCGCGCGCCATCCTCCCGCTCGTGGCCCAATACCTCGCCGAGGGAAACAACCCCGACCAGCCGGGTCGGCTCGTCCAGTGGCTTTACCCGCGCACGCCGGTCTTCACCTGGACGGTGCCGGGAATTTGGTATGACATCGGGTCGAAGGAGACTCTGGAAGAGGCCAACCGGATCTTCGCGCGTAAGTAAGCCACGAGGAGTTTTGCCACAAAGCGGCACAAGAGGCGCGAAATTAGAGTGCCTTGCGTGCGCTCGAATGCTGCGGTTTTCCCTGCGATCCCGTTCGCCGGTGTTTTCCTTTTGAGCCATATGTGCCTCTTTGTGGCTCCCCCCTCAGCTCCCCGGAGTGGCGCGCGGTGATTTGCCCGATGGCCCACAACGCGTGCTCGGCGATGAGCGGCTCCGCGTCCGCTGCGGCACGTTCCAAGTGCGGCAGCGCGGTGGCATCCCCCACGTTGCCCAGCGCCACGCAGACATTGCGCAGCAAGCCGCGACGTTTCGTGCGCAACATAGGTGTTCCCGCAAACAGCCGCTTGAAACCCGCATCGTCGAGCGCGAGCAACTCCAACAAATCCGGTGGTGCCAAGTCCGCCCTCGCGTGCCCGCGCATGAGGCTGCCCGCTTGCGCGAATTTATTCCACGGGCAGGCCGCGAGGCAGTCGTCGCAGCCGTAGATGCGGTCGCCGATGGCGGTGCGGAACTCCACGGGGATGGCCCCCTTCAGCTCGATAGTGAGGTAGGAGATGCAGCGCCGCGCATCGAGCTGGAAGGGCGCGGTGATCGCCTGCGTCGGGCACGCTGTGATGCAGCGCGTGCAGGAGCCGCAACGGTTCTTCTCCGCCGCGTCTGGCTCCAGCTCCAGCGTGGTGATGATTTCTGCGAGGAAGAACCAGTTACCCAGCCGCCGGCTGATGAGATTCGTGTGCTTCCCGGCGAAGCCGAGGCCGGCGCGTTGCGCGAGATCGCGCTCCAGCAAGGGCCCCGTGTCCACATACCAGAGCGAACGCGTCTGCGGGCCGCCGAGTTGGTTGACGGCTTCCGTGAGCTGCTTGAGCGGTGTGGCCAACACATCGTGGTAGTCGGAAAACCGGGCGTAGCGAGCGACAATCCCCGTGTTCAGTGGCCCGTGTTTAGTGGCGGAAGGTGTGGCCACACCAGCTTCGCTGACCGCTGAGCGCTGGCCGCTGTTTGCTTCTCCCGCGTAACTCACCGCGAGCGAGATGACGCTCCGCGCCGCCGCCAACACCTGCTCAGGATCCACGCGCTTGTGCGCGTTGCGGGCGAGGTAGCCCATCTCGCCGTGCTGGCCAGCCTCGACCCATTTTTGGAATTGCGCCATGTGCTCCGGTGGGGCGGCGGTCGTGAAGCGGCAGTCATCGAAGCCCAACTCACGGGCGCGCTGGCGGATGGCCGTCTTCACAGCCGCGGCGGGCTTTGCTGCGCCGCGCGGAAATGGTGCAGCACGTGGGCGGCGATCTCCTTGATGGACCGTTGCTCGGTGTTCACCAGCACGTCGGCCTGCTTGTAGGCCGCCTCGCGCGTGCCGAGCAGCTCACGGATTTTCGCCAACGGGTCTGCGGCTTGCAGCAAGGGGCGGTGCGTCTGGTGTTTCGTGCGCTGATAAATCGTGTCGGGCGTGGCCCAAAGACAGACTACGAACGAATGCGATTTGAGACTGGTGAGATTGTCGAGGTCCACCACCAATCCACCGCCGGTGGAAATCACCCTGCCGCTCCACGTAGTCATTTCCTCCACCAGCTCGCGCTCGAATTTGCGGAAGACCGCCTCGCCGTGCATCGCGAAGATTTCGCTCACCTTCACGCCTGTCCGGCTTTCGATGACCTCGTCTGTGTCCACGAACTCGAACTGTAGCTCGGCCGCCGCCAGCCGACCCACGGACGATTTCCCCACGCCCATGAAGCCCGCCAGCGCGACGTTGCGAATTTGACGTGGCACGCTCATGCGCCTGACCATGGCGGAAGCCTTCCGGCGAGGCACGAAGTTTCAAACCCGAAACCAATATGGAGTGGCCACGAAAGAGCACAAAGACCGTAAAACAACGCTTCTACCAGGAAACTTTCCGGGCGGGAGTCGTTTCCGTCCCAATCAATTGCAGCTCGGCTCCTTTGTGTTCGTTGCGTCCTTTCGCGGCGAGCTTCGGTATTCGGGTAGCAGCCGAATTGGAGTCGTCGCGGCCGCCGTGCTAGCCTGTCGTCCGACATGATCGAACCGTGGGCATCGAACGAAGCTTGGGCACACGCGGCCACGCTGGCGCGGAGTTTCCGGCACTGGTTGGGGCGCGGGATTTTGCCCGACGCCTCGGGTCCGCAGGCCTTCGCGGAGTCACTTTTCCACGCCCCGTTCGCCCTCGTCTCGCACGGCACGCAAGCCGACCCGGTGCTGAGTTACGGCAACCGCGCCGCGCTCGCACTCTGGGAAATGTCTTGGGAGGAACTCACCCGCACGCCGTCGCGGCTCACGGCCGAGCCGGTGGCCCGTGAGGAGCGCGCCGAGTTGCTCGCGCAGGTCACGCAGCACGGGTATATCTCAAATTACGCCGGAGTGCGCATCGCGAAGTCAGGTCGGCGCTTCCGCATCGCGCAGGCGGTTGTGTGGAATCTGCGGGATGAAGCGGGCGCCCACTGCGGACAGGCCGCGATGTTCGAGCACTGGAATTTCTTGTGAAAAACTCACCGCTACAACTGTGTCGTCTGCTCGCTGGCCTCACTCTGCTGGCCGGCGGTTGCAAGCCCGACGCTGAACCGATCGCGCCGCCGAACGTCACCTCCACCCGCGCGGTGGCTGCGCAGTCAGCGCCACGTCCCGAGCACATCGTCCTGGTCAGTTTCGACGGCGCTCGACCGGACTTTGTGCAGCAGGCGCAAATGCCCACGTTGCACGCGATGGCGCGCGAGGGCGCGGTGACGTGGACGGCACGGAGCATCGTGCCACCGCTCACGCTTCCGGCCCACACGTCCATGCTCACCGGCCTCGCACCAGAAGAGCACGGTGTTTATTGGAACCAATGGATACCGGCTTTCGGCGCGCTGCGGGCGCAGACGGTCTTTATGCTGGCGAAGTCCAACGGACTTTCCTGCGCTGTCTTTTCCGGCAAGGACAAGCTGGCCCACCTGTTCCCCACCGGCTCAGTGGACCACGTTTCCTTCCCGCTCACGCACCCGGGCGACTGGTCGGCGACAAATGTCTTCTCCGCGCGCAACGTTGCCGCGCAGGCGGTGAGCTACTTCACGCAACGCAAGCCCCGCCTGATGTTCGTGCATTTTCCGGATGCGGACATGGCGGGGCATTTCTACGGCTGGCCATCGCCGGAGCAATTTTCAGCGCTCGCGGAGTGCGATGCAGCGCTCGCGTTGTTGCGCACGGGTGTCGAGCGCGCGGGCGGGACGAACAATGTCTTCGTGCTCACCGCTGATCACGGGGGCGCGGGCTTGAATCACGGCGTGGACCGGCCGCAGGACATGACTATCCCGTGGATTGTCTGGGGCGTTGGAGTGCGGCGTGGCCATGTGCTGACGAATCAAGTAACCCTACCCGACACCGCTGCGACTCTCGCATGGCTCTTCGGATTCCCCCTGCCGACGAATGCCATTGGCCAGCCCGTGCGCGAGGCGTTTCGGTGAGCCGGAAGCGCACGGCTTCGCCCGCTTTTCCTCTCCGTCAGAAAAAAGACTTCCGCCAAACCAGCGCCGGACTATCCTGACGACATGGGAATGCGCCGCGAGGCACGGGAACGTGCCGTCCAGTTTCTATTTCAATGTGATTTAAACGCCCCGGACAAAATGTCTGAGGCGCTTGATCATTTCTGGGACTCGCAGCGGCACGCCGCCCTCGCCTTGGCCTCCGATGGCAAGGCGACTTGGGGCGAGGAAGTCGTGCTGCCACCGCCCACCACCGCCGAGGCAGCGCTCCGACTCTTCGCCGACCCGCTCATCACGGGCACGATGGAGCACCGCGCCGAAGTGGACGCCGTCATCGTGAAGCACGCCAAGAACTGGGACATGGACCGCATGGCGGCCGTGGACCGGAACATACTTCGGCTTGCCATCTTCGAGATGTTGCACCGCGATGACATCCCGCCGGTGGTGAGCATCAACGAGGCGGTGGACATCGCGAAGAAATTCTCCACCGACGACAGCGGCAAGTTCGTCAACGGCATCCTCGACAAGGTGCGCGGCGAACTCATGAGGGCCGGTCGCACCCCCGTTCCCAAATCCTGACCTACCCCGCCATGTTTGCCGATCTGCACATGCACACGACCTTCTCGGATGGGACGTATTCCCCCGAGGAGATGGCGCAGGCAGCGCAGCGACACAAACTCGCCTGCGTGGCGCTCACCGACCACGACACGATGGCCGGCTGCGCGCGAATGGGGGCGGAGTGTGCACGGCTGGGGATTGAATTTGTGCAAGCCACGGAGCTGACGTGCGAGGTGGACGACGTCGAGGTCCACCTGCTCGGCTACTTCATCAACCCCGAAAACCCACGCTTCCTCACCAACCTCGTGGAGTTTCAGAAGGCGCGGCAGAACCGCATTCACGAAATGGCTGCCTGCCTCCAACGGCAGGGCGTGCCGCTCCAGGCCGAGGCGGTCTTCGCCATCGCCAAGTGCGAATCCCCCGGCAGGCCCCACGTTGCGCGCGCGCTGGTGCAGGCGGGGCTGTGCAAGTCCATGGACGAAGCCTTCGAGCGCTTCCTCAAGAAGCACCGGCCCGCGTGGGTGCCCAAGTTCAAAATTTCTGCGGAAGAAGCCATCGGGTTGATCCACCACGCCGGCGGCGTCGCCGTTATCGCGCACCCGGCACTGAACAAGAGCGACGAAATCATTCCGCCCCTCGTCGAGGCGGGCGTGGACGGCATCGAGTGCTTCCACACGCGCCACTCCACCGCCGCCAGCCAGCACTACCTCGCGATGGCGGACCAATACGACCTCGCCATCACCGGCGGCTCCGACTGTCACGGCATGAACAAGGGCAAGCCGCTCATGGGCGGCATCAAGCTCCCGCTCATCCACGTCCGGCAGCTTGAGGAACGCGCCCTTCGCCGCCGGGCAAAAGCCCTGGCCGCGTAAGTCCGTCGGTTTCTCGTCCGCGCCCATTCACGCACCACGCACCACGTTCTCGCATGGGACTCTTCGCCAAAATCAAAGCGGGCTTGCAGAAGACCGCCGCCAAGCTCGGCCACGAAATCAAGCGCATCGTCACCGGCTCGCCCAAGCTGACCGGCAAGACCCTCGAAGAGCTCGAACACGCGCTCCTCGCCGCCGACCTCGGCATGGCGATGACCCAGCAGATTCTCAGCGCGGTGAAGCAAGCCTACGAATCGCAAGGCAGCGACGGCTTGGATGTCTTCGCCATCGCGACGCAGGAGGTCGAACGCAGCCTCTCCGCGACCAACGCCGCCCTCCTCCACCAACCCGGCGCGCTCACCGTCGTCTCCGTCGTCGGCGTCAACGGCACCGGCAAGACCACCACCTCCGCCAAGCTCGCGCACCTGCTTCAGGGGCAGGGTAAGCCCGTCATCCTCGCGGCCTGCGACACCTTCCGCGCCGCCGCCATCGAGCAACTCAAGCTCTGGGGCACTCGGCTAAAGGTCGAGGTCGTCGCCGGCGCGTATCACGCCGACCCCGCCGCCGTCGCGCACGACGCCATCACCGCCGCGACCGCGCGGGGAGCGAGTTACCTGCTCGTGGACACCGCCGGCCGCCTGCACACCAAGAGCAACCTGATGAAGGAATTGCAGAAGGTGCATCGCGTGATGGGCAAGCAACTCCCCGGCGCGCCGCACGAGGTCCTCCTCGTCCTCGACGCCACTACTGGCATGAATGCGCTGCAACAGGCGCGCGAGTTCCACAAAGCCGTTACCCTAACCGGCCTGGTCATCACCAAGCTCGACGGCACCAGCAAGGGTGGGATGGTCGTGGCGATTCAGAAAGAGCTGGGCCTGCCCATCAAGTTCATCGGTGTGGGCGAGCAGGCGGATGACCTTCAGCCCTTCGACGCGAAGCAGTTTGCGGCGGCGCTCTTCGGGGAGAAGTAGCCAAGGCAACAGCCTTCGTAGTCGCAACCTTTAGGTTGCGAATCAAACCGCCCGCGCAGGCTAAAGCCTGCGACTACTCAGATTCTGTCCCACTCAATCGGCTTCGTGCAGTCCACACGCGGCAACTGCTCCCGCACCGCCTCGGGATACTTCTGCGCGGCACCCGTGTTGAACACCACGATGCGCTCGGTCGGCTTCACCTTGCCCTCCGCCAGCAGCACTTCCAGCGCGCCGAGGCACACGGCGGTTTCCGGGCAGAGCGCGATACCTTCGCGCGAGGACGCGAGCTGCATCCACTTGGGAATGTCCGCCTCCGGGGTCGCGAGCGCCACGCCGCCGCTGGCGCGCACCGCGTCGAGGATCATGAAGTCGCCCACCGCCGCCGGCACGCGGATGCCGCTGGCGATGGTCGCGGCGTGCTCAAACTTCTTGGCGAACCGGTCGCCCCGCTTAAACGCCTCGGCGATGGGCGCACAACCAGTGCTCTGGCAGGAAATCATGCGCGGCTTCTTCGATGAGTTGAGCCAGCCGAGCGCTTCGAGCTCCGCGAAGGCTTTCCACATTCCGATGAGCCCCGTGCCGCCGCCGGTCGGGTAGAGAATCACGTCGGGCAGTTCCCAATCGAACTGCTCGGCGAGTTCCAGCCCCATCGTCTTCTTGCCCTCGATGCGATACGGCTCCTTGAGCGTGGAGACATCGAACCAGCCTTTCTTCGCCTTGCCCTCGCCCACGATGCGCCCGCAGTCGGTGATGAGGCCGTTGACGAGGAAGGTCTTCGCGCCCGCGAGGAAACACTCCTTCTGGTTGATAACCGACGTGTCCTCGGGCATGAAAACATACCCCTCCATGCCCGCGCGCGCAGCGTAGACAGCCATCGCACCGCCCGCGTTGCCAGCGGTCGGGCACGCGACGCACTTGATGCCGAACTCGTTTGCCATCGTGATGGCCAACGCCATGCCGCGCGCCTTGAAGCTCCCCGTGGGCAGGCGGCTCTCGTCCTTCACATAGAGATGCTGCACGCCGAAATGGGCTGCCAGCCGCTTCGTTTCGAGAATGGGCGTGATGGTCTCCGTCAGCGAAACGATATTGGCCGGGTCGCGCACGGGCAGCAGTTCCAGGTAGCGCCAGAGGGTGGGTGGGCGACCGAAGAGCGCCTTCTTGGGAAACTTTTTCTTGAGCGCGTCGAGGTCGTATCGCACCCAGAGCGGCTTATGGCAGGCGGGGCACAAGTTGTGGACCGTGTCTGCGTCGTAGCGCGCGACGCAGTTGGCACATTCCAAGTGGGTGACGAAGTTCATGCGCGGATGGTTGGAAGGGTGAGTGGAGGGAGTCCAGTGCAAAGGTCATTCGCCGGCGCATCCGCACTGCCCCCGATACCCCACGGGCCGGAGCGCGGGCGTCCCGCCCGCAGCAGCCACTCGAAGCCTGCGGGAGGTGAACTCCCACGCCCTCGCGCGAATCACCCGCTGCGGGCCGGAGTGCCGGCTCCGGGGCAGTCTCAAGATGCGCCCGATCCAACCGTCGTCATAGAAACCAACTTGCAGGGAGACGCCGCTAGCTTAAAGTGCCGGCATAAATGAAAGCGTTGAAGCCAGTCCAACCTGGGGCCCGCAGCGGTTTTACCCTCATCGAACTCCTCGTCGTCATCGCCATCATCGCCATTCTGGCGGGGATGCTCTTACCCGCATTGAGCAAGGCCAAGATGAAGGCACAGGCCACCAATTGTCTGAACAACCTCAAACAACTGGGCTTGGCTTGGAACATCTACGCTACCGAGTTCGATGACCGACTCGTGCTCGGGCATTATCAGCAACTCAATGCAGCGGGCACAGCCACCGTGGCAAACAGCATCAACATGAGCGCCTGGTGCAATGGCGACCAGAAGGACGCGGGCGCCAATCCCTACACCCCGTATCTCCCGGGTCTGAGTTCAACAAACGAGCAGGCCATCAAGGACGGCCAGCTCTTCCGATATGTTGGCGCAGCCAAAAGCTACAAGGACCCCGCCGACAGGCGGATGACCAACGGGGTGAACAAGAACCGCAGCTACTCGATGAACAGCTGGGTTTCCGAGCTGAAGGTCGGGGGAGCAGGTTCCTCTGCCCCGTTCCTCGCCAACGCAAACTACCCCCTTTTCCGCAGGCTCGGCGACTTTACCACCACCAGCGCCACTGACGTGTGGGTGATGATTGACGAGCACGAAGCGGGTCTCAACGACTCATGGTTCGCGGTGGACCTGAGCGGCAGCCGCACCTGGCTGGACCTGCCCACCGCCCGGCATGGCGGTGCCTACGCCCTGAATTTCGCCGACGGACACTCGGAAATATTCAAGCTCCAGCAAGTTGGAATGTTCTCCAGCGCGGCCCCCACCATTCCGCTCAACGTTGCACAAGCCGCACAGCCAGCAAACAACGACTGGCTCAAGCTCCGCAATGTGTCGGGCGGCAAATAGGGATTCCGTCAACTGCGTCGTTCCGGATCACGCCAACCGCGTCAGCTCACCCGTGCTGTCGCCAAGCTGCTGGGTCTTGAGGTCCATCCGGTTCAGGAGGGATAGCCAGAGGTTGTTCAGCGGCGTGTCCTTGGGATAGACGACGTGGCGGCCCGGCTTGAGCGTGCCGCAACCGCCCCCGGCCAGCAGCAGCGGGAGGTTGTCGTGGTTGTGCGCATTGCCGTCAGAGTTACCGCTGCCGTAGGCGAGCATGCAGTGGTCGAGCAGCGTCCCGTCGCCTTCCTTCACGGACTTGAGCTTGCCAATCAGGTAGGCGAGCTGCGTGGTGTGGAAGCGGTTAATCTGGGCAATCTTCGCCTTCTTCTCCAAATCGTTGCCGTGGTGCGAAAGGTCGTGGTGGCCTTCGCGGACGTTGATGAAGGGGTAGGCTTTGTTGCTCCCCTCGTTGGCCAGGACAAAGGTGCAGACGCGCGTGGTGTCGGTCTGGAAAGCGAGCACCATGAGGTCGCCCATGAGGCGGATATGCTCCTCGTAAGTCGGGGGGATGCCGGTGGGCGCGGCAAAGCCCTCGGGGGCCTTGGGTTCACCGAACTGGCCGGCGCGCTCGATGCGCAACTCGACGTCGCGGACGGCGGAGAAATATTCGTCGAGCTTGCGCTGGTCGCTGCGGCCTAATTTTCCATTGAGATCGCTGAAGTCGGCTTTCACCAAGTCGAGCACACTCTTACGTTGCGCGTCGCGCTTTGCCCGTTCGGCGGCGGAACCCGCACCGAAGAGGCGGTCGAAGACGAGCTTGGGGTTCACTTCCTTGGGCTGCGGCTGGGTGGCCGAGCGCCAGGACATCGTGGAGGAGTAAACGCAGGAGTAGCCGGAGTCGCAGTTGCCAGCCATCGAGCCGGCCTCGGTGCCGATCTCAAGAGAGGCCAGACGCGTCTTGTCCGCGAGCCGCGAGGCGGCGACCTGGTCCACGGAGACGCCAGAGCGGATGTCGGTGCCGTCCGTCTTGCGCGGCTGGCAGCCAGTGAGGAAGGCAGCGAGGGCACGGGCGTGGTCGCCGCCGCCGTCGCCGTTGGCGCGGGCCTTGTCCGCCGTGAGGCCGGTGAGGATGGAGAAATCGCTGCGATACGGCGCGATGGGCTGAAGGATCGCGGGCAGCTCGGCGGGCAGCTCGCCCTCGGCCTTCGGCGTCCAGTCCACCATGTTCTTGCCGTTGGGGACGTAGAGGAAGGCCATGCGGTTGGGCGCGGCCTTGCTGGCGGGGGTGTTGCCGGCGGCCCAGCCCGTCATCGGCCCCATCGCTTCGAGCCACGGGAGCGCGAGGGTCGCGCCGAGACCTTTGAGTGCGGTGCGTCGGGAGAGAGGAGAGGATTTCATCGTCTTAAAAATGTCGCAGATTTGGACGGAGCGAGGCGCAATTCCTTCAGAGAGCTATTAGCGGTCAGCAGCACTCTCGACCGCTGACCGCTGAATGCTGATAGCTGTCCGCTCTTACGCTCCGACTTCGGCGCGGGCGTCCGCTGCGAGGGCGGTGCTGAGATAGCGCTCACCGGTGGAGCAGGCGATGGCCACGAGGGTCTTGCCCTTGCTGCCGGGGCGCCTGGCGACTTCGATGGCCGCCCAGACATTCGCGCCGGTTGAAATGCCGACGAGCAAGCCCTCTTCCTTCGCGAGCCGGCGGGCCATCGCAAACGCGTCGTCGTTGGAGACCTGCACGCACTCGGTGATTTGCGCGACGCCGTTGGCGTCCTTCAGGTGCAGGTTGGCGGGCACGAAGCCCGCGCCGGTGCCTTGAATCTTGTGGGGGCCGGGCTTCACCGGTTCGCCGTTGAGCGTCTGCGTGATGACGGGGGAATCCTTCGGCTCGACGGCGATGGCCTGGAAGGAGGGCTTGCGCGGCTTGATGACCTCGCAGCAGCCGGTGAGCGTGCCACCGGTGCCGACAGCGGCGATGAGGAAGTCCACCTTGCCGTCAGTGTCGTCCCAGATCTCCTCGGCGGTCGTGCGGCGATGGATCTCCGGATTCGCGGGGTTCTCAAACTGCTGGGGAATCCACGAATTCGGCGTAGCGGCGGCGAGTTCCTCCGCCTTGGCGATGGCGCCTTTCATCCCTTTCGCGCCCTCGGTGAGCACGAGTTTCGCGCCGAGCATGGCGAGCAACACGCGCCGCTCCAGCGACATCGTCTCGGGCATGGTGAGGATGATCTGGTAGCCCTTGGCGGCGGCGACGAAGGCGAGCGCAATGCCCGTGTTGCCGCTGGTCGGCTCAATGATAACGGTGTCTTTGTTGAGCCTGCCGCTGCGCTCGGCGGCCTCGATCATGGCCATGCCGATGCGGTCCTTGACGCTGCCGAGCGGGTTGAAGAACTCGCACTTGAGGAGAATCTGCGTGGCCGGGTCCACCCCGAGGCTGGCAGGGATGCGGTTGAGGCGCACGAGCGGAGTGCGGCCCACGGTCTCGACGATATTGTTATAAATGCGGCCCATAGTTGTGAATGGTTCTGAAGTGGAGCTGAACTTTGACGGCGATTGTGGGCGGCAACGGGGAGGCGGCAAGGTTTTTCTCCGCCTCACCGCCCCGTAACTTCTCACCCCAACGCCGCGTCCACCGGAGCACTGCGCAATGAGCGCAGTGAATAGTGCCGACTTGTAGGCGTAAGAGTATGTGGCCGTCCGTAAAACCAGCAGCCCCGTGGTAGCGCAAAAAACAGACCGAGCTTATGGATCCGAAACAACATCAGCCCCAGATGGAAGACCTCTTCAGCACTCGCCGCCAGTTCCTCAACCGCTTCGGCATGGGCATGGGCGGCTTGAGCCTCGCGTGGCTCCTCGGCCCCGAACTCGCCAGCCAGGCCCGCGCCGGCACTTCGCTGAATCCTCTCGCGCCCAAGCAACCCCACTTCACCGGCCCCGCCAAGCGCGTCATCCACATCTTCGCGCAGGGCGGCCCCTCGCACATCGACACTTGGGACCCGAAGCCCGCGCTCGCCAAGCACGGCGAGTCAAAAGTGGACGCCATCGGCGGCGTGCCCCTGCCCACCCAGTTCAAGTTCGAGAAGCGCGGCAAATCCGGCGTCGAGGTCAGCGAAATCTGGCCGCACCTCGGCGCGATGATTGATGAAATCTGCGTCATCCGCTCGATGCACACGGACGTGCCGGCGCACGAGTTCGCCACGCTCATGATGAACACCGGCGCGGGCCGGCTTGTGAAACCCTCGATGGGTTCATGGGTCACCTACGGCCTCGGCACCGAGAACCAAAACCTCCCCGGCTTCATCGCGCTGGGCGGCGGCCTCGGCGGCGCGTCCAACTGGCGCTCCGCGTTCCTCCCCGGCGCGTATCAAGGCACGCTCGTCAACAACCCCTCCGCCTCCGTTGACAAAATCATCGAGAACATCAAGAGCCAGCACCTCAGCCTCGCCCGGCAACGCGAGCAACTCGACCTCGTCAAGTCCTTCAACGAACTCCACCAGGAAAAGCTCGGTCAGGAAGCCGTGCTCGAATCCCGCATCCAATCCTTCGAGCTGGCCTACCAGATGCAGACCGAAGCCACCGACGCCTTCGACATCTCCCGTGAGCCGCAGAGCGTGCGCGATCTTTACGGCGACTCCGCGCAAGGCCGTCAACTCCTCGTCGCCCGCCGTCTCGTCGAGAAAGGCGTGCGCTTCGTCCAGACTTGGCACGGCGGCTGGGATCACCACACCGCCGTTGGCACGAACCTCCGCAAGAAAGCCGGCGAGAGCGACCAAGCCATCGGCGCGCTACTCAAGGACCTCAAGCAACGCGGCATGCTCGAAGACACACTCGTCGTCTGGGGCGGTGAATTCGGGCGCACCCCGCGTCACGACCGTGGCCAGCGCGGCGAACCGGGCCGCGACCATCACAACAAGGGTTTCTGCTCCTGGGTTGCCGGCGGCGGCGTCAAGGGCGGCCAGACCTACGGCGCGACCGACGAGTTCGGCTACAACGCCGTCGAAAACAAGGTCCACATCCACGACCTGCACGCCACGCTCCTGCACGCGCTGGGCTTCGATCACGAGAAGCTGACCTTCCGCTACAACGGCCGCGACTTCCGCCTCACCGACGTCTACGGCAGCGTGGTGAAGGACATCCTGCGCGCCTGAGTTTGAATGGGAATTTCACGAACAGGGCAGGCGCGTTGCCTGCCCTGTTTTCTTTGCCAGCCAGTATCCTTTCGCCAGCCACTCACGTCCTGCTTTCCAGCACTATGAAATCATCCAAACTCGCCCTCGGAGTCATCGTAACGAGCCTCGCGACCACCGCGCTCGCCCCGGCCGCGACCGCGAAGCTCGACCCCGACCAGCTTGCGTTCTTCGAGAAGAAAATCCGACCCGTCCTCGCCGAGCATTGCTACAAGTGCCACTCCGCGCAGGCCGAGAAGCTCAAGGGCGGCCTCTACTTGGACAGCAAGGATGGTGTGCTTAAAGGCGGCACCAGCGGCCCGGCCATCGTCCCGGGCAAGCCGGAGAAGAGCCTCCTCGTCAAGGATCTCAAGTCCACCAACCCCGACGAGATGATGCCGCCCAAAGGCGAGCGCCTCTCCGCCCAGGTCATCGCGGACTTCGAGACCTGGATTCGCATGGGCGCGCCGGACCCGCGGCTGGACTCCACCGGCGCGGTAGCTGCGCTGAAGGTGGATTGGGACAAGGCGCGCGAGCACTGGGCGTATCTGCCGGTGAAAGCTCCGGCAATTCCGGTGGTGAAGGACTCGACCAAGTGGGCGAAAGGCGACCTCGACAAGTTCGTCCTAGCGAAGCTCGAAGCGAAGCGCATGGCCCCCTCGCCGCTCGCGGACAAGCGCACGTTGATTCGGCGCGCGACGTTCGACCTCACCGGCCTGCCGCCGACGGCGGCCGAGGTCAGTGCTTTCCTTGCGGACAAATCTGCGAAGGCCTTCGAGACGGTGGTTGACCGACTGCTCGCCACGCCGGCTTACGGCGAGCGCTGGGGCCGTCACTGGCTGGACGTGGCGCGCTACGCGGACACGAGCGGCGACCGGAACAACAACGCGAAGAATAAGACCAACTACCCGTTTGCGTGGACCTACCGGGACTACGTCATCAAGGCGTTCAACGACGATATGCCTTACGACCAGTTCATCCGCGAACAGATTGCCGGCGACCGACTCGCGTCCTCGGAGAACAAGGCCCCGCTTGCTGCGATGGGTTTCCTCACGGTGGGCAAGCGTTTCATGGGCAATCAAAACGAGATCATTGACGACCGAATTGACGTGATTTCGCAGGGTCTCATGGGCGTGACCGCGTCGTGCGCACGCTGCCACGACCACAAGTTCGACCCGGTCTCGCAGAAGGATTATTATTCGCTGCACGGCGTGTTCAGCTCGTCGGTCGAGCCAACGGAAGAGCCGATGCTGGCGAAGCCCAAGTCCGACTCGGACTATCAGGATTTCCTGAAAAAGTCGGAGGAAATTCAGACGCGCATCGCGAACTCACGGAACGTCGTGGAGGAGCGCATCCTCGATGGCTTCCGCAACACAGTGGACAAGTATCTGCTCGGTGTGCGTGAGGTCCAGATGACCACGAAGAATGCGAATCAGGTTCGCACCAGCCGCGGGCTCGACCTCGACCTCTTCAGCCAGTGGACCTACTACCTGAAGGCGGAGCCGCGCAAGGCTGACCCCATCTTCGGACCGTGGTTGGCCTTCGCGGCGCTAAAGGACGGGGAGTTCTCGGCGAAGGCACCCGAGTTGGCAGCGAAGTATGCCGACGACAAGTCGCTCAACGCACTGGTCGCGCCGCTGTTCGCCAAGCCGCCTGAAACAATTGCCGCGCTGGCCGAAGGCTACGGTAAGCTCTTCCGCGAAACCGAACGCCTCGCCGACAAGGGCGAAAAGCCCGAGGGCGCACGCGCCGCGTTGCACGCCGTGCTGCACGAGAAGGGGTCGCCCATCCTCATCAACGCGGCCGCCCTCCGCCGCATCGCGGGCGCGGCGCTGAACAATGCCGAGGCCGCCGAACGACTGAAGCTGGACGAGCTCAAGCGCGACCATCCCGGCAGCCCGCCGCGTGCGATGGCCCTCAACGACGTGGCCAAGCCGCGCGACTCCTTCGTCATGATTCGCGGTGAGCCAGCCAACAAAGGCCCCGTGGTGAAACGCCGTTGGTTGGAAATTTTCGGCGGTTCAGACAGCAAGCCTTTCACCACCGGCTCGGGGCGGCTCGACCTCGCCAACGAGATCACCAGCAAAGACAACCCTCTCACCGCGCGCGTGTTCGTGAACCGCGTGTGGAACTGGCACTTCGGCGACGCCATCGTGCGCACACTCGGCGATTTCGGCCTGCGCTCCGACCCGCCGTCAAACCAGCAATTGCTCGATCACGTCGCCGCCCGCTTCATGGCCGACGGCTGGAGTGTGAAGCGCTTGCACAAGCTCATCCTCCTCTCCGCCACTTGGCAGCAAGTGTCGCTCGACAATCCGGCGAACTCGAAAGTGGACCCCGGCAACGCCCTCTTCTGGCGGCAAAACCTCCAGCGCCTGAACTTCGAGTCCATCCGCGACACGTTGCTCGTCTTCGGCGGCAAGCAAGAGTTCGAGGACCGGGGCGGTCCCTCCGACCATGACCTAAACGCCACCGGTCGACGCACGGTGTATGGCTTCATTGACCGCGCGAAGATTTCTGATTCGTTTCGCATCTTCGACTTCGCGAACCCGGACATGACTGCACCCTCCCGCGTCTTGACCACCGTGCCGCTACAGGCGCTCTACATGATGAACAACGGCTTTGTCGCCGAGCAAGCCCGCCACATCGCAGGCCGTCCGGAGCTGCTCTCCGGCACGCCGGACGAGGAGAAAATTGCGTTTATCTACCAACTCTTCTTCCAACGCGCGCCCTCGGCGGCTGAACTCCGGCTCGCGAAAAATTACGTCACCGACCAGCAGGCCAAGCCCGCCATGGGCGGCGCAGAGTTGCGCGCCTGGCACTACGGTTACGGCGAATATGACCCCGACGCAAAGAAGCTCATGGGTTTTGAATCGTTCCCAACATTCCTGCGCGACTCGTGGGTGATTGCTGACAAGGGGGCGCTCCGCAAGGCGACGGACGCGAAGAAGGACGTCAAGGGCAAGCCAACGATAACTGCTGGCGCGGCCTTCAACGTGACCATCAACGCCGTCGGCGGCGTGCCCGGCGACCGCAAGCATTCCGTCGTGCGCCGCTGGGTCGCGCCGCGCGATGGCATCATCAGCATCGAGGGTAAACTGGAGCACGACGCCAAGACGGGCGACGGCGTGGAAGCGATCGTGGCCCGCTCGACCGGCGGGCAGCTCGGCGCGTGGCAGGCAGCGGGCAAAGACGTGGCGACCGACGTGAAGAACATTGCCGTGAAGCGTGGGGACGCGCTGGACTTCATCGTCAGCAGCCGTGGGACTTCGGATGACGATTCCTTCCGCTGGGTGCCCATCCTTCATATGCCCGGCGCGAAGCTCGGCGAAGAATACGTCTGGAACGCGCAGCGCGAGTTCAGCGGTCCGGTCAAAGAGAAGTTGCAAACCCAGCCGTTCACCCCGTGGGAACGCCTGTCGCAGGCGTTGCTCATGAGCAACGAGCTGATCTACGTGAACTGAGGCGGCCCCACGCAGTTGGAGCGCTGGCTTCCAAGCCGGCTTACCGCGTTCGCAAACGGGCGGGCTGCGCAATGCTCAAGGCGGCGCGGCGCAACGTCCGACTCGCCGCTACCCTTCGACTCCTCCCCAGCCACGCAGGCTTGGAAGCCAGCGCTCCGTCAACTGCCTCGTCCCGGCTGAACCGGGCTTCAGGGCTGCGGCGCGGTATCGGGCGTCACGCGGGCTTCGGTGGAGAGCTTGTAGGTGTGGCCGGTCTTCGTGGTGAACTCAGCTTCCATCAAGTAGGCGCGGTAGCCGGTCGCGGGACGTTCGATCTTCGTGGTGGCCGTGCGTCCGAGATTCGAGGGGACTTCCATGCTTGACCACCGGTCGTTGCGCAGGTCGCGGTCAGGAGAAATGGCGGTCCAGAGGCGGAAGCTCTTCGCGGCGGGCGAGACGGAAACTTCCAACGCGGGGGAGTCAGCGCCCGTTCGTTGCCAAGTCAGCTTCGGCAATTCCTCCCGGTCGGCCAGCATTTGGAAAAAAGCCGCGAGCGTCTGCGTCGCCTCCTTGCCACCCGCGAGGTCGTGCCCGGCGTTGGGCGTTTGAAAAATTAGCTTCGGCTCCGGTAGTTCGTGGAAATAGTGACGCAACGCATCCACGGTCCAATACGGGTCGTTGGTGCCGAGGAGGAGCAGCTTGGGCAGCGTGTAGCTGCGGCGATAGCTGAAGGGGTCCACCCAGCCGCGCAGCTCGACCATGCGCGGGTCGTCCATACGCTCGATGAGATTCAGCTCGGTGTAGTCGCCGATCTGTTCGCTCTGTTTGCCGTAAACCTGCTGCGCCCATTTCGTCTGCGCCTTCATGTTCAGCATATCGATCACCATCGGCGCGATGCCGACGACCCGCGTGTCCGCAGCGGCGGTGAGCCACGTGGTCCAGCCGCGTTTGGACGCGCCGGAGACGACGAAGCGCACGGGTTTCGCGCCGCCGGCCGCGCTGGCGAAGGCTTGCACCGCATCCATCGCGCGCACGGCGGACTTGGCCATCGGGAAGAGCAGTGGCCATTCGCGGTCGCCGGTCTTGAGATACTCGTTGAACGTGTAGGCGATGAGCGCGTCCTCCTTGCGCCCGTCGTAAAGCGGCTGGTTCGGGACTTTGTTGACGGCAACGGCGATGGCCCCGCCGCGCTCGGCCATCGTCTTGAGGAGGTTGAAGAGTTTGGAGACATCGCCATCGCCGGTGACGAAGAGGAAGGCGATGTCCGCGTTGCGCACCTGCGGCGGGCGGACGACGAGCAACTGGTGTTTCCAGTCATGGCCGCGCCACGTCTGCGAAGTCAGCTCCAGTCGCGTGGCGGTGAAGCCCTCCACGTCGCGTTGCTCGACTTGCTTCCACGCGAAGGAAGCGTCCGGCTTGCGGACGTAATCGCCGAGCGCGTCCGCAGCGCGGGACGATAGCGGGGCAAGAAGGAGTGCGGCGAAGAGAACGACGGCGAAACGCATGGCGCATCGTCCCGTGCGGCGGGAGTGAGTCAAGGCGCTTCCCTGCGTGAGATGCGCCCGATGAGAGCGGGCACCCGTTTCGCTGCTTGTCCCGCCCGCCGACTTTGTTACCGTCCGCGCCCCAGTGGACATCACGAAAGAAATCCAACGGCGGCGCACCTTCGCCATCATCTCACACCCGGACGCGGGCAAGACGACGCTGACCGAGAAGCTCCTGCTCTACGGCGGCGCCGTGCAGCTCGCCGGCAGCGTCACCGCCCGCAAGCAGCAGCGCGCCACCACCTCCGACTGGATGGAGCTGGAGAAGAAGCGCGGCATCTCCATCAGCTCCACGGTCCTCCAGTTCGAATACGAGGGTTACTACATCAACCTCCTCGACACCCCGGGCCACAAGGACTTCTCCGAGGACACCTACCGCGTCCTCACCGCCGTGGACTCCGTGGTCATGGTCATTGACTCCGCCAAAGGCATCGAGCCGCAGACGCGGAAGCTCTTCGAGGTCTGCCGCCAGCGCGGCGTGCCCATCTTCACCTTCATGAACAAGTGCGACCGGCCCATGAAGGAGCCGCTCGCGCTGCTGGATGAGCTGGAGAAAGTCCTCGGCATCGGCGCGTTCCCGGTCAACTGGCCCATCGGCACCGGCTTCGAGTTCAAGGGCGTCTATGACCGGCGCGCGAAGCTGTTTCATCTCTTCGAGCGCACCGTCGGCGGGGCTTATCGTGCGCCGGTGGAAGTCGGCGGCCTCGACGACCCCGCCATTCGCGGGCGGCTCGACCCCTTGACCTACGCGAAGACCGTCGAGGAAATCGAGATGCTCGACCTTGCGGGCGAAGAGTTCGACGAGGAGTCAGTTCTGGCGGGCCTGACCACGCCCGTTTTCTTCGGCAGTGGCGTCAACAACTTCGGCGTCCAGCTCCTCCTCGACGGTTTCCTCCAGCACGCGCCCGCGCCCAAGTCCCGCGTCTTGGCCGGACTGTCCATCGCGCCCGAGCACCCGGCCTTCTCCGGCTTCATCTTCAAGATTCAGGCGAACATGGACCCGCGCCATCGCGACCGCATCGCGTTCCTGCGCGTGTGCTCCGGCAAGTTCGAGCGCGACATGGTCGTGAGCCACTCGCGCACCGGCAAGAAGGTCCGCCTCTCCAGCTCGCACAAACTCCTCGGCAACGAGCGCGAGACCGTGAACGAGGCCTACCCCGGCGATGTCATCGGCCTCGTCGGCCATGACGGCTTCGGCATCGGCGATACGCTCACGACCGACCCCACGATTCTCTACCGCGAGATACCGCGCTTCACCCCGGAGGCCTTCGCGTTCTTGCACAACCCGAACACGGCGAAGTTCAAACAGTTCCGCCAAGGCCTCGACCAGTTGCTCCAAGAAGGCGTCATCCAAGCGCTGACCCTCCGCCACTCGGGCAGCAAAGTCCCGTTGCTCGCCGCCGTCGGTCCGCTGCAATTCGAGGTCGTGCAGTTCCGCCTTGAGAACGAATACGGCGCGACCTCGCGCTTGGAAACGACCCCCTGGTCCGTCGTGCGCTGGCTCCCGGCAGCCATGACCGATGAGCAGCTCGACGCGCTCTCACTGCCGACGGGCGCGAAGGTGGGCTACGACATGGGCAACAACCCGGTGGTCCTTTTCTCCAACGAGTGGTCCGCGAATTACTTCACCACGCCCAACCCCGGCGTGACGCTGTCGAACCTGCCCGTGGGCTTGTCGGGGCTGTAATCCCAGTGCCTGATGGGTAACTCCGTCTTTGTCCGTCCCTAATCTTTGGGGCTTCGAGGATTGGTTCATGGTTCCAATGCGTGGTTTTGAAACCGTCGCGGTCCTCCTGTTTCCCCATTCCCGATTCCCTATTCCCTGCCCCATTCCCGTCAGCCCCACTCCCCGCCCTTGACGCTCCCCTGCCCCGCTTCTAGGTTGCGCCTACTTAAATCCCCATGAACTCCACCGAACCAGCCATCCGCGAGTTCGCCAGTCGCCTCACCTTCCTCCTCATCTTCCGCACCGCGTTGCGCTTCGCCACGGTCTGGCTGCTCGGCGTCGGCGTCGCCGTGCTCGTGGCGCGCGTGACGGGGCTGATGGCCACGCACTGGTTGATTGGTGGCGTGCTCGGCCTGCTCCCCGTCGTCGGCATCGCCGCGTGGATCGAATGGCAGCGCCGCCCGCAACTCGCCACCGTGCGCGCCGCGATGGACCGCCACAATAAGTCCGGCGGCCTCCTCATGGCCGCCGCGCAGGCCGATGTCTCCGCGTGGCAAGGCAGCGCCAAATCCGCTCAACCGCGCTTGCGCTGGAACAGCGGCCGGCCCATGACGCTCTTCGCGGCCGCCGCTCTCTTCCTCGGAGCGTCCATGTTCGTGCCTGAACGCTTCGTCCTCGGCGCAGCCCAACGTCCGCTCGACGTGGGCAAGCTCGTCACCGAGTTGACCGAGCAAATCACGGCGCTGGAGGAGGAAAATATTTTACCGGAAGACAAAGCCCTTGAGCTAAAGAAAGAACTCGCCCGCCTCGGCAAGGACTCCGCCGCGCGCGACCCGGCCAAGACTTGGGAATCCCTCGACCACCTCAAGCAGGCCAACGCCGACCTCGCCAAACAAGCCGCCGAGGAAGCCATCCAGAAGACCGACGCCATGAAACAGGCCGAGGCCCTCGCTGCCGCGCTGGGCCTTCTGCCCGACTCCGCCAGCTCGCTCCTCGAACGCGCCATGCAGGACATGGCCTCCCTCCTCCAACAGGCCAAGCTCGAGCAGGGCCTCCTCGCCGCGAAGCTCCCCGAGGAACTCCTCAAGGCCGCGAAGGACGGCAAGCTCAATGCCGAGCAGCTCAAGGAATTGATGAAGGCGCTCCAAGCCAACAAGGGCAAACTCGGCGACGTCCTCAACAAACTCGCGAATCTCAAGATGATTGACCCGAAGCTCCTCGAAGCCTGTAAGAACGCCGGCCAGTGCCCGAACCCCGCCGGCCTCGCCGCCTTCCTCGCCGAGAACGGAGCGAACCTCGACTCCATCCTGCTCGTCGTGCAATCCTACGGGCAGGGCGGCGTGGGTCGCGGTCGCGGCGACGCCCCGCTGACGTGGACCGACCCGTCGGACGAGTCCGGCATGAAGTTCAAAGACACCGCCCTCCCGATGGGCCCTCTCAGTGGCTTGAAGGACGCGCAGCTCGTGGGCATCAGCCGCAGCGCGCCCGAAGTGACCGGCGACAAGGAAACCAGCTCCGCCGGCGCGCTGGCCGGAGCCGAAGCCGGCGGCGGTGCGGCGAACGTCCAGCAACTCCTCCCCCGCCACAAAGGCGCGGTGCAACGGTTCTTCAAACGGGAGAATTGAGGGATTAGTTCAACAACTCAGGAACGATTCGCTATGGAAGTCAAATGCTCCTGCCAGCACTGCGGCCAGAACATCGCATTCCCAACCTCCAAAACGGGCACCGTCACTGCCTGCCCGCATTGCGGTGCCAACACGCTGCTGGGCTTGAACCAAGGAGTCTCTGCGGCGGCAGCGAGTGCCGCCTTCGCAAGATCCACTACGACTGGCTCTAGTCCCACCCTGTTTATGGCTTACTTTCTCATCGTGCTGGGAGTGCTGGGTTTTCTTTTCTTCGCTTTCGGTTTCGATACGGCGGTGAGCACGGACGCGGGCCGCATCAACAATTTCGGCCGGCTCACTGCCCAGATGGGTGGCTTCATTTTCAGCTCCACCTGCTCCCTCGGAGGTATCCTCCTGCTCATCTTGGACCGCTTAGAGCGTAGGTAGCCGCCTTCGCGCCAGGTGGGTTCCTTCACTTGCAGGATGGCGTTCGCGGGTGCGACCAGCCAGCACGCGTGCTCGTCGCACGGCATCGCGGCCCTGCTCCTGCCTCGTAGGAGACGACGTGAGGAGTCTCGCTTTAACTTCTCATTCGTGGACCCAATCAGAGACTCGTCACCTCGTCACCTACACGAACGGCAGGACTTGTTTTGACTCACCTGCGCGGCTGCGGCACGCTGCGGGAATGAACTCCGAAATCATCTTCGAGGTGACTGAGGCTGAGGAAGGCGGCTACTGCGCCTCCGCGTTGGGCTTTGGCATCAACACACAGGGTGAAACCTTGGAGGAACTCCGCGCGATGGTCCGGGACGCCGTGACCTGCTACTTCGACACCCCGGAACAGGCCCCGAAAATCATCCGCCTCCATTTCGTCCGGGACGAAGTGCTGGCGCGATGAAAACGCCGCGTGACCTGTCAGGCCAGGAGCTGGCGAAGGCGTTGCGGAAGCTCGGCTACGTCGTGACCCGCCAGCACGGTTCTCATCTCCGTGTCACCACACAGCAAGGCGGCGAGCATCACGAGGTTGTTCCCAATCACAGCCCCATCAAGCTCGGCACGCTCAAAGGCATCCTCCGCAACGTGGCGCAACACCACAGGATAAGCATGACGGAACTGATGGAAGCGCTGGACCTGTAGGAGACGACGTGAGGTGCCAAGTAGGACAGCGCGTCTCGCCTGTCCCTCTCACTTTGAGATTCCGCTTGAGCGAAGATTTTAGATGGATGGGCAGGCGAGACGCACTGCCCTACTTCACCACTTCCAGCCCTGGAATCGCCGCCTTGAGCTTGGCGATGGCGGAGTCGGTGACTTTGTTGCCTTGGATTTCCAACCGCTTCAGCCGACTCAGGCTCGCGAAGGCTTCGAGGCTGGCGTCGGTGATTTGCGTGCCGGGCACGAGGAGGACTTCAAGGTTCTTCAGCCGCGCGAGATGCTGCGCGCCCTCGTCCTTGATGGGGCCATAGACGCGGAGCACGCGCAGGCTCTGAATCTCGCTGGCGTGACGCGCGCCCTCGACGGACGCCTGCCCGTCGTGCAAGTCCAACTCGCGGAGTTTCTTCAGGCCGGTGAGCGGTTTCACGGCGGCACCGGTGGCCTTGCGGCTGCCCAACTGGAGGCGTTCGAGATTCACGAGCTTCGCCAGCGGCAACGCGCCCGCGTCCGTGAAGTGCGTGTGGACAATCTCCAGGCGTTCGTGGCTCGGCACCTTGCTGATGCCGGCGATGCCCGCGTCGTCCACCGGCGCGGTGTGGAAGTTCGCGGACTCCAGCCGCTTCAAGTTGCCGAGGAACTTGTAGCCCGCGCCGCTGCTCTTGGCCGAGGCGAGCGAGATGACGCGCAAGTTCGTCAGCCCGCCGAGCTGCTCCAGCCACGGGTCCGTGATGAGCGTGAGCGTGAGGTTGAGCCGCTCCAGACTCTTCAGCGCACCGACGTGCTTGAGGCCGGGGCCGGCGATGTTGCTGTTCGAGAGGTCGAGATAGGCCAGGTCGGGGAGGTTCGTGAGGTTCGTGAGCCACGCGTCGCTGAGGGTGGTGTTGCGCTTGTAAGTCGGGTCGTGCGGATTGCCCTTGTCGTTGAGGTCAATGGCCGTGAGCCGGTCGAAGAGGTGCATCGCGTCGTCGCCCGCGACTTCGCGCAACCACTGCGGCCCGCTGCCCTCGAAGCGCACCGTGCCGCGAGCCCCCTTGACCGCCTCGGCCACGGCGAGCAGGTGCGGGCGGGCTAGCGCGGCCTTCTCAAGCGTGGGGATTACCTCGCGCGCGCGGATGCGCAGAAGCGGGTCGTAACCCCTGCGCCAAAGCGAATCCAGCTCGGCCAGCACGGGCGCGTCGAAGGCCTTCTTCCCCTTCGCATCCCACGCGGTCGCGGTGGTCAGCATCTGCCGCATGAGCGCCACGTCGTTGGTCGTGACAGCGATGGTCTGGGAGCGCAGCGAAGTCGCGCCGAGGAGGAGCGCGACGGCGAGCGAGGCGAGGGCAGGGGGGAGGGCGAAACGGCGCGTGGCGCAGGGCATGGAGTTCATGTTGAGGCGCACAGCTTCAACGGGGAGCGTGCAGAAACACAAGCGGAGACCTCGCCGAGGGCTACAGCAATCCCGTCTCCTTCATCGCCGCTTCCAGCCCGTCCGCCACGCCGTGGCCACACGGGCGGTCGCTCACGTAGCCACCCTCGCGCCAGACGGCGTCCTTCACCGGTTGGATGGCGTTCGCGGGCGCGACCACCCAGCACGCATGCTCATCGCGCAGCATCGGCAGGTCGTTGAAGTGGTCGCCCGCCGCGAAGACGCACTCGCGCGTGAGGCCGAGCTGGCGCGTGATTTCCGCCAACGCCGTCCCCTTGCTGTAAGCCGCGTGGCTGAAGCGCGCGTAAACGTCGTTGCGCACCACTGTCAGGTTCGGCACGGACTCGCAGTAATCCTTCAAGTGCGCCTCGATGTCGTCCGCGTCCGTGTTGTTCCCCGCGATGAGGCAGAAAGGCGAATACACATCCGCATACACGGAAGCGCGAAAGCGCCCATTGACCCACTGGAAGAGGCGCGGCAAATCCTTCTCCACCACCTTGAACAACTCCCGGTGAGCGCGTTCGCACTCACCATTCCACGGTTGCAGCGGGAAGAAGCGCGGCCCCTCGCGGAAGTAAATCTCCCGCTCCACCGTCACCAACCAATCCGGCTGGATGCTCAAGTTCGCGCGGCCCAACCCCTCCATCAAGCTGCTCAGATCGCGCCCCGTGTTGATGACCCACTTCGCGCCGCGCCCCTGCAAGTCGCCGATGAGTTCCTGCAAGCGCACCGGCACCGGCGGCACCTCGTGGTCCGCGTGCAGCGTCCCGTCGAAGTCGGTCGAAATGAGTTGGATGGGCAAGGTCATCGAGCGGGGAAAGTGTTTAGTAATTAGTGATCAGTTGCCAGCGGGCAGTTTCCAGATGCCGGGCACGTTCCGCCGACACTACATACTAATCACTAATTACTTCCCCGCTGACCGCTGATTGCTAACCGCTCCGCCCCCATCTACGCTCCTTCCACCGATGCCCGACGACCTCCAAGCCCAATACGACGACGCCATGTTCGCCTTCAGCCAAGGCGACTACGACACCGCCATCACCGGCCTGCGCGCCGTGCTGACCACCGACCCCGCGCACTTCGACGCCCAGCTCTCGCTGGGCATGGCGTTTTGCCGCCAAGGCGACTTTGCCACCGCCATCGCCGAGGGCCACAAAGCCGAACAGATGCGCCCGCACGAGCAACTCGTCCACACCAACCTCTCCCTCTTCTACATGAGGTCCGGCAACAAAGTGACCGCCGAGCACCACGGCCTCCAAGCCCGCATCGCCTCGTGGAAAGGCAACATGGCCGCACCCGGCGCCACCCCCGCCACCCCGACTGACCCCGAACTCGAACTCGCCAAGCCCGCCCCGCAAGCCTTCAAGCTCCCCGAGAAATTCCCCGACCAGCCGTGGAAGAAGAACAAGAAAGTCGGCGAAGGATGACCAACGAGTTCCTCCCCGCCCTCGATGCCTCCGCCCTGCCGCCCGGCAAGGGCGAGACCGTCGAGCTTGCCGGCCAGCGCATCGCCGTCTTCAACGTCGGTGGCGAGTTCTACGCGCTGGACGATGCCTGCCCGCATCGCGGCGGTCCGCTCGGCTCCGGCTGGGTGGATGCTGACGCCTGCCAGGTAACTTGCCCGCTCCACGGCTGGGCCTTCGACCTCAAGACCGGCGCGGGCGTCACCAAACCGGCCCGGCCCGTGCGCTCGCATCCCGTGCGCGTGGTGGACGGGAAAATCGAGATTGCCCTGTGAACGCTAGTCGGAGCGCCGGTCTCCGACCCGGCGTGCTCTGAGGAAGAGGGTTGCCCGCGAATCACGCGAATGAACGCGAATGGGAAAGCGCAGCGTGCCGCTTCGGCCAGACAACCCGCACGCAGCCCACTCCCGCCCCATTCGTGGTGATTCGCGTGATTCGCGGGCAAATGTTTTCTTTGTGCCCTTTGCGCCCTTTCGCGGCTAACGTCTCCCCATGAAATCTTCCTACGAAATCGCGATGGAACGACTGAGCAAGCAAGCGCCCGCCACCAAAGTCACCGCCGCGCAGAAAGCCCAACTCGCCGACCTCGACTCACTCTACAAATCTAAAATCGCCGACCGCGAAATCCTCGTAAAAGGCCAGCTCAAGAAGGCCGCTGAGAAGGGTGACGCCGAGGCTTACGTGCAATTGGAGAAGCAGCTCGTCAGCGACCGCAAGACGCTCAACGCCGAGATGGAGGAGAAGAAGGAACGCGTCCGCGCCGGGAAAGACTGAGGCACCACTAACCTGCACTGACCGGCACTCATCCGAAATCCCATCAATGCAGGTTAGTGCAGGTCAGTGGTTCAAAACTGTCTGTCGAAACTCGCAACTGGAATGTCCTCCACCGCACCACCCGGCAGCTTGCCACCCGCGCTCGCCGCGCTGCGCTCCAACAAACCGCTGCTCTACTTGCTCGCGGGTGCGCTCGGCGGCGCGGCCGGTTCGGTGCTCGCGGAGTTCGCGCCCGGTGGCGGTCGGGACGCCTCGCCACTAATACTCATCATCGCGACTGGACTCTGGTCCGCCATCGCGGCGAGCGTGCTGGCCTCGGCGCTGTTCGTGGCCGGCGAGTGGCATCAGCGGCGCGACGTGCGGCCCCGGAGTGTCCAGAAAATCCTCTTGTTCGGTGCGCTCGCCGGCTTGGTGTCCGGCGCTGCGGCACAGGCGGCCTTCTCGGTGCAAGTCGGTTCCGCAGCCTTCCACGCCATCGTCGTGCGCACGGTCTGCTGGGCCATGATGGGCGCGCTGCTCGGCGCGTTGCTGTCGCGGCCGGTGCCGAACTTGGGGTTGGTGCGCGGCCTGATTGCGGGCGCGGCGGGCGGGGGCTTGGGTGGCGTCGGCTTCCTGTTGGTCGGCGCGGTGCTGCCGGATGCCATCGGGCGGCTGGTGGGCATCGGCACGCTCGGCCTCGCACTCGGCCTAGCGATGATTGTCGTCGAGAAACTCTTCCGCGAGGCAAGCCTCGAAGTCATCTGGGCACCGGGCGAGACGACCAATTTCAACCTCGGCGCGCAGGCCGTGACCATCGGCGGCGGCGAGGACCACGTCTTCGTGCGCGGGTTGCCACCGCGCTTCGCCAGCATCGCCTTCAACAACGGCCTCATCGAATACGTCGAGGCGGCCACGGGCAAACGCACGCCGCTCAAGAACGGGAGCCGCTTGGAGATCGGCAAGCTGAACCTCGTCATCCACGCGGCGAAATGAGCGGCCTTCCCCTTGCCCCGCCGACTCACCATACCGGCCGCTGGCTGGTGCTGGGCTTTGTCCTCGCCCTCGCGTGCTTCACCTTCCTCTGCTGGCGCGATGCCAGCCAGCCACCGGCCAGGCCCGTTGCTGGCGGCACGTTCGTCGGCCGCGATGTGGACGGGCGACTGGTGTATGTGAATCTCTTCGAGCTGGACTACGCGGATAGCGGCTCCCCGGCTTGGCAGGGCTGGCTGTATCGCGAAGGACACGGACAAGCCCTCGTGTTCTGGACCACGAACCGCGCGCACCCGTGGCGTGAGAAAACCTACGCCCGCGAACCCGAGGACGCGCCGGAGCCGCCCTCGACCTTCGTCGCCTCCACGGCCGACCCGCGCCGGTTGACGGCCACACTCCCCCGCCTCGCCTCCTGGGGTAACGACACGGCGAGCCTGACGCGGCAGTTCGAGCATCTGAGCTTCCGACGGCGCGCCGGGATTAGGCTTGGGCGGGTCGGCGGCACGCAGGAATTCTCTGCGCAATTTCCCCGCCTGCCGGAGACGAATGCGTTTGTCGCGGCGGTGAACCGCGAAGTCATCACGCAGTGCGAGGCCAGCGCGGCGGGGGTCGCCAGCGAGGCGTTCAGCTTTTGGAAGGACATGCTCCGCGAGCGGCAATTGCCCGGCTTCAACGAATATGAATTCACGGCCAACTGGCAGCTCCGCCTACTCACGACGAATCTCGCCAGCTTCTCGGTGTGGAGCTACGAGCAGACCGGCGGCAACGGCAACCACTCGGACTGGCATGGCGCGAACTTCATCGCGGAAGGCGACGGCCTGCGGGCCTTGAAGCTGGCCGAATTGTTCCGGGAGAACTCCCGCTGGCTGACCGAGCTGCGGACGCGGTGTGTGTCGAAAATCAAGGCCATCAGCGCCCCGCGCCCGGAGGCGGTGCTCGACAAGGATGTGGCGCTCGACGTTTTCACCCTCTCGCCCACCGGTCTGCAAATCTACTTCAACCCCTACGCCATCGCCTCCGGCGCGGACGGCGAGTTCGTCGTCCACTTCGATTACGGTGAGCTGAAGGACTTGCTGCGCACAGATGGCCCAGCCGCGTTCCTGCCCCGCGCCCCGTGATGCGGATACTCCTGTCCGCTGTGGCACGGGACAGCATCCGACTGCGGGACAAGAGTCTGCCGCTGACGCGTCCGCCGGCTTGACGCTCCACCGCTGTGGCGCAAACTCCCGCCATGAATCCGCTCTCCATTCGGTGCCTCTTCGCGTCCGCGTTGCTTGTGGGCTTTTGCTTCACCACTCAACCCGCCGCCGCCCAGCTCAAGGAAATCATCTGGGTGGACGACGACTTCCCGCCGGGCGCGAACTCACAGGTCAACGCCGACAATCATCCGCACTCGTGGGTCACGCAGGGCGATGGCAACCAGGTCTTGTTGGGCAAGAAATCGCTCCAGCGCTCCGGCATGGGCGTGGCACAGGACTACTTCACCATCTGCGACAAGCCCCTGCTCGTGTGCGAGGGCGACAAGCTCTTCACCCACGTCTATCTCACGGCGGAGAACCTGACCCGCGTGGTGATGCTCCAGTTCCACACGACCGGCTGGAACCACCGTGCGTTTTGGGGCGACGGCGACGCCGTCCCGTTTGGCGCTCCCGGCACTCCGCAGAAGCTCGACATGGGCGCGCTCCCCGCCGCCGGCAAATGGGTGCGCCTCGAAGTTGATGCCGCGAAGCTCGGCATCACGCCCGGCATGGAAATCACCGGCATGGCCTTCACCGTCTGCGACGGCGAGGTGTTCTTCGACAAGACCGGCCTGGCCACGACCGGCAAGGAACCGCCGCACGGCGAGGCGCGCGACATCGTCTGGCTGGACGATGACTTCCCCGCCGGCTCGACGCCGCAAGTGTCCGGCGCACCCGCGCAATGGGTCACGGCAGCAGACGGCAAAGTTCACGCCGGCAAACGCGCCCTGAAACGCACCGGCGGCGGCCCGGCACAGGACTTCTTCACCGGCGCGACGGAGCAGCTCGAAGTGAAGCGCGGAGACGTGCTCTATGCCCACGTCTTCCTCGACCCGGCGGACAAGCCCAAGGCGCTCATGCTCCAGTTCAACGACGGCGGCTGGGAGCACCGCGCCACTTGGGGCGACCAGGACGCCATCGCGTGGGGCACTTTGAACACGCCCAGCCGCCGCCACCTCGGCCCGCTGCCCGAGGCGGGCAAGTGGATTCGCCTCGAAGTCCCCGCGAACAAGGTCGGCCTCTATCCGGGCGCGAAGCTCAACGGCATGGCCTTCACGCAGGAAGGCGGCACAGTCCATTGGGACAAGGCAGGCTTGCTCAATGCAGGGCCGGCGAAGAAATGACGCTGTGCCGCGACTTGAGGTCGCCGGCACGAGCCATTGCCAAACCAATTGCGTTGCCTGAAAGTCGCTGCGCTCGCCCTGTCTGCCGCCCGGTGAATCGCACTGAGACGACGCGGGTCGAACATACTGATTTTATGCCGTCAACTCGCCTGCTCCTCGTTCTCGCTTCCGTCGCCCTGCTGACCACTTCCGTCGCCGCGCCCGCCGCCAGCGCGAAGAAGGTGGATTACAACCGCGACATCCGCCCTATCCTTTCCGACAACTGCTTCTTCTGCCACGGCCCCGACGAGAAGAAGCGCGAGGCCAAGCTCCGCCTCGATGTGCGCGAGGATGCCATCGCGAAGAAGGCCTTCGTTCCCGGCAAGCCCGACCAGAGCGAGTTGGTGAAACGCATCTTCACGAAGGACGCCGACGACCTGATGCCGCCGCCGGACTCGCACAAGAAGCTCACCGCTGCGCAAAAGGATTTGCTCAAGCGCTGGGTCGCTGAGGGGGCTGAGTATCAGACGCACTGGGCCTACGTGTCGCCCGTGAAGGCCGCCGTCCCCGCCGGCCAGAACGCCGTGGACCATCTCGTGCAAGCGCGCCTCAAGACGCTTGGCCTCAAGCCATCGCCCGAGGCCGACCGCCGCACGCTCGCGCGCCGGCTTTACTTCGACTTGCTCGGCCTGCCGCCCAAGCCCGAGGAGGTGGACGCCTTCGTGAATGACAAATCCCCCGACGCCTACGCCAAGCTCGTCGAGCGCCTGCTCGCCTCCCCGCATTACGGCGAGCGCATGGCCATCGGCTGGCTGGACGTGGTGCGTTACGCGGACACCATCGGCTACCACTCCGACACGCCGCGCAACGTCTTCCCCTACCGCGACTACGTCATCAAGTCGTTCAACGAGAACAAGCGCTTCGACCGCTTCACCGTTGAGCAACTCGCGGGCGACCTCTTGCCGAACGCCACGCTGGAGACGCGCGTGGCCTCCGCCTTCAACCGCCTCCTCCTCTCCACCGAGGAAGGCGGCGCGCAGGCGAAGGACTACGAGTCGCGCTACCTCACCGACCGCGTTCGCGCCGTCGGCACCGTCTGGCTCGCGCAGACCATCGGTTGCGCGCAGTGCCACGACCACAAGTTCGACCCCACCACGCAGCGCGACTTTTACTCGATGGGTGCGTTCTTCGCGGACATCAAGGAGCCCATCATCGGCAAGCGCGAGGAAGGCATTCCCGTCCCCAGCGCGGCGGACACGGCGGAAGTCACGCGCCTCGACGGCGAAATCGCGAAGCTCCAGACGGACTTCGACCGCCCGCAACCGCAGCTCGCCGCCGGGTTCGGCAAGTGGCAGGACGACGCCTTCGCCGCCGTGCAGCACGACGCGAAGTGGAAGCCGCTCAAGCCCGCGAAGGTCGCCTCCATCGGCGGCGCGAAGCTCGCTATCCAGGGCGACAACTCCGTCCTCGCCAGCGGCAAAAGCCCGGAGAAGGACACTTACACGGTGACCATCACCAACGGCGTGAAGGAAGTGACCGGCCTGCGCATCGAGGCGCTGCCGGATGCTTCGCTCCCATCGAGTGGTCCGGGCCGCGCCCCCAACGGCAACTTCGTCCTGACCGAAGTCGTCGCCACGGTGAAGCACGGCAAGGCCGCTGCGGAGTCGGTGAAGTTCGCCTCCGCCCGCGCGACCTTCGAGCAGACCGTCGCCAGCGAAAAGAACCCGAACAAGGCGTGGACCGCCGCCTCTGCGATTGACGGCGATGCGAAGGGCGGGGCGTTCGGCTGGGCGGTCTTGCCGGAAGTCGGCAAGGCGCAGCACTTGGTTTTGGAACTCGCCGCCCCACTCACGCTCGAACCCGGCGACACACTGACGGTCGAGCTGAAACAGAATCACACGGCGAAGGACCACTTGCTCGGCCGCTTCCGCCTCGCCGCGACGGCCGACGCCGAGAGCGCCCGCGTGGCACTTCCTCCCGCGCCGACCGCCGACATCGGAGCCATCCTGAAGGTCGCGACCGACAAGCGCACCGCCGCCCAGCAGGACAAGCTCCTCGCGCACTTCAAGGGCTTCACGCCCGAACTGGCCGGCCTCCGCACCCAACTTGCCGGCGCGAAGAAGGCGAAGACGGACTACGAGGCGAAGATTCCCAAGTGCATCGTCTCGGTGGTGTCGGAGACGAAGCGCACCGTCCGCGTCCTGCCGCGCGGCAACTGGATGGACGAGAGCGGCCCGACGATGCAGCCCGCGCTGCCCGGATTCCTGGCCGTGTCGCTGAAGAAGGACGCGAAGGCCGACGCCCCACTCACGCGCCTCGATTTGGCCGAGTGGATTGTCGCGAAGGAAAACCCGCTCACCGCGCGCGTCTTCGTGAACCGGCTGTGGAGACAGTTCTTCGGCATGGGTCTCTCGAAGGTGCTCGACGACATGGGCGCGCAGGGCGAACCGCCCGTGAACCCCGCGTTGCTGGACTGGCTCGCGGGCGAGTTCGTCGCCAGCGGTTGGGACATGAAGCACATGGTCCGCACGCTCGTGAACAGCGCGGCCTACCGGCAGGTGTCCACCGCCTCGAAGGACTTGCAGACCCGCGACCCTTACAACCGCGAGCACGCCCGCCAGAGCCGCTGGCGCATCGAGGCTGAAATGGTGCGCGACAACGCGCTGACGGTCGCTGGCCTAATGAACCCGAAGATTGGCGGCCCGAGCGCCCGCCCGTATCAACCCGACGGCTACTGGGAGAACCTGAACTTCCCCGTGCGCAACTACGACGCGAGTAAGGGCGAGGATCAGTTCCGCCGCGGCCTTTACACTTGGTGGCAGCGCAGCTTCCTGCATCCCTCGATGCTCGCCTTCGACGCGCCCAGCCGCGAGGAATGCGCCGCCGAGCGCACCCGCTCGAACATCCCGCAGCAAGCCCTCGTGCTGCTCAACGACCCGACCTACGTCGAGTCCGCCCGCGCCTTCGCCGCGCGGATCGTGAAGGAATCCACTGGCGACGCGAATGCCCGCCTCACTTGGGCATGGAAGCAGGCCCTCGGGCGCGCCCCCCGACCCGACGAACTCGCCACCGCCCGCGCGCTCTTCGACAAACACCTCGCCCAATACAAGGCCGACGCGCCCGCCGCCGAGTCCCTCCTGAAAGTCGGCCTCGCCCCGCTGCCTCCCGCCGCCGACCACGCGGAACTCGCCGCGTGGACGAGCGTGGCGCGGGTCATTCTCAACCTTCACGAAACGATTACCCGCTCCTAAGCCATGAATCTCCACTCCGACCTCCTTCAGTTCCGTCAGCAACAGCAAACCCGCCGTGGCTTCCTTGGCCGCACGGCTCAGGGTGTCGGCGGCTTCGCGCTCGCCTCGCTGCTGAATCCCGCACTCCTCGCCGCTGCGAAGAATTCCACTTCGCCTGCAAAGGACAAGTGGCCCGGCGTCGTAAACCCTCTGCACTTCCCGGCGAAGGCCAAGCGCGTCATCTGGCTTACCATGGCGGGCGGGCCGTCGCACTTGGAGACGTGGGATTACAAGCCGCAGCTCGCGAAGATGCACGGCGAGGCGATGCCGGACTCGTTCACGAAGGGGAAGCAAATCGCGCAGTTGCAGGGTGCCAAGCTGAACTGCTACGGCCCACAGCTCGGCTTCAAGAAGTTCGGGAAGAACGGCCAGGAGATGTGCGAGCTGTTTGAGCAAACCGGCACCGTCGCCGACGAACTGTGCGTCATCCGCTCGATGACCACCGAGGCCATCAACCACGACCCGGCCCACATGTTCATGAACACCGGCTCGCAGATTGCCGGCCGCCCCAGCGCGGGCGCGTGGGTCACTTACGGCCTCGGCACCGAGGCGGAGGATTTGCCCGGCTTCGTGGTGCTGACTTCGCTGGGCAAGGGCGGACAGAACCAGCCCATCGCCGCGCGCCAGTGGTCGTCGGGCCTGTTGCCCAGCCGCTTTCAAGGCGTGCAATTGCGCAGCAAGGGCGACGCCGTCCTCTACCTCGGAACGCCCGCCGGCATCACCCGCGACCAGCAGGGCGATGTGGTGCAAGCCGTCAATGCACTCAACCGGAAATACGACGCCGTGGTGGACGACCCGGAAATCACTACCCGCATCGCGCAGTATGAAATGGCTTTCCTGATGCAGGCCAGCGTGCCTGAGCTGATGGACACCTCGAAGGAGCCGCAAGCCATCCTGGACCTTTACGGATGCAAGCCCAGCGACGGCTCGTTCGCGGCGAACTGCCTCCTCGCGCGCCGGCTCGCCGAGCGCGGCACGCGCTTCATCCAGCTCTATCACAAGGACTGGGACCACCACGGCGGCGTGAAGGACGGCGTGACGCTCAAAGCCGCCGAGATTGACCGCGCGTGCATGGCCCTCATCACCGACCTCAAGCAGCGCGGCATGCTCAAGGACACCCTCATCGTGTGGGCCGGCGAGTTCGGGCGCACGCCAATGAGCCAGGGCGGCAGCGGTCGCGACCACCACAACGCCGGCTTCAGCATCTGGCTCGCGGGCGGCGGCATCAAAGGGGGTATCAGCTACGGCGCGACCGACGAACTCGGCTACTCCGCCGTCGAGAACATCGTGAACGTCCACGACCTCCACGCGACGATTCTGCGGCTGCTGGGCATCGAACACTCGCGCCTGTCCGTGAAGTTCCAGGGCCTCGACGTGAAACTCTCCGGCGTAGAAGGTGCAAAGCCGATTCAGGGAATCATGGCGTGAACCGGCCGTCGCAAGCCGAAGCCCACCTGCGGCGCCGCGCTTTCCTTGGGCGCTCTGGCCTTGGCCTGGCGGCGTTGTCTTCATTGTTGAATCGCGCCGGCTTCGCCGCCGATTCCGCGAAGCCGGCGCGCTGGACGGGTGTGGTGAATCCGCTCCACTTCGCGCCGCGAGCAAAGCGCATCATCTGGCTCTACATGGCGGGCGGACCGTCGCATCTGGAGACGTTCGACCCCAAGCCGCAGCTCGCGAAGCTCCACGGGCAGCCGATGCCGGAGTCGTTCACGGCCGGACAGCAGCTCGCGCAGTTGCAGGAGCAGACGTTGAAATGTTTTGCGCCGCAGTTTGCCTTCAAGCGCTGCGGGCAGAGCGGCACGGAGCTTTCGGAAATCTTCCCACACCTCGGCACCGTCGCGGACGAACTCACGGTCATTCGTTCGATGAAGACCGACGCCATCAACCACGACCCGGCGCACACGTTGATGAACACGGGCACGATGATTCAGGGCCGGCCCTCGATGGGCTCGTGGGTGCTCTACGGCTTGGGCAGCGAAGCCGAGGACTTGCCGGGCTTCGTGGTGCTGACTTCGACGGAGGGCCGCAGCCCGCAGCCGATTTCCGTGCGGCAGTGGCACAGTGGATTTTTGCCGGGACAGTTCCAAGGCGTCGCGATGCGCTCGAAGGGCGACCCGGTGCTCTACCTCAACCGCCCGCCGGGTGTCACCGCCGCGCAGCAGCACGACGTGGTCGCGGCCGTGCAAGCGTTGAACCGCGCGCAGCAGGTCGTGGACGATGACCCGGAGCTGGCCACGCGCATCGCGCAATACGAGCTGGCCTTCAAGATGCAGACGGCGGTGCCCGGCCTCGTGGACGTGACAAACGAGCCGCAGCACGTGCTCGACTCCTACGGCTGCAAGCCGGGCGATGGCTCGTTCGCGTCGAACTGCCTGCTCGCGCGGCGACTGGCGGAGCGCGGCGTGCGCTTCATCCAGCTCTATCACCGCGACTGGGACCATCACAACGACCTGGTGAAGTTCATCCAAGGCAACGCCGCGAACGTGGACCGCGCTACCGCCGCGCTCATCACCGACCTCAAGCACCGCGGGATGCTCGACGACACGCTCATCGTTTGGGGCGGTGAGTTCGGGCGCACGCCGATGGCGCAGGCGAACAAGGGCGGTCCCGGTCGCGACCATCACATGAAGGGCTTCTCGATGTTCCTCTGCGGCGGCGGCGTGAAGCGCGGCATGGTCTATGGCGCGACGGACGAGCTGGGTTACGCCTCGGTCGAGAACGTCGTCCACGTCCACGACTTGCAGGCGACGCTGTTGCACCAGCTCGGCATTGACCACAAGCGCATGAGCGTGAAATTCCAAGGCCTGGATGTGCGACTCACGGGTGTGGGCGAGGACGGGCGGGTGGTGAAGGGGATTTTAGCGTAACAAAGGATTGGAGCGCGGACGCCCACGTCCACAGCCCCACTCCTAGAACCTTACGCGGACGTGGGCGTCCGCGCTCCACCGGACACGCTCGACTCCTCCAACGTCCACTCGTTCCGCCCGCCTTCGTGACAATGGCACTGCGCGGCGAAGAATCCGCCGCGATGCTGCCAGAACCAAGGCCAGATGCTTTCGCGGTCAGTGTCCGGCAGCGCGAGGCCACCCAACGCGGCCCGAGGATAGAACTGAAAGTTGCCTTCCGGATGCGGCGGCGGGACGGCGGTGAGTCGTGACTTCACCTCGAAGAGGAACATAAGCCAGTGGGTGTTGCCCTGATAGCCGTGCTCGCTGATGAGGCCGGTGAGGTGGAGGTCTGTGGGGTTCAGCACGAACCCCATTTCCTCGTGCGCTTCGCGGCAGGCGCAGGCGTAAGGGGATTCGCCGATAGCCGTCTTGAGCTTGCCACCGGGCGGACTCCACAGACCGCGATTCGGCTCCTGCGCGCGATGGAGCAGTAGGACCTCGTCCGCTGCGTTGAAGCAGTAGAGGAGCGTGGCGATTTTGTAAGGCAACGGCACAACTAGCTAGTCAGAGACTCCTCACGTCGTCTCCTACGCGGGTCACTTCCCCACGCAGTAGAGCTTCTGGCCGGTGCGGATGAAAAGGTTGCCCTGCGAGATGGCGATGCTGGGGCGGAGGAACTTGTCGCCCTCGTCCTTGAGGTTCGTCGTGTGCAGGAGCTTGAACTCCGTGCCGCCGGTCTGGACCACGAAGACATCGCCGTCCCAGTTCATCACGTAGAGCTTGCCGTCGGCGATGGTGGGCGAGGATTGGAAGGTGCTTTTGCCTAGGTCGCCGCTCCAGACGACTTTGCCAGTGGCGGGGTCGAGGCACTGGAGTTTCTTCTTCGTGCCGTTGAGCGAGTAGAATTTGCCATCGTAGAAAACCGGCGTGGGCACGTCGCTGGTCACATCACGGTCATTGATGGTCGGGGCGGCGCTGGCTTCGTCCTCGGTGGATTGCACATGGCTTTGCCAAGCGAGGGATTTGTTGTTCAGCGTGCCGCTGCCGCCGAGTTTCACGGCATACACTGGGGCGTTCTTAGGCGCGCACACGAGGACAACCCCCGCGCCAACCGTGGGTGATGGAACAAGCCGCCAGTGGCCGATCTTCGTCGGGTTCCAAGTGCCCCAGCGCCAGAGTTCCTTGCCGGTGGCCGGCTCGTGGCCTGTGATGCAGTCGCCACCGACGATGATAAGTTCCTTGCGTCCGTTGTGCGTGAAGGGCGTCGGCGTGCTGAAGGATTCGAGGGACTCGGCAGCGGCGGCCGACGGGCGGAGGTGCTTCCACAGGTCCTTGCCGGTCTGCGGGTCAATCGCGAGCAAGTAGGACTCATTGCCTGTCGGCTTGCCCCGCCCACCCACGGCGGTGTCGCGCTGCAAAACCTGCATGTAGAGTTTGCCTTCGTGCAGGAGCGGGCTGGTGGAGAAGGTCCACTGGAAGGCAAACGGCCCGATGTTCCGTTCCCAAAGCTTCTTGCCGCCAACCTCGAAAGCGCGCAAGTCGCCGTTGCCGTAGAAGAACACAACCAGCTTGCCATCCGTCGCGGGCGACGGGGAACAAGTGTTACTATTCTGGCGGTCGGTGGTGGCGTTCTCGCCGACCTCCGCGCGCCAAAGTTCCTTGCCAGTCTTGCGGTCGAAACAGAGCGCGAGCTGTTTCGACGTCTGCGCATCGGCGGAGCTAACGAACACACGATCGCCCCAGATGGCCGGCGTGGCGGCGGAGTAGCCGGGGAGCGAGGCGGACCACTTGATGCTCTCGGTCTTGCTGAAGGTCGTCGGCAAGCCCTTCTCTGGGCTGGAGCCGTCGAAGGCGGGGCCACGCCAGTTGGACCAATTTTCGGCAGGGAGCAACGTGGTGGTGAGCGTCAGGACGGCGGTGAACAGTAGGCGATGCATAGTCTGCGGCCGATGATGTCGCGCGTTGGACGGAAGGCAAGGCGGTTTGATAGCGAACCATGCTCGGCACGGAGCTCTCCAACTGCGTATGCCTGAAACTTTACCTTGGCCGGTGCGACGTGGGACTGGCCATGCGTGCCATCGGTGAGATTTCACAATTCCGGGCTGGCCGCTCGCGCCGGGGCTGCTTAAATCGCAGCCGTCTCCTGCAGGGCTGGCATGCGATGCGGCACCTGGACTGAACCAATTCAACAACCCCAACCGCACATGCCTGAATCCAACGGAAAACGCGACCACTTCATCGGCGTGGACCTCGGTGGCACCAAGATTCTCGCCGGCGTTTTTAACGCCCAACTCAAGTGCCTCGGCAAGGTGAAGATGAGCACCAAGCCCGAGCGCGGCCCCGACGGCGTGCTCGAGCGCGTGGCCCGCTGTGTGCAGGAGGTCGTGGACGAGTGCGATCTCAAGTTCGACAGCATCAAGGCCGTAGGGATCGGGGCGCCCGGCGCGGTGGACCCGGTGGAGGGCCGGATGCTTTTCGCACCGAACCTCAAGTGGGAGGACGTGCCGCTCAAGAAAACGCTGGAGAAACTGCTCGACCTGCCGGTCTTCGCCGAAAACGACTGCAACGCCTGCGCGCTAGGCGTGTATGAAACGGAGCTCGATCCTCGCCCGCGCTCGATGGTGGGCATCTTCCTAGGCACGGGCATCGGCGGCGGCATCGTGCTCGATGGCAAGCCTTACTCGGGCTTCAACCGCACCGCTGGCGAGATCGGCCACATGATACTCGACGTGAACGGCCCCAAGTGCGGCTGTGGCAACAAAGGCTGCTTCGAGGCGCTCGCCAGCCGCACCGCGCTCTTCCGCAAAATCCAGACTGCCGTGAAGGATGGTCAGAAGACCGTGCTCACCGACATGCTCGGCCCCGAGCTGACCGACATGAGGAGCGGAGACCTCCGCAAGGCGCTCCGGCGTGGCGACAAATTCGTCGAGAAAATCGTCGAGGAGGCTGCTGAATACACCGGCATCGCCGTCGCCAACGTCATCAACCTACTCAACCCCGAGGTCGTCGTCCTCGGTGGCGGCGTCATGGACCAGCTCGCCGACGAAATGCTCTCCATCATCGTCGAGACCGCGAAGGACTACGCGCTCCCCGGCACGATGAAGGGCATCGAGATCATCGCCAGTAAGCTCGGTGATGACGCCGGCATCACGGGCGCAGCAGTGCTGGCGAAACGGGAGAGCAAGTGAAGCAGGGTTTAGTAACTCATGCCTAGTCCTGTGAACCCCGACCCCGAGCACTTCGCCGCGACTACTCACTTACCACTAATCACGAATCACTACTCCCTCCGCCGCGCCGTCATCGACATCGGCACCAACTCCGTGAAACTGCTCGTCGCGGACGTTTCCCCGGACACCGTCGAGCCGGTCTGGGAAGGCAGTGAGCAAACCCGCTTGGGCAAGGGCTTCTACGAGGACCATCGCCTCCGCCCCGACGCCATCGCGGACACGGCCCGAGCCGTCGCGCACTTTGTCAACCTCGCCCGTGAGCAAGGCTCGACGACCGTGCGCGTCATCGCCACCAGCGCGGCGCGCGACGCGGTGAACGCGGGTAACTTGCTCGACGCCGTCCTCACCGCCAGCGGCCACGCAGTCGAGGTGATCAGTGGTGAGCAGGAAGCAGACTGGGCCTTCCAAGGCGTGCTGACGGACGCGACTTTGCGTGCGTTGCCCGTGCTGATCCTCGACGTGGGCGGCGGCAGCACCGAGTTCATTTTGGGCGACACCGGCCATTCCGTGTTCCGCGACAGTTTCAAACTGGGCACCGTTCGGCTGCTGGAATTCACCCCCCTCTCCGACCCGCCGACCCCCGCCGAATTGGCCACCGTTCGCACCAAACTCCGCGACTTCCTCGACAGAGAAGTCCGCCCGCAGCTCGCAGTGCACCTGCGATCCATCCGCCGGGAAGGCCTCACGCTCGTCGGCACCGGAGGCACCACGAGCATCCTCGCGCGACTGGAACTGCAACTCCCCGATTACGACCGCGCGCGCATCGAGACCGCACGATTCACTGTCGAACGCTTGCGCTGGCACGTGGAGCACCTGTGGAGCCTGCCCTTATGCGAGCGCCGCAAACTTCCCGGCCTGCCGCCCAACCGCGCGGACGTGATTCTCTTCGGCGTGGTGATTTACGAAGCCGTGATGGAGGCATTTGACATCCCGACGCTGCGCGTCAGCACGCGCGGCCTGCGCTTCGCGGCGGTGTAGCCGCAGAGATAAGGAGGCGGTCGAGGCCCACGGAATCCGCCTCCTTACCTCGACGGCTACCCGTCACTTCTTCTTTTTCGGCGGCGGCGGCGGCGCGGGTTTGTTCGCGACGGTGAGCCACGCGACGTGGCCCTCGTTGAGAAGGCGGTCGCCGCGCGTCTCGGTGCCGCGCAGGCTGAAGGTCGCGGCGCGGCTCATCGGCGGGCGCATTCCGGGCGCAGAGAGGATGATTTCCAGCGGCCCAGTCGCAGGCTTCGCCTCGGCGCTCGCGATCAACTCCACCTTCACCTCGCCGTTCTTGTCCGGCACGTCCGCTGGCTTCGCCGTCACACCCTCTGGCAGGCCTTTCACGCTGAGGGTGAGCTTCTCTTTGAACCCCTCGACGCGCGCGACCGTGACTTTGATTTCGTTCGTCTTGCCGTTCTCCACGTAAAACGCGTGCGTCGGAATCGTGGCGGTGAAGTGCGGCGGCGCGGCCGTGGTTTCGATGCGGTAGACGTGGTGGGCGCCGCCGTTGCCATACATATCGCTGATGGCCACGACGAACGTCCCGTCTGTCGGCGCGTTCCAGCCGAGCCTCGGGTCAGTGTTGTCACCACCCTCCTGCTGAACGAGCTGGACGCCGTTCGTGTCCTCCACGCGGAGGCGCGCGGCCAGCGGCGAGTGCAGCGCGGCGGCACGCACGTGGAAGTTGAAGCGTTCGTTCTTTTTTGCAGTGAAGGCAAAGCGGTCCACATCGCCGGCCTTGGCGATGCGCCCGTTCAACGTCGCGGGCAAGGCGACCGGCTGCGCGTTCGTGGGCGCATCATTCGGCTCCACCTCGGTCAGCTCGATACCATCGGCCACATCCAGCCAGAGCGTGTCGCCGGTGGCGGCGGCGGGGATGAACAGCATTGGGTCGGCGGGCTGCGCGCGGGCGGCGTCCACGGTTTGCGTCGCGTTCTCCAAGTTCCATCCAAGCAAGCCGAGCTGGGCCGTGGTGCCGCGCTTCACGCCCGCCGGGAAGGCGGTGCGCGCGAACGGCCCGGTCGTGACCGTGAGGCGATAGACATACGCGGCGCTGCCCTTCGCCGCGACATCGGACGCCGGCGGGTGGGCAAAGCCGAAGACTTGCACGTAGCAGGTGCCCGCGCGCGTGGGCTGCCAGACGGCGGTCGCGTCGAGGTTATGGGTGTCGTGATTGAAGGCTACGCGCACGCCACGCGCGTCGAGAATTTGCACCACCGGGTCCACCGAGCTGCCTAGTGCGAAGCACTCCACGGCGGCGACGAGCCACTTGCCCGGCTCGGCGTGAATCGCAAAGGAGTCCACGTCGCCGGCTTTCTCCAGCCTGCCATTGATCACAACAGCGGTTTTCTCCAACCGCTGCGCGCTGCGGAAGTCGTCGTTGGGTTCGACTTCCAACAACTCATCACGCCGACCCACGACGAAGGCGCGCGGCTCCGCCGCTCCCTCGGGGTTGAAGAAGCGAACGGCGTGCGGCCCTGGCGGCACGTCCGCGCCGATGCTCACAGTGAAAGCGCCGCTGTTCGTCGCCGCTTTGAACGTCAGCCCCGGATGACTGGTCCACACGCCCACCGGCCAGCCGTCGAGCTTGCCGCCGACGTTGATGCTCACCGTGGTTCCCTGCTTGCCGCCGGCGGGGAAGAGAAACTCGGGCGCGGGCGCGGCGGCTTGGACAGAGAGGAGGGAGAATAGAGAATAGAGGAGAGCGGGGAGCGGCAACACGGTAGCCGCCGAGGCCAGGAGACGGAGACCTCGTGGCACGGAGAAAACCGCCTCCGGGCCTCGACGGCTACGAAGCAGGCTCGGCAATTTCCAATTTCCAATTTCCAGTTTCAAATTTAAAATTCCCCACCCCCCACTCACACGAGGTCTCCGTCGCTGCGCCGGTTAAAAGCAGCTTCATAGAGGCCGACGAAGTCTGCGGCCTCGACTCGGCGCGGGTTGAAGTTTGCGGTCCACTGCTTCGCGGCCTCCTCCGCCAGCACCTTGATCTTCGGCGGTTCGACGCCGCAATCGGAGAGCGAACGCGGGAAGCCAGCGAGGTTGAGCAAGGATTCGAGACGCGCGAGCAACGCTTCGAGGGCCGTCGTGAGCCCACCCTTCACCGTGGCCAGCTCGGGACCGGAGGCGAGTTCCGCGTAACAACGCAGCGCGTCGGGATCCGCCGCGTTGAACCGGATGACCAGCGGCAACATCATACCGACGGCTTGCCCGTGGACGATGTCGTAGTGCGCGGTAAGCGGGTTCGCCGCCGAGTGGGCGGCGCCCAGCATGGAGTTCTCAATCGCGATGCCCGCGTAGGCCGCACCCAGCAGCATCCGCCCGCGCGCTTCGAGGTCCTTCGGATGCTTCAGCACCTGCGGCAGGCTCGTCACGCACAGCCGAAACGCCTCCCGCGAATACATCTGCGAGAGCGGGTTGCGCCGCGTGGTGACGGCGCTCTCGACCGCGTGCGCGATGGCGTCAATGCCCGTGCAGGCAGTCACGCGGTGTGGCTGCGAAATCGTGAGCGCGGGGTCGAGGATAGCGATGCGCGCGGCGGCCTTCGGGTCGAGGCAGGCCATTTTCATGTGCGTCTGCTCGTCCGCGATGAGTGCGGCGGACTGACATTCGCTGCCCGTGCCAGCGGTGGTGGGGATGGCGATGAGCGGGAGCATCGGCAACTTCGCCTTGCCCACGCCCCAGTAGTCCTGCATCCGACCGCCATTGGTGAAGATGAAGTTGCAGCCCTTGGCCGTGTCCATCGAACTGCCGCCGCCCAAGCCAACAAACAAATCCACCCGCTCCGCCGCCGCAACGGCCACGCATTCGTCCACGCACCGGGTCGTGGGGTTGACTTTCGCGCGGTCGAAGACGGTGACGTGCATGCCCGCCTTGGCCAGCGACTCCTGCACTTGGGCGGCGTGGCCAGCCTTGACGATGCCGGGGTCAGTGACGAGCAAGACGCGCTTGCCCCCGAGTTCCGCCGCCAGCTCACCGACGCGCCCGACACTGCCCGCACCAAACACAAGCCGGGTGCGGGGAACGAAATCAAACAGCCCAGTGGGGGTGAAAACGTGGCCAGCGGAAGTCATGCGCGGAAAGAGACTGGCCGGTATCCGAGACTGTTCAAGGATTTATCCGCGACCGAAGCGCGGGCGTCACGCCCGCAGCACGTGCGCGAAGCCTGTGGGCCGAGAACTTCACACCCTTGCGCGAATCACCCGCTGCGGCCTGGAAGGCCGCGCTCCCAGCATTGCGGTCCCCCGCCTTCGCACGCAAAGTCGCGCCATGAACATCGCCCTCCGCCAATTCCTACTCGGTCTCACCGTCGCCTGCGCCGCGTCCACCGGCCTGCGCGCCCAAGCCCCCGCTCCGCTCGCCGTGCCCACCGCGAAACGCGACGCCGCCGGCACCGTCACGCTCACCTCCGCCACGCCCGGCGCGGTCATCCGCTACAGCATTGACGACTCGGACCCGGGGGCGAAGGGCGGGCCTTACCTCGCGCCCATTATCCTGCCGGCGGGCGGCACGGTGAAGGCCCGCGCTTACTCCGAGGACCGCAAGGTGAAGAGTGAGTTGTTCGAGGCGAAGTTCGCCGCGGTGGCCGACGCGAAGCCGTTGCCAACCACGCTCGTCCCCTGCACGCAGGACCGCGATTTCCCCATCTACGACTGGGCCAAGCGCCACGCCGCCGTCACGCAGCTTGCCGCCGACCGCAAGGCATCCCTCGTCTTCATCGGCGACTCCATCACGCAGATGTTCGGCGGCGAACCGCACGACCGCTCGCAGCCGGGCAAGGACGTGTGGGAGAAGTTCTACGCCAAACGCAGCGTCGCCAACCTCGGCTTCGGCTACGACTACTTGGAAAACACCCTCTGGCGTTTGCGCCACGGCGAACTGGACGGCGCGAAGGCCAAGGTCGTCGTCATGCACATTGGCACCAACAACGCCGGCAAGAACACGCCCGAGGAAATTGCCCTCGGCGTCGGCACGCTGCTCGACGAAATCCGCCAGCGCCAGCCACAGGCGCACGTCATCCTCATGGCCATCTTCCCGCGCGGCCCCAAGCCCGACGCCATGCGCGCCAAACTCGACACGACGAACAAACTCCTCGCCCAGTTCGCCAGCGCGGGCCGCGTCACCTTCCTCGACATCGGCGCGAAGTTCCTCCAGCCCGACGGCACCATCACACGCGAGGTCATGGGCGACTTCCTGCACCCCAGCGCCAAGGGCTACGAGATTTGGGCGGAGGCGATTGAGCCGCTGCTGGTGAGTTTGCTGGGCGAGGGGAAGTAAAAGGCGGCGGAGGTAGGCAGTCATCTGGAAGCATGGACGTCGCGGAAGAGAACGCTCGGCTGTGACCGTAAATTCCCATCGCCTTTCCCCCGGGCGGCTGACTCAATCTCTCGCGCAAACTCAATTCACCACATGAACATCCTGTCCCGTCTCTTCCCCGCCACCTTGCTGGCAGGCATCACCTTCGTCGCTCCCGCGCTCCATGCCGACGTGAAGCTGCCGCCGGTCTTCTCCAACCACATGGTCTTGCAGCGCGAGGTGGCCGCGCCCGTCTGGGGCACCGCCGCTCCGGAGGAGGAGGTCACCGTCAGCATCGCGGGACAGAGCAAGACGACGAAGGCCGATGCCAAGGGGCTTTGGCGCGTGAAGCTGGACCCGCTCAAGGTCGGCCCCGCCCTCTCGCTCACGGTCAAGGGCAAGAACACGCTCACCCTCACGAACGTGCTCGTCGGCGAGGTGTGGGTCGGGTCCGGGCAATCCAACATGGACGGGCGCGCGGGCGGTTATGCGAAGGGTGATGAGGGGCTGACGAAGATTCTAGCGGGCGGGCCTTACCCGAAGCTTCGCCACATCAACGGGCGCAGTGGGGTCTGGCAGGAGGCCACGCCGCAGACGATGGCGGGCTTCGGCGCGATTTTGCTGCCCTTCGGTCTGAAGTTGCAGCAGGAGCTGGACGTGCCCATCGGTTTGATGCTCGGCGCGGTGGGCGGCACGCCCTCGGGCTATTGGCTGACAGAGGAGATGTTCAAGGCCGACGCGCCGAGTCAGGCGTTGGTCGCGAAAGCCGCCGCTGCTTATCAGCCCGAGGCCGCGCAGAAGAAATACGAGTCCGACCTCGCTGCGTGGGAGAAGGCCGACGCCGCTGCGAAGGCCGAGAAGAAGCCCGCGCCGCGCAAGCCCGCCCCGCCTGCCAAACCGGGCGAAACCAGCGGCGGCAAAATCGGCAATCTCTACGAGGCGAACATTCGCGGCTTCGTCGGCTACGCCATGCGCGGCGTGCTCTGGGACCAGGGCGAGAGCGGCACGGCCATCGCGGGCGTGGACCAATACACCTTGATGGGCGCGCTGATTCGCGGCTGGCGGAAGGATTGGGCGCAGGGCGAGTTCCCCTTCCTCTACGTGCAGAAGCCCAACGGCGGCGGCCCCGCGTGGGACCCGGAGAACGTGGTGACGAAGCAGGCGAGCAAGTTCGCCCCGTTGCCCGCCGCCGTCCCCGCCGACGGCGCGTATCGCGAGACGCACATTCACATTCAGAGTTATCCGAAGACTGCGATGGTCACGGCCACTGACCTCGGCTCCGGCGTGCATCCCACGAACAAGTCCGGCTACGCCGAGCGCGCGGCACGCGTGGCGCTGGCCGTGGCTTACGGCAAGCCGGTCGAGTATTACGGCCCCGTTTACGCGTCGCACGCCGTCGAGGGCGGCAAGGTTCGGGTGCGCTTCACGCACGTCGGGCAGGGGCTCGCCTTCAAGCACAGCGAGAAGCTCCAGGGCTTCGCCATCGCGGGTGAGGACAAGAAGTGGCACTGGGCCACCGCGACGATTGACGGCGACGCGGTGGTGCTCACCAGCGAACAAGTGGCCAAGCCCATCGCGGTGCGCTACGCGTGGGCGTCGCAGCACCCGTGGGCGAACTTGTTCAACAAGGACGGCCTCCCGGCGCAGACGTTCCGCACGGATGACTGGAAGTAGGGTGAAGGCTACATCAGGCCAAGGGTCGCGGAGGTTCGCGCCAGCGTCTGGACTGCGGACGGCTTCAGCGCGCTTTTCCCCGCCTCCCCGCTTGCAGTGACTCCTCGCATCCGGTGACACTCCGCCGTTCTCAGAACCGCCCACTTGGGCACCCATGCCTATGAAACTTATCCTCACGCTCGCCCTCACGCTCACCGCCTTCCTCTCCGCTTCCGCCGCCCCTGTCCCGCTCTTCGACGGCAAATCCCTCGCCGGCTGGGAGGGTGAGACGAACCAAGTCTGGCGCATCCGCGACGGCGTCATCGTCGGCGGCTCGCTCGATGGGAATCCCAAGAATGAGTTCCTCGCCACGCTCAAGAGCTACAAGAATTTTCACCTCCGCCTCGAATACAAGCTCGTCGGCACGCAGGGCTTCGTGAACGGCGGCGTGCAGTTCCGCAGCAAGCGCATCCCGAATCCGCCCAATGAAATGTCCGGCTTCCAGGCGGACATCGGCGCGGGCTACTCCGGCTCCCTCTACGACGAGTCGCGCAGGCGCAAGGTGCTCGCGCAGGCGGACACGAACCACGTCGCGCGCCTCGAAAAGGTCGGCGACTGGAACAGCTACGAGGTCGTTGCGAGCGGCTCGCAAATCCTCCTCTTCCTCAACGGCCAGCGCACGGCCATCTGGGTCGAGCGCGAGCCGGGCATCGAGGACACCGGCGTCATCGCCCTGCAAATCCACGGGAACTGCAAGGCGGAGATTTCCTTCCGCAATCTCTCCATTGATGTCCTGCCCGACTCCGCCATCCCGCCCGAGGCGGAGATTCTCAGCCGCTTCGGCACCGCGCAGCCGAGCGTGCCGGTAGGGGCGTTTGCGGACGGGAAATTCGCCCTCGGCACGAATGAAGTCGTCGTGTTCGTCGGGCAGGAAAACCTCGTGCGCGAATCGAAGGCCGGCGAACTGGAGGCGCTGCTGGCCTCCGCCTTTGCCGCGAAACAGCCGCGCTTCCGCTCGATGGCCTGGGAGGCGGACACGGTTTATGAGCAATGGCGCGACCTGAACTTCGGCTCGTGGGTGCGCCAGCTTGAGACGGCGGGCGCGACCATCGTGGTGGCGCAGTTCGGCCAGATGGAGGCACTTGATGGTGTCGCGCGGCTGCCGGAGTTCACGGCGGCGTATCACCGGCTGCTCGACCAGTTCGCCGGGCGCACGAAGAAGTTGGTGTTGCTCTCGCCAACGCCCTTCGAAAAGCCCGTCGCCTCCCACGCCCCCGACCTGACGAAGCGCAACAACGACGTGCGCGCCTACGCGGACGCTGTGCGCGAGATTGCGAAGCAGCGTGGTGCGGTCTTCGTGAACTTGTTCGTGCCGCTGGCGGTGCGCGCCCCCGGCCAGCGCCTCACAGAGGACGGCATTCACCTCACGACGGAAGGCTTGCGCGAGGTTGCTGCCCTAGCCGCGCGCCAGCTCGGCGCGGAAGCAAAACTCTCCGCCGAGCTCGACCCCTTGCGCGCCGCCATCGTGCAGAAGAACCAACTGTGGTTCGACTCGTGGCGGCCCGCGAACTGGTCCTTCGTCTATGGCGACCGCGTGAACCAGATGTTCGGCAAGGCCGGCGGCACCGAGCCGTCGCTAAAAGATGCCTTCGAGCGCCACCGCCCGCTGGTCGCGGCGGCGGACACGCGTGTTCAAGGGTTGGCGCGCGGCGAGAAAGTCGCCGCGCTCGTCATGCCGCCGCCCGCAAACGCCGGGGATTCACCCAAGGCCCTCACCCCCGAGGAACAGCTCGCCACCTTCACCGTGGCCGATGGCTACGAGGTCAGCCTCTTCGCTTCCGAACGCGACGGCGTGGTGAAGCCCACGCAAATCGCCTGGGACGAGAAGGGTCGACTCTACGTCGCGTGCTCGCCGACGTATCCGCAGACGCAGGCCAGTGCGAAGCGCGCCGATTACATCCTCGTCCTCGAAGACACGAACGGTGACGGCAAGGCCGACAAGTCATGGCGCTTCGCCGAGGGCCTCACGATGGTGCAGGGCCTCGAACCCGGCGACGGCGGGCTTTATGTCTGCGACTTCGACCAGCTCGTCCACTTGCGCGACACCGATGGCGACGGCAAGGCCGACACGCGCCGCGTGCTATTCAGCGGCTTCGGCATCGGGGACACCCACCAACTCATCAACAGCATCTGCCACGGACCTGATGGAAGCCTTTGGTTCTCGCAGGGGCTGCACGCCTTCTCGCGCGTCGAGTCCGCGTGGGGCATCGCGCGCTTGGACCGCGCAGCCATCTGGCGGCTGAACCCGCGCACCATGCGGCTCGAAGGCTTCTTCGGCGGCGGCATGGCGGGCGCGAACTGCTGGGGCGTCGTGTTCGACGACTACGGGCAAGTCTTCCACAAGTCCGGCGACCGCCCGCACGGCTACTGGAGCGTGCCCGGCATGGTGCGTGGCGCGAGTCCTTCGGGCAGCAGTTCGGCGAGTTCGGCGGACACGGCGTATCGCAATTCTCCCGAGCAATACCACTCGGTCGGCCCGCTCTTCGACACGTCGCCGAAGACCACTTCCATTGACATCATCGGCACGCGCGCGTTGCCCGACGACATCCAAGGCGCGGCGCTCATTGGCGGTTACTTCGGCGCGGTGGCCGAGCTGCATCGCTTCGAGGACGCCGGCTCCGGCTTCAAGACCACGCAGTTGCCCAAGCTCCTCAAGTCCTCCAACGCCGCGTTCCGCCCGGTGGATGTGAGCGTCGGCCCGGACGGCGCGATGTATCTCGCGGACTGGTTCAATCCCATCATCGGCCACTACCAGGCCAGCTACTCCGACCCGCGTCGCGACAAGGCCCACGGCCGCATCTGGCGCATCACCGCGAAGAGCCGCGCGAGCGTGAAGCAGCCGAACCTCGCCGCGATGAAGCCCACCGAGTTGCTCGAACAACTCCGCTCGCCCGAACGCTGGACGCGCTACCAGGCCAAGCGCCTCCTCTTCGCCACACCCACGGTGGACGCGTTGAAAGCCGCAGACGAGTGGGTCGCCAAGCTCACGCCCGCAACGCCCGGCTACGAGCACTTGCTCCTCGAAGTCATCGGCGTCTATGAGTCGCACGAGGTCGCACGCCCCGCCTTACTGGCGAAGCTGCTCGCGACGAAGGACGCGCGGGTGAGGGCTTACGGCGCGCGCGTCGCCGGGATGTGGGCGGACAAATTGCCGGACGCCGCGAAGCTCCTGACCGAGCGCGTGAAGGATGAGAACCCCCGCGTGCGCTTGGAAGCCGTTGTCGCCGCGAGCTACTTGGGCAAGCCCGCCGCCGCCGAGGTCTTCACGAAGGCCCTCGACTTGCCGACCGACAAGTTTCTCGACTACGCGCTGCGCCAGAGCGCCCGCGCCACGCAACCGCAGTGGGGACCGGCCCTTGCCGCGAACCAACTCAACCTCAGCAATCCGGCCCACGGAGACTACTTGCGCAAGCTCATCGGCACCCCGCGCAAGGCTCCGACCGCCGGTGAGAACATCTACGAAATGGCCTGCCTCCCGTGCCACCAACCCGAGGGCAAGGGACTGCCCGGTGTCTATCCGCCCCTCGCCAGCAGCGACTGGGTGCGCGGCGACAAGGAGCGCATCATCAAGGTGGTCCTCCACGGCCTCACCGGTCCCGTGACCGTTGCCGGTCAAAACTACGGCCACACCCCCGCCTCCGTCCCGATGCCCGCGATGGGCGGCCTGACCGACGAGCAGATTGCCGACGTGCTCACCTTCATCCGCGCAGAGTTCGGCCAGCAGGCCGCGCCCGTGACGGCGGCGGAGGTGAAGACCGTCCGTGGCGCGACGGGGAGCCGTCAGTTGCCGTGGACGGCGGGGGAGTTGAAGTAGCATGCCCACGATGCAGTGCCCGCAATCCAGAGCAGGCCGACGAGTTCTGCCGAAGCGACCCGGCGTTGGGTTTTGGGGTGGCTTCCGGTCCGCCTAACTCCAACGTCGCGCCACCAACGAACCCGACCCGCCGCGATGTCCGACCCTTTATCCCACGCCGAAGTCCTGGAGGACGTGCTCGCGCGCGCGGCCTGCGTCACGTTCATGATGATTGCGGCGGCGGACAGGAAAGTGGACAAGCGGGAAATAGCGACGCTGGAGAAGCTGTGCGTGAACCCCAGGCAGTTTCCGAGCGAACTCTTTCGCACGGCGGTCGCCGCGATTGCACGGAACCCGGACCGTTATTTCAATGACCTGCCAAGCGGGGGCTTGGACTTCATGGATACGCTCGGGGAGGCCATCGAGTTACTTGAGCGAGCGCGTCCCGACGAAGCTCCGGCCTTCAAGGAAAGCCTCATGGCGTGGAGCCGGGCCATTGCCGAAACGCCGGGAGGTTCCGTTGGACTGGGGAAGAAAATGGGCAAGGCGGAGGCCGCTACCCTGGCGGCAATTGCCGATTTGATCGACTTGCATGGGCCAGTTGCCCGCCCGCCCGTGCAGGTGGATGACCGGCTGGCGCGTGCTCCACTCCTGGTGTTCAAACTGGTGGCCGACGCCGACGGGATGGTCGATCGGAAGGAGCGGGACAAGCTCGCCCTGATGTGCAAACGCGTGGACGAGTTTCCCAGCCCGCTCTTCCGTGCCGCCGTTAGCAAACTGGTTCACGACTACGACCGTATTTTCATGGAGATGCAGCAAAGCAATCTGGAGCCGGTGGAGGAGCTACAGGCGGCGGGTGCGGAGCTGGATGCGTCCTATCCGGGAGAGTCGGTGGCATTCAAGCAATGCCTGATGCGTTGGGGCAGGGGCATAGCCGAGGCGTCCGGTGGTGTCCTAGGCCTGGGAAAGAAGACGGGGCAGCAGGAAGCACTGGTGCTGACAGCCATCGCCGTCTCCCTCGGGCTGGTGGATGAACGGGGAAAGCCGCTGGTCGGGTGACCGTCCGTGACCTCCCACTGTCGCGAAGGTGCTCTTGGAACTGAAGCCAGGGCTACGGCGTCAACTTGCGGATCACCGCATCCATCAAGCCATTGTTGCCTGCGACGGTCTCCTGCTCCTGCGCAGCCTTCAGCGCGGTAACACACGGGATGCGCTGGCCTACTTGTCGTAGAAACGCGCGAAGGCCGGGGACTCGCTCACTTCAACCAACTCGCCTGGCTGGCGCACGATTCGGGCCGCCGCGCCGGGCGTAGCTTTGACCAAGGCCAGTCCACGCGTTGGGCCGACGACGCAGGTGGTGGTGGAAAGGCTGTTCGCGGTGAGGCAGTCCGGCGCGATGACGACGACGAGGCTGTGGTCGGTGAGGCCGATGCCGGTGTGGGGATTCACGATGTGTGAGTAGCGTTTGCCGCCCAACTCGACGTGTTGGAAGAGGTCGCCGGAGGTGGCGAAGCCGCAGTTGCTCAGCGAGAGGAAGCGCGTGGGCGGAGCCCCGGGGGCGTCGAGCGGGGCGAGTTCGATGCGCCAGCCAGCGCGGCCGGGCGGTGGGTCGCCGATGGCCATGTCGCCGCCGCCGGTGACGAGGGCGCGCGTGATGCCGTGACTGCGCAACTCACGGAGGGCTTCGTCCAGCGCGCGACCCTTGGCGATGGAGCCGAGGTCGAGCCGCATTCCCGGCACGAGCAACTGCGCGGTGCGGGCGTGCGGGTCGAGGACGACTTTCTGCCAGCCGACGCGCGCCTTGGCTTCCGCGATAACTTCGGGCGTGGGCAACTCGCGTTGTCGCCGCGCGCGTCGCCAGACTTGCACGAGCGGGCCGACGGTGATGTCGAACGCCCCCTCCGAGCGGCGCGACGTGGCTTCCGCGACGGCCAGCAGCCGCCAGAGTTCGTCACTCACAGACACGACGCGACCGCTGCCGGAAGAGCGGGAGAGTTTGCTCAACTCGCTGTCTTCCTCGTAGTCGCTGAAGATTTGGTTCAGCTCGGCGACGCGGGCTAAGGCGGCGCGGGCGGCGGTGTCGGCGAAGGTCTGACTCTCGGCGTAGAGCACGATGCGGAAGGGCAGGCCCATCTGCGGCTGCTCGAACTCGAAGCGCTGGAGGTTTGCAGACGGGGAGGTGCGACAGCCCAGCATCGTGAAGAGAGCGAGCAACAATGCGACGAGCCCAGTGGCGCACGTCAGGTTTGGGCACCTCTTATTAGCACCCGGCTTTAGCCGGGTGAACGCGTCGCCTCCAAGTGAAAAACTGTTTAAACAGTTTTCCATCGCTGCCGCCCAGAACACCCGGCTGAAGCCGTGTGCTAATGGGAGGCGACGGTTCCAAAAGCTGACTGCCGCCCTGAAGCCCGCAGTGGCTAAGTTTCCCCATTGGCCCGGCGAGGGCGACTTGCTAGGTTTTGCGCGTCGTGTCATTTCCAAACACATTTATGTTCGCCGTCATTGATACCGAGTTGCTCAACAAAATCACAGAGCAGGGAATCACCTTCTTGTTCGACTACGGTCCGAAGCTGCTCGGGGCCGCCATCATTCTGATCATTGGCTTGCTGATCGCCATGCAGGTGGGCAAGGCGCTCCAGCGCTGGCTGGGCAAGCGGGATTTGGAGCCGCCGGTGCGTATACTCATCGTGCGCGTCGCGCGGCTGATGGTGATGGGGCTGACGCTGATGCTCGTGCTGGAGAAGGTCGGCGTCGCCATCGCGCCTATCATCGCCGGTCTCGGCGTGGCGGGTGTGGGCGTGGGCCTCGCGTTGCAAGGCGTGCTGGGCAACCTCATGGCCGGGTTGCTCATCATCTTCACCAAGCCCTTCCGCGTCGGCGAATACATCGAGATTCACAGCGTGCATGGCCAGGTCCACGCCATCGAGCTGTTCTCGGTCATCCTCGTCCACGCGGACCGGTCGCGCGTGGTCATCCCGAACCGCAAGGTCATCGGCGAGATTCTCCACAACTACGGCTCACTCCGGCAGCTCGACCTGAGCGTGGGCGTGGCTTACGCGACGGACCTGAACCAGGCGCTCAACGCGGTCAACGCCGTGCTGGCGCGCATCCCGGCGGTGCTGAAAGACCCGGCCCCGGTCGTGGGCGTCGCGTCGTTCGGAGATTCCGCCGTGAACATCGCCATCAAGCCGTGGACGAAGGTCGGGGACTTCGGTCCGGCAGGGGCCGCGGTGAACCAGGCCATTCTGGAGGAGTTCCGTCGGCAAGGCATCGAGATGCCGTTCCCGCAGCGGGAAATCCGCGTGCTCAAAACGAGCGAGCCGGCGGTGGTGCGGGTGGCGTGAGGCTGGTGCTGACGGCGGGGAAGACTTGCCTCACGCAAAGACCGCAAAGGGCGCAAAGGAGAAGGCTCCAAGCGCCAAGACTTCGCCGGAGACTCGACTTGGCGTTGCGTCCTTCGCGTCCTTTGCTTGAGGCCATTGCCTTCGATAAGTCTGGCTGGCGTTCGGTCGCGCTGGGTTTGCGAAAGCGGCGTCGCCGCTGCGCTCTGCCGCCGCACTCCATAGCGCGATCGGCTCATCTCAACCCGCCAGCAGCAGTTCGCGGATTTGCGCCACACTGGCGGTGCCGGTGGTGCCGAGTTGGTGGATGACCACGGAGGCGGCGGCGTTCGCCAACTCGATGGCTTCGCGCAAGGTCGCGCCGGCGGCGAGGGCGGCGGTGAGGTTCGCGGTGACGGAATCGCCCGCGCCCACGATGTCGATTTCTCCACGCAAGGGCAGGCAGGGGACGTGTTCCACTTCGCCATTCGGAGCCGCGCCGAGGATGCCGCGTTCGGAGAGGGTGACGAAGACTTCGCGGCCGTTCTGCTTCGCAAGGGCGAGGGCGGCGTTTCCAATTTCCACAAGCGACGCGGCGGCGGGGAGGTTCGTCATCCGGCTCAACTCGGCGACGTTCATCTTGAAGGTGATGGGGGGCCAATCGCGCAGGCCGCGGCGGCTGTCGCCAAGGATGCGGAGCTGCGGCCGGGCCTCGGCGAGGCGTCCGAGCGTGGTGAGCAGCCCGCGCGTCACGACGCCGGTTTCGGGCACGTCCACTTGGTCGAGGACGATGATGACCTGGAGTTGCGCGTCGGTGCGGAGGAGCTGCGCGGCCAATGCCGCTTCAACTGCGGGCGGCGTGGGCGTCCAGTTCTTGCTGTCGAGGCGGTTGAGTTCGACGGGCGCCTGGCCGGGGGCGACGACGAGTGGTTTGCAGTAGGTGAAGGTGCGGCGCTGCGGGGTGACGAGGAGGTTGCCGCGCACGCCGGGGACTTGAGCGATGGCGCGTTGCAGCTCGTAGCCTTCGCCATCCTCGCCGCAAAAGCCGATGGGGTGAATCACGCCGACGCCGAGGGCGGCGAGGTTGTTGAGGATGGTTCCCGCTCCGCCGGGCTGGGAGCGGACGCGCACGACGTTGTGGACGGGCAGGCCGGTCTCGATGGAGGTCTCGGCGCGCGCGGGATCAATCTCCAGATAGCGGTCGAGGCAGAAATCGCCCACCAGCGCGAGGCGGAGGGACGGGTAACGGTCAGTGATTTCAGCGAAACGGGCTGGGGTCATGCGAAGAAAGGATTAGCCGCGAAAGGGCGCAGAGGACACAGAGGGGTAACTTGTCTCGCTTTCGGCTTTGCGCGCTTTGCGCCCTCTCGCGGCAAAAGTTCTCTCCTCACCACTGGTAGCGCGGTTCGGGGTTGGGGTCGCCGATGTCGGGGATATCCTTGGTGGCGGTGCGGCCGTGGAGGGTTTCCAGCTTGTGGAAGAGGTGGTGAAGGAAGGCCACGTTGTCGCACTGCGCGTAGTGCATCGCGCCGCCCATGCGGGAGAAGCTCTTGCAGAAGCGCAGGTAGTAAGCCGGGTTTTCCTTGGGTGGCTCGCCCTTGGTCCAGTCCCAGTTGCCGCCGTCCTGCAAGTCCACCACGTAGATGTTGTGGCCGCTGACGATGGGGCGAGCGGCTTGGAGGCGGAGGTTGTTGACGCAACTGATGCTCTTCTCGAAGACCTGCGGGGCCATGATGGCCGAGCCGACGCTCAGGACCACGCCACCATCGAGCTTCTCCACCGAGCCGCCGAACAGCGCAAAGTCCACGCCCGCCGCGCGCCCGATGACGCCGCCGTTGAACCACGGATGGTTCGCGATGATGTCGTAGCCGATGCCAGGGTGGACGGTGAAGGGGACTTCGTGGCGCGCGGCTTGCGCGAGCACGCTGCTGTTGCGGTGCGGGTGCGGGACGATGTGCTGGCCGGGCTTGAGGCTGAAGCGCTGGATGGCTTGGAGCAAGTCGGCGCGCGCGGCGGTGAGCGGGTGGCCTGGCTCGGCTTGAATCTGCTTCGTCAGCTCGGCCTCGGTGGGGATGAACGCGCCGTCCTCGTAGATGAACTTGCCGAGCGCCTTGCCGTAGCCGAAGCCGCGCACGGCCCCGGCCAACAACGCGAGGTGGATGAAGCGCCCCGTTTCGTCCCAGGTGCCGAAGTTGCCGGTGGCGACGTTGTCGCGGACGCTCTCGGTGGAGCGGCCCAACCAGGAAAATTCCCAGTCGTGAATCGTCCCGGCCCCGTTGGTCGCGAGGTGCGAGAGGAAGCCGCGGTCGAGCATCTGGCCGAGGAGGAGTTGCCCGCCGTTCTTCACGAGGTGCGCGCCGTAGATGAGCATCACGGCTGCGTCGCGTTCGAGCGCGGCCTTGATGTCCTTCGCGCAACGCTCGATGAGCGCGGCGTTGAAGTCGCTGACGGGCGGGGGCGCGGTGGTCGGCTCGATGAGCACCTCGTCCACGGTGCTCATGCTCTTGCGCTGCGCGAGCGGGAAGACGCGGATTTTGGCGAGGTCGAGGGGGACGGGAGGTTGCATCGGAGTTCGGAAAGTTAGCGGTCGCCCAGCAGCAGCTTCACCAGTTGCGCTTCGCACTGGTAATCAGGAATCACCAAGTCCGCCCCCGCCGCGATGAGTTGCGTGCGCTTCTGCTCGTGGATTTTGCCGGAGCCGATTTCCGTCTCGTCGCTGGCCACGGCGACAGCGAGGCCGCCGAGTTCCTTCGTGTGGTGCAGCTCGACAGGGCCATCGCCGAAGGAGAGCAGTTGCGCGCCGGAGATGCCTTCCTCGCGCAGGATGCGGTCGAAGACCTCGCCTTTGGAGAAGGGCGGCGTGTTCTCATGTCCGCCGTGGATGCGGCCATCGAAGTAGCGCGCGAGGTCCAGCAGCGCGGCTTCCTGCTTCACGAACGGCTCGAGCGTGGCACTCAGGATGTAGAGCTTCAGGCCGCGTTCGCGCAGGCGCTCGATGAGTGCGCGACCACCGGGGACCACGAAGCTGTCCGGGCTGGCCCCGTCGCGGATTTGCTGACTGCGGCGGGCGATGTCGCGTTCGAGCCGCAGCGTGTATTCGGCGAGGTAGCATTGCGGCTCGCGCACCTGGCCGCCGCGCGCGCCGACGCGTTCGGCGAAGCGCACCATCTGGTGGATGGTCTGCCGGCCGTTGAAGGAGATGATTTCCGCCATCAGCGCGGCGCGCAGCGCGGCGGGGTCTTCGTCGGCGCGGGCGGGGAGCATCTCCAGGAACATCGCCAGCATGATGTCCGGCCAGCCGTGGCGGATGAGCGAGAGCGTGCCATCGAAGTCGAAGACCGCGTGGGTGAGGCCGGGCCGCGGGGCGAAGGCGGGGCAAATCTCGATTGTGGGGCTGGCGGTGGCGGGCATCGGCACGGCGGAGTTAAAGGCAGGAGAGTTGAGTTGGCAACGCGGGCGTGGAGGCACACCGATTCGGGGCGGAGCAGAGATGGGGAAGCTGGTGGTTGGGAAAGGAGCTGTGTTCCCTGAGTTTGCGCGGGAGGAACGGCTAGAACAGTGCGGATGCAGCCGACAACCCACCCCTGAGAAACTTTCTCCGGCCCGGGGGCGCGGAATTCGCCCGCACCACGGCTGAATGAGCGGCAAGGGAATCCCCCCCAAGGAAATTCATTCCTCCGCCTCAATTCCTTGCCCACCATTCCCTTGCCACCGCTGGGTAGATACGCCCTGGCTTCGGCGCGGGTTTCTGAATTTCATCTCGCAGCAGCCAGTCAGCCGAAGCACGCTGAAATTGTGGCGCGGGTGAAACGGAGTTTTTCACCGCGCAGCCAGTCCAATTGCCCGTTCGTGAACGCCGACGCCAATCCCTTTGACCCGACCCGCTGGCGGGCCGTGCGAGCGGGGCAACCGCCGCCGGAGGAGCCCCCCGCGCTCGTCGGCGAGCCGCCGGATGTGGTGCGTGTGGCCTTCTTTGGCGTGCTCTCCGTGGTGCTCCTGATACTCGGCACGCTCCTGCCAGCAAACTTGAAATCCCTCCACCCCGCCTTGCTAGCGCGGGCTGGCCACGGAACTCCGACTGCCGCCAGCCTCGGCCTCGCGGCGGTGACCGCGCAGCGGCCGGGCGTCGCCAAGCTCGCGCTCGCGGCGGCGGTGACGGTGAAGGATGAGCAAGTCCCGAAGCTCACGGCGGAACTCGCGGCCCTCGGAGCGCGGCGCGGCTGGACGACTTGGGGCGGGCGTGACGCGTTCATCGAGTCGGTCTTCAAGGACAAGGAAATCTCCCGGCCCGCCAGCGAGGACATCCTCCCGGTCCTGCTCTCGGAGACGAACCGCGCGTTGCTGCGCGAGCATCTGGCGGCGGCGCGTTCGCCCGGGGTGCAGGCGATTCTCCAGACGCGCCAGCTGTCCAGCACGACGCAGTTCATCCCGGTGGGACGGCCCGGCGGGCAGCCGTTCGAGACGACGATTCTGCTGACGGCGTTGCTCTATCAAGGCGAGCGCTTCGCCCCGCTCCTCGCCGCCGACCTCCGCGCCATCGCCGAGAAGGCCAACGAGACGCGGCTCGCGGGCGAGTGGGAAGCCGTCTGCATGGACCTGCTCACGCTGGCCCGGCGGATGGACTGGATGCAGCTCTCTGAACTGGTGCGCGTCCTGCCGAACGCGAACGCGTTGAGCGACTTTGTGCAGCTCACGAAGGCCGCGCCGGACAACCTCCCGGTGCTCTACACCGCCGCGCTGCTCACGCGCGCGCCGGACCAGGTCGCCGGCTATCTGCTGCGCTTCGGCAAGGCGGGCGCGGGCGACTTGACGCTGGCGCTGGCGCACGGCGAGGGCGCGGTGCGGCTGCTGTTGGAACGCGGCTTACCGCTCGGGCCGACGCGCGCGACGCCGGGTTTCCTTGCGGGCTGGGCGCTGGCGGCCCCGCGCGGGATGCTCGCGGCGAAGGTGATTTGTTTCCTGCTGGCCGGGCTGGGATTTTTTTTAGTGTGGAGCGAACTGTCGCCCGTCAGAAACGGCAGCCGCGCGGCAGCAGGCGTGCGGGTGATTCACGGGCAGCGCGCCGCGGTGGGGCTGGGGCTGGCGTTGATGCTGTTGGCGGCGGGCGAACCGTTCCTGCTCAAGCCGCTGGGCTCGCCGGAATTTCGCCTCCGCCTCAAGCTGCCGGTGTTCACCAATTCACCGGTGCCGAACCAAAAAACTGATAGTGCAACGAAACTGAAACCACGTATGGAACTCTCCACCATCCTGAGCATCGGGCTCTTCGCCGGACTGCAAGTGGCCGTGTATGCGGTCTGCCTGATGAAGATTCGCGAAATCGAAATGTCCACCGCGTCGCCCCAACTCAAGCTGCGACTCATGGAGAACGAGGAGAACCTCTTCGACTCCGGCCTCTACGTCGGCATCGCCGGCACCGCCTGCGCGCTGGTGATGCAGGTCGTGCAAGTCATCGAGGCGAACCTGCTGGCGGCCTACGCCTCGAACCTCTTCGGCATCGTGTGCGTGGCGCTGGTGAAGATTCGCCACGTCCGCGCGGCCAAGCGGCGGCTCATCGTGGAGTGCCAAGAGACGGCCTCGGAGCGGCAGACCGTAGCGGCTTGAAAGGGAATGCCCAATTCCCAATGACGCCATGACCAATCAATGCGCAATTCCCAATCCCCGGTGGCGGTGTGACCGGGCAGGCACGTCGAGTGGGCGCGGACAAATGGTGAGCCACGACCTGCCCATTGGGCATTCAAGCGTGGGCATTCATTGGGAATTTGGCATTGGGCATTGGGCATTCCCTCCGGAGGTTCGGCCATGAACAAGACCCTGCTCCTCATCATCTGCGATTTCCTCCTGCTCAACCTCCTAGCCCTCACGCGCTGGGACAAGGTCGAGCCGCCGCCCAATCGCAAACCGCCAGTGCCCGAGGTCAGCGCCGCGCGCCAGAACCAGGACCTCGTGGACATGATGAAACTCTCGCTCGAACAAGAGCAGGCCACGCGCAACCAGCTCCAGCAGCGGCTCCAGTTCGCCGAGGCGGACTCGCAGACGCGCGCGCAGACGCTCACGCAGTTGCAGGCGCAGAAGAGCCAGTTGGAGACGAACCTCAAGCAGTCGCAGACGGCGGCGCAGGACTTGTCCCAGCGCTACGCGTCCGCCACGAAGCAAGTGGCCGACGCCAAGCAACAACAAGACGCGCTCACCGCCGCCATCAAGAACGTCGAGGCCGAAAAGGCTCAGATGCAGCAAACCGTCGCAGCCAAGCAGGCGGAGATTCAGAAGCAGCAGACCGCGCTGGTGGACTTGGGCAAACAGCAAGCCGCAGCGGCGCAGCAAGCTGCCAATCTCGCGACCACGGTGAAGGTCGTGCAGGCCGAGAAAGATTTGATTCGCGACCAGTTGGAGAAGCAGATGCAGGCCGCGCTCGCCGCGAAGCAGGCCGAGTTGGAGAAACAACAGGCCGCGCTGGCGGACTTGGAGAAGCAGCGCCAAGCCGCCGCCGCCCAGGCCACGCAGTTCGCCACCGCCGCGAAAGTCGCCGAGACCGAGCGGAATCTGCTGCGCGAGAACTTGACCGACTTGAAGAAGGAGGTCGCCGTCGTGCGGCTGGAGAAGGATCAGTTGCAATCGCAGACCGCCCGCTTGAGCGAGGGCGTCGGGCAGCTCGCCGCGAAGTCCGGCGAGCTGGCCAAGGAGATTCGCGAGAACACGCCCATCAACATGAACCTGATGTTCAGCGAGTTCCTCAGCAACCGCGTGGACGTGTCCATCTCCGCGCAGCAGAACGTGCTCCTCGGCTCCGGCGACCGCCTCAAAGACACCAAGAGCGTGCTCGTCCACGACGGGCGCACGGTCATGGCCATCCTGCACGTCACCGACACGCCGTTCTCGCTGACCACGCCGTTGGGCATGGACCGCATCCTCGCGCGCGTGGCGAGGCCGCCGCAGGCGCTCGCGAGCGGCGCGTTGACCTTCATCACCGCCGACCCGCGCCTCGCCGTCATTCCCGTGGACGCCCAGCAGGCGCTGGCGTTGGGCGTGAAGATGTATCCGGTGGCGAAGAACCCGTTCAAGTTCACCGAGGCGGTGCTGGTGAACCGCGGCGGCAAGCACTACGGCGAGGTTGAGTTCAAGCTCGACGCGCGCACGCCGGACTACGTGAAGATGCGCAACCGCATCCTGAGCCGCGTGCTGCAAGGCGAGTTCTCCCCCTCGACCGGCGACATCGTCCTGAGCAAGACCGGCGAGTTCCTGGGCGTGATGGTGAACGCGGACTACTGCGCGGTGGTGCGGACCTTCGAGACGCTGCCCGGCTACGCCTTCGATGTGAAGACCAGCTCCGACATGGTGCGCAACCGGCTAGTGGAGCTAGGCACGCGCGTGACGCGGCTACCGTTTGCGTTGCAGTGATGTCTGGTCCCTGGCCTCGCCGGAAGTGAAAGGGGAGTTTTTCGTGCCCCAAACTGCTGGCAACTCTACTGGCGCGGGTGCTTGGGGAGATGGAAGTCCCCTGTAAACAAAGGGGAAAGAAGATGGCTCCAAAGGTAGGACTCGAACCTACAACATTCCGGTTAACAGCCGGATGCTCTACCATTGAGCTACTTTGGAACTCGAAAGCTCGGAGAAAATACAAATCCCCCCCCGCTGAGTCAATAGGTCCGTTGGACAAACCGTCGCAATCGTGAAATTTCACCGACGAATGGAGCCAGTGGTCGGGATTGAACCGACGACCGACGGTTTACAAATCCATAATGGGGCTTGCGCGACGGTGCGTTAAAGGTGCATTAACACGTAATAAATACGGGCTTAAAACGCACTTTGCCCATTTTTCAGTAAAGGTCGTAAAAGCGCACGGAAACGCACTTCCACTGTTGCATTCTGTTGCATTAGTTAGTCTCGTCTAACTCAGTGGCGGAGATGAGCTCGGCTCCAATGCGTTCAAAAGAGGACTGCCGGGAAGTGCGCCGCGAGCGTCAACGGCGTTCACAGTGGGGGCGGGAGGCGAAGGATTGTCGGACGGTTCCACGGGAAGCCCCCCCCCCGCAACTTGGGGGGTGCCGGCGGGTGCGCGGTGACAAGGGGGAGGTGGGGTTTCTCAATCGGCCAAGATTTCCACTCCTCTCATCGAGTGGCGGGCATTCGGATGCGCGTTCGCAGGGTTTATGGATGGCACAGTGGCTCCATGCAGAAGCTCAACATCCCACGGTGTTCGCACCGGAAGCCCATTCTTACGACTGCCGGGATTACGGACGCCGGGTCGGCGACGACCTAGCGTTCTTCGCCATGCTGTGCCCGCCTGACGTTGTGGTGAAGCTCGGCCCGCGCACGCCGATGGCAGGAGGCACCCGGAAAGCTTCGTGGGGTGGGCCTTGGGCATGGGGGCAGGTGTTCGTGGTGTGTCTATGCATGGGTTTTCGAGTTCGGACGCGATTTTTCGCCAGCGGTCTGAACGGCTCAGTCATGCTTTCTGATCTGGCCACCCGCCTTTTCTGGCCACGTTCTTGATTGCCTTTGAAAGGGCTAGAAATATCCTCGCACAACGCCATGCACTGTAGCGACCCCTTCAGAGAAGCCACCGCCAACAGCACTCTCGTAAATTGCCTCCGGGTCGGCGTCGGCACGCTTTTTGACTAATCCCCATGTTCGAACAAGCCTTCAAAAACATCGACGACGTCCTCTGGAAAGACGCCGGCTGCACCAGCGAACTCGACTACACCGAGCAGACCTCCTGGCTGCTCTTCCTGAAATACCTCGACGCCCTCGAACACGACAAAGCCACCGAAGCCGCCCTCGACGGCAAGAAATACACCCACATCCTCGACAAACCCTACCGCTGGGAATCGTGGGCCGCGCCCAAGGGCAAAGACGGCAAGATTGATCACAACACCGCGCTCGGTGGCGACGACCTCACCAAATTCGTTAACGAAAAACTCTTCCCCTACCTGCACGGCTTCAAAGCCAAGTTCAACGACAAGCCCAAGACGGTCGAATACAAGATCGGCGAAATCTTCGGCGAGATAAAGAACCGCATCCAGAGCGGCTACAACCTCCGCGAGATCATTGATCACATTGATGAACTCCGCTTCGCCTCCCAGACCGAGAAGCACGAGCTTTCCCACCTCTACGAGGCCAAGATCAAAAACATGGGCAACGCCGGGCGCAACGGCGGCGAGTATTACACCCCGCGCCCCCTCCAGCGCGCCATGGTCCAGGTCGTGAACCCCAAGCTCGGCGAAACCATCTACGACGGCGCGGCGGGCTCGTGCGGCTTCCTCTGCGAGTCGTTTGTTTACCTGAAGCAGACCAACCCCAAGCGCACCACCGCCCAGGACCGGTTCCTGCAAGAGCGCACCTTCTACGGGAAGGAGAAAAAGTCTCTCGCCTACGTCATCGCGATCATGAACATGATCCTGCACGGCATCGAGGCGCCGAACATCATCCACACCAACACGCTCGCCGAGAACCTCGCCGACATTCAGGAAAAGGACCGGCACGACATCGTCATGGCCAACCCGCCCTTCGGCGGCAAAGAGCGCAAGGAAGTGCAGCAAAACTTCCCCATTCGCACCGGCGAGACCGCGTTCCTCTTCCTCCAGCACTTCATCAAAATCCTCAAGGCCGGAGGCCGCGCCGGCATCGTCATCAAGAACACCTTCCTCTCCAACACCGACAACGCCTCCGTCAGCCTGCGC
>CALQJI020000024.1 GCA_943330855.2 Klebsiella pneumoniae
ATGCACGGTAAGGGCTCGAACGGAGAGGTTTTCAGGCGGCCCCTCAACCCAACGGGTTCCGTGCAACGCCGGAGAACAACCCCGCCTGTTTTCCCCTCTAAAAGCTGCTTTCTCGGGTTTCTACCCACTAAGTTCCCCGAATACCCGAAGTTTGGGGCCATGGCGACGAGGTGCTCGCCGACTTGCCGCTGCCGGGGAGCATCGAGGAGTGTCATCCCACGAGTAATCCTTGAAAGCGCTTCAACAGAAACCCGGTCTACCACCACGAGCGAAGTCCAACTGCTGGAGTGGATCACGATTGAGCCGGGCCTCGGCCTAAATCTGAAAGTCTGACCGCCCCTTCTCGCGCTGCTGCTTGTCCAGCACCTTCACGTTCACTTCCTCGTAGAGCACGAGGGAGTGTGGCGGGACGCTGTGCATGAGGAAGACGTTCGCCCCCACCGTGCTGTGCGCGCCGATGACGGTCTCGCCGCCCACGATGGTCGCGCCGGCGTAGATGGTGACGTGGTCCTCGACCGTCGGGTGGCGCTTCTGCCCTTTCAGCGCCTGCCCGCCCGCGAGCGAACGCGCCACGAGGCCGACGCCTTGATACATCTTCACATGGTGCCCGATGGTGCTCGTCTCGCCGATGACGGTGCCGGTGCAGTGGTCCACGAAGAAGTGCGTGCCGATACGCGCGCCGGGGTGCAGGTCCATGCCGCTACGGCTGTGCGCCCACTCGGTCATGATGCGCGGGAGCAGCACGATGTCCTGCCGGTAAAGCTCGTGCGCCATGCGCTGCACCGCGATGGCTTCCATGAAGGGGTAGGCCACGATGACTTCTTCGGTGCTCAACGCGGCGGGGTCGCCGTTGTAAGCGGCCTCGGCATCGGTCTGGAGGACTTCGCGCAGGCGCGGGAGGCAGCCGAGGAAGGCGAGGGTGAGGTGGCGGGCTTCGGCGCGGTGATCGGACTTCTTCGCGCCGTCACGGGGACGGTATTCGAGGCACTTGAGCAACTCGTCTTCCAAGCGGCCTTGCACCGCGTCCATGAGGATGGCGGTCTCGACCTTCAGCTCGGAGGAGTGCAGGGGCTTTTCCTCGAAGAAGCCGGGGAAGAGCAGACGCAGCAAATCCACCGTGATGCCGGCGATGGCGGTCTTGGACGGGAGGTTTTTCCCGTCGAGGTGGTTGATGCCGCCGACGCGCGCGTAGGAAGCGAGCAGGTCATTGGTGAGTTGGGTGATGGTGACGCTCACGGCCCGGAGTATTCGCGACGCGCACCGTGCTGGCAAGCGGGGCAGAAGCGGGTGTGGGCACGACATTACTCTCATCGAGCACAATCCATTTGAACTCCCCTAGCCCCGCTCCTAGAGTGCGTATCTATATGGGCACTGAAAATACTGCGGGACCGGGTATGGCGTGGCTGGGTTGGGCGATGCTGACGGTCGTTTCCTGGGGCGTCTATGGCATCTTCCTCCACACCGGTGCGATGGGCATGGCGGACCCGGCCAACGGGCGCATCAAGGCGTTCCTCTTCGTGGGCGTGGCCTACTTCCTCACCGCCGTGCTCGCGCCGCTGGCCATCCTCGCGCTCAACGGCGCGTCGTGGGCGTTCCCGGCCAAGGGCCTGTGGTGGTCGCTCATCGCGGGCATCGTCGGCGCGATCGGCGCGTTGGGCGTGCTGCTGGCCTTCGGCGCGAAGGGCACGCCCGCCGTGGTCATGTCCATCGTCTTCGCGGGCGCGCCGGTGGTGAACGCGCTTTACGCGCTGGTCACGCACCCGCCGGCGGGCGGCTGGGGCAGCGTCAAGCCACTGTTCTGGGTAGGCATCTTGCTGGCCGCGCTGGGCGGGACGTTGGTCACTTTTTACAAGCCTGCGCCGCCCGCGCCGCAGAAGGCTGCTGCCACCGCTCCGGCGAACCCGGAGCCGCAGCCGCCGGGGAAATGAACCGCAGATGACTTGCCACAAAAAGGCACCGAAGGCGCAAAGAGATTTCCTCTTCGCGCCTTTTGCGTTTTATTGCGGCGAAGAAAAACCACCAACCTGCACTGACTGGCACTGATGAAGGCATCTGAACTGTTTCCGCTGAGTGCAGGTCCGTGCAGGTCAGTGGTTAAAATCCCGTGAACGAAACGCTTTCTCAACTGAGTGGTTTGCTGGCCGCGTTGCGGACGAATCCGTTTTACGCGCGCAAGCTCGCGGGCACGGGCCTGCTGGACGCGGGCGTGGCGAGCCTCGCTGAGTTCAGCGCGCACTGCCCCTTCACGACGAAGGCGGAACTGGTGGCCGACCAGTTCGCACATACGCCTTATGGCACAAACCTGACCTTCCCACTGGAGCGTTACACGCGCTGCCATCAGACCAGCGGCAGCACGGGCAACCCGTTGCGCTGGCTCGACACGCCGGAGAGCTGGGCGTGGATGTTGGACAACTGGGAGACCGTCCACCGCCAGGCGGGCACCACGGCGGCAGACCGCATCTTCTTCGCGTTCAGCTTCGGGCCGTTCCTCGGGTTTTGGACGGCGTTCGAGTCCGCGCAACGGCTGGGCTGTCTCGTCTTCGCCGGCGGCGGGATGACCAGCGTGGCGCGGCTGCATGCGATCCTCGATTTGCGCGCAACGATCCTTTGTTGCACGCCGACTTACGCCATCCATCTCGCCGAGGTCGCCGAGAAGGAAGGCCTTGATCTCCGCCGCTCGCAGGTGAAGACCCTCAGCGTGGCGGGGGAACCCGGCGGAAGCATCCCGGCCACGCGCGCGCGCTTGGAGGAGCTCTGGCCCGGCGCGCGCGTCTATGACCACCACGGCATGACGGAGGTCGGCCCGGTGAGCTACGAATGCCCGGCCCGGCCCGGCGTGCTGCACGTCATTTCGCGAGCCTTCCTCGCCGAGGTGGTGGACCCCGTCACCGGCCAGCCTGTCAGTGAGGGCGCACGGGGAGAATTGATTCTTACCAACCTCGGACGCACTGGTTCGCCTCTCCTCCGCTATCGCACCGGCGATTTGGTCCAACTCTCAACTCTCAACTCTCAACTCTCAACTTGCCCCTGCGGCTCTGCCGACCTCGCTCTCGAAGGCGGCATCCTCGGGCGCGTGGACGACATGACCGTCGTGCGCGGGGTGAATGTGTATCCCAGTGCGGTCGAGGAAATCATCCGGCGCGTCGGTGGCATCGCGGAGTTTCAGGTGCGTGTGAGCCAGCGGCAGGCGCTCGCGGAACTGACTGTGACCATCGAGCCTACGGCGGGCAGTTCTGACACGGGCCTCGCGACACAACTGGCCGCCGCGTTCGAGTCGAGCCTCGCCCTGCGCGTGCCGGTGGTGCTGGCCGCGCCCGGCAGCCTGCCGCGTTTTGAATCCAAGGCCCGGCGCTGGATGCGGGAGTAGTTCCGATCCCGCCCCGGCAATGGCAGTTCTTCCTGCTTTCCTGCTCTCCTTATAAAGCACGGTCAGCCCGAACGCCGCTTGTGAGCGGAGCTCTTCCTGGCCTGAATGTATTTCTTACGTCTGCGTCGTATTCCTCGCGCCGCTAATCCGGCGCATCAACAAAACAAACAACAAAACCCTGAGTATCATGAAGAAACTGTTCGCACTGTTCGCTGCCACCATCGTCGCTACCTCCGCGTTCGCCGGTGAGTTCCCCGACATCAGCATCTCCGACCTCAAGAAGGCCATCGCCGACAAGAAGGTCACCGTCATTGACGTGATGGGCACCGGTTCTTACAAGGCCAAGCACGTCCCCGGCGCGATTGATTTCGCCGCTGTGAAGGCCGACTTCGCCAAGTCCCTCCCCGAGGACAAGAACGCCCTTGTCGTCGCCTACTGCGGCGGCCCGAGCTGCAAAGCCTACCAGGCCGCCGCCAACGCCGCTGAGAAGCTCGGTTACAAGAACATCAAGCATCTCTCCGCCGGCATCTCCGGCTGGGTCGCCGCTAACGAGAAGACCGACAAGGCCAACTAAGCCCCGGCACTGATTCTGGAAGCGCCCCGTGCTCACGCGCGGGGCGCTTTTTTCATTTTGGCGGAGTGGTAGCAAGGCCGGCGAGCAGGTGGGAGGGTGGGCAGGGACGCGCTGCTCCCGCTTTCTTACCTGCTCACTTTCCCGCTCACACACCGGGAGCACGCGCTCCGATTTCACGTCTGACCGCCTGTTTGCGACACGTTTGCTTTGACCGCGCTTCCGCCGGGCGTTACACCAAACACGCCGTTACGCTCCCAGTTAATTTTGCTCCATGAACTTGCCGCTCTGTCTGCTCGCCGCAGGAACGAATTCCCAGATCACCTACATCTGGGAGAAGGCGACCATTGAAGCGAAGGTCATCATCATTTGCTTGGTGATCTTCTCCATGTTCGCGTGGTCCATCATGGTCTCCAAGAGCTTGCAGATGCGCCGTGCCCGTCGGCTCAACGACCTTTTCATGTCCGAGTTCCGCGCACAGAAGTCCGTCCTCGATATCCATGACCGACGCGTGCAGGTCGAGGGCTGCCCGCTCTTCGCCGTGTATCAGGAGGGCGGGGTGGAAACCGAGGCGCGGCTGAAACAAGCCGACGGTTCGCGCAAACAACACGTCTCCCTCAAATCCATGGAGCACATCAAACGCACCATGGAGAGCGCCGTCGCGCGCGAAGCGCTCGCACTTGAATCCGGCATCATCCTGCTCGCGCTGGCCGTCAGCGGTGCGCCCTTCCTCGGCCTGCTCGGCACGGTGTGGGGCGTGATGGACACCTTCGCCGGCGTGGCGCAAGCGGGCCGCGCAGACCTCGCCGCGATGGCTCCCGGCGTAGCTGCGGCGCTCATCACCACGGTAGCCGGCCTGCTCGTGGCCATCCCCTCGATGTTTGGCTACAACTGGCTCGTGCATAACCTCCGCGTCCAGACCGTCGAGTTGGACAACTTCGCACAAGAGCTGGCGTCGAAACTGGAGACCGAGTTCCTCAAGGATGAGTGACGAGCTGGACAACTCTCAACCGCCCCGGGCACAGAAGGACATGCCGGTCCACTGCGCGAAGTGCGGCGTGTTTAACGAACGCACGGCCGACGTTTGCACCGCTTGCGGCGCTCACCTGCGCCTCAAATGCCGGAAGTGTCAGCAGTCGAATCTGCGCACCGCCAGCCGTTGCTCCAAGTGTCACCAACTCCTGCGCACCGGCATCGCGGACTTCAGCTTGTTCAAGTTGAAATTCAAGCGCCGGCACTGGCGCCTGAGCCGATTGAAACGGCGATTCCAGCTTTGGAAAGGACCAGCCGCCCTCCTGCTGGTGGTGGGAGTCATCGTCTGGCTGTTGAGCGGCGGGACTAAATTATTCGACATTCGATGAGACGCTTCTCCCAACGCAACTCCCTCGTGACGTTGAGCGAGATCAACATCACGCCGCTGCTCGACCTCGCGTTCGTGCTGCTCGTCATCTTCATCATCACCACGCCGATGCTGGAAGGCTCGCTGGACATGAACCTGCCCGGCCAGAGCACCCGGCCGGACGTTCGCCCGCCGAAAGCCGATGACATCCGCACCGTCGAGATCGATCGCGTCGGCAATTTCCGCCTCCAGAAGCGCCCGATGACACTCGACCAAATCGAAGCCCAGCTTGTCGCCGATCACCGCGCGAACCCGAACCTCATCATCCGCGTGCGCGGCGACAAGGACGGCAAGCTCGACCACGCGATGCAACTGCTCGACCGCTGCACCCGACGCGGGATGACGCAGGTGAGCTTCAGCACGGAGTTGCGCCAGTGAAGCAGCGGGCAGCTATCAGCGGGCAGCTGGAGAAATTGCCGGGAGCAACTGCGCCGTGCTCCCGTCCAAGTTTGCGTGCGTGCGTGCGCCTGTGAATTAGCCCCCGCCAATCCAGTTCCATTGACCCAGTGAACCAGCAGTTCCATACGAAATGCCTCTTCGCCTCTGCGGCGATGCACGCGCTGCTGTTCGTGATCCTGATCGTCGCGCCCGCCTTCCTGCCAGAGAAGCCGCGCCCACACACGCCCGTCATCAACCTCGTCAGCGCTCGCGATTTGGACGCCATCCTCCGCGCCGCCGAGGCCCCGCCGGCACCCCCAGCCGTTTCCGCCCCCGCGCTCGTGCCCGCGCCATCCGTCCCCGCCGTCGTTGAGCCGACGCCCGTCCAGAAAGCCGTCGAGCCACCCCGTCCCGTGGAACCCCCGCCGACTCCCCCGCCGCCCCCGCCCAAGCCAGTCGAGCCGGTGAAGAAGAAAGAAGTTGCGAAGGAGCCGCCGCCCAAGACCGCGAAAGTCGAACCGCGCCCGCTCCCACCCAGCCCCAAAGGCAAGGAAGCCCCCGCCCCCGTGAAGAAGGACGCCAAAAAGTCAAAGGAACCGGAGCCGCCACCCGTCAAGTCCGCGCCCACCAAGTCCACCATCAAAATTGCCGACACCAAAACCCTCATCTCTCGCAAAACCGACGACGATGCGAAGGCCAAGCAAAAGGCCGATGCCGAGGAACACGCCCTGTCCGTCGCCGCCGCCAAGGCTGCCCAGCAAGCCCAACTCCAACGCGTGGCCAAAATGAAAACCATCCTCGGCGGCATCCAAGGCGGCCTTTCCTCACCCGTGGACATCCACATTGACGCCGGCGGGGGCCCGAATGCTGCCGCGTTCCTCGACTACGGCCAGATGATGGTCCGCCTCTACGAGCAGATGTGGCTCGTCCCAACCAACCTCAGCGACTCGCTCTCCGTCGTGGGCGTCACCGTCACCGTCGCGCGCAACGGACGCGTGCTGGGTTGGCAGTTGCTCAAGCCCAGCGGCAACAGCGCGATTGACAAGTCGGTGCGCGAGACGCTTCAAAAGGTCATTCAGTTCGAGCCCTTCCCGGTCAGCTTCCGCGAATCGCAACGGACCTTTAACATCGACTTCAACCTCAAAGCCAAACGCAATACCGGATGAATTTGAACCGCCGCCAGTTCGCCGCCGCACTCGTCTCCACCGCCGCCTCCACGCTGGTCGCTCCAGCGCAAGAAGCCTCCTTCAAAGTCTATGGCAAGGCGGATCCATCCGCACCCATCCCCATTTCCATCAGCGGCTTCACCGGTGAAGTCGCCAGCACGCTGCGCTTCGACCTCGAAGTCGCCGGGTGCGCCGTCGTCACCCCCGAGCAGGCGCAAGTCCTCATTCACGGCACCAACGGCGCGCGACTCGAAGGCTTCGTCTCCGACCGCGCGAAGAATTACCTCCTCTCGAAAGCCTACACCGGCGCGAGCCAGCGCCAACTCGCCCACTCCTTCGCGGACGATGTGATCTTCGCGCTCACCCAGACGCGCGGCATCGCGCGGACCCAAGTCGCCTTGAAGGTCAAAGCCCCCAACAACACCGGTGAGATTTACGTGGCCGACTACGATGGAAACGGGGCGGCGGCCATCACCGCTGACCGCGCCATCATCGCCGCGCCGTCGTGGGGGCCGGGCAGCAAATGGCTCGCCTACACTTCCTACAAGCTCAACAACGCCGACATCTTCTCGCACAACATCGAGACCGGCGAGCGGCACATCGTCGCCCGCTACGGCGGGTCCAACCTCGGCCCCTCCGTCGCGCCCGGCGGACGCCTCGTAGCGATGATCTTGAGCAAAGGCGGCAAGCCTGACCTCTACGTCGCGGACATCCACGGGCGCGGCCTGCAACAGCTCACCCACTCACGCGAAGGCGGCGGCGTCGCCTCGCCCTGTTGGTCGCCCGATGGCCAAACGATTTGCTACGTGTCCAGCGACGATGGCTCCGCGCAACTCTACCGCATCGGCTCGAGCGGCGGCGCACCGCAGCGCATCCGCACCGTCGGCGTGTATAACGCCACCGAGCCGGACTGGTCCCCGGATGGCAAGTGGATCAACTTCACCACGCAGCGCGGCGGGAACTTCGAGATTTGCATCGTGCCAGCCGCGGGGGGGGACGTGCAGTCCCTCGCCACAGGCCAGGACGCGACCTGGGCACCGAACTCGCGCACGCTCATGTTCTGCAAACGCGGCCGCGGCGGGGCATTTTCCCTGTCTCTACTTGACGTGCCTACCAAGCGCGTCAAGGATGTGCCTCTGAATTTGGGAAATTGCTCCCAGCCCACGTGGGCCCGCTGAAGACTCTCACCAGTAGAAAACAAATTATGAAACGCTCCATTTTCCTCAAGCTAGCCACCCTCAGTTTACTGGCGGCCGTCGCCATCACCGGCTGCAAAAAGACCCCGAAGAACGTCACTCCAATTTTCGGCGCGGCGACGCGGGTCGGGCCAGGCGATGGCCGGTCGAATGCACTAACCAACCTTGCCCCTTTCAATCCGACAATCGAAGACGGCACTCGCATTCCAACCAGACCTTTGGTCAATCCGGACACCATCACCAATCCGCCAGTGTTTCCCCCGGGCAATCAGGCAGGAACCAATGGAGCCGGGCAGGGCGGCCCGGAAATCATCGACGGATACCAAGCCGACCGTCTCGTCTTCGCCGCAAGCACGATCTACTTCGATTACGACAAGGCCATCTTGAAAGCCGCCGAGTTGGGCAAACTCCAACCCGTCATCGCCGCTCTCAAGGCCACGCCGCAGAATAAGCTGCGCGTGGAAGGCCACTGCGACGAACGCGGCACGGAGGAATACAATCGCGCCCTCGGCGAACGTCGCGCCCTCGCCATTCGCGCCCAACTTATCAAGTCCGGCATCGCGCCCAACCGTGTCACCACGACGAGCTTCGGTGAGGACAAGCCCACCGCCCTCGGGCACGACGACGCGGCTTGGGCCAAGAACCGCCGCGGCGAACTCATCCTTCTCAAGCCGTAAAATTAGCTTGAACCCTTTTGCCATTCCTGTCGAATGGCCGGACGTCAGCCGGCAACGGCAGACACCGAAAGACATCCGCCTGATGCCGGCATCCGCCAGATGTGTTTCGCAAACCTAAACAGTTAGTGAAACCATGAACGCACCCATAATTGCTATGCTAGGCTGGCCTGAAATCATCGGCATCCTCGTCGTCGTCCTCATCCTCTTCGGCGCTAAGAAGCTGCCGGAACTCGCCAAAGGCCTCGGCCAAGGTATCAAGGAGTTCAAGAAAGCCTCCAGCGATATGCAGAACGAACTGCATCGCTCCGTGGCGGAAGAGCAATACGCCGCGCCCCCCAAGCCCGCTCCGGCCCCTCAACCCGCCGCTCCGGCTCCGGCTTCGGCCCCAGCAGTGGCCCAATCCAGCCAACCCGCGCCTGCGCCCAAGGCCTGATCTAGCCACAGCGAGTCTCTAGGCCATGGCCAGTGAGTCAGAGGGCGTGCCCCCGCAGCCTGTTCGTTCCGATGATGGCGTGAAGTCATCTGACGGTCAGACCGTGTCCCCATCTAACGCCTCCCCGACGCAGCCCGGCGGTTCTCTGCCGTCTGCGTCGGAGACGGCCTCACCTGCCAATCCGGCAGACTCCGTCGATCCCCATGGCGAGCGCAGCGAAGCGAGCATCTCTGGCGAATCCGCCGAGCAGAACCCGCAGCCGGTGGCTCCAGAAGCTCCCCCTTCTTCCCCCGGCACGAACTCCCAATCTGCCCCCCCCGCCCCCGCTAGCCTGAACCCCGAAGGTTTCCCTTCGGCGGAGCTGGAGCGCACCCCTTCCGTCGGCGACGCGAGCGGCACCGCCCCAACGGACCCCAGCGGGGCCGGGCCGCACGACCACGACCCGTATCATCAGGAGCACCAACACGACTACGGGACCGAGCACCACCACGGCGATTCGTCCTACGACCCTTACCACGCTCACAATAGCGGCCAGCATCAGGACGACCCTGCCCACCACCACGGCGGCGAGTATGAGTATCCGACCTACACGCCGCCGCCGCCCGAGGAAGAGCACGGCTTCGTCAAGGCCGTGCGCTCGGTCACCAGTGTTCTCAAGTCAGACGACGACCACACGGGCGAAGGCGGCGGCCCGGTTAAACCCTTTCTCGACCACTTGGAAGACCTCCGGTGGATGCTCATCAAGATCACCGTCAGCCTGTCGGTGGCGGTGATGATCTGCCTAGTCGGCGCCGACTCGCTGGTGAAGCTGATGAAATGGCCGCTGGTGAAAGCCAACCTGCAGGCCGAGCAGGAAGCGCTCAAGGGAGACAAGCCCTTGGAGCGCGTGCCGGTGATGTTCGGCAGCACCAACCCCGTCGGCTCTTTCCCGCTCGCGCTCCTCGGCATCAACCCCGCCTTCAACCACACCAACAAGGACGGTCGCGTCCGCACCGTGGAGTTGATCCCCGTGCAGGTCGGCACGAATCAACTCCTCGGCCTGCACCTCAACACCAACGCCCCCGCCGTCACCGACCCGCTCGTCAACCTCATCATCCTCGGCCCGATGGACGTGGTGTGGATCACGCTCCAACTCGCGTTCTTTGGCGGCCTGGTGCTGGCCGCGCCGTTTGTCATCTACTTCTTCGGCCAGTTCATCCTCCCGGCGCTGCGCGTGCAGGAGAAGCAGTTCCTCAAGCCCTTCGCCTTCTGGGGCACGGTGCTGTTCCTCTCCGGCGTGGCGTTCTGCTACTTCGTCATCTTGCCGCTCATGTTGCGGATGACCGTCGAGTTCTCGCAATGGCTCGGCTTCAACGCGGACCAGTGGCGCGCGCAGGAATACCTGAGCATGGTGCCGAAATTCCTACTGGCGACCGGCCTGAGCTTCGAGATGCCCGTGATCATCCTCACCATTGTGAAAGTCGGCCTGCTCGACTCGAAGAAGCTCACTTGGTTCCGGCCCTACTTCGTGGTCCTCAACCTCTTCGTCTGCGCCGTGGTCAGCCCTTCCGGCGACCCCATCACCATGTTCGTGATGGCCGCGCCGCTCTGCGTGCTCTACGAAGCGTGCATCATCATCGCCCGCTTCTGGGAATGGCGTGACCGCAAGCGCGAGAAGGCCGCCGACCAGGCGTAAGCTGGAGCGCATCAGTCCGCTGCGAAGCAAGCGACCGGAAGTCGTCCGCTAGCTTAGGCTTGAAACCCCCCATCCACCGGTTATCTAAAGACTAACACTATGCCATCCTTCAGCTACGTCGCCCGTGAAGCCGCCTCCGGTCGCGAGATCCGCAACGTCATGGACGCCAACACCGAACAGGATGCCATCTCCAATCTGATGGGGCGCAACCTCCTCGTTGTCAGCATCCAAGAAGCCAGCGGCAAGAAGGGTAAGCCCGCCGGTGGGTCGGTGCCGCTCCAAGACCTGGTGATGTTCACCCGCCAACTTGCCACGCTGGTTGATGCGGGCATCGCTATCGTGGGCTCCCTCCAGGGACTGGCCGAGCAGACCGACAACAAAATCATGCGCGATGTCATCCGCGACATTTGTGCGCGAGTTGAGGCAGGCGACAACTTCTCGGCCGCCCTGACGAAGCATCCCAAGACCTTCGAGCGCCTTTACTGCTGCATGGTGGATGCTGGGGAAAAGGGTGGCTTGCTCGCCGAAATTCTCGCCCGCCTCGCCACCTATCTGGAGAACACCGTCCGGCTCCAGAAGAAGGTCAAATCGGCGATGATGTATCCCACCATCGTCACCATCGTCGCCGTCACGATCACCGCCTTCCTACTCGTGAAAGTAGTGCCCACCTTTGGCGAAATTTTCGCGGGCTTCGGTGCGAAGCTACCAGCCCCCACGCAAATCCTGATCGACCTGTCGGAGTTTTTGAAACAGTGGTGGTGGGTAATCTTCCTCTGCACGGGGGGACTGATTTGGGGCTGGTTCCAGTTCATCAAGACCAAGGTCGGCGAGGAGTTCTGGGACCGGAACCGCATCCGCCTGCCGATCTTCGGCCACATCGCGCACAAGATATGCCTCGCGCGCTTCGCCCGCACGCTGGCCTCCCTCATCCGCTCCGGCGTGCCCATCCTCGAGGTGCTGAACATCACCGCCAATTGCGTTGGCAACGTCGTCATGGAGAAGGCCATCCGCGTCGCCATGGCGGACATCGAGAAGGGCGACGGCATCTCCGCCGCGCTCGGTCGCCATCCAGTTTTCCCGGCGATGATCATCCGCATGCTCTCGGCCGGCGAGCAGACCGGCAAGATCGATGCCATGCTCGAGCGCGTCGCGAACTTCCTTGATGACGAGATCGAGACCATCCTCGACGGCCTGACTTCCCTGATCGAACCCCTGCTGATCGTGTTCCTCGGCGTGACCGTCGGCAGCATCGTGATCGCGATGTTCCTGCCCATCTTCAAGATGAGCGACATCATCAACCCGCCCGGGCGCTGAAGAAGGCAAAAGGCAAAAGGGCGAACGAACGCACGGGATTCCTTTTGCCTTCTTCATCAGCGCATGGTCGCCCGCGTCACCCTTGAGATCGCCCTCCGCCGGGAGTTCGACTACGCCATCCCTCCGGAGCTGGTCGGGCGGGTGGAGGTCGGCTCGCGGGTAAAAGTTCCCTTCGGCCACCGGCAGGTCATGGGCTGCGTCACGGCCCTCACTGAGCAGTCCACGCACACAAACCTCCGTCACCTCACCGGCGTCGTCGGCAAGCAATCCCTCGTCACTCCCCGCGTGCTCCAACTCGCGCGCTGGATTGCGGACTACTACTGCTGCGCGCCGGAGACCGCCTTAAAGAGCGTGCTGCCGGAGGTCGTGCGCCGCGAGCAGGACGGCTGGCGCGAACGCCTCTTCGTCCGTCTGATCCCTCCGACCGGCGAGCCCCCCAAGCTCACCAAGCGGCAGCAGGAGATTCTCAGCCTCCTCGAAGAGCGCCGCGAGATGCCGCTCCAGGAACTCCTCGAACTTGCCGAGACCACCGCCGAGACCGTCCGCCGCCTCGAGGACAAGCACCTCGTTGCCATCACCAACCAAGTCTCCGAGCGCGATCCGTATGCGAAGGACGTGATCAGCCGCACCGAGTCGCTGACGATGAACGCGGAGCAGGCCGTGGCACTGGCGGTGATTTGCGCACGCATGGATGCGGGCAGGTGTGAGAGTGAGAGAGTGAGAGAGTGTGAGGGCGGGACGAGCGCCGCACGCTCTCTCACACCCTCACGCCCTCACACCCTCACACCTGCCACCTTCCTCCTCCACGGCGTCACCGGCTCGGGGAAAACGGAGGTTTACCTTCAGGCCATCGCGCACGCGCTGGCGCAGGGGAAGGGAGCCATCGTGCTCGTGCCGGAGATTGCGCTCACGCCGCAGACCGTCGAGCGCTTCAAGGCTCGCTTCAGCCACGGCCCGCTTCAGACGCAAGTCGCCGTCCTCCACTCGCACCTCAGTTCCGGCGAGCGGCACGACGAGTGGCACAAGATTCGCCAAGGGCGCGCGCGCATCGTCATCGGCGCGCGTTCGGCCATCTTCGCGCCCGTCGAGCCGCTCGGACTCATCATCGTGGATGAGGAGCACGAGCATTCCTACAAGCAGGAGGAAGCCCCGCGCTACCACGCGCGCGACGTCGCGGTCGTGCGCGGGCAGATGGACAACGCCGTCGTCGTGCTCGGCTCGGCCACGCCCTCGATGGAGAGCTTTTTCAACGTCCAGCGCGGCAAATACGCCTTGCTCGAACTCAAGCTCCGCGCCGACGACAAGAAGATGCCCATCGTCCGCGTCGTGGACATGCGGCAGGCCGCGCGGAAGGAAAAAGGCACGCCCATCTTCTCGGAGGAACTCAAGGAAGCCATCACCAAGCGCCTCGAACGCCGCGAGCAGACGATGCTCTTCCTGAACCGGCGCGGTTACTCCAGCTCGCTCCAATGCCCGCAGTGCGGCTTCGTGGCCGAGTGTCCGAACTGCAGCGTCGCCCTCACCTACCATCGCAAGGCGCAGAAGATTTGCTGCCACATCTGCGGTCACGAGGCCCCCGCGCCCACCGCTTGCCCCGAGCCAAAGTGCCGCAGCGCCGCCATCCGTTACGCCGGCCTCGGCACCGAGCGCGTCGAGGAGACGCTCACGAAGCTCTTCCCGCACGCCCGCATCGCGCGGATGGACTCCGACCTGATGAAGCGCAAGGAGGACTACCGCCGCGTGCTCGGCGACTTCAAGGCTGGCAAGACCGACATTCTCGTCGGCACGCAGATGATTGCGAAGGGCCTGCACTTCGAGAACGTCACGCTCGTCGGCGTCATCCACGCGGACCTCAGCCTGCACATCCCGGACTTCCGCGCGGGCGAGCGGACCTTTCAGTTGCTCACGCAAGTCTCCGGTCGCGCCGGTCGCGGCGAGGTCGAGGGCGAGGTCTTCGTGCAGAGCTTCACGCCCTTTCATCCAGCCATCCAATACGCGCGCCGCCACGATTTCATCGGCTTCTACGAACAAGAGATCGAGTTCCGCGAACAGCTCAACTACCCGCCGGCCAGCCGTCTCGCGATGCTCACCTTCAAAGGTCGCAACGAGGAGAAGGTGAAGCTCATGGCGGAGTATGTGACGCGGGAACTGGAGAGTCTTGCAGGTGGGAAAGTGGGAAAGCGGGAAAGTGAAACGGTGAGCACCGACACCTTGGAACTCCTCCCACTTTCTCCCTCTCCCACTCTCTCACCTGCTCCCGCCGCAGCGACGCCGTTGCGTGACCTCATCCTCTCCGGGCCCGCGCCCGCGCCGCTGCTGCGCGCGGAGACCTTCTACCGCTACCAACTCATGCTGCGCACCAAGCAGATGCCGCGCGTGAGTAAGGTTTTGGCAACGCTGCTGGAACAAATCGAGTTGCCCGAAGATGTCACGCTCACCGTAGACATCGACCCGGTGAGCCTGATGTAGCGCGGTCGGGTTGTGCCAAGTTTGATGCCGAAAACCCTTTTCACGACAAGACACGGTGGGCTCGGGCGAATAATCTGCGGGACTTAACTGCATGAAACATCACTGCCTCCCCACCGCCTTTCTCACCTTCGCGGCAATTTTTTTCCCGCTCCTGGCCCCCGCGCAGGACAAGCGGGGCGCGGGCGTCGCACCCTACCCAGACTGGCAGCACACCGGCGCGCTCACGATTCTCACCACGCCGGAGGGCGCCAACTTGCCGGCGGGCACGGTGGCCGAGGGCTTTCCTCTGCTCGTGCGGTTACACAAGGACTGGTTCGACTTCAAGCAGGCCAAGGCCGGCGGCGAAGACCTTCGCTTCTCCAGCAGCAAGGGCGCTCCGCTCGTGTTTCAAATCGAGGAGTGGGACGCGCCGGGCGGGACGGCGAGCGTGTGGGTGCGGGTGCCGCACATCGAGGGCAACGCGCGGCAGGCGTTGCGCGTGCATTGGGGCAAGGCCGACGCGGCGAGCGAGTCGAGCGGCAAGGCGGTCTTCAACGAGTCCAATGGCTACTTGAGCGTGTGGCACTTGGGCGACAAGGTGCAGGATGAGGTCGGCACGCTGGAGTCGAAGGACACGGGGACTTCGCTTACCAACGGCATCGTCGGCAAGGCGAGGCATTTTCCCGGCAAGGCCGGCATCTTCGGCGGCGACAAGATTCCCAACTACCCGGCCGGGGCCAGCCCACACAGCTCCGAAGTGTGGTTCCGCAGCCGCACGCCGAACTCCACGCTCGTCGCCTGGGGCAACGAGCAGGCGCAGGGCAAAGTGGTGATGCAGTTCCGCAGCCCGCCGCACATCAACATGGATTGCTACTTCTCCGGCGGCAACGTCGCCAGCGGCAGCCGCCTCCCGCTCGGCGAGTGGACGCACGTGGTCCACACTTACCGGCAGGGCGAGTCGGCCCTCTACATCAACGGCAAGCTGGACGGGTCCAACACGAAGAACGGAGGGCCGCTGGCCATCAAGACTCCGGCGCGACTGTGGATTGGCGGCTGGTATAACAACTACACATTTGTCGGCGACATGGATGAAGTGCGCATCTCGAAGGTCACGCGCTCGGCGGACTGGGTGCGGTTGCAGTTCGAGAATCAAAAGCCGCAGCAGACGCTCGTCGGCCCGCTGATGCAGCCGGGCAGTGCGTTCACTGTGTCGCAGGAGAAGGTGGTCGTGGAAGAGGGCAAGAGCGTCGCGTTCACCGCGCAAGCCGGCGGCGCGCAGAAGATTTACTGGCTGCTGAAGCGCGACGGGCGCGAGGTGGTCGTGGCGACGGATCGCTTCGCCTTCGCGTTCAACGTCGGCCGCGTGACGGGCGACACGGCTGCGACGCTTCAGTTCAAGGCGGTTTACGCGGGCGAGGTGAAAACCAAAGACATCGCCATCACCGTGAAGGAAGCCATCCCCGAACCGGTGTTCACCCTCAAGGCCCCGGCGGCTTGGGATGGGCGCGCGACGATTGAAATCGTGCCGCAGGTGGCGAATCTCGCGGCGATGCAGGCGAAGGGCGCGGGCGAGTTGAAGACGGAGTGGAGCGCGACGCCGTTCGCGGTCATCAAGGAAATCGCACCGGGCAAGCTCCGGCTCCTGCGTGCGCAGAACAGCGGGAAGCTCACGGTCACGGCCACGGTGAGCAACGGCGGCAAGGCGAGCACGCAGTCCGTGGACATCGCGGTCACAGAGCCGAAGCGCGACGCGTGGGTGGCGCGTGTGCCGGCGAAGGACGAGCAACCGGAGGACGGGCAGTTCTACACGCGCGACGAGAAGAACGAAGGGACGCTCCATTACAACGGCACGCTGACCGAAGCGGCGGACGCGGTCTTCCTCAAGCTCTTCGCCGACGACAAGCTGGTGAAGACCGAGACGGCGAAGCCCGGCGCGGACAAGTCCTACGCCTTTGCGGTGAAGCTCAAGCCCGGTCTCATCAAATACAAAGTCGAGTTCGGCACAAAAGTTGGCGGAAAAGAGACGGTGCTCAACACGGTGGGCAACCTCGTCTGCGGCGATGCCTTCATCATCGACGGCCAGTCCAATGCGCTCGCGACCGACACCGGCGAGAAGACACCGCCGCAAACGAACGAGTGGATTCGCAGCTACGGCCGGCCGTCGCAAAATCCGAAAGACAATCAAGGCAACCTGTGGTGCCTTCCGGTTTGGAAAGCGCAGAAGGGCGAGAAGGCGGAACTGGGTTGGTGGGGAATGGAGCTGGCGAAGCGGCTCCTCGAAAGCCAGAAGATGCCCATCTTCCTCATCAACGCGGCGGTCGGCGGCACGCGCATTGACCAGCACCAGCGCGACGCGGCGAACCCGACCGACCTCACGACCATCTACGGCCGGATGCTCTGGCGTGTGCAGCAGGCGAAGTTGACGCACGGCATCCGCGGCATCCTGTGGCATCAGGGCGAGAACGATCAAGGCTCGGACGGGCCGACGGGCGGCTTCGGCTGGGAGAGCTATCAGCCGCTCTTCGTCGAGATGGCCGCCGCGTGGAAGCAGGACTTTCCGAACGTGCAGAACTACTACGTTTTTCAAATCTGGCCTAACTCGTGCAGCATGGGCGGGCGCGACGGCGCGGGCGACCGCTTGCGCGAGAAGCAACGCACGTTGCCGCAGCTCTTCTCGAACATGAGCATCCTCTCGACCCTCGGCGTGCGGCCGCCGGGCGGCTGCCACTACCCGCTGGTGGGCTGGGCGGAGTTCGCACGCATGGTGCAGCCGATCATCGAACGCGACCATTACGGGAAGGCGTCCGCCGTTCCGCTTACCGCGCCGAACTTGCGCCGCGTCGCCTACACCAGCGCAGCGCAGGACACGCTCGCGCTGGAGTTTGACCAACCAGTGGTCTGGACCGACACGCTGGCAGGACAGTTTTATCTGGATGGCGAGAAGGGCAAAGTCGCGTCGGGCAGCATCACCGGCAACGTGCTCACGCTCAAACTCACGCAACCGTCAGCGGCCAAACAAATCACTTACCTCAAAGAGATCGCGTGGAATCAGGACACCCTGCTCCTCGGCGCGAACGGCCTCGCCGCGCTCACGTTCTGCGAGGTGCCACTTCAGGCTGCGAAGCCGTCTCCGAGATGATGGGCGGCGGCGTGTGCCGCGACTGGCGTTTCGGCGCAGCCGAATGGCGAGGCGTGGGGGTCGGCCGGACAGCCGGTGCGGTGTGAACTTGCATGAAGGCTGGGCGTTCCCGCCTTCCCGTGCGCTCGAAGTCCGCAAGGAGCGCGGCGGAAGCAGTCGTTGGCTCCACTCCGCGCGCCGTGACGAGGTAGTCGAACAGCGCCTCTGCCAAACTCACCAGCGCGATGCCGTGGCGTTGGCCGAGGCGGGCGAAAAGCCAGTCGCTGAACGCGAGGAAGGTCCAGAAGGGCGAGGGTGAAGCGGCCTCCGGCTTCGCCCAAATCAGCGGCGCACTCGCGCTGAAATTCCCCGAGTTTGCCACGAGGTCCCAATAGCGCGCGAAGCGTCGGAGCCGCTGCATCGTGGCGAAGTCGAGGTCGCGGTTGCACAGCAGTTCGTAAGGCGGGTGCGCGCTGTAACGCAGCGCAAATTCTGAGTCGTGCCGCACGATGGGCGTGCCGCGCAGCCGCTTCAAGATGCCCACCTGAATCTCCTGCGGCCCCAGCGCCACCAACCGATCAAAGCCGCGCGCGAAGCTGGGCATGTCTTCGCCGGGCAGGCCCACGATCAAATCCGCGTGGACGTGGACGCCGGTGTGGCTCCGCAGCCAAGTGATGTTCTCCGCTAGCTTCGCGTGGTCCTGCCGCCGCGAGATGTTGCGCGAGGTCTGCTCATCAAACGTCTGCACCCCCACCTCGAATTGGAGTGACCCTGCGGGGAACTGCGCGATCACCGCGCGCAACGCCTCCGGCAGCCGGTCCGGCACCATCTCGAAGTGGACGAAGAGGCCGGGCCGCATTCGCGCGAGGAAGAATTGCAGGATGGCGCGGCTCACCATCAGGTTCAGGTTGAACGTCCGGTCCACGAACTTGAACTGCGTGGCGCCGCGCGTCAGCAGCCCTTCCATCGCCGTCAGAAACTTCTCCAACGGGAACTGCCGCACCGGGATGTCCAGCGACGACAGGCAGAACTCGCACGTGAACGGGCAGCCGCGCGACGCCTCCACGTAAACCACGCGGTGCGCGAGGTCGTGGGGTGTGTAGAGGTCGTAGGGCAGCGCGACGTCCTCCAGCTTGGGCAGCTCGGCGGGGATGATTTTAGGAAGGGGTTGCGCGACCGGTGGGTTTTCTCCTGCTCGTAATCCTAATCCTGCTCCGCTTTTGGCCGCTGCCAGAGGAGCAGGATTAGGATTACGAGCAGGCGGGGCGAAGTCGGCGGGTGCGGCGAGTAAGTGCCCACACACCTCTGCAAACTTCACGTCCGCCTCGCCCGTGATGACGTGGTCCGCGAGGCGCACAATCTCCTGCTCCTCCCACTCGTAGCTCACCTCAGGGCCGCCGAGGATGACGATGACCTCGGGCGCGAGGCGCTTGAGCAGGCTCACGACCTCCGTGGTCTCGCGCACGTTCCAGATGTAAACGCCCAGCCCGACGATGCGGGGCCGGCGGGCCAGAAGCTTTTCCACGATGTCCAGCGGGCGCTGCTGAATCTCGAACTCCAGCAGCGCGGCGCGGGGCTGAAGCGCACCGAGATTCGCATGGAGATAGCGCAACCCGAACGCGCAGTGGATGAACTTGGCGTTGAGCGTGGCGAGTAAGATGTCCACAGGCTGCATGAATCGTGGTGCGGAATTTATGAGGAAGGCAGGAGAGCAGGAAGGGAATTGCTTCAGGAATATCTCTCCCGCGTAGCCGCCGAGGTAAGGAGACGGATTCTGTGGCGGTCGAAGCAATCCGCCTCCTCACCTCGGCAGCTACCGGCTTCAGCTCCGTCCGGTGGCGATGAGTTGCTTCGTCTTCCCCGCGACAGTCGCGTTGTGATCCGCCTTCCGGTAAGCGCCGAAGTCGCTGAACCAATACTTCTTGGCGATGCGATACATCCAGTGCTTCTCGGGGATTTCCTCGCCGGGGAGCCATTGGCTGAAGCGCGGCGTCATGGCGTCCAGCTCGGCCATCGCGGTGCCGCGCACGGTGGTGTCGCGCGCGCTGTGCTTCACGACGATTTGCTTCACGAGATCGGGCCGCTCCAAGACCACGCAACCGCGCGTGTGCTCGGCGCTCAGTTCGCGAAAGTCTTTGAGGAACGCGCTGTCCCGCATCGTGGCGTAGATGCCGCGCTCGTCGTGGATGGTCTCCGTGGCGAACTGGATGATGGGGCACGGCTCGATGTCGCCCTTCGGCGAGATGTGGTGCGAGACGCCGGTGGACATGGGGCAGAGCGCCTTCCCCTCGCCGTCGTAGTAGGCGTCCACGATGGCGATGGGCATCTTCGCGCGCATCTCGACGACGAACTTGCGCACGCGCACGAGCTGGTCGGGCCGCAGCGCGAGGGCCATGTTCATCTTTGGGCCGACGGGGCGGTAGGTGTGATACCACGCGTAGTGGACGCCGCGGTTGATGAGGTGCTGGAGCCATTCCTCCGTGAGCAGCTCGTCAATGTTCGTCTGGCAGACGCTCGTGGCGACGCCGGTGAGGATGCCTTCCTTGAGGCAGTTATCGAGGCCGCGCAAGGTCTTGTTCAGCACGTCCTTCTTGCCGCGCCGCTCGTCGCTGACCACCTCGCGGCCCTCGATGGAGATGAGCGGCGTGGCGTTGCCGATCTCGCGCAATCGCTTCGCCACCTTCTCGGTGATGAACTGGCCGTTGGTGAAGACCTGAAAGTAGCAGTCCGGATGCGCCGCGAGCAGGTCGAGGAGCTGCGGGTGCATGAACGGCTCGCCGCCGAGGATGCCGAAGAAGACGTTCCCGTGCGCCTTGGCGTCGTTGATGGTGCGGTTCAGGGTGGCGAGGTCAATGGCGTCCTTCTCCTCGACATCCACCCAGCAACCCTGGCAGCGGAGGTTGCAGGAGTTGATGATGGAGAGGTAGAGGAACGGCGGGAAGACCTCGCCGCGTTTGAGCCGCCGCTTGAAGCGCTCGACGGAGAGCATGCCTTTGATGCCGAAGTTCCAGACGAACTTGGCGATGCAGCGCTTGTCGGCGGAGCGGAGCGTGCGGAGAGCGAGGGCGGGGAGCATATCGGGTTAACCACAGAGACACAGAGTGCACAGAGGAGCGGGAAGGAGCTCCAAGTTCAACTCGGTGTTCTCTGTGACTCTGTGGTTCATCAATTGGTTATCCCATTCGCGGCCAGCGCCGCCTGGGCCTTCACCTTCGCCTCTACCGCGCGGCGCAGGATTTCCTCGGGCGCGGGCAGGTTCATCAGGACTTCCATCGGGATGTCGCCGCCTTGGGCGAGCTTGGTCAGGCACTTCTGGCGCTCCGACAACGCCTTCTTGTCGTCGCGCTCCTTGCTGAAGCGGGCCTTGGCGCCGTCGCTACGCTGGCGGAGCTGGGCATAGACATCGCCGCCGAGCAACGATGAGATGTCGATCTTCATCTTCTCCTTGCCCATATCGGAGTCCTGCACCACGTCGCCGTTGATGGGGCCGGCCTTGTATTTCGGGAACATGATGGCGGCCTCGGGGCAGACGCGCGAGCAGGCGGGGCAGTTGGTTTTGCAGTTGTCGTGGTTCTGCGCCTGGATCTTGTTCTGCTCGTCCACGCCATAGACGCCGAAGAGGCAGAAGCTAAGGCACTGCATGCAGTTCGTGCAGCGGTCGTAATCAATCACCGGGAACCACGGCTTCCACTCGCCGTGCCGCGCCGCGCCGGTCTCGGCCTGCACGGCCTCGGCGCGCTCGGCGATGTGCGCGGCGTCGAGGCCCGTGATGTCTTGGAAGCGCACCGTCGCCCCGGCAGTCACGCCCTCCGCCTCCGGCGTGCGCCCGGCGAACTGGCCGAGCACGAGCAACGACCCACGCTCATGCGGCGCGACGCGGCCGCCCGCGACGGCACGGGTGACGGCGAAGCCTTTCTCCAGCAGCGCAGTCAGTGCGGAGAAGCGGTCGGGGGAGTCGAGCGCGGGGGAATCAGCGCCCTCGTAGAGGACAACGCGAAGGGTGGCGGCGGTGGTGAGGGACATGGGAAAGTAAGCGGTGTTCAGTATTCAGTGACGACGGCGGTCAGACCAACCCGGTCAGCGTGCCTTTGGCGTCTTGGAACTTACCAGTCTGGACGCCCATTTTCTGGATGAGCGTGAGCAGGACGTTGGCGAGGGGCGGTGGGGTCTTCGCGTCGTGGGCGAGGTGCTGGCCGTGTTTCAGGCCCCAGGCGGTGCCGCCGGCGACGAGGAGCGGGAGGTTCTTCGGGGAGTGGTCGCCGCGCTCGCCGCTGTTCATGCCGGAGCCGAAGACTACCATCGTGTGGTCGAGCATCGTGCGCCCGCCTTCCTCGGTGGCGTGCAGGAAGGCGAGCAGGCGACCGAGGCGTTCGAGGTGGAAGCGGTCAATCTTCGCGAGCTTGTCGAGCATCCCGGCGTCGCCGCCGTGGTGGGAAAGCTCGTGGTGATTCTCCCCGCCGCCGCCGCAGCCGCCGGCCTCGCGCGACCACTCGAAGGTGATGACGCGCGTGGCGTCGGTGAGAAACGCGAGGTAGGCAATTTCGTTCATCACGTCTACCCACATCGGGCGGTCGTGGCCATTGCCGGGCTGGCTGGCGAGTTGCAGGAGAGCGCCGTCCACCTTCGGCTTCGGCACGTCCAGCCATGCTTCCTGACGCTGGACGCGCAGCTCGGTCTCGCGCACGGAGGCGAGGTATTCGGCGACTTTCTGCTGGTCGGCGCGGCCGAGCTTTTTCTCCAAGGCCTTCGCTTCGGCGGCGACGTCGTCGAGGATGCTGCGCTTCTCGACGTAGCGGCGGAGCGTGGCTTCGCGAGAGGAAGCGTCGTCGGGGACGAAGAGGCGCTCGAAAAGGCGACGCGGGCTGTTCTCGGCGGGGAGCGGCGTGCCGTTGCGGTCGAAGGCGAGCGTGTGACTGTGGCCCGCGCCGCCGGTGCCGGAGCCGTCGGAGAGTTCGAGCGAGGGGAAACGCGTCTGCCGCCCAATGGCCTCGGCGATGACTTGGTCAGCGGAGATGGTGTTCGTGTAGTCCTTGCCGGCCACGGCCTTCAAGTCCGCGCCGGTGAGCCAGGTGTCCGCGCCGGAGTGGCCGCCCTTGGAGTTCGGATGGCCGAGGCCCGTGAGGACGGAGAAGTGGGATTTGTGTTCGCGCAAGGCCTCGAGCGTGGGCGAGAGGGTGTAGTTCGCGCCGGCGTCCTTGGGCATCCACTGGAGGACGTTCACGCCATTGGGCACGTAGCAGAAGAGCACGCGCGGTTGCGGCTTCACGGCGGAGCGGGCGAGCGGCTTGAACTGCGAGGGCGCAGCGAAGACCGAGCGCGGCAGCATGGCTTCGAGCATCGGAAGCGCGAGCGTTGCGCCGAGGCCGCGCAGGATGGTGCGGCGCGGGAGGGGTTGGTGGAGGAGCGGGGTCATGGTGGGAAAGTGTTCAGTGTTCAGTAATCAGTTTTCAGTGGCGGCGGGTTGGACGGAGCTAGGTTCGGCTTCGTTGAAAGTGTCGTGTCCGTTCGCGCAGGGGTTGGGCCGATGCCACTCCGCCATTCGCGTAAACCGGGCAGGGCGGCTTCGGCGAGCTTCACCTTCTCCTCCCACGAGAGGTTCTCCCGTGAACGCTGCCACGCGGCTTGCCGGGTGAAGAGTTGTTGGATGTCAGTCATTCAGGAATCGCGTTTGGAACCGATGCCAGGCGGTGGCCAATCCGTGTTTCGCTACCAAGTCTTCCACCGCTTGGCGCGTCGCGCTGCCATTTTTCAACAGCGCCAGCACGCGCTCAGAATCCTTACCACGCCCAACACTCAGGGCGATGGCCGCTAGATGGTCTGCACCGACGACCCGGATGGGTGCGCCCTCAAAAGTCGTCTCGCGCGCTTGCCGCAGCGCCTCCGTGGTCAGCGGGCTGAACACGGGTATGAACTGCACCGGCCAAGCGCCGACACGGATGCACTCGCCTTCCGTGGTGAAGCCACGACTGCGGCAGAACTCGTAAATTGGGGACAACACATCGAGCCGGTTTGGCTCCGGCACTTCCACCAGCACATCCACATCGAACGTCGCCACCGGTTCCGTGTAGCGCATCTGCGCCATCGCGCCGAAGACCGCGTGGCCGGTTATAACTCCGGCCTCGGTCAGTTCACGCAGCAGTGTGGCGAGTTCTTTCATTGCTCACTTCGTCCGAAACGCCTCCGACGCCACCACCGCCTGCGTCAGCCCGCGCAGCGTGTAGTTCTCCCGCTTCATCCCGGCGACAGCGGCGCGGAGCATGGCTTGGTCGGCGAAGCCCAGCTCGCGGCCGAGCGCGTAGGTGTGGAGCTGCTTGGCTAGCGCGGTGAGGAAGAGGTCTTCCTTCTTCAGCAACTCCGCCTGCAAACCCTCCACGCCTGCGAACTCCGTGCCGTCCGGCATCGTGGCGCGGGCGTCAATCTTCGGGTCGTTGCGGTCAATGCGGCCGTTGTAGCCGTGGCCTTCCTGGTCGCGCCATTCGCCAGTGGCGTTGAAGTTCTCCAGCGCGAAGCCGAGCGGGTCAATCTTGTCGTGGCAGCGCGCGCACAGCGGGAGTTCGCGGTGGATTTGCAGGCGCTGGCGCACGGTGGCCTTGCCGATGCCGGGGACTTTCGGCGCGATTTCGCCGGCGTTCGCCACGGGCAATCCGGGGTCCGTGCCGAGCAGCGTGCGCAGCACCCAGACGCCGCGCGTGACGGGCGAGGTGCGCGTGCCGTTGCTCGTGATGCTGTGGATGCTCGCCTGCGTGACGAGGCCGCCGCGATGGCTCTCCGGCGGCGCGGGCACGCGACGGAACGCATCGCCCCGCACGCCGGGGATGCCGTAAAAGCGCGCGAGCCGCTCGTTCACCGTCACGAAGTCGCTGCGGATGAGGTTCCGCGCGTCGAGGTCGTGCCGAAGGATTTCGGCGAAGAAACTTTCCGTCTCGCGCACCATGCTGACTTCGAGATGCCGGTCGTAATCCGGGTAAAGCGTCCGGCTCGGCGGGTTCGCGCCGACCTTGCGCGTGCCGAGCCACTGGCCGGTGAAGTTCTGCACGAAGGCCTCGCTGCGGGCGTCCTTCAGCATCCGGTCCACCTGCGTGCGGAGCACGGCGGGCTGGGCCAAATCGCCTTTGTCCGCGAGGCGCGACAGCTCCTCGTCCGGCATCGAGGACCAGAGAAAGTAGGAGAGGCGCGAGGCCAGTTCGTGGGCGTTGAGCGGGCGCGGCGCGGCGGCGGCGGTCGCTGGCTCGACGAGGAAGAGGAAGTGCGGCGAGGCCAGCACGGCGGCGAGCGGGGCCTTGATGGCCTCAGTGAACGACGGCTTGCCCGCGCGGGTTTTCTCGAAGAGCGCGACCTTCGCCGCGACTTCCTCCGCCGTCACCGGACGCCGGAACGCGCGGCGCATGAACTGAGTGAGAACTTCGCGGGCTTGCACGGCTTCATCCACCTTCCCGACGAGCAACTCGCCGAGCGCGCGGCGATGGCTCGCGGGCGGCCACACGGGATGGATGGGGCCGACGAGTTCAATCCAGTCCACGAGTAGCTCCGGGCGGGTGAAGGCGTCGGCACTCTGCATCCAGAAATTCTCCAGCACGCTGGGGATGTCGTAGGCGTATTCGAGGCCCACGCCAGCGGACTCCTTCGTGAAGCGCGCGAGCACCTCATAAACCTTCGGTGCGGACTCCGGCGCGTCCACGTCCAGCTCGGCGATGACCTGCGGTTGGCCGCCGAGCGTGACGGAAATCTTCAGGCGGGGCGGGCCGAAGTCATACATCCGGTGCGTCTTGAAGTGCTCCAAGTCGCGGTCCATTTGCTCCTGCGTGAACTTCTTCCCCTTCGGGTTCTTCGCGTCCTGCTGGTCGCGGCGGTGCGCGAGAATCTTCTCCGCACTGGCGACGACTTGCGCGCGCGTCGGCACGCGACCGGCGGCGCGGATGCGGATAAGGTAATCGCCCTCCGCCTTGAGCCGGAAGTCGCGGAAGCCGATGCCCCGGTCCCACGAGTTGTGATGCACGACGGTGAAGCCGCCCTCGGTCGCGTTCTTGCCGTCGTTGAGCAGGATGTTGTTGCCGTCGCGCTTCACGCGGACGCGGTCGCCGCCAAGCGTGTTTTCCTCCGGCTCGAAGCGCCACGAAATGGCGGGCGGCTGCGGCCCCTCGACGAGCGCGCGGTCGAGAATCTGGCGGGCGGCCTGATAATACAGCTCCGTCTGCATCGGCGAGAGCGTGAGCGCGGAGCCGATGTTGTCGAAGCCACCGGCTGGCGGGTCTTCGGGGAACCTGCTCGCGGGCAGGAACGGCACGCCGTCGAAGCCGAAGAGGTCGCGGATGGTGGTGTTGTATTCCGCGCGGTTCATGCGGCGGAGGACGACGGTGTTCGCTCGCCGCGCCAGTTCGGCCTGCGCCAATTCCGCCGTGGCCCAATCCACGACGCGCGCTGTGTCAGCGGGCTTGGGCTGCGGCTCCTTCTTCGGCGGCATCTCGTGACTGTTGAGCACGTTCACGACCTCCGCCCACTTCTCCCGCGCCGCCGGTGACGCGAAATCCGCCGTCAGCATCGTGTCCACGCGCAGTTCGCCCTTCTGCTTCTCCGGCCCGTGGCAGCGAAGGCAATGCTCCTTGAGGAACGGTTGGGCAATTTTCGAGAAACCCGAAGTGTCCGGGGCAGCGGCGGAGGCACAGACGGCAGTCAACGAGAGGAAAGCGGCGAGGCGCATGGCGGAAGTGTTCAGTAAGCAGTGCTCAGGGTTCAGTCACGCGGCGGCTTTCGGGGCATCGGTCGCCGTGACTTTGCCCTGCGGCAGATTCGGCTTCACCTCGCCGTTGAAGAGCGCGGCGCAGACTTCCTCGGCGCTTTGCACGCGCATGTTGAGCACTTCGGCGGCGTCGAGCGGGAGGTCGGCCTTGGCGGTATGGAAGAGCCACTTCACGGCGCGCGGGAAGCAGGCGGCGATTTTCACCGGGCTGCCGTCGGCGAGGCGTTTCAGCGAAGGGTCTTGCCGCGCGCTCATCTCGCAAAGGTCGGCCACGGCGTCGAAGGCCACGCCGGAGTCGGAGAGTTTTTTCAACACTGCCTCCTTCACCTCGGGCGGGACGACCTGAGCGTATTGGCAGTGACAGTAAAGAATTCGCGGTGCGTCGGGCATGGCGCGGGAAAGTTTGCGCGACGTGACGTGCGGCGGCAACTGCGGGTTTGTGGCTGCGAGTTTGTGGCCGCGCAGCGGCGAACGTCGTTCGGATCAGTGCCCCGGCTTCTGCGGCGCGATGAGGCGGTCAATCCACGCCAGTATGACCGCCGACGCAACGAAGGTGAGGTGGATGAGCACCTGCCAGAGGATGACCTTGTCCGCGATTTCCCCGGACTTCTCGTAAAGCACCTGCGCGCCGATGAAGGTCTTGAGCAAGTGGATGGATGAAATGCCGATGAGCGCCATGGCCAGCTTCACCTTGAGGACGCCGGCGTTCACGTGCGAGAGCCACTCCGGCTGGTCGGGGTGGTTCTGCAGATTGAGCCGCGACACAAAGGTCTCGTAGCCACCGACGATCACCATGACGAGTAGGTTGGCGATCATCACCACGTCAATCAGCCCCAGCACCATGAGCATGATTTCAGCCTCCTGGATCGTGGTGGTCTTGAGGATCAGGTGCCACAGCTCGACCATGAAGCGGTAGACATAAACCCCCTGCGCGACGATGAGGCCGACGTAGAGCGGGGCCTGCAACCAGCGGCTCAGGAAGATGAGTTGGCTCAATGCGTGGAGCGCCGGTGCGCGGTCAGCGGGGGGTGAAGGACGGGTTTCAAAGGACATGGCGCGCGTGGTATGCCGCCGCTGGGCAGACGCGTCAAGGGCAAGTCCACTGCGAGTCCACGGCTGCTCGACGCTTGTGGACAGGATTGTCGGAGCAGGGAAATTTCCGTTGACGCATGGGGAGTGGGTCGGTTTCATTCGCGGCGTTGCCGCTGGTTTAATCGAGTGTAGACGGGCTTTTTGCGTCCGCACCCGGCGGGGAAATGTTCAAATCGAATGCGCAGGAACTCATGGCTGGACACGGGCAGAGCGGACAAAGTCCGCTCCGTAATTGTTTAGCAACCAGCCATCTACCATGAGCAAAAAAATCAACGTCGCCATCGTCGGACTCGGGTTCGGATCTGAATTCATCCCGCTCTGGCAGAAGCATCCCCACACTGCCTGCTACGCCATCTGCCAGCGCGACGAGAAAAAGCTCAACGCCATCGGTGACTATTTCGGCGTCGAGCAGCGCTACCAGGACTTCGCCGCGTTGCTCAAAGACCCCGCCGTGGACGTGGTCCACATCAATTCTCCCATCCCGGATCACGCCTGGATGTCCATCGCCGCGCTCAAGGCCGGCAAGCACGTCGCCTGCACCGTGCCGATGGCTACGAACATCGCCGACTGCAAGAAGATCGTGGAGTTGGTCAAGAAGACCGGCCTCAAATACATGATGATGGAGACCGTCGTGTATGCCCGCGAGTATCTCTTCATGAAGGAGCTACTCGACGACGGGAAACTCGGCAAGCTGCAGTTCGTTCAGGCTTCGCACCAGCAGGACATGGACGGCTGGCCCAACTACTGGCCCGGCCTCCCGCCCATGTGGTATGCCACCCACTGCGTCGGCCCCGTGGCCGGCCTCATCGGCAAACCCGCCGAATACGTGAGCTGCTTCGGCTCGGGAACGATTCGCAAGGAGCTGGTCGAGAAATACCGCTCGCCCTTCGCCGTCGAGACCGCGCACGTCAAGTTTGCCGGCAGCGACGTCAGCGCCCGCATCATCCGCTCGCTCTTCGACACGGCCCGCCAGTATCGCGAGAGCATTGATGTCTATGGCGACAAGCAATCGGTGGAGTGGCCGCTCGTGGAGCACGAGCCCCTCGTGATGCACACGGCCAAGAAGCCCGAGCCGAAGATTCCCAAGCCGGTGAAGTGCCCGGACTTTGCTAAGCGCCTGCCCAAGAGCATCGCCAAATACACGACCCAAGGCGTTTACGACTCCAGCAAGAAGACGCACCTGAGCTTCACCCAAGGCAGCGGCCACGGCGGCAGCCACCCGCACCTGGCGCACGAGTTCGCGATGGCCCTCGTCGAAAACCGCGACCCCTTCCCGAACGCCAAGCAGTCCGCCAACTGGACCTGCGTGGGCCTCTGCGCTCACGAATCCGCTCTGAAGGGCGGCGCGATTGTGAAGCTCCCGGCGTTCACCCTGTAACTCTCAAGTCAGTAGTCAGTTCATCAACCACAGTCAGAACACAGCACACATGAGCACTGAAAACACAACAAACGGCAGCGCGCCCATCGCGGCGAATGCCAACCGCCTCCTTTGGGCCGGTTTTATGGCGATTCTCGCCGCCGGCGTCGGCTTCGCCATTCGTGGCGGCATCTTCGACAACTGGGGCAAGGAATTCGGCTTCACCGGCGCGCAACTGGGCTCCATCGGCGGCGCAGGCCTTTCCGGCTTCTGCTTCGGCATCATCATTGGTGGTGTCATCTGCGATAAGATTGGCTACGGGAAACTCGTCGTTACCGCGTTCCTCCTGCACATCCTCTCAGCGTTCGTCACCTTCGCCGCTGTCCCCGGTGACGGTGGGGAAGCCGCCAAAACCTTGGCCTACAACTGCCTGTTCGGCGGGATGTTCATCTTCGCCTTCGCCAACGGCACCCTCGAAGCCGTGGCGAATCCGCTGGTCGCCACGCTCTTCCCGCACAACCGCACGCACTACTTGAACATCCTGCACGCCTCCTGGCCCGCCGGCATGATCATCGGCGCGGCGCTGGGCTGGGTGCTGGATGATAAAATGGGAGTGTCCTGGAAATACCAACTCGCGCTCTATCTCATCCCCACTGCCATCTACGGCATCATGTTCTGGGGCCAATCCTTCCCGAAGTCGGAAGCGTCCGAGAAGGGTGCAAGCCTCGGCGAGATGTTCAAGGACGTGGGCATGCTCGGTGCGCTCGTGGTGGCCCCGCTGCTGTTGCTCTTCTGCGGCAGCTTCCTCCCGCTGTTCGGTATCTCCGGCGAAGTCGCGGAGAAGATTGGTTACGTCGTGGGCGGCCTTACAGTGATCGCCGTGGGCGTGCTCACCAAAGGTTCCATCGGTTCCTTCCTGCTCTTCACGCTGTTCATCACCCACGCCCTCATCGGCTCCGTCGAGCTGGGCACCGACCAGTGGATTCAGTTCATCACTGGCAACCTCTTCACCTCTGAGCAGGGCAAGTATCTCTTCCTCTGGACCTCAGCCATCATGTTCGGCCTGCGCTTCTCCGCCCACTGGATCGAGAACACGCTGAAGATTTCGCCCGTGGCCCTGCTGCTGATTTGCTCGGTGTGCGCCTTCATCGGCCTGCAAATGGCGAGCACCATGGAAACCTTCACTGCCGCCCTCGTGGCGCTGGGCATCTACGCCGTCGGCAAAACCTTCTTCTGGCCCACAATGTTGGCCGTGGCATCGGACCGCTTCCCGCGCACCGGCGCCGTCGCCATCTCCATCATGGGTGGCATCGGTATGCTCTCCGTCGGCACCATCGGCGGTCCCGGACTCGGCTACCTGAAGGACCGCTACGCAGGTGAGGCGCTCAAGGAAAAGGACGCCGCCCTGTTCGCGGAATACAAAGCCGAAAAGCCCAGCACCTTCCTCGGAATCAAGTCGATGGAAGCCGTCGGCTTGGACGGCAAGAAGCTGGGTGAAGCCAAGGATGCTAAGGAGAAGACCGACAAACAGAAGGTCGTCGTCGCGGCTGACCAATCGGGTGATCGCAAGACCCTGAAGACGGATTCCTACATCCCGGCGGCGATGGCGCTGCTCTATCTGGGCATCCTGCTCTACTTCAAATCCATCGGCGGCTACAAAGTCCTCCGCATTGGCGACGAAGAAAAGAAAGCCGCTTAACCGGCTCGGACTACTTCACGGGCGGCCTCGCGAGAGGCCGCCCTTTTTGTTTTCAGAGGCGCACCCCGCACGCCCCTCACCACACCTCCACTGGCCCCTTTGGCACCGGCACGCTCTGCCGCTGGGCCGATGCCGGATCTTGCATGAAGCTCGCCACCATCGGAGCCATCGCATAGCGCGGGAGGAGCTGCCCATCGCCGTCGCAGAATTGCTGCCGCCAGCGCAGGTAGCGCTCCAGCACGTCGTGAAACTCCGCGCGGCTGCCGATGCTTACGACCTTTTTGTTGAACTCGTTCACCGGCCCGAACCGCTTCGCATACCACGGCGCGACCTTGCGGAACATCCGGCAGCCGTGCTCCTCGCCGAACACCTCCACCATCAAGTCCAGGTGCCGGCACATCACGCGGATGCGCTCCTCGAACTTCGGCTCTGGCAGCAGCTCCCCCGTCGCGAGCAGGTGCCGCGTTTGGTGAAAAATCCACGGGTTGTAAAACGCCCCACGCCCCACGCTCACGCCGGCGCAGCCCGTGTCATCGAACATCTTCTTCGCCGCCTCCGGCGTGGTCACGTCGCCGTTGCCGATGACGGGAATACTCTTCACCGCCTCCACGACTTTGCGAATCCCCGCCAAGTTCACCGTCCCGCTGAACCCCTGCTCCCGCGTCCGTCCATGCACGAAAATCGCCGCGACGCCCACATCCTCCAAGGCCCGCGCCAAGTCCGGGGCCGTGATGTTCTCGTCGTCCCAGCCCAGCCGCATCTTCGCTGTCACGGGGATTTTGACCGCGTCCACCATGCCCTTCACCAGTGCGGCGGTCTTCTCGTGCTCCGTCATCATCGCCGAGCCGCCGCCCACGCGGCAGACCTTGCGCACGGGGCAGCCCATGTTGATGTCCACGCTCGCTACGCCGCGCTGCTCCAGGTCCACCGCCGCGTCGCGCATCTCCTCGGGCACCGAGCCGAAGAGCTGCACGGCTAGCGGCCGGTCGCGCGCGTTGGTCTCGATGAGCTTGAGCGCCTTCTTGTTTCGCTCCAGCAGCGAGCGCGCGTTCACCAGGTCCGTGGTGCACAAGTCCACGCCGCCGACCTCGCGGATGACGAGGCGGAAGGGCAGGTTCGTGTAGCCCGCCAGCGGCGAGAGGAACAAGTTGGACGAAAGCTCAAGTGGGCCGAGCCGGAACATGAGGGATGATTGAACGGGCTGGCAGATGAGGCAATTCCAGAGAAGCCCGCGAATCACGCGAATTGACGCGCATGGGAATTGCGCTTCGCCGGACCAGACTGAGCCGCGCGCGGCGTTTTCATTCGCGGCGATTCGCGTGATGCGCCGGCAACTCTCTCTCCGTCCTTGCGTGGAAACCCGCTCACCGCTCGTAAAGCCGGCTCAACTCCTCCAGCGGCACGCCCCGATAGTATCCCACGGTCACCCGCGCCATCAGCGCGTAAGTCCGCAGCACGCCCAGCTTGCGGAACTTCCGCGCCGACGTGACCACCGTCGCCTCCGCCAAGGCGATGCGCCCGAGCGGATGCAGCCGTTGGCACAGCTCGAACTCCTCCATCAACGGCACGTCCGGCACGCCACCGATACGCGCCAACGTCTCGCGCCGCAGGAAAATCCCTTGGTCCGCCATCACGCGCCGCGCGACGAGCAGCCGCCACCAGCACTTGAAGCGCGACCCGCGCACCAGCCAGTTCGGCGGGTCGCGGAAGACTTTGTAAAACCCGCCCGCCACCACGCCGGCCCGCGCCAGACACGTCAACAGCGCCCGACCCGCTTCCGGCGGCACCCAAGTATCCGCGTGCAGGAGCAACACGACTTCCCCTGTCGCCCGCTCCGCGCCCGCGCGCAACTGCCGCCCGCGCCCCGGCGCGCAGTTCACCACCACGCAGTCCGCCGCTTCCGCCAGCTTCACCGTGTCATCCCGGCTCCCGCCGTCCGCGATGATGACCTCCTTCACCTCCGGCACCGCCCGCAGTCGCCGCAACGTCTCCGGCAGCTCCGACGCCTCGTTCAGCGTCGGGATGACCATGGAGATGCAGGAAGTGGCTTCGTTCACGCGCGCAGTGTAGGACGGGAGGCAGCCGATTGGCAGCCGCGTAGGAACTCACAGGATGAGCCCCGGAGTCTCCTCCCCATCGAAGCCCGAGTTGAGAAAGCGTGGCGACTTGAAATCGCCAGCCCGCCGTCAGGGCAACTCCTTGATACGGATGTTACGCCAGCGGACCTCCATGGGGTTGTCCTTGGCCCCGACGCTGTGAACTTGGAGGGCGATGAAGCCGGACGCGGTGTAGCTGTCCTTCAGGTCGGCGGCGGGCACGGCGTTGACCCAGGTCTTGATGGAATCGCCCCGGCACTCGACGCGGAATTTGTTCCAGTCGCCCTGTTTGAAGGCCTTGCCGGCGGCTTCGTTGTTCTTGAGGTCATTGAGCCAGCCGCGCCGACCCTCGTCATAAATGCCGCCGCTCCACGCACGGGAGGAAGGATCGATTTCGATCTGGTAGCCGTGCACGCGACCGGGGGTGACTTTGATGGTCTTGCCCTGCCACTCGTATTCCTTGATGTGGTCAAAGTAATGACTGCGGAACTGGATGCCCGAGTTGAGGTTGGGGTCCACCTTGAACTCCACTTCGAGAATGAAATTGGTGTAGTGGCGGTCGGTGCAGAGGAAGGAATTCGGGGTGTTCGCAACGCATTGGCCAACGACCTGACCGTCCTCAACACGATACTTGGCGTGGCCACCGACTTGCACGAAGCCAGCGAGGTTCTTGCCATTGAAGAGCGGGAGGAAGCCCTCGGCATCCGGTTTGGCGGCCGGGATGGGTTCGGCTTTCTTCTTCTCGCCCTTCTCGGCTGCGGAGGCGGGCAGCAGCGTGGTGAGGACGAAGGCGAGGAGGAGGGTTGCAAGTTTGGTCATATCAGTGCGGCTGGTGGACGGGCGCGCGGGCAGGACGGTTACAGAGCCGGGGCCTCAGCGCAGCGTCAGGAGGTTGGCGAAGCGTTGGGCGCGCTGGCGGCAATCCTCTTTCACCCGGCTGGGGTTATAATCTTGAGCCTCGAAATGGCCGGGTTTGTTCCAGAGTAAGTAAAGTTCGAGAGGATTCAGCTCGCGCCCGGTGGCGGTGCGGAAGCCCGTCGTCCGATCCGCCAAGATGCGTTGCGTCACAGCCCAGGCGATTTCGGGGTTATTGTATTCGCGCGACTTCGAGTAGCGCCGCCAAACCTCGGGCATGATTTGGAAACGACTCACTTCGCCGCTACCACCCCGCAGGTCGTCCGCCTTGCCGCGCCGCCAAGAGATGGCCCCGGACTCGAACATGGCCAAAGATTGTCGCAGGGGCATTGCGTCGCAACGGACGAGACCGAGCCAGCAGAGGAGCGAGAGAGCGAGAATTGTTCGTTTCATAGGGGTTTTACCCCAGCGATGCGCCGAGAGCAGACCATCGGGGATTCAACCGTGTCGTCCAGTGCCCGGCAATAGCGATTTCAGGGCTTGGGACTCGCTGGGGTCACGCGCCGGGCACGCCCACGGGGCGCAGCATTCCAGGCCGCTGCGGGTGATTCGCGCAAGGGTGTCAAAGCTCGCAGCCTCCAGTGTTCGCGAGAGTGCTACGGACGGGCGCTCGCGCTCGGGACCGTGGGGGGGCGGCGGTGGAGAGGCGCGTCCGAAGCGCTCGCACTTTCTGAATGGCCTTTTTTTCCGGTCAGTCGAAGACTCGGCTTATGACTCTCAACCAAATGGCTTGCGGCACCTTGGCCTGCGCCCTGTGGCTCTCCGCTGCCGCCCCGGCCAGCGCCGCGACGCGCAAGATTGATTTCAACCGGGACATCCGCCCCATCCTTTCCGACAACTGCTACGCCTGCCACGGGCCGGACGAGAAGGCGCGCAAGGGCAAGCTCCGCCTCGATGTGGCCGAGAGTGCGCTCGCCAAGCACGCGGTGGTGCCGAGGGACTTGAAGAAGTCCGAGCTGTGGGCGCGCGTCACGACGAAGGACAAGGACGACGTGATGCCCCCGCCAGAGTCGCACAAGAAGCCGCTCAAGCCGGAGCAACTCGCGCTGCTCAAGCAGTGGATTGAGGAGGGGGCGAACTACCAGGGGCATTGGTCGTTCGTCGCGCCGATGAAGGCGGCCCCTTCAATCGGCAATCGGCAATCGGCAATCGGCAATCCGGTTGACTCCTTCATCGCGGCCAAGCTCGCCGAGAAAAAGCTCACGCCCAACCCCGAAGCGTCTCGCGAAGTCCTCATCCGGCGCGTCACCTTCGACATCACGGGCCTCCCGCCCACCGTTACCGAGGTGGACGCGTTCCTCGCGGACACTTCGCCCAGCGCTTACGAGAAGGTCGTGGACCGCTTGGTCAAGTCCCCGCACTACGGCGAGCACATGGGTCGGCACTGGCTCGACGCGGCGCGTTACGGCGACACGCATGGGATGCACTTGGACAACGAGCGTTCCATGTGGCCTTACCGTGACTGGGTCGTGCGCGCCTTCAACCGCAACCTGCCCTTCGACCAGTTCACCATCGAGCAGCTCGCGGGCGACCTGCTGCCCAGCCCGACGCAGGACCAACTCATCGCCACTGGTTTCAATCGCTGCAACGTCACCACGGGCGAGGGCGGCAGCATCAATGAGGAGTGGATTTTCCGCTACGCCGTGGACCGCACGGAGACCGCCGCGTCCGTGTGGATGGGCCTGACCGCTGGTTGCGCCGTCTGCCACGACCACAAATACGACCCCATCACGGCGAAGGATTTTTACTCGATGTATGCCTTCTTCCACAGCAACGCCGACCCCGCGATGGACGGCAACCAACTCCTCACCGCACCCACGCTCAAGCTCACCACGCCCGAGCAACAGCGGAAGCTCGACGACTTCAACGCGCAAGTCGCCGCCGTGGACAAGAAAATCAAAGCCGAGCTGGCCAAGGTGGTTTACACTGACCCCTCCACGCTCAACCCGCCGCCGCCGCTCAAGAAGTTCGACACGACGTGGGTGGACGATGAGTTCCCGGCCGGCGCGAAGGTGGAAGCCAGCGGAGCCGTGACCACCGCGCAGTGGGTTACGGAAAAGGACGGCAAGGTGCTCGCCGGCAAACGCGCGTTGAAGCGCAGCGACAAGGGCCTCGCGCAGGACTTCTTCTCCGACCTCAAGACGCCGCTCACCATCCCGCCGAACGGCAAGGTGTTCCTCAACGTCTTCCTCGACCCGCAGGACCCGCCGAAGTCCGTGATGCTCCAGTTCAACACCGGCGAGTGGTCGCACCGCGCGGTGTGGGGCGACATCAACGCCATCGACTTCGGCAAGAAGGACACGAACGAGCGCAAGCGCCTCGGCGACCTGCCGAAGCTCGGCGAGTGGGTGAAGCTGGAGTTCGCCGCGTCGCAGCTTGGCTTCAAGGCCGGCGACAAAATCAAAGGCCTCGCCTTCACGCTCTTCGGCGGCACGGTGACGTGGGACAAGGTCGGTGTGACGGGCGAAAGCAACCCCTCAAAAGACCCGACTGAGTCGCTCGCCGTGTGGCTCAAGGAAAACCAAGGCAAGGCGCTCACGAACGTGCCTGACGAGGTGAAGCGCCTCTTCCGCTCCGTGAAGCCCGAGGACCGCAAGCCCGCCGAAACCAAGAGCCTCCACGACTACTACTTCGAGTTCGTCTGCAACGCGACGCGCCCCGCCTTCGCCAAGGTGCACGCGGAGAAAGACCCGATTGCCAAGGCCCGCGACGAGTTCGACAAAGGCATTCCGTCCACCTTCATCTGGAAGGACCTCGAGAAACCGCGCGACAGCTTCGTCATGGTGCGCGGCCAATACAACAAGCCCGGCCAGCAGGTCTGGCCGAACGTCCCCGCCGTGCTGCCGCCGTTGCCGCAGACCGAGACGACCAACCGCCTCGCGTTCGCGAAGTGGCTCGTCAGCCCACAGCACCCGCTCACCGCACGCGTGGCGGCGAACCGTTTCTGGCAGCAGCTTTTCGGCACCGGGCTCGTGAAGTCTTCCTCCGACTTCGGCGCGCAGGGCGAAGCCCCGTCGCATCCCGAACTGCTCGACTCGCTGGCCGTGACGTTCCGTGAGCAGGGCTGGGACATGAAGCAGTTCGTGAAGCTGCTCGTGACCTCCGCGACTTATCGGCAGGACTCGAAGGCTACGCCGCAGAAGATTACCGCCGACCCGGAGAACCGTTTCTACTCACGCGGCCCGCGCTTCCGCCTCGACGCCGAGCAAGTCCGCGACAACGCGCTCGCCGTGAGCGGCCTGCTCGTTCCGACCCTCGGCGGCAAGGGCGTGCGCACCTACCAACCCGACAACATCTGGGAGCCGGTGGCCTACTCCGGCAGCAACACCAAGACCTACAAGCGCGACGAGGGTGACGCGCTCTGGCGGCGCAGCCTCTACACCTTCATCAAGCGCACCGCGCCCGCGCCGAGCATGACGACCTTCGACGCGCCGAGCCGCGAGCAGTCCTGCGCACGCCGCGAGCGCAGCAACACGCCGCTCCAGGCGCTCGTGCTGATGAACGACATCCAGCACTTCGAGGCCGCGCGCGCCTTCGCCCAACGCATCCTCAAGGAAGGTGGCAGCCACGTCGAAGCCCGCCTCGCCTACGGCTTCCGCCTCGCCACCGCCCGCCCGCCCACGAAGGCCGAGACCGCCGTCCTCTCCGACACGCTCTTCACCCAGTGGGCCAAATACCAGGGCCGCACCGACGCCGCGAAGAAAGCCATCACCTTCGGCGAGTCGAAGCCCGACGCATCCCTCGACCCAAGCGAGCTGGCCGCCTACACGATGGTGGCGAATCTCATCCTGAACCTCGACGAAGTCGTAACCAAAAATTAGCCACGGATGAAACACGGATTAAACACGGATAGGGAAAGCAGCAAACTGGGAACGAGGGTTTGCCGTGCTACCTCCTGCCTTCCTGCTCTCCTTATGGATTCCCTGCTGTCCCCATCCGTGTTTGTTCCGTGTTCAATCCGTGGCTAAAAATCCTTTCCCATGAATCCACTAAACGAATTCCTCCTCCAACAGAACCGCCGCCAGTTCTTCCGCGCCGCCGGCTTGAGCGCCGGTTCGCTCGCGATGGCCGCGATGATGCGCGACGCCGCCGGTGCGCCGACCAAGTCCAGCGGCCCTCGCGTCCATCCCGCAGTCTCCGGCCTGCCGCACTTCGCGCCGAAGGCGAAGCGGCTCATCTACCTGCACCTGAACGGCGGGCCGTCGCAGATTGACACGCTGGATTACAAGCCGCAGCTCGAGGCGCACTTCGACAAGGATTTGCCCGAGTCCGTCCGCAAGGGCCAGCGCATCACCACGATGACCAGCGGCCAGGCGCGGCTGCCGGTCGCGCCCTCGATGTTCAAGTTCAGCCAGCACGGCAAGGGCGGCACGTGGTTCAGCGAGTTGCTGCCGCACACCGCCAAGATGGCCGACGACATGACCGTCATCCGCAGCATCCACACCGAGGCCATCAATCATGACCCGGCCTGCACGTTCGTGATGACCGGCAGCGAAGTGCCCGGCCGCGCGAGCCTCGGCTCGTGGTTGAGCTACGGCCTGGGCAGCGAGAACAATGATTTGCCCAGCTTCGTGGTCCTCACGCCGAGCTGGTCGAGCACCTCGGCGGCGCAGGCGCTCTTCACGCGCATGTGGCAGAGCGGCTTCCTCGCCACGCGGCACAACGGCGTCGCGCTCCGCAGCGGCGCGGACCCGGTGCTCTACATCCAGAACCCGCCCGGCGTCGCCGCCGACAACCGCCGCTCCATGCTCGACGGCCTCGGCAAGCTCAACGCGATGAACCACGCGCGCTTCGGCGACCCCGAGACGGTCACGCGCATCGCGCAGTATGAAATGGCCTTCCGCATGCAGACCAGCGTGCCGGAGCTGGTCGACTTGAAGTCGGAGCCGAAGCACATCCTCGAACGCTACGGCCCGGATGTGACCAAACCCGGCACCTTCGCCCACAGCGCGCTCCTCGCGCGCCGCCTCGCCGAGCGCGACGTGCGCGTGGTGCAGCTCCTCCATCGCGGCTGGGACCAGCACGGCAATTTGCCGAAGGACATTCGCGCCCAGTGCTCCGACGTGGACCAGCCGACCTACGCTTTGCTCAGCGACCTGAAGGAGCGCGGCCTGCTGAAGGACACGCTCGTCGTGTGCGGCGGCGAGTTTGGGCGCACGGTCTATTCGCAGGGCACGCTGAAGAAAGACCAGTATGGCCGCGACCATCACCCGCGGAACTTCTGCATGTGGATGGCCGGCGGCGGCGTGAAGGGCGGCACCGTCTATGGCGAGACCGACGACTTCAGCTACAACGTGGTGAAAGACCCCGTCCACCTGAACGACCTCAACGCCACGCTGCTGCACCTGATGGGCGTGGACCACCTGAAGCTCAACTTCAAACACCTCGGCGTGGACATGCGGCTCTCCGGCATCGAGCGCGAGGCGGAGATTGTGAAAGGGGTGTTGGCTTGAGTAACGATAGACGTGTTCCCACGGATGGCGGACCGGCCTTGAGTCATAATCCCTTCGCGGCGTTGAGCAGTGAAGGGCTTCCCTCCGCTCCTGAAAGTTCGCCCGAGGAATCTTCCTCTCCAGCCGGGCCTGCACCGAAGCGGAAGAGTCGGGGGCGCGTCGACATCATCCGGCAGAAGGCTGGGCGCGGCGGCAAGACGGTGACGGTGGTCACGGGCTTTGTGGGCATCGGCCTGCCGGAGAAGGAGCAACTGGCCAAGGCGATGCAGAAGCTATGTGGCACCGGCGGCACGGTGAAGGAAGGGCGCATCGAGATTCAGGGGGACCAGCGCGAGGCGGTCGCCCGGATTTTGACGGAGGCGAATTTCAAGCCGGTGTTCGCGGGTGGCTAGCCTGCCGAGGTTTTTGCTGCGGTCCATCCCACTGCGGGCTTAAGCTGGCCGAGCATGGCAAACATCGGCAGACGCAATCTTCTCTCCATCGTCCGGGAAACCACCGCAGGTCTTTACCTCGACGGCGGGGAACTGGGCGAACTACTGCTGCCCGGTCGTTACATCCCGCGTGACCTCGTGCCGTCGGAGCCGCTGGACGTGTTTGTCTATCGCGATTCCGAGGACCGGTTGGTGGCCACGACCGAGACGCCGCTGGTGATGGTGGGCGAGTTCGCGTGTTTGAACGTTGTCAGTGTGAACCGCTCGATCGGCGCGTTTCTGGACTGGGGTTTGCCCAAGGATTTATTGCTGCCGTTCCGTGAGCAGGACCCCCAAGTGCGAGCGGGCCAGGCGGTCGTCGTGGCCGTTTATCTCGACGAGAAAACCAACCGCATCGTGGCGTCCACCCGACTGCGCAAGCACTTGAGCCGCGCGCTGCCGAGCTACCGCGATGGGCAGCCGGTGAACCTCCTCGTCACCGGCCCGACGCCGATGGGCTACAACGCCATCGTCGAGGACGCCCACCTGGGCCTGCTCTATCACAACAACCTCGCGACGCCGCTCGCCACGGGGCAGCGGATCAATGGCTTTGTCCGCACGGTCCGCGAGAACGGGAAGATTGACCTGAGCCTCGATGCGTCGGGCTACCGGCGCGTCGGCTTGTTGACTGAGCAGATTGTCCAAGCGCTCGAAGCGGCTGGCGGGCGGCTGGGCTTCGATGACGACAGCTCGCCCGAGGTGGTTCGCGACGCCTTCGGGGTGAGCAAGACCGCCTTCAAGCAGGCGCTCGGAACGCTCTACAAACAGCGGCGCATCCGTTTTGAGAGGCCGGGAATCCAGTTGCTGGACAACTCGTCGTGGTCTCCCGGCGGCTGATCCCAAGTTCCCATGAGTTTCGGTAAGTAGCGTTCTGTGCTCGTTCGCACGCGCCCCCTCACCCCGGCCCTCTCCCAGCGGAGAGGAATCGACGGGGGCCGCGTTTGAGCTGCCAAACGCGGTCGTGGCTTCGAGCGCTGACTGACTTTCTCCCGCTCCTCGGCGGAGACGCCCGGGGTGAGGGGGAAGATCCAAAAGGACGGCAAAGCACCGATTTTCTTTGCGAATTGGTATGCAGCGGAACGGTGTAGTTGATTCAGGGAGCAACGGCCATCCTGGCCTTTCTCAGAGGCAACTGACCTCCGAACTCCGACATCGCAAGCGTTCCGCCCAGCTTCCGATTGCACTGTGCTGGCTTGGAGACTGGCGCCGGGGCGGCGCCGGCTACGCGCGGCGGGACTTGATCAGCTCCAGCACGGCTGCGGTGCGATTGTGGACGCCGAGCTTGAGGAAGAGATTGCGGAGGTGCGTGCGGACGGTCTCGAGGCTCACGCCCAGCTCGATGGCGATTTCCTTGTTGATGCGTCCGGCGGCCATGTGTTCGAGCACGGTGCGCTCGGTGGTGGTGAGGGCGGCGACGAGGTTCGCGGTGGTGGCCTCGGAGCGGAAGCCCGCGAGCACCTTGCGCGTGACGGGGCCGGAGAGGGCCGCGTTGCCCCGGGCAACTTCGTCGAGCGCGGCGTGGAGTTCCCGGCTGGCGAGGCCCTTGAGCAGGTAGCCGTCGGCTCCTTCGCGGATCGCGCCTTGGATGTAGAAGTCGTCTTGCTCGCTGGTGAGCATCACGACTTTCACGCGGGGCAACTCGGTCTTGAGCCAGCGGAGCAGCTCAAGGCCGGAGTCGCAGGGTAGGTGCATGTCCAGCAGCAGCAGGTGCGGCGGCTCGGAGGGCAACGTGCGCCGGGCCTCTTCCGCCGAGGCGCAGACCGCGCCGCTGCGGAAGCGCGGGGACCGTTGCAGCACGGCCAGGAGGGCGTCACGGATCGCCGGATCGTCGTCCACAATCGCGACCGTGAGCCGACCAGAGGGAGCGGGGACGTCGTTCATGGTTCAGCTGCCGCGCCGGAGTTCACGGTCCAGCAGGGTGAGCAGTTGGCCGGTGGTGAAGGGCTTGGCGAGGAGCGGCACGGGTGCGTCGGCGAGCTCATCGGGCGCTATTTCGCTGGCGCTCATCAACACGCAGCGCACGTCGGATTGCACTTTGCGCAGCGCGCGCACGAGGCCGGTCCCGGCGAGGAAGGGCATCCGGCAGTCCGCGAGCACGAGTTTGATTTCGCCCGCCTGACGGCAGTAGAACGCGACGGCTTCCGCGCCGTCGCGGGCGCAGACGGTGCGGTAGCCGTAGCAGCCGAGCGTGGCCCGGATGATTTCGAGGAATGCAGCTTCGTCGTCGGCCACGAGGATTAACTCGCCATGCCCGGGTGGGCAGGTCTCCACCTCGGTCGCGGCGGCACCGGTGACTTCGACCGCTGGCGGCAAGTAGAGATGAAAGGCGGTGCCGGAACCCACTCCGCTCTCGACGTGCCAGAAGCCGCCGTGGCTTTTGACGATGCTGAAGACGGTGGTGAGGCCGAGGCCCGTGCCCTGGCCGATGGGCTTGGTGGTGAAGAACGCCTCGCCCAGCCGCGCGCGGACTTCGGGTGTCATCCCGGTGCCGGTGTCGGAGACGGTGAGGCGCACCCAATGGCCGGGCGTTGCGCCGGGGATTTGTTCGGCATGGCTCGCGTCGAGCTCGCAGGGTTCGGCGGCGATGCGGAGGTTCCCGCCTTGCGGCATGGCGTCGCGCGCGTTGACGCACAAGTTCATCAGCAACTGATGGAGGTGCGTGGGGTCGGCATAGACGGGCGGCGTGGTCGGCTCGCACCGCACGCGGAGAGTGACGCCCGGCGGCAGCGACTGGCTGAGGATGGAACGCAGCTCGCCGATGACGTAGCGCAGCGCGACGCTTTGCTTTTCGCCGGACGAGCCACGCGCGAAGGCGAGGATTTGCTTCACCAGGCCGGAGCCGCGCCGCACGGAGGTGGTGATGGATTTCACCCAGTGCGCCTCGGGCCGGTTGGCGAGCGTGTCCTGCAGCAGTTCACTCGTCATCAGCAACGGGGCGAAGATGTTGTTGAGGTCGTGCGCGACGCCGCCAGCCAGTGCGCCCAACCCTTGGAGGCGTTGCACGCGGAGGAACTGCGCTTCGAGCTGCTTTTTCTCCGTCACGTCGCGGAGGTGGAGTTGCATCGCCGGCTGGCCTGCCCAGGTGAACCGGCTGGCCGAGGCTTCAATGGGGAACCCGCCGCCGTCAGGCCGGAGGCCGGTGGCCTCGAATTGAAAGGCCGCTGCTTCCTCGCCCGCCAGCAGCCGCTTCAGTCGCCCGAGCGCCCCTTCCTCGACGCCCACGCGGTTGAAAATGAGGTCGCCCTCCAGCGGCATCACGTCGTCTGCGCGGAACATCTGCTGGGCGGCGGGGTTCGCTAGGCGGAGGACGAAGCCGGCGTCCACCACGACGATCCCGTCGGGCGCGCTGGTCACGACTTGGGCGAAGCGCTCGCGCTCGGCGAACAGCAGTCGGTAGCGGTTGAGCTTGGTGATGGTCGTGACGCGGGTGCGCAGCTCGACGTGGTCGAAGGGCTTGGTGAGGAAGCTGTCCGCGCCGGCAGCGAGGCCGGTGAGCCGGGACTCGCGGTCGTCCAACGCGGTGAGCATGACGACGGGGACTTCCCGCAGGCGTTCGTCTGCGCGGAGGCGGCGGCAGACCTCGAAGCCGTCGAGGTCAGGCATCATCACATCGAGCAGGATGAGGTCGGGCGGGTGGGCGGCGGCGGCGGCGAGGGCTTCACGACCGCTGGCAGCGAAGTGGAGCTGGTAGCCTTGGGGCGTGAGCAGGTCGCCGAGCAACTCCCGGCCGCGTGGCTCGTCGTCCACGATGAGGATGGTGCTAGGGGGCGGGGTCATCCGTGGAAGGGGAGTTGAATTGGCCGCGAAAGGGCGCAGAAGGCGGAAAGAAGTAGAGACGCGAGCTGACGCGCGCCTTCTCCCTTCCTCGGAGGAGGGAATAAGGTGGCCGCAGGCCGGATGAGGGGTGGGGCCACGAACGCCGACGCCCGCAACCCGTCTCCCCGGCCCGCTCTCCTCATCCGATGAAGGGAGCGGGAGAAGACGCGCGGCGTGGCGTTCGATGCGGACGTCGGCTTCATGGCTCAGGCGGCGGGCAGCAGCAGTTCCACGATGACGCCGGGGCCGGTGGGGTGGTTGAACATCCGGCAGGAGCCGCCGTTCTCCCACACGATGGAGGCGACCATCGCGAGGCCCAGGCCCATGCCGCGCACTTCGCCGGTGAAGAGCTTCTCGGCCTGGTAATACGGCGTCCACACATGGGCGAGTTGCTCAGGCGAGAGCGTGAGGCCGTCGTCGGCGACTTGCAGTGAGATGCGGCCGTCTTCGCGGTGGGCGAGGGTGACGGTGACTTTGGGCGAGAGGCGCGGGTGGAATTTTTGCGCGTTCTCAATCAGCTCCATCAAGGCCGTGTCCAGCGCCGTGCCGGAGATGCGGAAGCGCGTGCGCTCCAGCTCGGGCGGGACGTGGGTGGTGAGGTCGCGGAGGAGCAGACTCTGGCGGATTTGCTCCACCTTGGCGGGCAGGACCGCGACTTCCGCGTGCCCCGCGAGGCGGCCGATGGCGGGGGCTTGGATGAACTTGAGGATGTCGTGGACCTGCTGGCCGATGCGGTTGGCGCTGTCGAGGGCCGCTTGCGCGAGTTCGGCCACCTCGGCGGCGGGCAGGGGCGCGTTGACGTCGGCGAGGACTTCGAGCGAGCCGGACAGGCCGTTGAGCGGGGTGCGGAGTTTGTGCGACAGGATTTTGTGAAAGTTCCACACGTCGCGCTGGCGGGTGATGAGGCCGGTGACGTTGTGGATGCGCACGAGGCGGTCCGCACCGCCGCCGGGCAGGACCAACTCGTCCACCTGCAACCACAGCGGGGCCTCGCCCTTCTCTTCGGGGCGCACGAGGTAGAGGAGTGAACGCTCGGCGGCGTTGGACGGCCATTCGGCCCAGCCGAATGCTGGTTCGAGCCGGTAATGTTTCTGCGCGAGGACGCGGAAGAATTGGCCGTCGAGCGGGGCGTCCGGGGCGAACTCCAGGAAGCGGCGGGCCTGCGGGTTCGCGTAGGCCAGCTCGGTGTTCGCGTGGATGAGGCAGTAGCCGTCGGGGGAAAGCTCGGCGATGCGCTCGAACTTGCTGCGCTCGGCCAGCAGGCGGCGGTAGCGGTTCAAGCGCAAGATGCTCTGCACGCGGGCGCGCACCTCGATGCGGTCAATGGGCTTGGTGAGGAAGTCATCCGCCCCCGCTTGAATGGCTGCGAGCCGGGAGTCCCGGTCGTCCAGCGCGGTAACCATCACGATGGGCACTTCGGCCACGCTGGGCGTGGCGCGGATGCGGCGGCAGACCTCGAAGCCGTCCAGTTCGGGCATCATCACGTCGAGCAGGACGAGGTCAGGCTGGTGCTTGACGGTTTGCTCGTAGGCTTCGCGGCCGTCGGCGGCGAACTCGAGCTGGTGGCCCAGCGGGGTGAGCAGGGCTTCGAGCAATTCGCGACCGCGCGGCTCGTCGTCCACGATGAGGATGATGTTACGGGAGGGATTCACGGGGAGAGGTTCAGGGGTGCGCAGCCACCAGTTGTTCGATGAGCGCGGCCAGTTGTTTGAGGTTCACGGGCTTGGTCAGGTATTCGTTCGCACCGGCGGCTAGGCCAGCTTCCCGGTCGCCGCTCATGGCCAGAGCCGTCAGCGCGATAACCGGGACGCTGGCAGTTTCCGGCGCGCGCTTCAACCATCGCGTGGTCTCCAGCCCGTCCATGCCGGGCATGTGGATCCCCGTGAGCACCACGGCGGGGCGCAGGCGCGCGGCCAGGGCCAGGCCCGTGCAGCCGTCCTTCGCGACCGTGACCTGGCAGCCTTGAGCGCTGAGGTAGGTGAGGAGGGTCTCCTGGTTCAGCACGTTGGCCTCGATGAGTAGGACGGTGGGGCGACGCGCCCGCAGGAGGGGAAACTCACCTCGGCGGGCGCAACCGTCGGGGCAGCCGGAGCAGCCGGAGCAGCCGGAGCAGCCGTCGCAGCCGGGGCAGCCGTGGCAGCACCCGCGACGGCCGTGGTGGGCAGGAAGACGGAGAACCGGCTGCCCTTCCCCGGCGAACTGTCCAAGGTGACGCGCCCGCCGTGCAGCTCGGTCAACCGCAGCACGAGGGAAAGCCCCAGCCCGGTGCCGGTGTATTGGCGGGAGAGCCGGCTGTCGAGCTGGACGAAGGGCCGGAAGAGCTTGGCCTGGTCCTCCGCCGAGATGCCGATGCCGGTGTCCCAGACGGTGAAGCGCACGAGGGGTTCGCCGGTGATGGGGGCGACTTCGAGGCCCACCTTGCCGCCGTCGGGCGTGAACTTCACGGCGTTGGTCAGGAGGTTGATCAGGATTTGCCGCAGCCGCCGCTCGTCCACCGGCAGGGACTCCAGCCGCAGGTCAATGTCCGTGACGAGCGTGAGTTTCTTCTTCGCCGCCAACTGCCGCACGAAGCGGATGGAGGCCTGGCAGAGCGGCTCGATGGCCGTGCTCTCGAGGTGCAGCGTCTCCTGCCCGGCCTCGATTTTGGAGAGGTCCAGGATGTCGTTGATGAGCGAGAGGAGGTGGCGCGCGCTCTCGTCCACCGCCCTGAGGGACTTGGCCTGTTTCTCGTTCACGTCGCCGTGGATACCTTCGAGGAGCAACTCGGTGAACCCGAGGACGGCGTTGAGCGGCGTGCGCAGCTCGTGGCTCATGGCGGCGAGGAATTCGTCCTTGAGCTGGGCGGCGCGGGCGAGGTTCCCGTTGGCCTCGCGCAATTGCACGGTGCGCTCCTCCACGCGGCGTTCCAACTCCGCCTGCCGCTGCCGGTCCGCCCGGCGGTTCTGGAACACCAGTGCGATGATGCCGGCGAAGAGGAACAGCAGGGCGAGCAGGACCAGCAGTTGCAGCCGCGCGGATTGGATGCGGCTTTCATCCACCAACGACTGCGCCACCCAGTTGATCTCCTCCGCCAGTTTCAGCACGGCCAAGAAGCGTTGGTCGAAGGCCACGTCGGCGGGGGAGCCGGCAGCGGCGGACGCGTCCGATAGGAAGCGTGCCTCCGCCAGCCGTCGCAGCTCGGCCACCCCCTCCGGTAGCGCAGCAATGGCTGCGTCACGCGCGTCGGGAGCCGGTGGGGTCCGGGCTGCCAGCGCGCTGGTCAGCGCCGGGTCAGCGGCGAGCCGGTGCGCGATACGGAGGGCAATGTCGAAGTTGCCGAAGACTTCGCGTTCTGGCCTGACGGTGGCTTTCTGCGTCAACGCCCGGTCCATCGAGAGGTAGGCAGTGGTCAGACGCAGCTCGATTTCCCAGCTGTCCAACTGGAGCTGCTGGTGCCGATCGGCCAGCCCGCTGACGGCGGTCAGCAAATAAATCATGAGGGCGCACGCCACGGCGCCGGCGAGGGCGATGAGGAATTCCATGCGCACCTGGCGGGCGCGGTGGCGGATTGGGGCGGCGGAGAGATTCATCTGGTGGCGTTGATGTGGCGGGTGACCGTGGCGGCCAGCTCCCGGAGGTTTACCGGCTTGGACATATAATCATCCGCGCCCGCCGCCAGGCAGCGCTCGCGGTCGCCGCTCATGGCCAGCGCGGTGAGGGCGATGATGGGCGTGCGCGCGGTCTCGGGCCGGCCCTTGAGGATGCTGGTGGCTTCAAGGCCGTCCATTCCGGGCATTTGAATGTCCATCAGAATGACGGCCGGGTGAATGGCCTGCGCCAGCAGCACCGCTTCCTCACCGTCCTTCGCCGTGACGAGGCAAAAGCCCTTCGCGGTGAGATAGGTCACGATGGTTTCCCGGTTCATGGGATTGTCCTCCGCCAGCAGCACCACCGGACGGGACGCGGCGGCCACCGGCGCGGCGAGCGGCACCACGGCGGGCGCGGGGGCCGGCAGCTCCGGGGTCGTGGGCGAGGGGGGCTCGACCGGCTGGCAAGGGAGGGTGACGGTGAACCGGCTGCCCTGGCCCAGCGTGCTTTCCAAAGTGACGTGCCCACCGTGCAGCTCGACCAACCGCTGCACGAGCGAGAGGCCCAGGCCGGTGCCGCTGTATTGGCGGGAGAGCTTGCTGTCGAGCTGCACGAAGGGATGGAACAGCTTGGTCTGGTTGGCCTCCGAGATGCCGATGCCCGTGTCCGTGACGGTGAAACAAAGGTGCTGACCGTCCGCAGCTAACTTCGCTTCCAGGCCGACATGGCCGCCCTCGGGGGTGAACTTGACGGCGTTGGTGAGGAGGTTCACCAGCACCTGCCGCAAGCGCCGTTCGTCCCCGCGCAGCGTCTCCAGCCCCGGATCGAGCTGGAGGCTGAGGCGGAGGTTTCTCTTCGCGGCCTGCGTGCGGACGAACTGGAGCGAGGTCTGGCACAGGCTGTCCACGAAGATCGTGTCCAGCATGAGCCGCTCCTTGCCGGCCTCGATCTTCGAGAGGTCGAGGATGTCGTTGATGAGCGAGAGCAGGTGGCGGCCGCTGTCGGCGATGTTGGTGAGCGCCCGGAGTTGCTTCTCGTTCATCGCCCCATGCACGCCCTCCATGAGCACCTCGGAGAATCCCAGCACGGCGTTGAGCGGGGTGCGCAGCTCGTGGCTCATGGCGGCAAGGAATTCGTCCTTGAGCCGCGCGGCGCGGGCGAGGCCCTCGTTGGCCGCGCGCAAGGCCAACTCGGCGGCGTGCCGCTCGGTCACGTCGGCGATGATGCCCGCCGCGCCGTTGCACTCACCGGCCTCGCCATGTTGCGTGCGTGCGTGTAATTGCACCCAGCGTGCCTCGCCCGTGCGCGTGATGAGCCGCACCTCCAGCCGGCAGGAATCGGTCTGGCCCGTGAGGAGCGGAGGAAAGATTTTCAACCCCGTCTCCAAATCATCCGGGTGCAGGAAGTCCGCGTAGCAACGGCCCAGGCTTTCCTCCATCGAGTAACCGGTGATTTCCGTCCAGGCCAGGTTCAAGAGCGTCCACGCACCGTTGGCGTCGGTCTGGAACACGACCTCGCGCAGGTTGTGGAGCACCTGCCGGTAGCGGCGCTCGCTGGCGGTGATTTGGAGATTGGCCTGGTCCAGCTCCGCCGTCCGTTGCCGGACGCGTTGTTCCAATTGATCCCGCGCCGCCTGCACCGCCGCCGCTGCCTCGGTCCGCTCATACACGCGGCCCAGTTGGACCCCGATCTGCGCAACCAGTGAGAGCAAGGTCTCATCCGGCTCGGTCACATCCTGCGCGAAGAACTCCAGCACGGCGCAGACTTCTTGGCCCAAGAGCACCGGGAAGGCGAACGCTCCGTGCATTCCGCAGTTGCGCGCGGCCTCCAGCCGGGAAAAATTTCCGTCCTCCAAGACATCCACCACCCAGACCGCCCGGCCTTTGCGCCACACGCGGCCCGGCAAGCCCACGCCCGGGGCGAAGCGGCTGCCCGCTGTGAGCGCCTGAAACTCTGCGAAGCGTTCCGGATGTTGCAGATGCCACAGCCCGGTGGAAACCAACTCGGTCACGGCGGTGGCGGGCACGAGCGCATGGCCCACGGGCCAGCCGGTGAATTCACAGAGGAGTTTGAGGGCGACCTGTAGGGCCTCCGTAGGCGTGGGGGATTCGTTGGCCGCCGTCGCCACGGCTTGCAACAACTCGAGTTGCCGCTGGCGGTCGAACAAAACGCGCAACCCATGCTCCGCCGTAGCTTCCGCCTCCAGCCGCGCCTTGTGCTCCCGCGCCAGCCGCCGGTGCAGCCGCGCGTTTTCGTCCTGGGGCTGCGGGTCGATGTCGTTCATCCACCGATAATTTTGGGGGCGAAGCGCAGCTCCAGCCGGCAGCGCGCCGCGCCGTGGTGCATGCACTCCGGATGCGCGATCTGCACCGTCTCACTGAAATGCGCCGCCGCCCCTTCCGCCAAGCCCTCCGCCAGCGCACACAGCTTGCGCTTCGAGCGGTAGTTCATCACGAGCACGTCGGGCGACGAGGCGTCGAAGTCGAAGTCCGGCGTGTCCGCACCCGGGTAGAGTTTCTTCACCTCGGGATGGATGACGTTGTTCAGCGTGAGGATGAAGGCGCGCGCGGTCTTGTGCGGGGTGAAGAGCTGCGGGTAGTGCCCGGCCAGCAGCGGCAGCATCTCGTTCCCGAACCACTTCACGATGGCCTCCGGCGGGAGCTTCAGCGCGGCGGACGCGGCCCCGACGAGCTTGAACAGCTCCGCGTCCGGATAGTTCCCCAGCGAGGTGTAAGCCCCTTCCAACTGCGCCGCGTCCAGCAGGTCGTCCCAAGTGTTCGCGCCGTATTTTTTGCTCACGACCGCCTCCAGCAGGTTGAAGATGATGCCTTTCATGGGTTTGTTATCTGGCTGTGCGCGCCGGGTCTTAGGTTGATTAGCACCGCAGGCTAGTATGACAAGATAGGGCTGCCAATGCCTTTCCTGCCCGCCAACAGCGAGCCTCGGCATCGGCAGGGAGGTGAGATACTTGAGCCATATTCTCCGCCATAGTTCAGGGGTGAAGCGTGCACTTTTTAAACTGCCTGGGGCAGCCGGGATCCGATCTCGATCGGCTCCCGCACGCCGACGATCTGGGCGAAGTTCCGGAGGCGCTCCACCACCGTCTCGGTCAAGGCCTTGCCAGCGGCCACGAGTAAGGTGCCTTCCGTCGTGACGACGTCGCCCATCAAAATTTGCCCCGGCCGCAAGTCCTGCACGCCGGCGGAGAAGCGGTAGCGCTGCGGCTGTTTCACGCGCCCCACCTCCGGCGCGATGGGGTTAGGGGCAACCCTTCCAGTCTGAAGGCGGGTGCCCGAACTGTTTGAGGTAGGCGAGATGGAGCTCATGCCGCCCAGTTCATCGCCCACCGTCCGGCCTCGTGGAATACCCCAAACGGGTGAGGCCCAGTGCCGGGGCTGTGGGGTTAAGCACCGGCCTTGGAGCAGGGCGCTCGCCCGAGCCGCGGTTTCCCCAACTCACTTCGCCAAGTGACACGCCGCGAAATGCCCCGCCGACACCTCGCGCAGCGCCGGCACTTCGGTCTTGCACCGCGCCTCGGCCACGGGACAGCGCGGGTGAAAGGGGCAGCCGCTGGGCGGGTTGATGGGCGAGGGCACGTCGCCGGGCAGGACGATGCGCTGACGCTTCGAGTCCGGGTCCACGACGGGCACGGCGGAGAGCAGCGCCTGCGTGTAAGGATGCTTCGGCGCGTTGATGATGGCCTTCGAGACGGCGCTCTCGACGACCTTGCCGAGATACATCACCACCACGCGATGGCTGATGTGCTCCACCACCGCGAGGTCGTGCGCGATGAAAAGGTAGGCCAACCCGTGCTCGCGCTGGAGGTCTTGCAGGAGGTTGATGATTTGCGCCTGCACGGAGACATCGAGCGCGCTGACCGGCTCGTCACAGACAATCAACTTCGGCTCCACCGCGAGCGCGCGGGCGATGCCGATGCGTTGCCGCTGGCCGCCGCTGAACTCGTGCGGGTAACGCTGCGCGTGTTGCGGGTTCAACCCCACGTCTTTGAGCAACTGCCCGATGCGTTGTTCGCGCGCTTGTTCACCTGAGGCGAGGTGGTGGATGTCCAGCGCCTCGCCGATGATTTGCCCGACGGTCATGCGCGGGTTCAGCGAGCCGACGGGGTCCTGGAAAATCATCTGGAACCGCCGCCGCCGCTCGCGCAGCGCAGCCCCTCCCAACGTGGTGATGTCCTCGCCCTCGAAGGTGACGCTGCCAGCGGTCGGCTCCAGTAGGCGGATGATGGCACGGCCCAAGGTCGTCTTGCCGCAGCCACTCTCGCCCACGAGGCCGACGGTCTCGCCCGGCGCGACGGTGAGGCTCACGTCATCCACGGCCTTCACCCACGCATTCACGCGGCTGAAGACGCCGTGTTTGACCGGGAAGTGGACTTTGAGATTTTTGACTTCGAGGAGGTTCATTTCAAGCTGGCGGCCAAAGTTCAACGACTGACGTGCCCGTTTCCAAGGCGGCAATAACGGCGGGCACTTGCCGCTCAAAAGTATCGAACAACGCCTTGTTCCGGCAGTTGCCTAGCCGCACCCAGACGACCTGCCCCGTCCCACGATGAGTCGCACGGTTTTGGAAATCATCGTCCTTTGAAATCACCACGAAACCGTGAGTAGCCGCGTGCGCCCAGATTTGCTCGTCGTCTGATTCGTTCAAATTCAAGTCGAGGACATGAATCGCTTCAAATCCTTTGGCCGACAGCCAGCGGGCCAGCGCGGCTGGAAGCTGGTTGTCCACGAGGAACTTCATGCGGCGGCGAGCACCACATGGTCGGCTTGGCGAGCGGCGAACTCGATGCAGGCGAGGATGTCGTCGCGCTCAAGAAACTCATAGTCGGCAAGAATCTCCTCGTAGCTGGCCCCGGCGCTGAGGAGTTCCAGCACATCCTTCACACGCATCCGCTGCCCACGAATGCACGGCCGGCCGCCGCACTTGCCCGGCTCGATCGTGATGCGCTCCAGCAATTGGGCTTGGCTCATGGTGGAACTATTCCCAGATGACTGCGGGCCGGGCAAGGAGTTTGGCTGGCCCGCTCGCCAACAGCAGTGGAACCAAAAATCGTTTTACCACCTCCCGTCCTTGCACTAGCTTCGCAGCGCATGGACTGGCAGCAACTAGCAGCGCTCGCGATTGTTGGCATCGCTGCCTTCCTACTCATCCGCTCCCACCTGCGCCCGCGCGGTCATTGCCTCTCCAAGGCCGGCCCGTGCGGGTGTTCCGCCACCGGCCCCGCTCCGAAAGGCTCCATCACCTTCCGCGCGCGCAAGGGCGAGCGGCCGCAGGTCATCGTGAAACTCTCTTGATCCGTCCACCGCTGCCCACCATGTCCAAGGCCAACTCCACGCAGCACTTTCCCGCCAGTTCACCCGCGCGCCCCACTGGCGCGACGAACGGCGAAACCGCGTGGACCCCGAGCACGGATGTTTATGTGCACGCCACCGGAGCGGTCATCAAGGTGGAACTCGCCGGCATCCGCAAAGAGGACTTGGACCTCACCATCGAAGGCGCGCGCATGACGATCAGGGGCGTGCGGCGCGACGAGTGCCGCAACGAGCACCCCAATTTTCAAGTGATGGAGATCCACTACGGCTTGTTCGAGAGCGTGGTGGAACTGCCGCCGGGCTTCGATCTGGGCCAGGCGCGCGCCTCCTATCAAAACGGTTTTCTCCGCGTGGACGTGCCCCCGAGTGGAGCCAAGGAAATTGGCTAGCCGCACGGCCCGTAAACAACTTTCCCCCGACCATGGCCGACACCGAATTCATCAGCATCCTCAACGCCGGCGAGCCCGCCGCCGGGAGCGACACCACGTTCCTCCGCGCGGGCGCGAAGCCGCTGCCCGACGTGCTGCCCATCCTCGGCCTCTCGGACATCGTGCTCTTCCCCGGCATGGTCACGCCGCTGCTCGTCGAGTCCGCACAGAGCATCAAGCTCATTGACGATGTGGTCGGCGGCGACCGCTTCGTGGGCCTCGTGCTCCAGACCAAGCCCGAGGTGCAGGAGCCCAAGCCCGACGAGCTGTGGTCCCACGGCTGCGCGGGCCGCGTGCTCAAGATGCTGAAGTTCCCCGACAACACCGTGCGCATCCTCGTCGAAGGCCTGCGGCGCTTTCAGCTCAAGGAATTCGTCGGCCAGGAGCCGTATCTGCGCGCGCGCGTCGAGCTACTCACCGACATGGCCGAAGACTCCGTCGAGCTAGCCGCGCTCTCCCGCAACGCCAGCCAGCTCTTCCAGCAAATCATCAGCCTCTCGCCCACGCTCTCCGACCAGGTCAAAATCAACTCCCTCGCCCAGGAACCCCCCGCGCGCCTCGCCGACCTCATCGCGCAGAACCTGAACCTCGACCTCCAGGAGCGCCAGCGGCACCTCGAAATCACCTCCGTCAAGGAGCGCCTCGGTCGCCTGCTCCCGCTCCTCCAGCGCGAGCTCGAAGTCCTCACCCTCGGCACCAAGATTCAGAAGGAAGTCACGACCTCGATGTCGAAGAGCCAGCGCGACTTCTTCCTCCGCGAACAAATCCGCGCCATCCAGCGTGAGTTGGGCGAGACCGACACCGCCACGTCCGACGTCAACGCGCTGCGCGAGCAGATGGACAAGGCCAAGCTCCCGCCCGAGGTCCGCAAGGTCGCCGACAAGGAACTCGAACGCCTCCAGCAAACCCCGCCCGCCATCGCCGAATACAGCATCACCCGCAACTACCTCGACTGGCTGGCCAACCTCCCGTGGAGCAAGTCCACCGAGGATAAACTCGACCTCGACGAGGCCGCGCGGCTCCTCGATCAGCAGCACTTCGGCCTCAAGAAGGTGAAGGACCGGCTGCTCGAATTCCTCGCCGTCATCAAGCTCAAGCGCCAGTTGAAAGGCCCCATCCTCTGCCTCGTCGGCCCGCCCGGCGTCGGCAAAACCTCACTGGGCCGGAGCGTCGCCGAGGCCTTGGGCCGCAAGTTCGCGCGCATCTCCCTCGGTGGCATGCGCGACGAAGCGGAGATTCGCGGCCACCGCCGCACCTACGTCGGCGCGATGCCCGGCCGCATCATCCAGACCCTCCGCCGCGTCGAGAGCCACAACCCCGTCATCCTGCTCGACGAGATGGACAAGATCGGTGCCGACTTCCGCGGCGACCCTTCCGCTGCGCTGCTGGAGGTGCTCGACCCCGAGCAGAACAGCACGTTCATGGACCATTACCTCGACGTGCCCTTCGATCTCTCGCACGTCCTCTTCTTCACCACGGCGAACTGGCTCGACCCCATTCTCCCCGCGCTCCGCGACCGCCTCGAAGTCATCGAACTGCCCAGCTACACGCTGGAGGAGAAGGTTCACATCGCGCGCCGCCACCTGCTGCCGCGCCAGCTCACCGAGCACGGCGTGAAGGCGAAGTTGCTCAAAATCCCCGACGCCACCATCCGCAAGCTCGCGCAGGATTACACGCGCGAAGCCGGTTGCCGCCAGCTCGACCGCGAACTGGCCTCCGTCGTCCGCAAGGCTGCGCGCAAGATCGCCTCGCAGAAGGGCACGGTGAAGCCCATCGCCCTCACGCCCAAGGCGCTCGAAGCCATGCTGGGCCAGGCCAAGTTCATCTCTGAGGCCGCCGAGAACATCGCCGAATGCGGCATCGCCATCGGCCTCGCGTGGACGCCCGTGGGCGGCGACATCCTCTTCATCGAGGCCACACGCATGAGCGGCACCGGCAAGCTCATCCTCACCGGCTCGCTCGGCGACGTGATGAAGGAAAGCGTGCAGGCCGCGTTGAGCTATCTGCGCGCGCAAGCGGGCTCGCTCGGCCTCGCCGCAACAGACTTCGACAAGCACGACATCCACGTCCACGTCCCCGCCGGCGCGACGCCGAAGGACGGGCCCAGCGCGGGTGTGACCATGATCGTCGCCCTCGCCTCGCTGCTCACCCACCGCCGCGTGCGGTCTCAACTCGCGATGACTGGCGAGATCAGTCTGCGCGGGCGCGTGCTGCCCGTGGGCGGCATCAAAGAGAAGGTGCTGGCCGCCGCCCGCGCCGGCATCAAGCAAGTCCTGTTGCCCGAGCATAACCGCAAGGACTGGGCCGAAGTGCCCGAGGAAGTCCGCGCGAAGATGGAAGTCCACTTCCTCCGCCGCATCAGCGAGTTGCTGCCGCTGGCCTTGGTGGAAGAGTCGAGCCCGAAACCCACGAAGGGCAAATCCAAGTGAGCGCCGTTACCAGCCGACGCGCGTTCTGCACCGGGTTCGCCTGCATTTCTATCCTCACCGCGCTTCCGGCTGCGCAATCCAACGAGGGGCGCCAAGTCATTTCCGATCCCGTCGTTCAACGCTCCGAGGGCCAGCGCATCGCCGCCGAAACCCGCTCGCTCGGCCCCAAATCCAGCAGCACCAACACCGCCGTCCTGCGTATCTACACAACCAGCCGCAAGCTCCGCGCCGAGATACCCGTCACCATCCGCACCACGATCGCGGACGACCAGTGGCACACCGACTACACCAGCGGCGATGGTCTGCGCTTCCGCGTCTCCCGATCGCCCAACACCCCCAGCCGTTATGCAGCGGGCCGCGAGACCGGCCAGCTTCAGCCCACGAGCAACTTGCTCGTGCCCTTCGCCGGGTCGGATTTTTGGCTGGTGGACTTGGGCCTCGATTTCTTCCACTGGCCGGAGCAGCGCCTCCTCAGCAAGGAGCAGCGCCGAGGCGAGGCGTGTTTTGTGCTGGAGAGCACGCCACTGAAGCCGGCGGCGGGCGGCTATTCGCGCGTCCTGACGTGGCTGGATCAAGGCACGCTGGGCATCGTGGCCGCCGAGGCCTACGACGCGCGGGGGAAGCTGCTGAAGGAGTTTCAGCCCAAGAGTTTTAAGAAGGTCAACGGCCAGTGGCAGCTCAAAGAAATGGAAATCCGCAACGAGCAGACCGACACGCGCACCAGCCTCATTTTCGACGTGGAAGTGCAGTAACCGCGGTGCCCAAGCGTCCCGCCCGCAGCAGCCGCACGAAGCCTGCGGGCTGTGAACTCCCACTCGTTCGCACGAATGAGCCGCTGCGGGCTGAGATGCCGCGCTCCGGGGGCAGTGTCAAAATGCGCCCCAGCGGCCCACGATCATGGAATAGATGTTTCAGCAAAATGGATTTACTGCGACAGTTGGTTGCTCGTTTCTGATTATGGACATTTCATCCGCCACATTTTTCCGCAGCGCCCCGGACTTGGACTCGTGTCCGGACGAGTCGCTGCCGGAGTTCGCCTTCATCGGGCGCTCCAACGTGGGCAAGTCCTCATTGCTCAACATCATCTCCGGCCAGCGGGGCCTAGCCCGGGTCTCCGCCACCCCCGGATTCACCAAGCTCATCAACATGTTCACGATGAACAAAACTTGGCGACTAGTGGACCTGCCGGGCTACGGCTGGGCTCACGTGGCGCGGCAGGACAAAGCCAAGTTCAATCAAGCGGTGGCCCATTACCTGCAAAATCGGCCGAACCTCTGCCTCGTTTTTTCCCTGATTGATTCCAGCCTGCCGCCGCAGAAGATGGATTTGGAATTTGTTGAGTGGCTCGCCGACAGCTCGATCCCCTTCGTTCTCGTCTTCACCAAGACCGACAAGGTGAACGCAGCCACGGTGCAGGCGAACATCTCGGCCTTCACGGAGTGCCTCACGGAGTGGTGCGAGACACCGCCGGCGATCTTCACTTGTTCCGCAGTCAAGAAGCACGGACGCCGTGAGCTGCTCGATGTCATCGGCGAAGCGATTGCAAGTTACCAACCCGAGGCGCCGGCGGTTCGGGAAGAGCCGCTGACGGACATCGAAATGGAGGGCGCACCCGCTACGGGTCGTGAGATAACTCGCAAAGTTCCCAGCGGAAAGGGCTCCAAATCCACACGCGCGTGGTGAGGGCGCGGGCGTAGCTTTCGGCGGAGTTCAGCCCTTCTCAATGCACGCGTAGGCGTTGTGGTTGTGGATGCTCTCGAAGTTCTCGGCCTCCACCTTATACCACGTCACGTCCCCGCGGTCATTGAGCTTGAGGGCCACGTTGCGAACGAGATCCTCGACAAAAACGGGATTCTCGTAGGCACGCTCGGTCACGGCCTTTTCGTCCGGTCGCTTGAGCAGGGAGTAGAGCTCACTGCTGGCACTGGCCTCGACGAGTGCGATGAGGTCCTCGATCCACACCACCTTGTCCGAGCGGATGGAGACGGTGACGTTGCCGCGCTGGTTGTGAGCGCCGTGTTTGGAGATGGCCTTCGAGCAGGGGCACAACGTGGTCACGCCGACGATGACCGTCAGCACGAAGTCAATTTCCTTCCCACACGCCGCTGCCGCGAAGCGCGCGGTGTAGTCCATCACCCCCTCCATGCCGGTCACGGGCGCCTTCTTGGTGAGGAAAAACGGGAACTCCATCTCCAGATGCGCGGTGGCGGCGTGCAGCTTGGCCTGCATCGCATGAAGGATCTCCTCGATGTTCTCCACGTGGACGATGGAGCCATGGGCGTTGAGCACCTCGATGAAGCGGCTCATGTGCGTGCCCTTGAATTCCTTCGGCAAGTCCACGCACATCGCGATGGTGGCGATGGTGTTCTGATGGACGTGCGCCTTGTCGCGGATTTGGATGGGGAAGCGCAACCCGCGCACGCCGACCTTGTCGATGCGCAACTCACGGTGGTCGCTCCCGCTCTGCGCGTCGTGCAAAGGCGGCTTGGCGTGGGAGTCGGAGGTCACTGCGACAAGGGCATCGTTGCCTTCAATCATGCCCTATCTTAGCTGCCAGCGCGTCCGATGCCAATAGTTCTTCCGCGAATGGACGGAGCGGGACCTTGGGCTCCGGCATTGGGCGCTCGCGGTGGCGTCAAGCGCTGTCCCCGTTGCTTGCGGCGGGCGAATGCCTGCGATACGCTCTGAGCATGACGAAGTGGTTGATTCTCTTTGTGGCCCTGTTCACCGGGCTGACCGTGCCGGGCGATGCGTTTGGTGCTGATACAGCGACGGGCGCGAAGAAGGTTTACGTCCTCCCCATCCGCGACGACATCATGCCTCCGCTCGTCTATGTAGTGCGGCGCGGCGTGAAGGAGGCGATGGAGGCCAAGGCCGACGTGCTCGTCCTCGACATGGAGACCAACGGCGGGCGCGTGGACGTGACCGAGGAAATCATCGGCATCATCGCCAAGTTCCCCGGCCAGACCGTGACCTTCGTGAACAAGAAGGCGTTCAGCGCCGGCGCGTTCATCTCCTTCGCCACGCAGAAGATTTACATGGCCCCGCAGAGCGTCATCGGCGCGGCGGCACCCATCATGGCTTCGCCCACGGGCGGCGCGCAGGAAATCGGCGGCACGATGGAGGTCAAGGCGTCCTCCGCCATCAGCGCACTGGTGCGAGCCAACGCGGAGAAGAACGGCCACAACCCCGCCGTCGCCGACGCGATGGTGAAGAAGACCACGGAACTCAAACTCGACGACAAGGTCATCAACGAGAAGGGCCAGATCCTGACGCTCACCGACCAGGAGGCCGCGCGCACCTACGGTAAGCCCGCCAAGCCGCTCCTCTCCGCCGGCACCGTCGAGAACCTCGAAGCGCTCCTCAAGCAGCTCGGCTTGGAGACCGTGCAGGTGAAGCGCATCGAGCCGAGCGGCATGGAGAAGCTGGCCTCGTGGGTCAATACCATCAGCCCGATTCTGCTCATCATCGGCATCGCCGGGATTTACATCGAGTTCAAGACGCCGGGCTTCGGCCTGCCGGGCATCATCGGCATCACGGCTTTCGCGATTTACTTCTTCGGCGGCTATGTCGCCGGCCTGACCGGGCTGGAGTGGGTGGCGGTATTCATCGTGGGCATCGCGCTCGTGGTGCTGGAGCTGTTCTTCTTTCCGGGGACGCTCGTGCTGGGCTTGGCTGGCTTCGGCCTCGTCGTCGTGTCGCTGGTGATGGCGATGGTGGACATCTATCCGGGCCCGCCCAGCCTGCCGACGCTACCTCAGTTGACTGTGCCGCTGAACGACCTCGTGCTGGCGGCAGTGGGCGCGGTCCTAGTCATCTTGGTTCTCAGCCGCGTGCTGCCCAAGACCAGCCTCTACCCCGCGCTGGTCGCGCAAGGCGCGAGCGGCGTGTTGACCGAGGCAGCTCTGAGCGCCGCGCATCAAAAGCATCTCGGCATGGTCGGCATCGCTCTCTCGACGCTCCGGCCCGGAGGCAAGGCGCAGTTCGGCAACGAACTTCTGGATGTCGTCACCGAAGGCGACCTCATCGAGAAGGGCAGCCAAGTCCGCGTCATCGGCAGCAGCGGACACGAGGCCGTGGTCGCACCCGTCTGACGGAGCGCCAGTCTCCAGACCGGCTTTGCGGGTCCGACAAAGCAAGGTTTGCAACCGGCGCTCCACCGCTTGTGCTCGCCCCAGCCCTTTCCTACGCTCCACCGCAATTCATCCACTCATGAAACTTCTACCCGCGCTCTTCTCCCTGCTCCTCGCCGCGTCTTCCGTCGCCCACGCCGCTGACGCCCAACCCGCCGTCCGCGCCCGCGTGGACGCCGAGCTCCCGCGCCTCCTCGCGCTCTATCAGCATCTCCACGCCAATCCGGAAATCTCCTTCCAAGAAGTGAAGACCGCCGCGCGCGTCGCCGACGAGTTGAAGCAAGCCAGCTTCGACGTGACCACGCAGGTCGGCGGGCACGGCGTCGTCGGCGTGCTCAAGAACGGCCCCGGCCCCACCGTGCTCGTCCGCACCGACCTCGACGGCCTGCCCGTGTTGGAGGAAACCGGCCTGCCCTACGCCAGCAAGGCGCGCACGAAAGACGACAAGGGCAACGACGTGCCCACCATGCACGCCTGCGCCCACGACATCCACATGACCTCTTTCATCGGCACCGCGCGCGTGCTGGCGACGCTGCGCGACCGCTGGAGCGGCACGCTCGTCTTCATCGGCCAACCGGCGGAAGAGCGCGTCGGCGGTGCGAAGAAGATGCTGGCCGAGGGCCTTTACACGCGCTTTCCGCGGCCCGACTTCTGCCTCGCGCTGCACGCCGCGAGCGATTTACCCGCCGGCACCGTCGGCCACACCGAGGGCTTCGCACTCGCGAACTCCGACACCGTGGACATCCTCGTGCGCGGCGTCAGCGGACACGGCGCGTGGCCACACACGGCTAAGGACCCCATCGTCCTCTCCGCGCAAATCATCCTCGGCCTCCAGACCATCGTGAGCCGCGAGACCTCGCCCACCGACCCAGCGGTCGTCACCGTCGGCTCCATCCACGGCGGCACGAAGCACAACATCATCCCCGACGAAGTCCGCCTCCAGCTCACGCTCCGCAGCTACTCGGATGAAGTGCGGGAGAACTCCATCGCCGCGCTCAAGCGCATCGTGCGCGGTCAGGCACTCGCCGCCGGAGTTCCCGAGAAGCTGATGCCCACCGTGGAAGTTTCCGACGAAGGCGCGAAGTCCACCTACAACGACCCCGCGCTCACCAAGCGCGTCATGGGCGGCATCGGCCGCTGGCTCGGCGACGGCAACATCGTCGCGAAAAAACCCGTGATGGGCGCGGAAGACTTCGGATTGTTCGGTCGCGTCGAGCCGCGGATTCCCATCTGCATCTTCTGGCTCGGCACCATCACAAAGGAATCCGTGACCGAGAGCATCAAGACCGGCAAGACGTTGCCCTCGCTCCACTCCAGCAAGTTCGCCCCCGTCCCCGAACCGACGCTCAAGACCGGCGTGACCGCGATGACGGCGGCGGTGCTGGAATTGGTCGGCAAGAAATGAGCCGCGGATGAAACACGGAATTTCGAATCCGTGTTCAATCCGTGGCTAGAGATTCCGGCGGATTCCACCACACCGTTTTCCCCGCGTCTGCCACCAGCACACGCGCGGCGTTGTAGCCGCAGAGGTCGGTGCTGTTGCCGCCGGTATGATGGACGCAGGCAAAGCTGCCTTGCGGGATGGCGTGGCTGGCACACTCGCCAGCGGGTTTCACCATGCCAAGCGCAAGCGGGGCGCTGGGGTTTGCACGCTGAACGGTCTGGCGATTGCCGCGCACGAGCTGTCGGAGATAACCGGCGCGCACGTTTTGGTTATGGAGCTGGACAGCGCACTGCGGCGGTGGCACGCACTCCCTGATTCAACCCCATCCGCGACTCTGGCAGTTGGACGTGAGCGTGATGCCCTACCACGACTACCAGCCCGGTGCCCACCGCATCAAGGAAACCGTCACCCCGGCCCGCGAGTATCTCAAAACGGTTTAGCGCTGCGTGCAAGAGGCGGAAGCCGAATGGCCGGAGTTTGCCGTGTGCCTCTACAACGCCGGGATGGACGTTCACCAAGACTGCAAGACCGGCGGACTCCCCGGCATTGATTAACTTCTGATCACCTTGCGCGAGGAAATGGTCTTCCAATGGTGCCGAGAACGCGGGATTCCCGTGGCTTACGCGATGTCAAGGGGCTACACTGGTGGAAAGATAACGCGCAATTCGGCTGGTAAATTTGCATCTTCTAACGATCGCGGCGGCAAGTGCTACGATGCGAAGCGAAACAGCAACACTCAGCAGTTAAGAATCCGCATCATGCCTAACCCCTGAACCATCCCAGCAGAGGACGCACACATCAAAATGAAATACATCGCCACATTACTCATCACGACACTCTTTGCCGCCACCGGCGTGGCAGCGAAACCTCTCAAAGTCTACATCCTGGCGGGCCAGTCGAACATGGAGGGGCATGCGGAGGTGCGCACTTTTGACTATATCGGCAAAGATCCGCTGACGGCCCCCATTCTCAAGGAGATGCGCAATTCCGATGGAACGCCACGGGTATGTGACAAGGTCTGGATGTCCTATTTGACCGGCCCTTATGATGGCAGTGCAAATGGCGAGGGCCTGGGAAAATTGACCGCCGGCTTTGGCGCACGTGGAAATCAACCTACCAAGGCAACGGTGTCCATGACATGCGCTGAAAATAGCGACGAGAACGACGCGTGCCGAGCGTATAACGCCGGTCCGCAGGCCGATTCTACGCGGGTCGCCGCAAGCCTCCCGACCGCGAAAAGC
>CALQJI020000025.1 GCA_943330855.2 Klebsiella pneumoniae
AGCGGCCGTGAATGCGGGCCAGGGCCTCGCGTTTGGCGGAGCGACTCATGTTCGGGGCTTGGGTAACCACGAATGTGAGTCAACGTATCGTCGGACTCCTCGTCCAACTCCCCGCCCCGGTAACATTTAATATGAGTCAACTCGCAATCAGCTCATCCCCCATTTTCTTCGTGCCCATCCGCTGGCGTTCGTGTTTCCCTGCCCGGGAATCATCGCCATGTCTGAACTCCTGAAAAACGCCGCCAAACGCGGCTTGAAGAAGGCCGCTAGCTGGGTCAGCACCGGCAAGAACCTCCCGCGCCTCAAGGTCATGCAAACTTGGTGGCAGCGGCACGTTGGCGATCAGAATGCGATCAACGACCTGCGCTCCCAATACGCCTCACTTATCCACGCGCCGGACAAAGGCAAACTCCTCGCCCTCCACGAGCGCAAGGTCCACTCGCAATTCGGCGAGGACGGACTGCTGCTTCACTTCTTCTCCAAGATCGGCGCCCCCAACAAGACTTTCATCGAGTTCGGCATCGAGGACGGCACGGAGTGCAACGCCGCCAACCTCGCGCTGAACTTCGGTTGGGGCGGACTCTTCCTCGAAGGCAGTGACTCGCTGGCGGACCGGGCGCGCGTCTTCTACCACCGGGACCGGGGCATCTCTCCGAATCACGTCAAAATTCGCTCAGCGTTCATCACGCGAGAGAACATCAACGACCTCTTCGTGCAAAACGGCATGACCGGCGAAATTGATTTCCTCTCGGTGGATGTGGACGGCGTCGACTACTGGCTTTACGACGCCATCACCGTGGTGCAACCGCGCCTAGTGGTCCTGGAGTTCAGCACCGCCTACGGCCCCCACCGCTCGCTGACGGCCCCCTACGAACCGGCCTTTGAACGGTATGCCAAGCACCCCAGCGGCTACTACCAAGGGGCCTCGCTCACGGCCCTAACGAAACTGGCCGAGCGCAAGGGCCTCGTCCTGGTGGGCTGCGGTTCCGCCGGAGCCAACGCTTTCTTCGTTCGGCGCGATCTCGCGGCGCAGGCCGGTCTGCCCATCTTCACCCCGGCGGAAGCGTGCGAAATCAACGCCACCTGGTGCGCCCGCCATGCGAACCCGGACGCCTTCGACGTGATCAAGCATCTGCCGTTGGTCGAGGTTTAGTCCCACTCAACATGAACACCAAACGAGGCATTCTCTTCGTTGCCTGCGGAGAGAAATACGTGGAAGAGGCCAAGACGGCGATCACCTCTTGCCGCGCGCATCTCAGCGCCTACCCCATCGCGTTGGTCACCGATTCCAAAGACGTGCCCGCAGGCTTGGTGGATTTGATCATCCCGCTGGAAAAGCCGGAGAAAAGTTTCGCCGTTAAGATTCAGCCCCTCATCAACACCCCCTTCGAGGAGACACTCTTCCTCGACACGGATGTGCTGGTCTGCGAGCCGTGCGACGAGATTTTCGCCCCGCTCGAGCGCTACGACCTCGCCATCGCACACGACCCCTACCGGACCTCCTACAAGATCGAAACTCTCCCGGTCAGCATCCCCATGCCCAACACTGGGGTCATTGTTTATAAGCGGACCGAGGGCGTGCTGCGCATGTTCCGCCGGTGGGAAGAGCGCCACCGCACCCACTTCGGCAAGTATCATGGCAACGACCAACCCGCGTTCCGCGAGGTCATGTTCGAGTCGGACATCCGCCACTTCATCCTGCCGCCGGAATACAACCTGCGCACCTTCTTCCCCTCGATGATCGGTGGCCATCTCAACGTGAAGATCATCCACGAGCACACCCCCTACCTGCACGCGATTGCCCGCACCCTCAAGCGCGCCCACGGCGCCGGGGCACCCACCATTTACGGGCGACTCAAGCCAGCACTGGTATGGTTTTACTATTTCACCAAGGTTCGCCGCGTCCTCAACCGCTGGTTCACAAAAAGACCATGAGCTTCCGATCCCCCTTTGACTTCCTCCGCGACCGCCGCCGCATCCTGCGTCTTCCCCACGCCAAGCCCAGCGCCAAGGCGATTTACCACGCGTGGCTCCAGCTCCAACGCCATCCGAAGGCGAACTACGAAAAGCCCCTGTCCATCGAGTTGGGCGAAACCATCATCCACGCGCAGACTTGGTGGGAGCTGGACTTCCTGTTCCAGGAGATTTTCCTGGGCAACGAGTATCTCGTGAAGCTGCCGCGACGCGACCCGCTCATCGTGGACTGCGGCGCAAACATCGGCTGCGCCACACTCTACTTCAAACTCCACTACCCCGACGCGCGCATCATCGCCATCGAGCCCAACCCCTTCTGCTTCGAGATGCTGAAGAAAAACGTCGAGGTCAACGGCCTGAAGAACGTCTCCCTCCTGCAGGCCGCCTGCTCCAACTCGGTCGGCAGCGCGACGTTCCACGTCAACACGACCTTCTCCCCGATGAGCAGCGCCTTGGGCAACCGCGACTCGAAGAACAAGACCGTCCCCGTCGAAGTCCGCTTGGTGAAGCTCTCCGACTCCATCCACGAGGATGTGGACCTACTCAAGCTCGACATCGAGGGCGGCGAGTGGGAGGTCTTCGCGGACCTCGTGGCCAGCGGCAAGCTCGCGCGCATCCACCGCATGGCCATCGAGTATCATCACCGCTTCGGCACGACCGAGGTGAAGATGAGCCACTTCCTAAAAATTCTCGAAGACGCCGGCTACACCTACTCGCTGGGCGTGGACATCAAAGCCGAGCGCCGCTTTATGGGTATCTTCCAAGACGTGATGATCTACGCGGTCAAACTCGGGATGGAAGACAAGGCGTAGCCGCAGCCTTCAGGCTGCGGATCAATTCGTTTGCCCGCGAATCACGCGAATTGACGCGCATGAGAAGTCGACAAACCCCCTTTTCCATACAGCCAACGAGAATCTTCCAAGCCCCTTTGCGGGATTCCATTCGCGTGGATTCGCGTGATTCGCGGGCCAACTACCCAGCCGCTCGCAACCTGAAGGTTGCGACTACGGGAGGTTCTTCCGCAGGAAGTTCAAGAAATTCCCCGACATGATCCCTTCGATCTCCGCCTTCTTGTAACCGCGCTTCTTCAGCAGGCCGGGGATCGTCTGGAGGTCGTAGATCGAGTTCATATCCATCGGCGTCTGCTCGTTGCCGTAGCCGCCATCGAGGTCGGTGCCGATGCCGACGTGCTTAGCGCTGCCGGCGAGCTGGCAGATGTGGTCGATGTGCTCGCAGATGCGCTCGATCTTGAGGTTGAAGTCCGCCGGCTTGCTCCGGTTGTGCAGCCAGCCGGGCACCATCATGATCGCGTCAAAGGCCATGCCCAGCACGCCCCCGCGCTCGACGACCGCCTTGATTTGGTCGTCGGCGAACTGACGATTCCACGGCGCGAGCACACGGCAATTTTGATGACTGGCCCAGACCGGGCCTTGGAAAATTTCCAGCGCGTCCCAGAAGCACTCGTCGTTGAGATGAGTGCTATCGAGGATCATCCCGAGCCGGTCCATCTCCTTCAGTAAGTCCCTGCCGCGCGCGGGTAAACCACCCTCCGCATCCGTGCCGTGGGCATACACGCCGGGGCCATAGTGCGCCGGGCCGACCGCGCGCAGTCCATCCGCGTAGCTGCGCTCCAGATGCTTCAACGTGATGAGCGAGTCCGCGCCTTCGAGGCTCATGATGTAACCGATGGGCGGCTTCGCGGGCTGACGGCGCGACTCGACGACGTAGACCCTCGCGTCCGGCGGCGGAAGTTTCTGCCACAGCTTGAAGTGCGCTTCGAGCTGCGCGCCCGTGCGGATGGAAACGAGTTCACCCGCCTCCTCCATCGCGCGATACCACGCGAGCTGCCCTTGCGTCTGCGCCCACGCCTGCGCGGGCGAAGCCCAGCCCGGCAGCCGATGGAAGTAAGGGGAATAGCGCGCGATCTGCGTCGCCACGCAAATGCCCACCTCCGCGCGTCGCAGCTCGGGAAAGCACAGCGTGTTGTTGCCCCGGTCCTTCTTGTCCGTCTGGTTGAGTTCGCGGCGGCGGATGCGTTCGAGGGACCACGTCAGATCGCGGTTCCACTCCAGCGCGTTCATGGCGAGGTCGAGATGTGCGTCGAGGATGAACATGATTTGTGACTAAAATTTAGGCGCAACAACCGCCAATCGTCAGTAAGCATTTTTCCCCGATGGCGGCGGCTACTTCCCCGCATCCCACTCCCGGCACCACGCCACGGCGCGGGGGATGCCTGCTTCCAACGGCACCTGTGGCGCGTAGCCGAGGAGTTGCTTCGCCTTCGAGATGTCGGCGACGTAGCGGGTGACTTCGCCGAGCTGTGTCGGGGCGAGTGTGATTTGAGGGGACTTGCCCAAAGCCTGCCCGATGAGTTCCGCCATGTGGACGAGCTTGTGGCCCTGGCCGCACGCGAGGTTCACCGTCTCGTTCTTCACCCGGCCCGCCGCCAGCGCCGCCACGCCGCGTGCGATGCCGTCCACGCAGTCGTCCACGTAGGTGAAGTCCAGCACCTTGTCCGCGCCGAAGATGGTGATGAGTTGACCCGCCGCGATGCGCCGGATGAAGAGCGGGATGACGCGCTCCATGCGCTCGGTGTCGTTGTCGAAGCGGCCATAGACGTTGCTGAAACGGAAGACGAGGTAGGCCAGCCCGTAGCAGCGCGCGTAGGAATAGATGAGTGCCTCGCCGGCTATCTTGCTCGCGGAGTAAGTGCTCTCCGTGTAGGCGAAGTCCGCGCTCGCCTCCGTCGTCGCGAAGCGGTGGATGTCGCCATACACCTCGCGGCTGCTGGAAAAAACCAGCGGCGTGCCGGTCTGCCGACAGTATTCGAGCACGTTGAAAGTGACGTTAATGTTCTCCAGCGCGCGGTGCGGTTCCTTCACGAGCTGGTGGACCTTCGCATTCGCTGCGAGATGAACGACGACATCGGCCTTGGGATACTCCGCGTCGCCGATGCCTGCGGGCGAGGCGGGGTAATTGCCGCTGAGGTCTTGCTGCAGCGTGGGGAAGCGGTCGGTCCAAGTGTTCGCACGCTTGTCCACGCCGAAGACCTCGTGTCCGTCCGCGAGCAAGCGCAACGCGAGGTTCGTGCCGATTTGCCCGCTGGAGCCGAAGAGGAGGATGCGCATGGCGAAATCGGTTCCGAGTTTTGGGTTTTGAGTTGGCCTCGGGTTGCTAGCGCGGCCGGCGATTGCCTTCCCTCAGTGCGCGCCGACTTGTTGCGCGCGCTCGTTGAGGAAGTCGGCCAGCACGGTGCCGGCGGGCTGGTCGGTGACAACTTCTCGGTAGTCGGCGTTGAATTCGAGGCAGGCCTGGCGGAGACGGGCGCGGTGGGCGTCGAAGGCACGGAGGTATTCGTCGCGCACCATCGCCGGCTCGGTCACGAGGCTGAAGGGACTTTCCAAATCTTGAAAGCGCAGCGGGCGCTCGAACTTGAACTCCATCTCCATCCGGTCGAGCAGGTGAAACACCGCGAGGTCGTGCTTCTGGAAGCGCAGATGTTGCAAGCAGGCGAGCAGCGGCTCCAGTTCGCAGAAGAAGTCGGAGATGACGATGACCAGTGCGCGGCGGCGGATTTTCTCGGCGAGGGAGTGGAGCGATTGGAGCAGGGCGGTGGGGCCGTGCGGTTCGAGGGTTTCGAGGGCGTTGAGGATTTCCTGGAGGTGCGCGGGGTTGCGGCGCGGCGGGAGTTCGGGCGGGACCTGCTCGCCGACGCAGTAGAGGCCGGCGGCGTCGCCTTGCTGGACGGCGAGGTAGGCGAGCGTGCCGGCGAGCTGCCGGGCAAAGGCAAACTTGCTCGCGCCGGGCTTGCCCGCGAAGCCCATCGAGGCGCTGGCGTCGAGGATGAGGCAGCAGCGGAGGTTCGTGTCCGCCTCGAACTCCTTCATGTAGTAACGGTCGGTCCGGCCCAGCACGCGCCAGTCGAGGCGGCGCAGGTCATCGCCCGGCACGTAGCTGCGATACTCGGCGAACTCCACGCTGGACCCGCGATGCGGGCTTTTGTGATGGCCGGAGACGCTGCCCTCCATCGCGAAGCGCGAGACGAGCGGTAGGTGCGCGAGCTGGGCGAGGACAGTCGCATCGAGGAAGGAATGGGGGGTGGAGTCCACGCGATTTCAGGCTATAGCGGGTTCGTTCTCCCGCACTGGAACTGGAGGGCGATACGAACCACAGCGTAGTGCCGCAATTTTCGGGGGCTTACCTCGATACACTTCATACGCGACGGATTTCACCGCGAAAGAGTCCGCCTGCGTCTTCGACGCGTCAAGGCCCCCGCAGCCGAGCCTGACGTTGCGCCGCACCCTTCGGTGCTTCGCCACGCAACTGGCAAAACGCATTCCAGCCATTTCCAAATGCGGTAAGCCGGCTTGGAAGCCGGCGCTCCAACTGCATCGGCTCACAGTTTTCGCACGTGGAGGTTGCCGAAGTCCATCCCGGCTCCGGTATCCTTGAGGCCGAACGCACCTTTGCCTGCGGGCACAGGCACGCGGGCGGTTTCCTTGTCGTTGAGGAAGACGATGGCTTCGGCCCCCTTCACCTGCACACGGACGCGGCCACCTTTGCCGGCTTCGAGGCCGGTCTTTACTTCTGTGCCCTTGCCGTCACGACCGCGGAGCAACAGAGCGGGAGCAGTGTCACCGGTCGCGCTCTTGCCCGCGCGAACATCCACGACGAACTCCACGTCGCCGAACTCGGCTTCGGTCCAGAGGGTTTGCTTCGCCGCGTCCGCACCCTCCTTCAGCACGAGCCGCCAGTCACTGGTCTGCCAACGCGTCTTCGCGTCGCCGGCGCTCTTCCAGCCGCGCAAGTCCACGCCGGTGTAGAGCGGTGCCCAGCCGGGGTCGAGCGGCGCGACGAGTTCCGGCGCGGGGTTGCTGGAGGGAAGCTCCTTGATACGGATGTTCCTGAACTCAACGGGCGCGCCCTCGCTTTCGAGCGCGAGATAGCCTTTGCGATAGTTGCACTCGTCGCCGCCGGAGACTTCCTTGCCGTTGACGTGCAGGCGGAGGGAGCCGTTGGTGCAGACGACGCGGTAATGGTTCCACTCGGGCGAGGGCTTGCTGCGGTCCTCGCTGGGGAAGCTGCGGTCGCCGCGATGCTTGCCCAGCGGAATCATCTTCGCGCCGTGGATGGGGAAGACATCGCCGTGCGTGGTGAACCAATCGGACTTCTTGCCGTTCTGCTTCTCGTAGTTCGTGGCGTAACCGTGGTCGAGCACTTGCACCTCGATGCCGCGCAGGAAGGGCACGCCCGGCGCACTGATCGGCGAACCCCACATGAAGACGCCGGAGTTGCCGCCCGCGCTGAGGTGCCGCCACTCGACCTCCATGATGAAATTCTCGTAGTGCCGCGTGGTGCGCAGCGCCCCGACGGGCTTGCCAGTGCAGTGAATGACGCCGCCCTTCACGGTCCACGTCTCCGGCGCGCAGTTGATGTTCGTCCAACCGGCGAGGTCACGGCCATTGAACATGGAGACAAAGCCGTCGGCGTCGGCGGCAAAGAGCGGCAGAGCCAGAGCGGTGAGCGCGAGGGAGAACAGGTGTTTCATCGAGGGAGATTAGCAAGTTAGAAGGCGGCGTCCAACGCGAACGTGTGAAACGCCGCCCGGCCTGAGCCCTGTCCCCGCACCGACACATCACCGGCTTCCAAATTGGCAGCGCGGGCAGAGTCCCGGTATGGAGGAACCCCAGATGCGCGCGTGAATGGTCGTTCGCCGGGCCAAGTCATACTGCCCTCGCTCCCGATGAGTTTTGCCCGTTCAATAAAATCCGCACTACGCTCGCTGCCGCTCTGCGTGCTGGCCGGGCTGGCGGCTCTGCGCGCGGAGGCCGCCGAGTCGTCCCGCGAGCACCTGGAATTCTTCGAGAAGCGCATCCGCCCCGTGCTGGCCGAACGTTGCTACGAGTGCCACAGCGCGGCGGCCAAGAAGAGCAAGGGCGGCCTCACCCTCGACACGCGCGACGGCGTGCTCAAGGGCGGCGAGGCCGGCCCCGTGCTCGTCCCCGGCGACCCGGAGAAGTCCCGGCTCATCGAGGCCGTCCGCTACCACAACCGCGACCTCCAGATGCCGCCAAAGAGCCGGCTCCCGGCAGAGCAGGTGCGTGACTTGGAGCAGTGGGTGAAGCTCGGCGCGCCCGACCCGCGCGTGGAGCCGGTGGCGCAGTCCACGGCGAAGCGCGGCCTCAGCGTGCAGGAGGGGCGGCAGTTTTGGGCGTTCCAACCGCTGCTCAACCAAGCGCCTCCCCCCATCGGCAATCGGCAATCGGCAATCGGCAATCCCATTGACGCCTTCATTAACGCCAAGCTCGCCGAGAAGAAGCTCACCGCCGCTCCGCCCGCCGACCCGCGCGTCTTCATCCGCCGCGCCACCTTCGACCTCACCGGCCTGCCGCCGACGCCCGAGGAAACTGAAGCATTCGTCCGCGCATGTTCCTCAATCGGCAATCGGCAATCGGCAATCGGCAATCTCATCGACCGCCTCCTCGCCAGCCCTGCTTACGGCGAGCGCTGGGGCCGACACTGGCTGGACGTGGCGCGTTACGCAGACTCGAACGGGCTCGATGAGAATGTCGCCTTCGGCAACGCATGGCGTTACCGCGACTACGTGGTGAACTCCTTCAACGCGGACAAGCCCTTCGACCGCTTCGTGCAGGAACAAATCGCCGGCGACCTGCTGCCCGCCGAAGGCACACCGCAGCGCCACGAGCAGTTGACCGCGCTGGGCTTTCTCAGCATCGGCCCGAAGCTGCTGGCCGAGCCGGACAAGGTGAAGCTGGAGATGGACTTGATTGACGAGCAAATCGAGACGCTGGGCCGTGCCTTCCTCGGCATGACCATCGGCTGTGCACGCTGCCACGACCACAAGTTCGACCCGCTGCCCACGGCCGATTACTACGCGCTGGCCGCCATCTTCAAGAGCACGCGCACGATGGACGACCTCAAGACCATCGCGAAGTGGCACGAACCGGAAGTCGCCACGCCCGCCGAACGCGCGGTGGTGGAGGCGCATCAGAAGCAGGTCGTGGAGCAGAAGGCGGCCATCGCGAAGCTCGTGGCGTCGGCCAACAAATCCCTCGTCACCGACAAGGGCTTGAAGGAAGTGCCGAAGACTCCCGAGACCCAGTATCCAACGAACACCGTCGCCGAGCTGAAGCAGCTCCGCGAGGCGCTCGCGACGTTGGAGAAGGACGCGCCCGAGCTGCCCAGCACGATGGGCGTGATGGACGCGACCAACATCGTCAAGGCGCTGCCCATCCACATTCGCGGCAGCCATCTCACGCTCGGCCAGCCCGCGCCGCGCGGCTTCCCGCAGGTGATGCAAGTGGCCAACCGGCGCGCTGAAATGCCGGCGCAGCAGAGTGGCCGTCTCGAACTCGCACGCTGGCTCGCGAGCGCGGAGCATCCGCTCACCGCGCGCGTGATGGTGAACCGCATCTGGCGCTGGCATTTCGGTCAGGGCCTCGTCGGCAGCACGGACAACTTCGGCGTGCTCGGCGATCGGCCTTCGCATCCCGAGTTGCTCGACTGGCTCGCGCACCGCTTCATCGCGGAAGGCTGGAGCGTGAAGGCGATGCACCGGCTCATCATGTCGAGTGCCGCGTATCAGCGCGCGACCAGGCCCACAGCAGACACGCGCCGCTCCGTCGTGGACTCGGAGAACCGCCTCCTCTCCCACTTCCCCCTCCGCCGCCTCGAAGCCGAGGAAATCCGCGACGCGGTCCTGTTCGTCGCCGGCTCGCTTGACCGCACGATGGGCGGCAAGACCATCCCCGTGAAGAACCGCGAGTTCTTCTTCAACCACACCTCGAAGGACGCCACCACCTACGACAGCCCGCGTCGCGCGCTCTACCTGCCCGTCGTGCGCAACAATGTTTATGACCTCTTCGAGCAGTTCGACTTCCCCGACCCGGCGGTGCCCAACGGCAACCGCAACGCGACCGTCGTCGCCCCGCAGGCGTTGCTGATGTTGAACAGCGACTTGGTGGGGAAGGCGGCGGAGAAGTTCGCCGTCGGCCTGCTCGCGTCCGTCAGCGACGACACGCGGCGAATCGAACTCGCTTACCAAAAAGCCTACGCCCGCCCGCCGACGGCGAAGGAACTCGCGCGGGCGAAGAAGTTCCTCGCCGACTTCAAGCCGGACTCTGCCGCCAGCCCAAACGCGTGGACCGTGCTCTGCCAGTCGCTCCTAGCGGCCAATGAGTTCATCTACCTGAACTGACCCGCAGGGGCGCAGCTTGCCGGTTGAACCTGCCCGGTTTTCTTGGCACAGTGGCCACATGGTCAAGACCGTTCGCCTCCTATCCATTGTGATGCTCGCAGCCTCCGCGCTCGCGGCGAGCGCCGCCGCGAAGCGCCCCAACATTCTCTTCATGCTCACCGACGACCAGCGCTGGGATGCGCTTGGGATCGCCGGCAACCCACACCTCAAGACGCCGCACATGGACCGGCTCGGCAAGGAGGGCGTGTATTTCAAGAACACCTTCTGCACCACGTCGCTCTGTTCGCCCAGCCGCGCGAGCATCCTCAGCGGCGTTTACGCGCACGCGCACGGGGTGAAGAACAACTTCACCGAGTATCCCGCGAACTTCCGCAGCTTCCCCATGCAGCTCCAAAGGGCGGGCTACGACACCGCTTACTTCGGCAAGTGGCACATGGGCGAGGACAACGACCAGCCGCGGCCCGGCTTCAACTGGTTCGTCACGCACAAGGGCCAGGGCAAATACTTCGACACCGAGTGGAACGTGAACGGCGACGGCGGCAAGGTCATTCCCGGCTACTACACGCACACCGTCACCGAGCTGGCCGAGGAGTGGCTGAAGCGCGACCACAGCGGCAAACCGTGGCTGCTGATGGTCGGGCACAAGGCCCCGCACAGCTTCTATTTCCCGGAGCCGAAATACTCGAACAGCTTCGACAACGTCTGGATTCCGTATCCCGAGTCCGCCTTCCGCCTCGCGGACAAACCGCTCTGGCTCCAAGACCGCATCAGCACGTGGCACGGCATCTACGGCCCGCTCTTCGAGTGGCGGAAGGTTTTCCCCGACAGCCGGCCCGAGGCGGTGAAGGACTTCGCGAACATGACGCGCGCCTACTGGGGCACCCTCCGTTCCGTGGATGACTCGGTGGGCCGCTTCTACGAACTGCTCAAGCAGCGCGGCGAGTTGGACAACACCATCATCGTCCACATGGGCGACAACGGCCTGCTCAACGGCGAGCACGGCATGGTGGACAAGCGCACCATGCACGAAGCCAGCATCCGCATCCCGCTGCTCGTGCGCTTCCCCGGCCTCACGCCGGCGGACAAACCCAAGGTCGTCGAGCAGCAAGTTCTCACCGTGGACATGGCCCCGAGCCTCCTCGAACTCTGCGGAGCCGCGCCGCTCCCGAACCTCCACGGCAAGTCCTGGGTGAAGCTCGTGCAGAAAGGTGACCCCGCTTGGCGCAAGTCGTGGCTCTACCATTACAACTACGAGAAGCAATTCCCCTACACGCCCAACGTGCGCGGCGTCCGCACGGACAACTGGAAATACATCCACTATCCGCACGGCGATGGCTCGCCCGATCGCCACATGGCCGAGCTTTACAACGTGGAGTTCGATGCCGACGAGCGACACAACCTCATCACCAACCCGAAATACGCCGGTGTGGTGAAGGAGCTGCAAGCCGAGCTAGCCAAACAGTTGAAACAGACCGGCCTCACCCCGACGACCGACACGATGCCGATGGACGAGGGCATCAAGAAGGCGCTGCCGGACCAGAAGCTCCGGTAGCGCGGGCGATTGCACTCCGCCCCACGACCTGCAAGCCTCCCCGCACTATGTCGAGCATTGGAAAACTGATGAAGCAGGCGACGCGGATGCAGGAGAAAATCGAGCGCGTCCAAAGTGAAATGGCGGACCAGACCGTCGAGGCCACCAGCGGCGGCGGCGCGGTGAAAGTCACCGCTAAGTGCGACGGCTCTCTCGCGAGTATCAAGATTGACCCGGCAGCGGTGAACCCCGCCGATGTGTCGCTCTTGGAGGACATGGTCCTCGCCGCCGCGAACAACGCACTCGCCCAAGCGAAGAAAATCTCCGATGCCGAGATGGGCAAGGTCACGCAGGGCTTCAACCTGCCGGGGATGATGTAGCTACTCGAGCGCGGACGCCCAGTCCGCATCACCGGCTGCGGACGTGGGCGTCCGCGCTCCACTTTTACCACCCTTATGGCCTCCCTGCCTGAACCCATCATCGCCCTCACGGCCGCGCTCTCTCGGCTGCCCGGCATCGGCCCCCGCTCGGCGGAACGGCTGGCGTTGCACCTCGTGCAGAACGACGCCGGCGCGGTGCGAATGTTGGCGGACGCCATCCTCGCGGCCCGCGAGCGCATCTCACTGTGCCGCGTGTGCGGCGCGTTGACCGAGCGGCAGCCGTGCACGTTGTGTGATGACCCACGGCGCGATGCCTCCCTCATCTGCGTGGTCGAGCGGCCCACGGACATTTTCAGCATCGAGAAGTCCGGCGCGTTCCAAGGCCGCTTCCATGTGCTGGGCGGGAAGATTTCGCCGCTCAACGGCGTCGGGCCGGAGGACTTGCGCATCGCCGATCTGGAAACGCGGCTCAGCACCGAGCCGGTGCAGGAAATCATCCTCGCGCTCGGCACGGATGTGGAAGGCGACGCGACTGGCCACTACCTCGCCAAGCGCCTCGCGCCTCGCGGAGTGAAGGTGAGCCGCCTCGCGCACGGTCTGCCGGCGGGGAGCGGGTTGGAATTCGCGGATGAACTGACTTTGAGCCGGGCGTTGGAGGGTAGAACGGGGCTTTGAAAGGAAGTTGCTGACCGGTCTGCGAACCGGGCGGTGGCTCTTCGGGACTGCCAACTCGTCCGCAAGGACCGGACGACGCTATGCCGCCCTGGTCATCCCTCCCAAGGATTGAACAGACTTGCGCCGGTGCGCGCCATGTTGCGGGTGACGAGGGTGAGGCCGTGGGCCAGCGCAGTCGCGGCAATCAAGCTATCAACGGTCGGGAGCGGCTGCCGGTGGCTGGCGGCCGTCAAATTGCCCCACGCGAGGCCCACCCGCTCGTCAATCGGCAAGACGCGCCCGGCAAACCGCTGGCGCAGGTCGTTGTTAATCCACGTCAACAAGCTGCGGCGCTTCGAGCCGTCGGGCAGCCGCGCGGCTCCGCTTTGCAGTTCGCCCAAGGTGATCGCGCTCAGAAACAGCTCGGACTCCGGCTGCGCATCCATCCAATCCATCACCTTGCGATTCGGGGTCCGTTGAAGGGGCTCGGAGATGACATTGGTATCCAGCAGCCAGCTCACAACTTCACCTCGCGTGGAAAGTCACGGACGCGCTCAAGGTTAATCCCCGAGCCTCTCAGCGGTGACTCGGCGAAGAACTCCGACAACTTTTTTTGGGGCTTGGTGCTCTGCTTGAACTCCTTCACCGCCACGACTACCACGGTCGGTTTTCCGTGCCGGGTAATGGTCTGCGGCCCCTTGTTCAACGCGTCCTCCACGACCATGCTGAACTGGTTCTTGGCTTGCTGTAGTTGCCATGTGTTCTTCATGCGGGGACGGTTGCCCGCAGATTCTGGCCTGTCTAGCCAGAATTCCAAAGCACTTGATGGCATCCTCCGACCGCACCGCCCAAGTCACCGGCCTGACCCTCAACGTGGACGGCGGGTTTGAGATGCACTGATAGTGCGATCGCCGATTGGCAGCTTAAGTAAAAATATCCGTCACCGCATGGCCCTTCACATCGGTCAGGCGGAAGTCGCGACCGGCGTGGCGGTAGGTGAGACGTTCGTGATCCAGGCCGAGGCAGTGCAGGAGCGTCGCATGGAGATCGTGCAGATGGACTTTGTTCTCCACCGCCTCGTAGCCGTGCTCGTCGGTCTTGCCGTAGGCCAGACCGCCCCGGGTGCCGGCGCCAGCCAGCCAAAGGGTGAAGCCCTTGTTGTTGTGACCCCGGCCATCCTGCGTGGGATCGTCGGGCGTGCGGCCGAACTCGCCGGACCAGACCACGAGCGTGTCTTCCAGCAGGCCGCGGCGGGCGAGGTCCGTCAGCAGTCCCGTCATGGGCTTGTCAATCTGCGTGCAGGCCTTGGGCATGGCCGTGGAGACGAAGCCGTGATGATCCCAGTCCTCATGCGTGAGCTCGATGAACCGCACGCCGGCCTCGGCCATCCGGCGCGCCAGCAGGCATTGCCGCCCGAAGTCGTCCGTCAGCAACCCTTCGCCAATGCCGTAAAGCTCCCGGGTTGCCTGAGTCTCGCCGGACAAGTCCAACACTTGAGGCAGCTCGCTCTGCATGCGGAACGCGAGTTCAAAGGACTCGATCACGCCCTCCAGCCGGCCGTCGTGCGCCTGTTGCCGGGCGGTTTCCTGGTTCATCGTTTGCAGGAGGTCCAGTTGCCGCCGCTGTCCTTCCGGGGCGAGGCGCGGGCTGGCGAGATTGCCCACTTTGGCCCGGGCGATGGGCTTGCCCGAATCGCCAATGCGTGTCGCAGCGAACGAGGCCGGGAGGAACGCGCTGCTGTAATAGCGGCTGCCTCCGAGCGCGGAGAGCGGGTTCAGCGCGACAAAGCCCGGCAGGTTGCGATTCTCCGTGCCGAGGCCGTAGGCGACCCAAGAGCCGAGGGAGGGGCGGATGAACTGAAAGCTGCCAGTGTGCAACTGCTCCAGCGCCTGCGGATGATTCTCATTGTCGGTGTGCATCGAATGAATCATGCACAACCGGTCGGCCTGCGTGGCGAGGTTCGGAAACAGCGACGACATCCACAGCCCGCTGCGGCCGTGCTGGGTGAACTTCCATTGGCTGCCGAACAGCTTGCTCTTGGGGTTGCGGCCCGGCTTGAGATTGTCCGCGTTGAGCTGCGGCTTGTAGTCGAACGTCTCGAGGTGGGATGGCCCGCCGCGCATGCACATGAAGATGATACGCTTGGCCCGCGCGGCGTAGTGCGACACCCGCGCGGCGAGCGGGCTCTGGTAGGCGGCCTCTTCGGCACACAGCCCGGCCAACGCGATGCTGCCGAAGCCGCCGCCCAGCGTCTGGAGCCATTGGCGGCGCGAAGTGCGGAGGGGTTGAGCGATGGGATTCATCAGGTCAGAAGGAGAAGCGGAATTCAGTGCTGGCCAGCACCACCTGGGCGAGCGAGGTCCATTTTTCCAGACGCACGGCCTCGCCCGTGGCTGGGGTCGGTGTCTTCGCCAGCGGGATTTCGGGCCTGGTGAGATACGCAAGGAAGCGCTCGCGCTCGGCGGGCGTCGGTGGACGGGACAGGGCACGACGGAAGAGCCGGTCCAGCGGCTCCGCCTCGTCCGCCGAGGCTCCGGCCAGCACCGCCACCGCGAGCTGGCGCGCATGGGCCAGCACCCATGGACTGTTCAGGAGGAAGGAAGCCTGCGCGGGCACGACCGTTTCATCGCGCGCACCCAATACACTGCTGGGCTCGGCGAAATCGAACAGCTTCAACACCTCTGGCAGCACACCGCGCACGACGGGCAGGTAAACGGCCCGGTGGCGATGCACCATCTGCGTTTCCACGAGCTGCGGCTTGAAGGGGAAGAGCTCGTGCGCTGTGAAGAGCGGGAGTTCCGCGACCAACGAACCGGGGCGAGGCTGCGGGTCAAGCTGACCGCTGACCGCGAGCATCGCGTCATGCAAGGCCTCGGCCTCCAACGCGCGCGGGCGCCTGCGCCAGAGGAAGACATTGTCAGGATCACGCTCCTGATTTGCAGCGTCCACAGTGCTCCCGAGCTGATAAACCCGGCTCAAGACCAGCGAGCGAATCAACTTCTTCGTGGACCAGCCGTCCGCCACGAACTGAGCCGCCAGATGGTCCAGCAGTTCCGGATGCGATGGCCGCGTTCCGTTGAGCCCAAAGTCGTCCGGGGTCGTCACCAGTCCCCGGCCGAAGAGGTGCAACCAGACGCGGTTCACCGCCACGCGCGCGGTGAGCGGGTTGGCCGGATGCGCCAGCCAGTCCGCGAGCTGCCGCCGACCACTCTCGCCAGATGGAATGGCAGCAAGGCCGGGCACTTGAATCGCCTGCGGCAGCCCGCGCGGCACCACGTCGCCAAGATTCTCAATCGTGCCCCGAATGTGAATCCGCACGTCCTCCGGTTTGGCTGCCTCGCGCGCCGCCATCGCCAGCGCGGGCTGGGGCGGATAGTTGGTCTCCAGGTTGATGACGGTAGCTTCGAGCACCTTGAGCTTCGCATCCCAGTCCTTGATGACCTCCTCCATCTTCACGATTTCGCTCTCCAGTTTGGCGGTGGCGGCTCCGGGCTTCTTGAGCTGCGCCTTGGCGTCGGCCAGGTTCCGCACCACGCGATAGCGGCCGGATCGCCCGTCGTTGCGCTGCTGGGTGCTCGTGGCGAGTTCCTTGTCGTGCGCGGCAGCCTTGGGCCCCAACGCAGCGGCCTCGGGGCCGATAGGTTGCAGTTCGGAATCGTGCAGGCACTTGATGCCCATGGGGCCGCGACCGTAAAGCGGCTCGGTGCTGCGCAGGATGCCGGCCAGCGCGTAGTAATCACGCGTCGGCACCGGATCAAACTTGTGGTCGTGACAGCGTGCGCAGGCAACCGACAGCCCGAGGATCGCCCGCCCGATCACATCAATTTGCTCATCGATCACGTCCATGCGGAACAGCTCTCGCTTCCGCTCCTCGAAGGCCTTGGCTCCAAGTGCGAGAAATCCCGTGGCAACGAGCCGCGCATCGCGCTCGGCACCGCTCGCCGGGATCAGGTCGCCCGCGATCTGGTCACGAATGAACTGGTCAAAGGGCAGATCACGGTTGAAGGCGTCGATGACCCAGTCCCGGTAGCGCCACGCGTGGTGCCAGGTCATGTTGCGATCCTTGCCGTTCGACTCGGCGTAGCGCGCCAAGTCCAGCCAGTGCCGGCCCCAGCGCTCGCCGAAGTGCGACGAGGCCAGGAGTTGGTCCACACGGCTGACGATGGCAGCTGACCGGTTGGACGGCGAAGCGCACGCCTGAACAAACGCCTCAACTTCCGTAGCCGTCGGCGGCAGGCCAGTCAGATCAAGGTGCAGGCGGCGGATGAGCACACGCGGGTCCGCGTCCGCCACCGGCTTGAGCTGCTGCTCCTCCAACTTGATGAGGATGAAGCGGTCCACGGTGGAGATCGGCCAGCCGGAGTTTTTCACTACCGGCACCGGCGTGGGCTGCACCGGTTTGAACGACCAAAAGGAGGAGGCATTTTCGAGCGTGAGCTTGCGCGGGCCCTCGGCGGCAAACAGCAGCCCCGCCAGCATCAGCAGCGTCCCAGCAATGAAAGTTCGGCAGGCCCAACTCACGCGAAAATGTCTTTCACCACATGCCCCTCCACATCCGTCAGGCGGAAATCGCGGCCGGCGTGGCGGTAGGTGAGGTGTTCGTGGTCCATGCCCAGCAGCGCGAGGAGCGTGGCGTGCAGGTCGTGGATGTGAATCTTGTTCTCGGCGGCGAACCAGCCGTAGTCGTCGGTCGCGCCGTAGGCGAAGCCGGGCTTCACGCCGCCGCCCGCCATCCACATGGTGAAGCCCTCGGGGTTGTGGTCGCGACCGTCGCGGCCGCCCTGCGCGGCGGGGGTGCGGCCAAACTCGCCGCCCCAGAGGACGAGCGTGTCTTGCAGGAGGCCGCGGGCTTTCAAGTCCTTCAACAGGCCGGCGATGGGGCGGTCCACTTCGGCGGCGTTCTTCGTGTGGCCTTTGCGGAGGTTGCCGTGCTGGTCCCATTGCACGTCGCCGTCGCTGTGCGTGACCTGGATGAAGCGCACGCCGCGCTCGGCGAAGCGCCGGGCCATGAGGCATTGGCGGCCGAAGTTCTCCGTCACCTTGTCGTCGAGGCCGTAGAGCTGTTTGGTCGCGTCGGTCTCGCGGGAGAGGTCCTGTGCCTCGGGCATGGCCATCTGCATGCGGAAGGCCAGCTCGAAGGAATTGAGGCGGCCTTCGAGGGCTTGGTTCGGGCCGGTCTGCGCGAGGTGGTCGCGGTTCATCGCGGCGAGGAGGTCGAGCTGCTGCCGCTGCTCGCCGGGCGCGAGGCGCGGGATGATGTGGCGGACAAGCGCCTTGTCGGAAGAAACGGCGGCGTTGCCGATGGGGGTGCCTTGGGTCCAGGCGGGGAGGAAGGCCGCGCCCCAGTTGTTCACGCCGCCGTGCGCGAGCGTGGGGCAGATGGTCATGAAGCCGGGGAGGTTTTGGTTTTCTGAGCCGAGGCCGTAGTTGACCCACGCGCCCATGCTGGGGCGGACGAAGTTGTCGCTGCCGGTGTGGAGCTTGAGGAGCGCACCGCCGTGCGCGGCGTTCGTGCCGTGGCAGGAGCGGAGGATGCAGAGGTCGTCAATGCACTGCGCGACGTGAGGGAAAAGCTCGCTGACGGGGAGGCCGGACTGGCCGTGGTTCTGGAATTTCCACGGCGACTTGAGGAGCTCGCCCGTGGCGGCGAATTGCACACGGGGTTTCGCGCCGGGGAAGGGCTTGCCGTCGTCGCGGTCGAGGAGGGGCTTGGGGTCGAAGGTGTCGAGGTGGGAGGGCCCGCCCTTCATGAAGAGGAAGATGACGCGCTTGGCGCGGGCGGGGGAAGCCGGGGGCTTGGCAGCGGCAGGGGATGGGGAATTACCGATTGCCGATTGCCGATTGCCGATTGGCTCCGCCAGTAGGGATGCTGCGGCGAGCCAGCCGAAGCCGAGGGCGGAGCGCTGGAGCGCGGCGCGGCGGCTGACGGAAGCGGTCTGCTGTGTGCGGCTCATGAGTGAATGCTGGCAGAGAACCTGACGCGGCTTGGGCGGGAATTCATTCGAGAGGAGTTCTCTGGGAGTGAAAACCTCAGCGCAACTGCTCGCGGAGCCACTCGGGACGGTTGGTGGTGATGCCGTCGGCACCGGCGGCGAGAAGTTTCTTCGCGACCTCCGCGTCGTCCACGGTCCACACGTAAAACTTGAGGCCAGCCGCGTGGGTCTGCTGGACAAAAGCGGCGTCGAGCGGGCCTTTGAACGCGAGGTTGAGGCCGTCGAGGTGCGCGGCTTTCGCTTTGGCGATGAGCGAGGCGGGCGTCGGGGTCCACGCGCCGGTGGCCTTGTCCTGCTTGAAACTGGAGAGGAACAGCACGGGGATTTTCGGGAACAGCTGCTTGGCGTCGGTGCAGACGGGGTAGCTGAAGCTGATGATGACGAGCTGCGACGCGGGCTTGCCGGATGCCTTCAGCACGCGCTCCAACTCGGGCAGCACTTCCACGCCGCACTTAATTTCGATGACGAGGCGCTTGCCGTCGGGGATGAGGGCGAGGGCTTCGTCGAGCGTGGGGAGCAGTTCACCTTTCCACTTCGGGTCTTTCCACGAACCGGCGTCGAGGGCGCGGAGGGCGGTGAGATTGGAGTCGGGGATTTTCGCGGCGGTGCCGGTGGTGCGCTTGGTGTCCGCGTCGTGGCACACAACAATCTTGCCGTCCTTGGTGAGCCAGATGTCCAACTCGACGGCGTCCGCCCGCTGCTGCCAGCCGAGCTTGAAGGCGGCGAGGGTGTTCTCAGGCGCGTCGTGCGACGCGCCGCGATGCGCGATGATGTCCACGGCGTGAGTGTGGGCGGCGGTGGCGAGGGTGGCGAGGAGAAGGAGGAGTTTCATTGCGCAGGTGGGAAAGTGGGCAGGCGAGAAAGTGAGCCGATGGAAGGGGTGGTTCGGGGGGATTCGCACCGGCTCACTTTCCCGCTTTCTCACCTACCCGCTTCCCTTCGGCTGCGATGGCGAATTGCACCACGCGCTCCGCCCCGGCGACATACGCAGCGCGGTTGGCGAGGAGGGCGTCGTTGTGGTCGCCACCGATTTCAACAAACGCTTTCGGCTCGCGGGCCGCGGCGAAGTTGCGCTCGCCGTGGCTGAAGCGAATGGTCGTGTCCGCGCGGCTGTGCATGACGACCACGGGACAGGCGATGGCGGGCAGACGGCTGTGGGTGTCGTATTTGATGCGGCTGATGAGTTTCACCGGCAGCCAGGGGAACAACTCCGCGCCGATGTCCGGGATGCTGGTGAAGGAGCTTTGCAACACCAACCCGCCGACGCGCTCGGTGGCGGCGAGTTGGCTGGCGATGCCGCCGCCGAGGGATTCACCCCAAACCAGAATGTGCTCCGGCGCGAAGCCGTGCGTGCGGAGCCATTGGTAAGCAGTCGCGGCGTCGGTGTAAGTGCCGGCCTCACTTGGCTCGCCGCCGCTCCGACCGTAGCCGCGGTAGTCGAAGGCGAGCAGGCTCACGCCGGTTTCGAGGACGGCGCGGTAGTAGCCGGGACGGGAGGTGAGATTTCCACCGTTGCCGTGGCAGAAGAGCATGACGTAGCGGGCGCGGGGCGCGGACTGTTCAGCAGCGAAGAACCACGCGTGGAGACGGAGGTTGTCGGGAGTTTTCAGCCAGACTTCCTCGCTGACGCGGCCCACGTCGTCGGGCGTGTATTCCGCGTCGCGGGTTGGATGATAGACTTGGCTGTGCTCGAAGCGGTAAAGCATGAGGGCGATGACCAGCAGGCCCAGCAGGGGCACGAGCCAGCGGCGGGCGTTCTTAACGCGGGCGAGGAGCGGGTGCAAGGCGGGCGAGGGTTGGCGCTTGCTCGTAATCCTGATCCTGCTCCTGCTCCGCCATCCCCCCGAGGAGCAGGATTAGGATCAGGATTATGAGCAGGCGGGGAGTTTCACTTCGCGGCGAGCGCCTTCTCCACGGCCTTCACCAGCGCGGCATCGTCCGGCTCGGTGCTGGTGTCGAAGCGGGCGAGGAGCTTGCCGTCACGGCCCACGAGGAACTTGCTGAAGTTCCACGTCACGGCACCGGGCAGCGCGGAGCCTTTGCCGGTGAGCGCGTTGAAGAGCGGGTGCTGCTCCGGGCCGTCGGCGATGCGGACCTTGGCGAAGAGGGGGAAGGTGACTTTGTAGTTCGTGGTGCAGAACTGTTTAATCTCGGCGGCGGTGCCGGGTTCCTGCGCGCCGAAGTCGTTGCACGGGAAACCAAGGACGGCGAGGCCGCGCGCGCCGTATTCTTTGTGCAGGGCTTCGAGGCCGGAGTATTGCGGCGTGGCCCCGCATTGGGAGGCGACGTTGACGATGAGGAGGACTTTGCCGGCGAAGGGTTTGAGCGAAGTCTCCTTGCCGGCGATGTCCTTGAGCGGGATGTCGGTGAGCGACTTGATTTGAGCACAGGCGAGTTGGGTGAGGACGCAGAAGGCGAGCGTGAGCGCGAGTTTCATGGGGGGAAGATAACGCGCCGGGACGGACTGGGAAGCCTGGAGCGCGGCCCGCCGGGCAGCTTGGGGCGTGGAGTAAGACAGCCGTTAAGTCGCACCGGTGCGGACCTCGCGGGTGTAAAGCGGGCGGGCCGCCCGCGCTCCGGTCACTGCGCGCCGTGAAACTGCTCGACGACGCGTTTAAAGTCGTTGGCCTCGACCTGAACGATGCCGAATTCGCGCTGGGCGTTCTCGGGGGCGTCGCTGGCGTGCGCGGCGTTGATCATGATGTTCGAGCCGAACTCGCGGCGGATGGAGCCGGGCGGGGCCTTCGCGGGGTCGGTGGGGCCGAGGACGTCGCGGATTTTAGCGACGGCGTTCGTGCCTTCGTAAACGAGGGCGATGCACTTCTCGGTGCCAGGTTCGGCCAACTGGTCCTTCGTGCACTCGGACTCCGAGCGGCCGGACATGAAGCGCACGATGTTATCGAACTGGTTGTCGCCGAAGGCGGGTCCGAGGATTTCGCCCATCGCGGCCTCGGCCTCGGGGGAGAGGGTGAAGCCGATGCTGGGGTCTTTCTCCAACGCGGCCTTGGCCTTGGCGGCGATGACGGACTTGAGCTTGGTGCGGAGGAATTGCTTCACCGGGCCATAGAATTCCATCGCCTGCGCCGTGCTCATGTGCAGGACGCGGATGCCGACGATGTAGAGGCCGGTGCGGCTGAAGAAATCAATGACGTTGCCAGGGCGGCCGGTGGCGAAGCGGAAGTTGTCCGGCTTGATGAGGACGAGGGTGCGCTCAACTTTCTCGCCGGGCGGGTGCTCCACGCAGTCTTCGAGGATGCCGCCGTCGGCATCGGAGTAGCGCGCCCAGAGCTTGAGTTTCACACCGGCCTCTTCGGCGTTCGGCGCGGCGAGGACGGCGGGCTCGAAATAACGAACCTCGTCGCGCTCGTCCAAAACGTAGTCACCAAAGGTGTCGCGAATGGTCTCACCGCCGCGCCGGGAGTGGCTGATATTACCGACAACGGAACGGACCTTGCGCACGGCATCCTCACCCCGGAAGAGGAGCATCATGGAACGGCGGCGGCGACCGGTCTTCGGGTCGGGGCCAAGCTCGTGGACGATGTAGTCGTGGATGAGCTGCTGGACGGTGCGGTCCTGGGGGTCGGCGGCGGAAATGACGACCTTGGAGTATTCCTCCACAAGCTCCTGGCACGCACCGAACATCCGGGCGGCGACGAGTTCCAAGCCCGTGCGGGTGATGAGCCGGGCTAGGATGCCGCCAGTGCGAGACTTGGCGAGGGTGTAGGGCGTGACAATGACGTAGGCAAGTTGCTGGGCCATGAAATTAAAGGGGACAGGGACGGACTACGGACTAGGCGGCGGGCGGGACGGGATCGGGGGCCGCCGACGGGGCGGCGGCGGGCGGGGCGGCCTTACCGCCGAGGATCTTGAACATGACCGTGGAGCAGACGGGGCAACGGCCTTTGATGGCCTTGCGCCCGTTCTTCATCACCTCTTCAACGCCAGCGGTGATCTCCCTCTTCGACTTGCATTTAACGCAATAACCTTCGGCCATGTGAGATTTCCGCCGCATCGCGACACGCGCGACACCGCAGTTACGGGAAAAAGCCTACGGGCCGCTCAAGGGAAGCGTCAACGGCGAAATCGGGCGGGCGCGCTGGCAAGGCACAAATCAGCCTTGGCGCAGAGGGCGACAAGGCGGAAGGACAATAAACTTTCAAACGAATCCGCCGCGAAGTCATCCTACTCGCATGCGAAACAGACTTCTTGGGCTACTCTTCTTCTGTCTGCTCGGCCTTTCCACGCCCCGCGCCGAGGGTGCTGCCACCCAAGTCGAGTTGCTGCTGGACAAGGCTTCCGCAAAGCCCGGCGAAACCGTCCTGGCCGGCCTGCGCCTCACGATGGCCCCGCGCTGGCACACCTACTGGCGCTACGGCGGCGATGTCGGCTTCCCCACGAAGATTGCTTGGGAACTGCCCGCCGGCGTTACGGCGGGGGAAATCCAGTGGCCGGTGCCGGGCAAGTATTTCGCCAACACCCTGACCAGCTACGAATACGCGAAGGAAGTCGTGCTGCTCGTCCCGTTGAAGCTCGCCGCCAGCGCCCCCGTCGGCAGCCACGAACTCACGGCGAAAGCGAGCTGGCTCGAGTGTGAAACTGGCGGCTCCTGCGTTCCGGGCAAGGTCACGGTCAAGGCATCGCTCCTCATCGGCACAGAAACCAAGCCCACCGCCTCCGCCCCGCAGTTCACCGGCTGGCAGAAACTCTTACCGACGCAAAACCAAAAACTCGTCGCCTCCGCCCGCTGGGAAGCGGCCGCCTCGACGAACGACACGCGCCCGCTGCTCATCGAGTGGAGCACGACTGCGCCGAAGCCGGATTTCTTCCCCTACGGCGGCGAGGGTTTTGAAATCGCTGGCCCGACCGAAGTCGTGAGCAGCGCGGGTGGAAAAGTCGCGCTTCGCAAGCTCGTGAAGAAGACCGAAGGCGACTGGCCCAAGCAACTGCTCGGCTTGCTCGTGGAAACCGCCGAGGCCGGCCACTCGACAGGTTACGAAGCGAATCTGCTCCTCACCGACACCCCAGCCACCGCCGCCACGCAACCTCCCGTGGGCAAAGGTGAAATCACCTCCTTCGCCCACGCCCTGCTCCTCGCGTTCCTCGGCGGCTTGATACTCAACATCATGCCGTGCGTCCTGCCCGTCATCGCCCTCAAGATTTTCGGCTTCGTGAACCAGGCAAAAGACTCCCCCGCAAGAGTCCGACAGCTCGGCCTCGTGTATTGCCTCGGCGTGCTCGTCTCGTTCGTCGTCCTCGCGGCCGTCGTCATCGGCGTGCAGCAGGCGGGCAAAAACGCGAGCTGGGGGATGCAATTCCAGAACCCCATCTTCCTCGTCAGCATGGTCACGCTCGTGACGCTCGTGGCGCTGAACCTCTTTGGCTTGTTCGAAGTAACCCTCGGCGGCGGCACGATGACGGCCGCGAGCGACTTGGCCCGCAAGGAGGGCCCCACCGGCGCGTTCTTCAACGGCATCCTCGCCACCGCGCTGGCCACGCCCTGCACTGCACCCCTGCTCGCGCCCGCGCTGGGCTTCGCGTTCGCGCAGCCGCCACTGCTCATTCTCGTGCTCTTCCTCGCCATCGGCGCCGGACTCGCGCTGCCCTATCTGCTCCTCAGTTTCCAGCCCGCATGGCTCCGGTATCTGCCCAAGCCGGGCAACTGGATGGTTCACTTCAAGCACGCCATGGGCTTCCCCATGCTCGCCACGGCCATCTGGCTGCTGTGGGTCGCCACGCGCATCTTCGGACGCGACGGTGCGTTGTGGCTGGGCTTATTCCTCGTCGTCCTCGCGCTCGCGGCGTGGATTTGGGGCGAGTTCGTCCAGCGCGGCAGTCAGCGACGCGGGCTGGCCATGGCCATCAGCATCGCGCTCCTCGGCGGGGCTTACGGCTACGCGCTCGAAGGCCAGTTGCACTGGCGCAATCCCGCGCGGCCCACCGAGGCCGGCGGCCTGACCAAGTCCAGTCCCGACGGCATTGACTGGCAGCCGTGGAGTTTGGAAGCCGTGGCCAAGGCCCGCACCGAAGGCCGCGTGGTGCTCGTGGATTTCACCGCCGACTGGTGCTTCACCTGCAAGGCCAACCTCGCAAGCAGCCTCGAAATCGCCCCGACACGGCAGAAGCTCAAAACCTTGAACGCCCTCGCTCTCCTCGCCGACAACACGCTGGAGACACCCGCCATCATCAGTGAACTAAAGAAGTTTGGCCGAGCGGGCGTGCCGATGGTGCTGGTCTATCCGCGCGACCCGAAAGCCGAGCCGTTCCTCCTGCCCACACTGCTCACACCCAACATCGTGCTCGAAGCCTTGGACAACGCGGCGAAGTAATATCAATTCCCAAAGACAATCGGTGCGTTGCCGTCCTTTGGGCGCTTTTCTTCCTCACCCCGGCCCTCTCCCCAGCACAGAGGGAGAAAGTCAGCCAGCGCTCGAAACCACTACCGCGTCTGGCAGCTCGAACGCGGCCCACGTCGCTCCCTCTCCGCTGGGGAGAGGGCCGGGGTGAGGGGAAAAGCGTGCGGACTACCACTGAACGCTACTCACCCAAACTCATCGGGACTTGGTATGAGGTGGCGGCGGCTCGCTGTCGCCCCATCTGAGGATGGAAAGCAAAACGCGAAGGATTTCACCTTCGCGTCTTTCCGTTCCAGCAGTTCGCCGGGAAATCAGTGAGGATGCTCGTCGCTGGGCGGCATACAGCCGAACTTGCCGATCACCGCGAGCAAGCTGACCACCACGATGATGAGCGGCCACCAGGACGGTGACTTGGGATGAACGGCCATGAGGATGGCACCGCCCAAAATCACTGCGATGGCCAGCCATGTGAACACTGCTTTGAAAAACGTCATGGCGCGGAGAGTAGCGACGGCCCCATGGCTGGCAAGCGCCGGCTTGAACAACGCCCGCTTGGCCGCCTCACCCCCCTTCGCGAGCACGTCTTGGCTGCCGAGAAGCGAACAGTGACCAGTAATTCGTGACCCGCGAGCGCACCCGGACGCGCTCGCGTCGCCTATCCCCGACTAATTACTAATCACTAATCACTTTCCCCTCCCTCCCTCGCGCGGGCACACTCCGCGTCTCATGCGCGAGACGCTCCGCAACTGGACGGAAAATGCCGAAACCTTCGTGCTCGAAGTCATCTTCGAGCAACGCAAGGGCAAGCGCGCCGGCCTCCTGCGCACCGCGCTCCTAGCGCTCTCAAAGGTCTTCACGGTCGCCGTGAAGCTCCGCCTCTTCCTCTACAACGTCCGCATCCTCCGCGACTCCACCCTCGGCGTGCAGGTTATCGCCGTCGGCAACGTCACCGTCGGCGGCACGGGCAAGACGCCGGTCGTCGAGAAATTCGCGCGCGAGCTGACTGACGCCGGACGGAAAGTCGCCATCCTCTCGCGCGGCTATCGTTCCAACCCCGGCCCGCTCGCCCCGCGCCTGTTGAACAAACTCCTTCTCCGCGACGACACCACGCCGCCGCGCGTCGTCTCCGACGGCAAGAACCTACTGCTCAACTCCGAGACCGCCGGCGATGAACCTTACATGTTGGCGAGCAACTTGAAGGACGTCGTCGTGCTCGTCGACAAGGACCGGGTGAAGGCCGGCCGCTACGCCATCGCCAAGTTCGGCTGCGACACCCTGCTGCTCGACGACGGATACCAGTATTGGAAACTACGCGGTCGCCGGAAGGACATCGTGCTCGTGGACTGCCAGCAGCCCTTCGGCAACGAGCACCTGCTCCCGCGCGGCACCTTGCGCGAGCCACCCTCGCACCTCGACCGCGCCAGCGTCATCTTTCTCACCAAGAGCGACGGCGACACCGCTCCGCTCCGCGCCCGCATCGCCAAGCACAACCCAAAAGCCAGCATCGTCGAGTGCGTCCACCACCCGCTCTACTTCGAGGACGTGTTCACCGGCGAGCGGATGGACCTCAGCTTCCTCAAGGGCAAGAAGGTCGCGAGCTTCAGCGGCATCGCGCAGCCGGAGAGCTTCGAGGCCAGCCTCGTGAAGCAAGGCGGGGAGCTCGTCTATTCCAAACGCTTCGCCGACCACCACCGCTTCACGCAGCAGGAGGTCCTCAACGCCATCAACCGCGCCAAGAAGCGGCAGGCCGAAATCATCGTCACCACGCAGAAGGACGCTGTGCGCTTCCCGAAGATTGACCGCCGCGACCTGCCCATCTGCTTCATGCGCGTGGAAATCAAAATCCTCTCTGGCGCGAAAGACTTTCAGGACTGCGTGCGGCAGATTTGTTTCAAGTGAACGCAGGTCAGGCGCAAATCACCAATTGTCGCGGCCCGGACCTTCAGCTAGTTTCCAACCATGCCACAAGCAGTGCATCTCGAACTCGAAGTGCCCGATGAACTCGCCCTAATCCGCCTCCCGGCGGGCGTCCAGCACCGCCTCACCCAGCTTCTCGACCAGCAGGACGCCGGCAAACCGCTGACAGCCGACGAGCGGCACGAGGCTGAAGGGTTGGTTGACTTGGCGGAACTGCTATCCGTCCTGCGCGCGCGCGCGGCACGGCTAGGTGGACTGGCGGCATGACCATCTCGGCCAGTCTGAGGCGGCAAATCGCGGAACGGGCGGACAACCATTGCAAGTATTGTGGGCTGTCACAAGCCGGTCAGGAGGCTCGCTTTCATGTGGACCACATCACACCGGTCGTAGTCGGAGGGCCCACCACGCCCGATAATCTGGCGCTTGCCTGTGTGTCCTGTTCGCTGCGTAAGGGCGCGCGCGAGGAGGTTGTGGACCCGCAAACGGGCAAGCTCGTGGGCCTGTTCCATCCACGTCGCGACGACTGGTATGTTCACTTTGGATGGGACGGTTTCAAAGCAATTGGCCTGACTTCCGCAGGCCGGGCCACAGTCGCGGCCTTGCAACTGAATCGCCCGCTCGCGCTGGCTATTCGTGAGGAGGAAACCCATCGGAACCGCCACCCGCCGCCGCATCGCAGCTAGCGGTATCATTCGACTGATGGACCTTCTCCTCACCCTTCTCGCTCGCGTCGTGGTCGCGTTCCTTCAGGCGCTGCCGCTTGGAGCCGTCGCGTGGCTGGGGCGAGCGTTTGGAGCATTGGTTTATCTGCTGGATGCTCGGCATCGGAAGATGGCAGCGCAGAACATTGCGCTGTGTTTCCCGGAGAAGTCCGCCGGAGAAGTCCGCACGCTGGCTCGCGAGAATTTTCAGCGCATCGGTGAGAGCTTCGCCTGCGCGGTGAAGACGGCGAGCTTCGACGCCGATGGCATCCGCGCCGTGACCGAGTTCGTGGGTGCGGAGAAATTTCCCAAGCCCACGCCGGGACAGTCGCCGCCCAGTGTCGTGTGCGCGGTCGGGCACTTCGCGAACTTTGAACTGCTGGGCCGCTCCGCCTTGTTCTGCCCCGGCTACCAAGTGGCGACAACCTATCGCGGGCTGCGGCAGGCGGGGCTGACGCGCGTGATGCAGGAGCTGCGCGAAAAGTCCGGCAGCCTCTTCTTCGAGCGTCGCAAGGATGCCGACGCGCTCAAGACCGCGATGAACAGGCCCGGCATGATGCTGGGCCTCTTCACCGACCAGCACGCGGGCGACCGGGGCGTGCGGCTGCCGTTCTTTGGGCGCGATTGCTCCACGAGCGTCGCGCCGGGCCTGCTGGCACTGCGCTATGGGTGCCCGCTCTTCACCACCATTTGCTACCGCGTCGCGCCGGGCCGCTGGCGCATCGAGGTGGGCGACGAGATTCCGACGCACCTCAACGGCCAGCCGCGACCCGCCGAGGACATGGCGCGCGACATGAACCGCGCCTTCGAGGCCGCCATCCGCCGCGACCCGGCGAACTGGTTCTGGGTTCACAACCGGTGGAAGGAAGGGAAGTGGCGCGGTGGGAAAGAGAATAGAGGAGAGAAGATAGAAGATAGCGAAGCAGCATGAACGCTCCCCTCTATCCTCTATCCTCTATCCTCTACCCGCGCCGCCTTCTGGTGCGCGGAGTGAACTGGCTCGGCGACGCGGTGATGACCACGCCAGCGCTGCTGCGGTTGCGCGAGGCGCTGCCGGAGACGCACATCACGCTGCTCACGCAGGAGAAACAGGCGGGGCTTTGGGCAGGACACCCGGCCGTGAACGAGGTCCTCACCTTCGCGCGGAAGGAAGGCATCTTCCGCGTCGCGCGCCGACTGCGAGAAGGGGGATTCGACGCGGCGCTGGTGTTGCCAAACTCCTTGCGCACTGGGATGGAAGTGCGGCTCGCGGGCATTCCTCGGCGCATCGGCTACGCCGGTGGCTGGCGGGATTGGCTGCTGACGCAGGCCGTTCCTCGGCGCGCAGATGTCGTGGAGATGCGGAAACGGACGGCGGCGGAGGTGCGGCGGTTGGTGGCAGGCGCGCAGCCCGCCGGGTCGCAAACCGGCGCGCCGGCGGCGAGCCACCACCTCTTCCACTATCTCCACCTCGCCGCCGCACTGGGCGCGAAGGCGGAACCGCTCGCGCCGCACCTCGCCGTCTCGGATGCCGAAGTTGCAGCGGTGAAGGTGAAGTTCAGCCTCCCAGACGGTATGCTCATCGGCCTGAACGCGGGCGCGGAATACGGCCCAGCCAAGCGCTGGCCTGCGGACCGCTTCATCGCTGCGGCGAAAGAGCTTCGCGCCCGGCTCAACTGTGGCTTCGTCATCTTCGGCGGCCCGGCGGACAACGCGCTCGCGGCGGAGATCGGCGCTGCGCTCGCGGTCAGCGTGACGAGCCTCGCGGGGCGCACTTCACTGCGTGAACTCTGCGCCGCGCTGCGCGCCTGCCGCGTCGTGCTGACCAATGACACCGGGCCAATGCATATCGCCGCCGCGGTCGGGACGCGGGTGGTAGCGCTCTTTGGCAGCACGTCGCCGGAACTCACCGGTCCCGGCCTGCCCGGCGACCCCCGGCACATCCTTCTGCAAGGCGAAGCGGCGTGTTCCCCGTGCTTCCTGCGCGAGTGCCCAATTGATTTTCGCTGCATGAACTCACTCACAGTCCCGGCCGTGGTGGACGCGGTGGAGCGCGCAGCGAAGGAAAAATTATGAGGAGAACAGCAAGGTGGGAGGACCTCAAGCGCACCGACAGCAACTCTTTTCCTGCCTTCCTGATCTCCTTATAAATCCCGCCCCGCTGCCGCTGCGAAGGGTTTCAGCTCCTGCATCAGCTTCGCGAAGCCTTCGAGCGTGAGTTGCTGCGCACCGTCGCTCCACGCTTCCTTCGGGTTGGGATGCACCTCCACGAGCAGTGCGTCCGCGCCCATCGCTGCGGCACCTTTGCACATCGCCACCACGAGGTCCGCGCGACCCGCGCCTTGACTCGGGTCAATCACGATGGGGCTGTGCGACTCCTGCTTGATGATGGGAATGGTCGAGAGGTCGAGTGTGTTGCGCGTGTAGGTCTCGAAGGTGCGGATGCCGCGCTCGCAAAACATCAGCCCGGGGTTGTTGTTCGAGAGGATGTATTCGCCGGCGAGGAGCCACTCCTCGATTTTCATCGCGAGTCCGCGCTTGAGCAGCACGGGCTTGCCGGTCTTCGCGGCGGCGATGAGGAGCTGGAAGTTTTGCGCGTTGCGGGTGCCGATTTGCAGCACGTCGGCGTATTCGGCGACGAGTTCAGCATGGTCCTCGGAAAGCAGTTCGGTGATGACGGCGAGGCCGGTCTCCTTGCGCGCCTTGGCCAGGAGCTTCAAGCCTTTCACGCCCAGGCCCTGAAATTCATACGGTGAGGTGCGGGGCTTGAACGCGCCGCCGCGCAACACTTTCGCGCCGGCCTTCGCCACGGCTTCGGCGGTCGTCAGCAATTGCTTCTCACTCTCGACGGAGCAGGGGCCGGCCATGACGACGAGTTCCTTGCCACCGATGACGCAGCCGTTGGGCAGGGTGATGGTGGAGTTGGACGGGTGCGCCTCGCGGCTGACGAGTTTGAAGCGTTTCTGGATGGGCATGACGCTCTCGACCTGCGGCAGCACGGTGAGCGCCTCGAGTGTGTGGTGGGTGCGCTCGTCGCCGATGGCGCCGATGACGGTGCGGGCGACGCCGCGCATGACGTGCGGGCGGTAGCCGAGCCGGCGAATCTCGGTGAGCACGGCGGACTCTTCCCGCTTCGAGCACTTGGGGCGAAGGACGATGATCATGGCGGGCTTTTATGGTGCCAGCCGAGCCGGGTTGAAATGAAAAACTCCTTATTCTCGGGGGCCGACCGACTCGGTGGGGAGGAAGCCACGCGTCGCCCATGAGCGTCACTCGGCGCACCCCACCCGCAGTGCGTGGGGAGAAAAAGGGAGGCTGCCGCGGGCAAACAGTCCCAACGGCAGCCTCGTCGCAGGAGAACTAACTATGACACACCAAAGCGGGTTTCAGGCCATTTCCAATTGTGGGAGCGGGACGCGGACGTGGTGAACGGGGTGATTGAACTGGAGCACCTTCTGGCAGGCTTCTTCGAAGTCGTTGACCAGAAAGTCGTGATGGCCGGACCCGTTCCACTGCGACCGGATGAGCACCGAGTTGCAGCCCGCGACAAAGGCGGCGGAGGCATCCTGCCACTTATCGCTGATGGCAAAGCTGCGCTCCATGTCGAGGTGCCAGCGAAAAGCGGCTTCCGTGAAAAGACCCGCGCCTGGCTTGTGGCAACTGCATCGGTCGCTCTCCTCGTGCGCGCACAGCAAGACGTCATCAATCGGCAACGCGCGGCGGAGCATATCGTGCATGCGGTCCAACTCCCGGCGCGGGAGCAGGCCGCGCCCCACATTGGGTTGGTTGGTGGTGACGAGCACAAGGTAGCCAGCGGCCTTGAGCTGCATCAGCGGCTCGCGCACTTCCTCGCGGATTTGAAATTCCTCCAGGCACATCGGCGGGAGTTGATTGCGCCCAGCGACACGCACTTGGTTCAAGACTCCGTCCCGCTCGAGAAACACGGCTGCTTTCATAGTTGCGATCAGAGCAGGTTCGCAGCCCAAACCGTCCGTCGGAGTCAAAAATACAGGAATCCCCGGATGATTCTTTCAGTTACGCCCTGAAGGCGGGGTGGGCAAAGAAGACAAGCAGGTGAGCAGGTGAGAAAGCGAGCGGTCTGGGATTTTCAGCTGCCAACTTTCAAAGGATCCAAACGACCGACGGCCTGTGCTGAACTTTGAACTTTTCCCGGACCATGCAGTTGAGCGCAGAAGAAACACGGAACAGTAGATGAAAATCTTGCCGCTGCGCTTCTGTATTCGCGCCTTCTCGTCCCCATCCGTGGCTACCGAATTCTTCCGGTCTATCTCCCCGTCACAAAATGCGTTCGTGCGCCCACGGATACCGGGCTGTGCAGCCGAATTCGCGGGTCTGCTGGCCGATGGGCGGGGTGTGGAAGTTCGTCGGGTCGAAGGACGCCCCCGCGCCGCGCAGCACCACTTCCAACAGCGGATGTCCGTAAGTCACACCGGGGAAGACGACCTCGTTGCGGTTTACGTCGAGCACCCGCGTTTGGTCTGCCGTTACGACCACCCGGCGGATCGTTTTGAGCCGCTGCCGTTGCTCGGCGAGGAACGCGACCGCTTCGTCCGGTGTGCTGCCGGTGAAGGTCGCTGCCACGCTCATTCGATGAGGTCTCTCGCCTCCTTGAACCGCTGCTCCATGCGCTTGATGACGGGCATCGCACGCAGGATGGCGTTTTGCTCCGTCTGGCCGATAAAGGGCTTCATCCCCACGCGCACGGCAGCGACCGCATCGCCGTTGCGGTCGTGCAGCGGCAGCGTCACGAGATACAAGTCGCGGGTTTTGTCAGTGCCGGAATACATCACGTCCCTGGCGATGACGTGCTTCTCCAGCTCGCTGCCGAGAGTGCCGAGCAACTGCTCGTCGCGGCTGGCGACGACCCGCAACTCCTGCTCCGCTCCTCTGGCCATGTAGATGGTCACCTCGGAGATGCTGGTTTTCTTCTCGAAGACCTCGCGCACGAGCGCCTTGGCCAGCGTCTCGCGCGGCGTGTAGCTCACCTTCGCGTCGGCGAAGTGGCTGACGGAATCCGACTTCGTCCAGAAACCAAGTCTGCCGAAGGCGAACGAGTTATCGGTTAACGTGGGGATGGCCTCCTTGCCGTTGAGCAGGCAGCGGATCTGATTGCCCCGGCACTCGACCGTGAGCTCGTGCCAGACGCCGCGCGCAATGGGCACTTCCGGCCCGATCGGCGCGCTGCGGTCCCCGTTGACGAACTTGTAGAAGCGCACGTTGTTCCCCAGCCCACTAGCCCGGATGACGTAATAGTTTTTCGCGTCCTGAAAGCGAAACGCGACGCCCGCCATCTGCTCCTCCTTGCCCTCCACGCACTTGAACTTCGTGGTGAACGTGAAATCGCCGAACACCTCGCCATCGTAAATCAACCCGAGGAACCGCTCATCCGTCGCGTCGGTCGAGAGCTGTGCGAGCACGCCGTTCTTGCCGCCGCGCGTGGCGTTGGGCGTAAGTGGCTGAAAAACGGTTGGCGCGTCGCCCAACACCACCTTCCAATCGCCCGGCTTGCCCGAACCAGTCAGCACGTTGACGAATCCCGCAGGCGGCTTGCCCTCCGGCATGGACGAAAAATCGAAGATCCGTTCCGCGCCCCGCGCAGCGGACACGGACACGGCAACCGTCAACAGAATGAAAAACCAGCGTGACATCGGGCGCGAAGCTAGCAGAAGAGCCGGACGGGACAAGCGTTAGAAGCCGAACATGCAGGTGAGCCACGGATGGAACACGGATAAAACACGGAACAGCGGGTAAATACTTGCCGCTGCATTTCAGTGTTCGTCACCAGCCTTTGGTGGCCGCGCTCACTTCGTCCCATCCGTGTTTCATCGATGTTCCATCCGCGGCTAAAAACCCTTCTGGTTCAGAACGGCTGACTTCAGCACCTGGCTGCGCGGGACCACTCTGACCTTGCGCCGACGTTGCCCAATTCTATTCTCCACCCATAAGAACCACCCTGAACACCGCACCGCTCTGCCTCGCCGCGTTGGTGCTGCCCGGTGCCCAAGTCCAACAACACGCATCGCCCGCGTCGCGTCCGGTGGCACCACGCTTCTCGGATTTGCGCATTCGAGCTTTCCCCACATGAGCGGCCCGCGCATCAAAGACATCCCCGCCCACGAGCGCCCGCGCGAGCGGCTCGCGGCGAACGGCCCAGACTCGCTGGCGAATTCCGACCTCATCGCCATCCTACTGCGCACGGGCTTGCAGGGGAAATCAGCTTTGGTCATCGCTCAGGAGTTGCTCGCGAAGTTCCAGACACTCGACCGTCTCTCGCAGGCTGCGGTGAAGGAGCTTTGCGAAGTGAAAGGCATCGGACGTGACAAGGCCGTGACGCTCCAAGCCGCGTTCAGCCTCGCGCGCCGCATGGCCGCTGAGATTCGCACCGAGTCGCCCTTGCTCGATACCCCCGACCAAATCGCCGACCTGCTGCGCGAGGAGGTGCGGACCTACGAGGTGGAGCACTTTCTTGTGCTGCTGCTGAACACACGCCGTCGGCTCATCCGCGTGGAGCCCATTTCTCAAGGCACGCTCGACTCCATCCACGTCCACGCGCGCGAGGTCTTCAAGCACGCCATCGTCGCGAACGCCGCCGCCATCGTGCTCGTCCACAACCACCCCAGCGGCGACCCGACCCCCAGCGAAGCCGACATCAAGGTGACGCGCGATCTCATCCGCGCGGGGCAGTTGCTCAAGATTGAGGTGCTGGACCACGTCATCCTCGGCCACCGCACGACCGCGCGGGCACGGGACTTCGCGTCGCTGCGGGAGTTGGGGTTCTTCTACTCGTGACCCGCAGCCAGCAAGCCAGGCTTCAGTGATTCGTGGCGCGTGTGGTCGCTGACGCGCGAAGCCGCCTGCCAATCACTTCCCCGAGAGCGGCCGCCCGGTCATCGGTGCCACCGGCTCCCGCCACGTGAACGTCGGCTCGTAGCGCACCGCCAAGTGTGGCGTCTCCAGCCGCAGACCGCCCTGCAACCGCGATTGAAATGCAGCCGCCAGAACACCCGTCGTCAGCAGTGTGCGCTCCACCGGCCAAGTCGGCTGGCCCGTGTAAATCATCTGCTCCACGCCTTGCAGCAGGAACGCGAAATGGCCGAACGGCCGCGCCTCCTGCGTCCAAAATGCCGTCGCCGTGCAGTCCTTCCGCCCCTCTTCGCGCCACGCAACGATCCACTCATTGTGCCCGTCCTTCGCGTCGTGGATCATCGTGGCCTTGAAGCCGTCGCGATACTCGATGAAGTAAGCCGCCGGATTTTTCACCTGCTCCACGAAGGGTTTCTTGAACCGCGCCTTGTTCTCGCGCGCATCCGCAGCGGCTTGGAGAATTTCCTGGCTGAAGCGGCCCTTCCGCATTTCCTCCCACACCTCCGGCCCCTGCATGAACTGCACCGCCGCCACGCCCGTCTCGCCGCCACGCCGCCGCTCGACGAGGCATTGCAACGCCTCCAACCCGTGAAAGCCATAGCCCTCAATCGGCCCATACGAGAGCGCCACCGCCTCCGTCGCGCGCGCTCCCAGTTTCATCTCGACGCTGGGGTGCCGCCACAAACCCGGCAACGACGACCCCGCCATCAGCGGCACCCGCAACTCGCGGGCGGTGTCATACATCCACTTCGCGTCCGCCCAGTTCGCGGCCAGATGCTTGTCGGAAAACACGGGCACGCTGCGCCCCACCTTGCGGAACACCGCCGCTGTCTCCTCGAAAAACCGGCGGCGCGGATACATGATTTGACCCGTCTCCGAGAGCGGATACTTCCCGTGCTCGCCGATGAGCAGCACGCCGTCCACCGCGAGCGACTTCCCCCCCAGCGTGAGCGCCTGCTCGATGCTGGGCACGATCGGCACGCCGTGCTCCGCCGCGAGCCGCTCGCTGATGTCCTTCTCATGCTTTTGGTCCACGTAGAGGCTGACCACTTTGAGCTTCGGCCAGCCCGCGCCCGGTGGCCACGTGCCCTGTCCGTCGAGCGAATGGCTCTGCAAAATGCGGCTGACGATCACATCCGCGTGCGAGTTGTGGTGATAGACCGTGACAATGGCGGCGACGCGCTTCGGCTCGGTGGCCGTCGCCGCACCCGCCGTCGCCCCCGCCGCCAGCGCCAGCCCGCCGACGAAGTTGCGCCGCGACAGCCTGGCCGACGGCGGTTGCGAGCGAGAGCGGTCAGTGGAAACAACGTTGGCGGCCGACAGCGAATGGGATTGCACGCCTCTGTGGACGAGCGCGGGGAGGCACTTCTTGAAAGGAAGTGGCGTCATGCGGTTGCTTCCGCTCCTTTCATCCAAGCCTCCACCTCTCGCCGCGACGGGATGCTCGACTGCGCGCCGCGCCGGGTAACCGCGATGGCGGCGGCGGCGCAACCAAAGCGAGCCGCCTCGCGCGGCCCCGCGCCATCCACGAGCCGCGTGACGAACGCGCCAATGAAGGTGTCGCCCGCGCCGACGGTGTCCACGGCATTGACCTTGAAGCCCGGCACGTGGCCGGTGAATTCCGGCGTGTCCAACCACACGCCGTTCGCGCCGAGCGTCACGAGCACGCGCGGACAGGCGGAGCGCATCTTGATAGCGACGGCCGCCCCGGCAGCGCTCGCGGCATCCCGCACCTCGGAGCCGCTGAGTTTCGCCGCCTCGTTCTCGTTGGGAATAATCCAGTCGCAGAGATGCAGCAGCGCGTCGCCGACGGGCGCGAAGGGGGCGGGGTTCAAGATGGCCGGCACGCGGTGTTCGCGGGCGAGGCGCAAGGTGGCTTCCACAGACAGCAACGGCGTCTCCAACTGCACGACGACGGCCTTCGACTTCGCGAAGAGGTCACGATGCAACTCCACGTCAGCGGCGGTGAGCGTGTCGTTCGCGCCATTGGCCACGACGATTTGGTTCTGCCCCGTGGCATCGAGCACAATCATCGCGGTGCCGCTGGCCACGTCCTCCCGCCGCACGACGCCGCGCGTGCTGACGCCGACTTCCATCAGATTCGCGACCATCTCGTCGCCGAACGCATCTTGCCCCACTGCGCCGATGATGGCAGCGGGCATCCCCATGCGGGCGATGGCGTAGGCTTGGTTCGCACCCTTGCCGCCGGATGCGCGGCGGAAGTTCTTCCCGAGTATCGCCTCGCCGGGCGCGGGGAAGCGCGGGGCCTCGATGAACAGGTCCATGTTGAAACTGCCGACGACGGTAATCACAGGTGGATGAAAGCAGGCCCGCGCGCGCAGGGCGAGTGGACTTTGGCGCGCCGCCCAACGCGCTGGCTGCTGGATTGCCTGCTCGACATTCCCTTCACCCGGACGCTATAGGCCAGCCATGCAACACCATCGCACGCTCTCGACTTTGGTTCTGTCCGCCCTGCTCTTCTCCCAACGCGCTTCCGCCGCTGACTACGACCTCGTCATCTACGGCGGCACGTCCGCCGGCGTCATCGCCGCCGTGCAGGCGAAGAAGCTGGGCAAGTCCGTCATCGTCGTCGGGCCGGACAAGCATCTCGGCGGGTTGTCCGCCGGCGGGCTAGGCTTCACGGACACGGGCAACAAGGCGGTCATCGGCGGGCTGGCGCGGGACTTCTACCACCGCGTCTGGAAGGAATACCAGAAGCCCGAGACGTGGCGTTGGCAGAAGCACGCGGACTACGGCAACAAAGGGCAGGGCACGCCTGCGATGGACGGCGAGAACCGCACCATGTGGATTTTCGAGCCGAGCGTGGCCGAGCGCGTCTTCGAGGATTACGTGAAGGAGTTCGGCATTCCCGTCCACCGCGACGAGTGGCTCGACCGCGCCAAGGGCGTGAAGAAGTCCGGCCCACGCATCACCAGCATCACGATGTTGAGCGGCAAGACCTACACCGGGAAGATGTTCATGGACGCGACCTACGAAGGCGATTTGTTGGCGGCAGCGGGTGTGGATTACCACGTTGGGCGCGAGGCGAACTCCGTCTATGGCGAGCAATGGAACGGCGTGCAAGTCGGCGTGCTGCATCACCGCCACCACTTCGGCGCGCTCAAGACGAAGATTAGTCCCTACGTCATCCCCGGCGACCCGAAGTCCGGCGTGCTCCCGCGCATCAGCACGAACGCACCCGGCGAATATGGCTCCGGTGACAAGCGCGTGCAGGCCTACTGCTACCGCTATTGCGTCACCGACCACGCGGAGAACCGCATCCCGTTCCCGAAGCCGGACGGCTACGACCCGAAGCAATACGAGTTGCTCGTCCGCATCTACGAAGCCGGCTGGAAGGAGACCTTCGACAAGTTCGACCCCATCCCGAACCACAAGACCGACTCGAACAACCACGGCCCGTTCAGCACCGACAACATCGGGATGAACTACGATTACCCCGAAGCCAGCTACGAGCGCCGCCGCGAGATTCTCGCCGAGCACCGCACGTATCAGCAGGGCTGGCTCTACTTCATCGCGAACGACCCGCGCGTGCCCAAGGAAGTCCAGGCGCGGATGCAGCAGTGGGGTTTGCCCAAGGACGAGTTCAAGGACAACGGCCACTGGCCGCACCAAATCTACGTGCGCGAGGCGCGGCGGATGATTGGCAGCTTCGTGATGACCGAGAACGAACTGACCAAGAAGAAGCCCACGCCGGACTCCGTGGGCATGGGCAGCTACACGATTGATTCGCACAACGTGCAGCGCTACATCACGCCCGAGGGCTACGTGCAGAACGAGGGCGACATCGGCGTGGGCATCACGCCCTACGCCGTGGCTTACGGCTCACTGGTGCCGAAGAAGGGCCAGTGCGACAACCTGTTCGCGACCATCTGCGTCTCCAGCTCACACATGGCGTTTGGCAGCATCCGCATGGAGCCGGTGTTCATGATTCTCGGCCAGAGCGCGGCCACGGCGGCGGTGCTGGCGCTGGACGGCAACCTCGCCGTGCAAGACGTGCCCTACGCCAAGCTCCGCGAGCAGATGCTCAAGGACGGGCAAGTGCTGGAATACGCCAGCGCCGCGCCCACCGGCGGCAAGGCCAAGTCCGCGAAAGGTTTCGCGGACCCGAAGAAGCTCGGCGGCGTGGTCGTGGACGATGACGACGCCAAGTTCACCGGCGAATGGAAAGTGAGCAGTGCAGCGCCGAACTACATTGGCAATGGCTACCACCACGACGCGGCGGCGAAGGACGGCAAGGCCAGCGCGCGCTTCGAAGCCAAGCTTCCCAAGGCCGGCCACTACGACGTGCGACTCGCCTACCCGCCCAACGCGAACCGCGCCTCGAAGGTTGCGGTGGAAATCACCCACGCCGGCGGCAAGGAAACGGTGTTCGTGGACCAGCGGAAGACGCCCGCGATTGACGAGCGCTTCCATCACCTCGGACGTTTCGACTTCACCGAGGGCCAACCCGCTGTGGTGACCGTCACCAACGTCGGCACGGACGGCTACGTGGTAATTGACGCGGTGCAATGGCTGGCGAAGTGACGGGCGGCGAGTTGTCCGACTGTCCGCCTGCGCCCCGCCGTCCGGGAAACATCCGCCGCCGTTGTCGCGGGCCGTCAGCTTCCCAGCTCAAAGCCCGGGATCGTCCCGCTGCCGGAGCTGGAGCCGAACGCGTTCACCTCCGCGCCCAGACGACGGAGAAACTGCACGTAGAGATTGGAGAGCGGCGGGTTCTTCTTCGGGTCGAAGGCGAGGTGCTGCCCGTGCCGGAAGCCGCCTCCCGCGACGATGACGGGCAGGTTTTTGTTGTCGTGGCTGCTGGCGTTGCCGAGGTTGCTGCCGAACATCACGATGGTGCGGTCGAGCAGATTGCCGCCTTGCTCCTGCGTGCCCTTGAGTTTCGCCAGCAGTTCACCGAAGAGCTTCATCTGCTGGAGTTCCACGACCTTCAACTCCTCGAGCTTCGCCGGGTCTTGGCCGTGGTGCGAGAGGTTGTGCCAATCCTGCGTGACGCCGGCGATGACCGGCACGGCGTTGAGGCCGTTCAGCGCGAAGGTGATGAACCGCGTCGAGTCCGTCTGCAACGCGAGGTGCATCAAGTCCACCATCAGCCGCACGCGCGCGGGCACTTCCACCGAGCTGGCGATGTCCACCGGCGGCTTGGCGTCCACCTTCGGCTTCGGGCGACGCGCCCAATCCTGTGCCTTGACCATGCGCACCTCGACCTCGCGGACGGAGGTGAAATACTCATCGAGCTTGTCGCGGTCGGGTTTGCCCAAGCCGCGTTGGAAGTCCTTCGCCTCCTCCAGCACGGTGTCCATGATGCTCTGGCCCTGCTTGAGCCGCTGCACCTGGGCGTTCACCTCGTTGGTCGTGCCGTCCACGAACATGTTCTTGAACACCCGTGAGGGCCGCTCGTCCGCCGGAATCGGCACGCCGCTGCGCGTGAAGGACAGGCCCCGGCTCGACGACGACGCGAGCGTGAGCGAGCCGAAGCGCGTGTCCGGCACGAGCTTCTCGATGGCGTATTGGTCGAGCGAGATGGTGTTCTTGAAATTGTCCGCGCGCGGGTGCGGGGCGGAGGTGAGGTAACACAGCTCGGCGGGATGCCCGCCATCCACCTCGGGATGCGAGAGGCCGGAGAAGACCGTGAAGTCGCGGCGGAACTCCGCGAGCGGTTCGAGGTAAGGCGTCAGCTCGTAATCCTTGCCCGCCGCCGAGGGGAACAAGTTCGGCGTGTGCAGGCCCAGCGTGGTGTTGATGCAAACCATCCGGCGCGGCGCCTGAGCAGCAGCCTGCGCGCGCAACGGCGTCATGGCCTCCAGCAACGGCAACGCGAGCGTGACACCGGCACCCCGGAGGAAAGTGCGGCGGGAGAAAGTGGCGGGGCGAGTGATGTTCATGGGTGGCGCGGGCGACCAGCGGACAGTCAGACGGAGAGATGGGGATGGCATACTCATGCGTATTCGCGGGCTGGTGCGAACCGCGGGAACTGACAAACGCCCTATCGAGGTCTGCGGCTGGGAAGCAGATTCAGGCGCACACGAACAGTAGTTTCAACTTGTTACGGAGCGCGGACTGCGGGTAGATTTTTGCTCTCGTGGCTCCTATTTTGGACAATCTCCCGCCGCACCGACACCGCATCTATGGCCTAACTGTCGCAACGTGGATTCCGTTTCCCGAATTGGAATCCGCGCCCGCCGACGCGCCTGTGGATGCGGTCTTCAGCGTGGGCGAGGTGCCAGCTCGGCTGGCATCGCCACAGCTTACTGGCGTGTGCTTCCAGACCGCGCCGGGTGAACTCTTGATGTGGGTGACAGAAGGGGCGCGCTACTTGGTCAAGGACGGACGGGAAATCATCGTCCAACCCAAGTCCGATACGCCGCTGGATGCGGTGCGTGTTTTGTTGCTCTGCTGGCCTTTGGGGGCGCTGCTCCTGCAACGACGACTCCTCCCCCTCCACGCCAGCGTCATCGCCACGCCGCGCGGCGCGGTGGCGTTTATGGGAGCGTCTCGGGCCGGAAAGTCCACCCTCGCGGCGCATTTCCGCAAGACGGGTTTCCGGGTGCTCTCTGACGACGTGGCTGTGGTTCAGTTCGCTCCCGATGGCCGGCCTTGGATTGCCCCCGGCTATCCCCAGTTCAAGTTATGGCCGGAGGTGGCAGAAAAGCTCGGGGAAGACGCCGGGCGGATGCCCAATCTGTGGCCCAACCACCCCAAGCGGTCCCTCTCGTTTCAGAGTGAGTTTCACTCCACACCACTCCCGGTCGCCCGGCTCTACGTTCTGGAAACTGTGGCGGCCGATGAAGTTCAGTTGAGCCAACTCACCCCCTTCGAAAGCATACGTGCGCTGGCAGAGCACACGTATCGTGCCCAGTTTGTCCCGGGACTCGGTCTACAGGGCAGCCACTTTCAAGCCATCGCCCGCCTGGCGGACGCCGTGCCCCTCACCCGCGTCAGCCGACCAGCCCAAGGCTTCCAACTGGAGAGGCTCACCACCGTGCTGGCGGCAGACTTTTGCACGGCGTAATCGCAGCGGATTAAGTTCAATCTTCCGCTCCTCTAGGCCGTGTGTTCTAATCCTTGCCAACGGCTCAATCCGGTGCCATGTCAACACTACCCCGACCTCGAGTCCTTCAAATTATGCCACACACAGTTTTGAACTTGGATTCTCAGGTAGCCCGATCATCCGAATTGATCAGCACCTCGGTAAGCGGCCAGACGGCGTTGATGAGCGTCACCAACGGAGCCTACTACGGACTGGACCCCGTCGGCAGCCGCATTTGGGAACTGATTGTTGAACCCAGAAGGGTCAGTTCGGTCTGTGAACAGCTCCTTGCTGAATTCGCCGTTGACCGGGCCAAGTGCGAAACCCAAGTGCTCGCCTTCCTCCAGCGACTGGCCAATGACGGACTTCTGAGCGTGAGCCATGAGCAGCCGCCTGCTTAAACTTGGGCGATGCAACTGGAGCGACCAGGCGCTGCTGATGGAGACGCTGGCTTGGCTGTGCAGTGCCCGGCTGCTGCTCCTGCTCCTGCCGTTCCGATGGCTGGCCCCGAGGCTGGGCAAGGCCATGACCGAATCGCCGTCGGCAATTTCCCTGTCTGAACGGGAGCTTGCCCTGAAAGTCTCTTGGGCCGTGCAGTCCGTAGCCGCACACGTCCCGCTCGGCTTCGTCTGCCTCCCGCAAGCGATTGCCGCCAAGTGGATGCTCCGCCGTCGACGTCTCGCCACCACGCTCTACCTCGGAGTTGCCACCCCTGAGCGGACTAAGCTTACTGCTCATGCTTGGCTGCGTGCCGGTGACAAAATACTGACGGGACGGGAGGCGAGCCTCCAGCACACAACCATCGCGTGGTTCGGCGACAAATAGGGCACTTGACTCACGAACGCCAACTGGCGGACACGGACGATGGTTGGGGTGGAATTTCTTTCCCGCCCCGACCGAAAATAGTCCAAAAAAATGCTTGACCTAACCATCGAAATCCAAGACAACTGAAGCCGGTTTTTGAAACAGCTAAACAATTCATGAAAAACACCACCGAAACGCAGATCACGCAGCCCGAAAAGAAGCAGTGGAACGAGCCCACTATGACGCAACTATCCATCAACTTTGAAACGCTGATTGGCAACGGTGTCGCTGCGGACGGACTCATGAATAACACCTGAGATTTTAGCGATCCCAGATTTTCCTACCACGCTTGGTTAATTGCCAAGCGTGGTTTTTTTGTGCGACCCATCAGGTTGCCGGGCATCGGCTCAGTTTGATCATCGCTTGTGCAAGCTGGTTTTTTCATCACGCCATCAAGCCTAGACGGGACACGGATTCTCTCAATGGGGTGTTACCCTATCAAATCAGTGCTGAGACTGCCCGCTACCAAACCACGTTGAGCAAGGATTGAACGCGTCCAATCCGCACGGCTGTCAAAAGCGCAGGAGAAACAGTCCCGTCATCGTCCCGCGGGTAATCAGCGTCACGCACTCCGCCGTGTTGTTCGCGTTGATTCCGTATTGCAGTGAGTCCAGCACCCGACGCAGACGAGGCACGTCCACCACTTCGCTCGCCAAGGAAGAACGCTCCATCCGCTCGAAAACCTCCCGGAACTCGTCTGCGGAAGCTCGGATGCGGTAGCCGATGTCCATCGCCTGCTTGCCACGCTTGGGATTGAGGCGGACGGCGTCCGGGAGCAATCCCTGCATCGCCCGCCTGAGCAGCCATCGCGTTTGTCCTCGGTGATAGAACTGGCTGTTGGGCACCCGCAGGCAAAACTCAATCAATTCAGGGTCCATTGTCGGATCACGCACATCCAAACCGTAGGCGGCACCCAGTTCTGCCCAACCGCTGCCCACAGGTGTCTTGGACAGGTTCATGACCGCCAGTCGCTCCTGCCGCGGGTCCGGGAAGGAAAAACTGGGGTTGTGCCCCATGTCCTGCATGCGCTCCCGCAAATTGAGTCCTCGGGCAAATTCAGCATTGATCGCCGAGTAGTTCAACCACGGTTCCTGCCAGTGCCCCCTCCGGTGCCGCCAACTCTCCCGTAGCGGCAACAGGGCCGGCCTCAGCAGATGCCGGCGGATAACCATCGCGGGGGTCGCCTGAAGTTCCTTGGCACGGCCCCACAGCCCCCGCCAGCGCCCCCGTAGCAAGTCGGGCCACAAGCTTTCCGGCCAGCCAGTCCATGAGACACCGCCGTTACCGAACTGGCCCGTCAACAAAACCCCGATCCCTCGTGCCCGTGCCTGTTCCAGCAGGTCCACGATCCAAAAGTGATTCACCGCCCCGTGCCCCGGTTCGTCGCAGATTTCCAAAACCCGTGCGAAACCCGCCAGCGGAGAAACGTGCTCCCCCCGGACATACTGCACATCCAAGTTTCCAAAGTGAGCCCGATTGGCTTCCACCAGCGGTTGCTCGTCAAAGAACAAACCGGGCAATTCAAACTCAATCTTGTGCAGCGGCACCGAGGAAAACGCCGCCAGACGGCGTCCCTCGGCACGAAGCTCCCGTGCCGCCAAGGCACAGACCGAGCCAGAATCAAGCCCTCCGCTCAACGTTCCGCCCACCGTCCGACCGCCGCGCATCCGCACCCGCACGGCGCGTGTGAATTGTTCTCGGAACGCCTCAACATAATCATCGTCGGACTTGAGTTCCAAGGGGGCCAACGTCTCGGGAAACCAATACCGCCGCTTCGTGATTTGGCCGTCTGCCCGGAGGGTGAGGGTATGTCCTGGTTCCAGACGCACGATGCCTTCATACCCGCACAAATTGCCCCGACCACTCCAGGCCGTCAGCACTTGCGCAACGCGCAGGAGGTTCGGACGGCGCGGCATTTCTGGCACGGCCAGCAGGGCCTTCACACAAGAGGCGAACGCAAACCATCGCGGATTCGCGTGATAATAGAGGGAACTCACGCCGCACGGGCATTGCGCCAGAAACAGGCGGCGCTCACGGGATTCCCATATGGCGAACGCGAAGTCGCCGCGCAAATGAAGCACACAGTCCTCACCCCATTTCTGGAATGCTCGCAGAATCAGCTCACCGTCCGGCACCGTGGCGTGATTGTCCTCCGCAACTGCGAGTTGGGTTGCCAACTCCTCCCGATTGTCCAAGCGGGCGGCCGCCGTGAGGACTAATCCGCTGTCTGAATCCCGCCGGGGCAGCCGCTCATGCCGACTCTCCGGCGTGGCGTGCCGCATCAAATGCCCCAGTCCCACGGTGCCATCGTGCCACAAGCCGGCACCGTCTGGCCCCCAGTAGGCCATCGCTGCGCGCATGCCTTCGAGGGCGTTGCGCTCCACGGGCCGTCCATCCAGCGAGTAATATCCGTAAATTCCACTCATGCGATCCGGGTTCAACGAAGGGACGGAATGCGGCCCTTCAGCTCACATCTTGGCTTATCAAGCCACCGCACGACTCTAGCCATGAAGCGAGACCCCGCCAAGGATTAGGATCGTTGATCCGGGAGAATGGGCCGTGTCCGTCGGCGGGAATCGCCGTCAAACGCTAGCGGTGCCGCATGCGCCTGCGCAACCACAGCAGCGGCGCGGCTGCATAGTAGAGCGCAAACAACCGGTCCGGCAGCCGCAGCATCTTCCAGTTGGCCGGCGACATGAGGCGAGGCCGCAGCACGGCGGCCTTCGCGGACCAGGCCCGGCGCAGTCGTAGTTGGTAGCGGGTTTGGCGTAGCAATTCCCGCAGCCCCGGCTGGTCCGCCTCAGCCCGGTTCATGCGCCGCAGCGCCGAGTGGACGAGCCAGTTCACCCGTGCCGCGTGCGCCGCCGGCACGCGCACCGGCTCAGGCGTCGGAATGCCAAACAGCGTTTCCACCAGCCGCGCCCCTTGCCAAACGGACGCCTCCACGCCGCACGCGCGGGCCGTCCGCATCACCTGGTGCCAATCAACTCCGCCGTGCAACAGCAGCCGCGCCACGTCCACGAGCCAGAACAGGCGAAACCATTCGTGGCCCGCGCCGTGCACGAAAAGGTAGAGCGCCTCCGTCTCCGCAGGCAGCCGCGCCAGTTCGATGCCACCGAGCGTCTCCCGTGCGCCGGCTTTCAGCCACTCGTCGAAGGCCTGACACCCCAGTCCCTCCAGCCGCCACTCGACCTCGATGCGCACACCAGTGGTGTCGTTGAAATACTCGAACTCGTGCCTGAGCCGCTGGTATTCGCGCCACTGCCGGGGCGTCAGCTCGAAATCTGGCTGCGAGCGGCGGCAGCCGGCGGCACGCAGCACCGCATCCGCTGGTGCGAGCTGTTCCGGTGCGATGAGCAAATCCAGATCGCCCGCATGCCGTGCGCCCACATCGCCGTAAAGTGAACGCGCGAGCAAAGGGCCTTTCACACTCAAGAACGGAATGCCCGCACTCGCGAACAACCGCGCGATGCGCACCAACTCTGCCGACCGGACCAGCGCCAGCCTCGCCGTGCGCCGGGCCGTCGCTGTGAGTTGCTCCCGCACTGGATCGGGCAGCGCCGCGCGCACGTCTCCGACAAGGCGATGTTGCAAAAATGCCCCCACGCGATGCCGCGTGAGGCTCTCTCCAAACGCGGCGGAGTCCACGTCGGCAGGCCATTGGAAGCTCTCCGCTCCCGCTGTTCCCAGCGCCACACGCAGCAGTTGCACCAGCGCGCTCAACTCCGGTGGCCACGCGGCCACGCGAGGGGACAGTCGATCTGGCAGCGCGGCGTTCATGGCAAATTCGTTCCAGCGGACATCAGCTTGCGGAACGCCCCGCCTTCGCGCTGGGCCAGTTCCGCCGGTGCGCCGCACTCCACCACGCGCCCCTGGTCCAACACGATGACTTGGTCCGCGTTCTGCACTGTGGAGAGCCGATGCGCGATGATGACGATGGTCAGTTCGCCGTGAAGCCGCTCGATGGCCTGCTGGATAAGCCGCTCATTCTCGTGATCCAGCGAGCTGGTCGCCTCGTCCAGCAGCAGCAGCGTGGGACGCCGCAACAGCGCGCGGGCAAGCGTGAGCCGCTGGCGCTCACCACCGGAGAGGCGCACACCCCGGTCACCCACCACGGTATCGAGCCCTTGCGGCAGCCGCGCGACGAACTCCGCCGCGGCGGCGGTGCGCAGGACGGACTGCAACTCGTCCTCAGTGGCGTCGGACCGCGCCCACAAAAGATTCGCGCGGATGGTGTCGTGGAAGAGAAACGGCTCCTGCGGCACGTAGCCGATGGAGCTGCGCCATGCAGCCAGCCGGTGCTGAACACCTTCGAGCGGCTCGCCATCCACCATCACGCGGCCGTCCGTTGGCGTGAGCAGGCCGAGCAGGAGATCGGCAATCGTGCTCTTGCCCGCGCCCGACGCGCCGACAAGCGCGGTCATGCGTCGCGCCGGAACGGTGAGGCTGACGTTCCGCACCACGTCCTGGCCGGCAGCGGGATCGTAGCGGAAGGAGACGTTGTCGAGGCGCACCTCGCGCTGGAGTTCGAGCGCGAGCGAAACATCGGCCACGGCCTCACGGTCGGCGTCGAGTTCGGCCCGCAGCTTCTCCACGGCATCGAATGCGGGCTGGTAATGGACGATCTGCTGCCATGCGCCTTGAATGGCGCCGATGCGCGGCAGGAGGCGGGTGAAGACAAAAACCATGAGCACGAGTTGTGCGGTGCCAAGCCGCGCCCATGCCACCGCCACATAGAGAAAGGCCATCAGCGCCGTCCAGCCCGCCAACTCGAAGAACACGCGCGAGGCGGAGAAGACGTGGCGCGTGGCGACGAAGTGCTCGGCGATGGAGTGCGTGGCACGCCGAAACAGATCGAGGTGATGGCCCCCGCACCCGTGGCTCTTGGCGACCTTGTAGCCCGCGAGATGCTCGGCGATGGCGGCGCTCATCTCCGCGCGGCATAGCTGGCTGGCCTTGCCGGCCTCGTGCGCGCGGCGGTTCAACGGGCGCAACGCCACCGCCACCAGCACTCCGCACCCCAGCGCCATCGCGGTGAGCGGCGGCGAAACCATGAGCGCCACGGCCAGATGCACCAGCGCCAGCCCGGCCATGCCCGCGAGCGCGACGCCCTGCTGCGCCGCGAAGCCCGCGTTGTCCACCTCCTGCGTGAGCGCGCGCGTGAGGTCCGCCGCACGCAATCGCGTGAACGCCAGCCAGCGCGCGTCCACTAGCGCCGCGTAAAGCCGGTCGCGCAGATGCGCAGTGTAGGCCGCCTCGATGCGCGCGTTGTGATGGTCCGCAACGCGGCGCAGCACCGCCTGCACGACGAGCAGGGCAACGAAACTACACAGCACCAACTCGAAGGCGGGTGTGACGCCGAGCGCGGAGAAGATGTTCCGCCAGACGCTGGAGAGACCCGCCGCCGCACGCACTTCGCCCAGGCCGAGCAGCTCCACCAGCGGCATGAGCAGCAACAGACCCGCCGCCTCCAGCAACGCGACCGCCACCAGCAACGCGACTGACCCGCCCACACGCCAACGCGCGTAACTTAGAAAGCTGCTGAGGAAGGGCGGTAGCACGACGGCAGAGTTTGGTCTTCCCGCACGCGAGGGAAAAGAAAAAGCGCACCGGATGGGTGCGCTTGGACCAAGGAGAGCCGGCCGAACCGCCTCTCAGAATAGAGTGTAAATGAACGGGGCTGCCGCCGTGCCGCCGAGGATAAGCAGCGCGCCGATGGCCAGCAGCGCCAGCAGCAGCGGGATGAGCCAGAACTTCTTGTTCTCGCCGAGGAAGGCGATGAACTCCTTCACGAGCCCGGGCTGCGCCTGCTTGCCGGCTCGCTCGAACTCATTGGGGGTTTGTTCGCTCATGTTGTGGTCGTTTAGCGGGTCGCTCAAAACTGGCGGTAGTAGCGTTTCGGTTCCGGCGCGGGCGGCGCGTCCACCCAGTGAGTGTCGGCTTGTGGGTTGGGAGATTTGCGGATCGCCTGCCGTCCGCCAAGTCGTTTGAGAAGGCCGATGCCCGTCACGAGCACGTAGAAAATTAGGCCCAGCAAAACGTTGCCGACGACGAGGCCGATGCAGCAGGCCAGCGCATACCAGACTAAGTAAAACGGTTTAGCGAGGGCGGGCACGGCGTAGAACAGCACGCCCGCCGCCGCACCGAGGCCGCCGAGTTTCAACGCGAAGGAAACATTCCAGCCCTTGCCACCAAACCAGCCGATTAGCAGGAAGGCAACTGCAAGACAGGGAAACCCAACGACCAAGCTCTTCGCGAACGTGCGGAGCGCCGCCGTGTCCGGGTTCCAGTTTACTTCTTTGAACGGGTTGACCATGCGGCTCAATCCAGCTTGAAGCTCTCGATGTATTTCTTCCGCTCGCTTTCATCCTGCGCCGGCTGCTCGGTGCGGCGGAGCACGCAGTTTTCCAGCACCAGCACGTCCATGTCCGACGCACGGAAGCAGCGGTAGGCATCCTCGGGCGTGCAAACGATCGGCTCGCCGCGAATGTTGAAACTGGTGTTGATGATCACGCCGCAGCCGGTCTGGCGCTTGAACTCCTTCATCAGCCGCCAGTAGCGCCCGTGCCTCTCCTCGTCCACCGTCTGGATGCGCGCGCTCATGTCCACGTGCGTGATGGCCGGCAGCGTCGAGCGCGGGACGTTCACACGCTTCCGCAGGTCGGGGTCGCGCATCAGTGCGGTCTGTTCCGGTGTGAGCGGGAGCCACTGATCCTTCTTCACGTCGGCCACCATGAGCATGTAGGGCGACTCACGGTCATGGTCGAAATACTTCGCCACGTCCTCGATGAGCACGCACGGGGCGAAGGGCCGGAAGCTCTCGCGGAACTTGATGCGGAGGTTCATCTGCGACTGCATCGCGGGGCTCCGCGGGTCGCCGATGATGCTGCGGGCACCGAGAGCGCGCGGGCCGAATTCCATCCGCCCGCTGAACCAGCCGATGACTTTCTCCGAGGCCATCTCCTGCGCCACGGCTTCCAGGAGCGCGGGTTCCTGTTCGTAGAACGTGTAGCGGACCTGCTTGCCGTCGAGGAAGGCGCGGATTTCCTCGTTCGAAAATTTTGGGCCAAGGAGAGAGCCTCTGAGGAAATCCTTGCGATACGCAACGTGCGGACGCGGCTTGTCCAACAACTGGTGCTGCACGAAGAGCGCCGCGCCCAGCGCACCACCGGCGTCTCCCGAGGCTGGCGTGACGAACACGTCGTCGAAGATTCCCGCGCGGAGCAACTTGCCGTTGGCCACGCAGTTAAGCGCGACGCCGCCGGCGAGACAGAGAAACTTGCTGCCGGTGAGTTCCTTCGCGTGCCGTGCCATGCGCAGGACGACTTCCTCTGTGACCGTTTGAATCGAAGCAGCGAGGTCCATTTCCCGCTGCGTGATGGCGGACTCTGGGTCGCGCGCAGGGCCGCCGAAGAGCGAGGCGAACTTGGCGTTCGTCATCGTCAGCCCCTGGCAGAAGTTGAAGTAGCTCATGTCCATCGCCAGCGAGCCGTCAGGCTTCACGTCTACGAGGTGCTTGAGAATTCTGTCCGTGTAGCGCGGCTCACCGTAGGGCGCGAGGCCCATGAGCTTGTATTCCCCGGAGTTCACCTTGAAGCCGCAGAAGTAAGTCACCGCGCTGTAAAGCAAGCCGAGCGAGTGCGGAAAGTGGAGTGTCTTGAGGAGTTTGATTTTGTTCCCCTGCCCGTGCCCAATGGTCGCCGTGTCCCACTCGCCGACGCCGTCGAGCGTGAGAATGGCGGCGTCTTCGTAAGGCGACGGGAAGAAAGTGCTGGCCGCGTGCGCTTCGTGGTGGCCGGTGAACGCGATGCGTTTCGTGTAGCGGCCACCGAGCGCCTTCCGAATTTCGCGGGGCAGATGCAGCTTGGTCTTGAGCCACAGCGGCATCGCCATCATGAACGACTGAAGGCCGACGGGTGCGAAAGCGAGATACGTCTCCAGCAGGCGGTCGAACTTCTGGAGCGGCTTGTCGTAGAAGACGACGTGGTCGAGTTGCTCGGGAGTGAGGCTGGCCTCGCGCAGGCAGTAGTCCACCGCGTGCGTGGGAAACGCGGCATCGTGCTTGATGCGCGTGAACCGCTCCTCCTGCGCAGCGGCGACGATGTCCCCGTCCACGACAAGCGCGGCAGCGCTGTCGTGGTAGTAAGCGGAGATGCCTAGGATGCGGCCCATACTGCGAACAAGTCAGCGCTTGTCCGTGATAAGCGAACGGTAGATTTCATCCATCTGCCGCAACGGCTCGGCCCAGGAAAGCTGCGACATCACTTCATCCCGGCGGCTTGTCAGGCGCGCGCGCTCCGCCGGATCGAGCATCGTGCGGAGGCCGTGCGCGAGCGTCTCCACACCCAGCGGCACCGCCAAGCCCGCGCGCTCATGAATGGCTGGTGCGATACCACAGGTGTCCGTGAGCAGCACGGGCAGCCCAGCGGCCACGGCCTCGGCCACCGCGTTGCCGTAGCTCTCGATGAGCGAGGGCATCACGAATAAATCGGCGGCTGCAAGGGCCGAGAGTTTTTCCTCATCGTAGAGCGCGCCCGCGAATGCGACATCGCCCGTGATGCCGAGGCGTTGCGCCAAGGCGCGCAGCCGAGTTTCGTAATCTGACTCGGCGGGGCCGACGAGTGCCAGCGTGGTATTAGATGGGCGCACGCGGGCGAAGGCTTCGAGGAACTGCTCCAGGTTTTTCACCGGGCTCAGGCGACCGAGGAAGAGCACGACGCGGCGGTCGGCGGAAATTCCAAGCTTGCGCCGAAAGATGTCGGCGGACGGCAGCTTCGCGAAGGTCTCAACGTCAATCCCGTTGCGGCGCAGCAGGAGCTTTGGCGGCTGCCCCAGCGGTTCGAGTTCCTTGAACTCCTGCGGCGAGGTCGCGATGACGACCCGCGCCTGCCGCGCGATGCGGTGGGTGAAGGCGCGGTGATAGAGCCGCTTCACCCACTGGTTCCGGCCGCGCGGCAAATACCCGCCCAGCGGTTCGAGCACGCAGGGTTTCTCCGCCAGCGCCGCCGCTCGCGCCGCCAGCGGGGTAAGTGAATTGTAGAGTCCGTAGATGTGAACCACGTCCGCCCCAGCAATCGCTGCCGTGATCAGCCGCCGGTCGGTGGGCCATTGGCGCAATCCTCGGCCGACCCACGGCAGATACTGCACGTGGACGCCGCCGTAGCGCGTGGCCTCGGCCCGCGTCGGGTCCTCTGAAAAAAAAGTCAGCACGGACACATCATGTCCGTGCTGGCCCAAGCCCTGAGCGAGGGCGTGAATTTTAAGCGGTGGCCCGCCGAACTTCAGCTCCGGGAAATAGACGCCGGTTGCTTTCAGAATGCGCATAGGCTAATCGGCACTTAGCTAGCCACGTTTTGCTTCCGGTCGTGCTGCGGACGGCACGAGTCGATCCACAATTTCGTGGGTGCGACGCGTGAAGTTCTCGATGGAGAAATAATCCAAACCTAGCGGCACCACCCCACGGGACCGGGCGAGCACTTGCCTGATGCCATCGCCCACGGCACCGACCACACGCGGGTCCACCAGCACGCCAAGTTCGCCGTTGCGCACTGCCTCACGGCTGCCGTCCACGGCGCTAGCCAGCACGGGGATGCCGCACGCGAGGGCTTCGAGATACACGATGCCGAAACCTTCGCCCCAGCCCGGCATCACGAACGCGTGGGCGAGCCGATAATGGTTCGCCTTGGTTTCCTCCGAAATGCGCCCGGTGAAAACGACGCGATCGCGCAAGCCCAGTTGCGTAGCCTTCGCTTCAAGCCGCGCGCGGTCGGTGCCATCGCCGCAGATCAGGTAGCTCAAGTTGGGGATGTCCCGCGCCAAATCCGTCATCGCCTCCAGCACTTCATCCACCCCTTTGTAACGCTCGTCCGACGAGAGGCGCGCGAGGGTCATGATCACCGTGCGGCCTGCGAGGCCATACCTGTGCGCAAGTTCCTCGGGCGCGGGGCCGGGGCCGTAGCTCGACAAATCAACCGCGCACGGCAGCACATGGCTCCGTGCCGGCACCATGCCAGACCAGCCGAGGAAACGTTGCTGGGTCAACTCGGTGATAGCCACGGTCGCCTCGACACGGCGAGCGAGGCGGCGGTGCAACCGGCTGGCCGGTGCCTGCCAGGCTTCCACGCCATAGAGGTTCAGAACGACCGGGCCACGCACACGCCAGCGCACCAATGCGGCTGCGGGCAGGAGGTTGATGTGGCTGCACACGAGCAGGTCGAACGGCCCGTGGCGGACCGCCGCGCCAGCCACCGCAAGGAGATACTTCAGCTTGCCCCCCGTTCCGCAGGTCAGATGCCGCAAGCGGGCTGGCAGCGGGCCAGGGGCCTCTGGCATGAGTCGCGGGAGCGCGACAACTTCCGTGACTTCAGGGTGCGCGCACAACGCGCCGAGCAGGTCGCGGTTGAACTTGGCAATGCCGCCCTGACTACCGAAGCCGTCCGTGAGCAGAACAAGGATGCGCATCCGTTCGAGTTCAGTTCCGGGCAAACTGCGCATGGACGAACTTCGCCCAGCCGCGAAGACCCCGCTCTGCTGGCGTGTTATCACTTCCGTCCAGGAGCCAGTCGCGCACCGGAATGAAGAAGCCCGTCTTGGGGCGGTTGAGCACGGCGGCTGGCAACGGGCGGGCCGGGCTACGAGCAAGCGATTGCTTGCCGGGTGGGTGCGCGCCAGCGAGCAACGGTGCGAGCGTCCGCCACAACGCCACGTCCACGAGCGGCACGCGAACCTCGATGGAGTGCGCCATGCTCGCCCAGTCCGCGTCGCGCAGGAGCTGGTTGCGCATATACCAAACGGCTTCGAGGGCGGAGACTTTTTGCCGGGATGTCGGCAGGGCCGCGTGCGTTTCGCGCAGCCGGAGCAAGGGTTGCAATTCGTTCCAACCTGCGCGCACCAAGTCGGGATCGAGAAGGGCCGGCAGTTCCCACGGCATAAACATCCCGCGGCGTAACAGATACGCGCCGCCGGGCGTGCCGCCGTATTCCAGCAATCCAGCGTATTTCGGAGACGTGCGCTGCCGCAGCACGGGGGCAGCCACCACCCGGAACGCGCGCCCGAACCACGGCGCGTGACGGAAAGGCGCGAGCCAACGCGCGGCCCGAGGAACATCCCGGAAACTCGGATAACCGCCGAGCAACTCGTCTCCACCCAACCCGGAGAGCGCGACCTTCAGCCCGGCGCGACGCGCGGCAAGGCTAACGAAATAAGTGTTCACCCCGTCGGTCGAGGGTTGGTCCATCGCACGGAGGAGCGCGGTGCGTTCGCTGTTAAAATCCTCCTTCGTCACCCAGATAGTCTGATGCTCTGCGCCATAGTGCCGCGCGACTTCCTCGGCCAGCGGCACTTCGTCGTTAGCCGTGCCGCGAAACTCGGTAAAGCCCAGCGTGACAGTGCGGAGCCGCCCGCCTTGCTCCGAGGCCAACCCTGCGAGCGCGGTGGAGTCCAGCCCAGCGGAGAGGAATACCCCGACGGGCACATCGGCGATCAGGTGATGTCGCACGGTGTCGGCAAACGCAGCCCGCACTGTGTCTACTGCTTGAGCGCTGCTGTCGAGCGCGTGGGGCGCGCTGAGAATTTGTCCGACGCTTCCGTGGGTTCCATTGACTCGCGAGCCATCCGCGCCCGCCCACAGCCAGCCGCCCGCCGGCAGCGAGCGGATGCCGCGATACAGCGAATACGGCTCCGGCACGTGACCCCACAGAAAGAAGCCCACTTGTCCGGCGGGATCCAGAGCGGTGTCCACTCCACCGCCTGCGAGGAGAGACTTCACCTGCGATGCTGCGCGCAAGGTCTTGCCATCGTCCGCGACGTAGAGAGGCTTTATGCCAAAGGTGTCACGTGCGAGCAGCAGGCCTTGGCGTTCGTTGTCCCACAGCGCAAAGGCGAACATCCCGCGCAGCGTGCGCAGCATCTCTCGACCCTGCTCAGCGTAGAGATGCAACAACACCTCAGTGTCGCTGTTAGATCGGAAGCGCCGCCCGCGCGCCTCCAGCCCGGCGCGTAACTCGCGGTGGTTGTAAATCTCGCCGTTGAAGACAATCACCAGCCGTCCATCCTCGGAACTCATCGGCTGAGCGCCTGCGGAGGAAAGGTCAATGATGGAGAGGCGGCGGTGTGCCAATCCCACGCGCCGATCGCTGGAGAACCAAAGGCCCGCACCGTCAGGGCCGCGGGCCGTCATCTGGTCGCGCATCCGTAGCAACTCCGCCTCGTCCACCGGTGCAGCGGAGGAAGAGTGAGCAAAACAAACGGCGATGCCACACATGAACGGGAACGATCGGAGGCTAAACGGTAGCAGCGTCTCAGGCGCCGCCGAGGAATGGCTGGTATTCCGGCACGACCTCCTGGATGAGCCGTTTCATCTGGTCCGGCTCGATGAGGTGCATCTCGCGCTCGAGCTTGGCGAACTGCGCGGCTACTTGCTCCAGCCGCACGGGCGTGCAAACGAAGCGCATGATCTTCGCGTGGTTGGTGGCCTTGAAATTCTCGCCGTTATGGCTGAGCTCCTCGAAGAGCTTCTCGCCAGGGCGCAGGCCGGTGAACTCGATCTCGATATCCTCGTCAGGCCGCAGCCCGTGCAGCTCAATGAGCTGCCGCGCGAGGTCCACGATTTTGATCGGCTTACCCATATCGAGGACGAAAATTTCCCCGCCCTCAGCCTGACTCGCGCTTTGGAGCACGAGGCCGACCGCCTCTGGGATGGTCATGAAATAACGAGTCACTTCGGGGTGAGTCACCTTCACCGGGCCACCCGCCTCGATCTGGCGATTGAAAGTCGGAATCACGCTGCCGGAGGAGCCGAGCACGTTGCCGAAGCGCACGGCCACGAAACGTGTGCCATCGGGCTTCTGCGCGTGCAACGCCTGGAGGAAAATTTCCGCCATCCGTTTACTCGCGCCCATCACGCTTGTGGGATTGATGGCCTTGTCCGTGGAGATGAGCAGGAACTGGGCGGTGCCGAACTCCTGCGCCAGCTCGGCGATGAACTTGGTGCCGAGAGTGTTGTTCTTCACCGCCTCCGCCGGCTGGTGCTCCATCATGGGCACGTGCTTGTGTGCAGCAGCGTGGAAAATGGCATGCGGGGGGAACCGGGTGAAGACCGCGCGCATCCGAGTTGCATCGAGAATGTCGGCAACAATCGGGACGATGATGCCACCGTGCCCGGCAGCCACGAGTTCCTGCTCGATTTGAAAAAGCTGCACCTCGCAGCGCTCGACCAAAAGCAGGCGTTGGGGATTGAACGCGGCAATCTGGCGGCACAATTCACTACCGATGCTACCGCCCGCGCCCGTCACCATCACCACGCGATGGTTGAGCAACTGGCGGATGTTATCGGTCTGCAACTTTACGGGGTCACGGCCCAACAGGTCTTCGATCCGCACCTCGCGCAACTGACTCACCTTCACCCGGCCCGTGGCCAACTCCTCCATCGAGGGCACGATCTCACACTTGATCCGCGCCTGCTGGGCCAGGGCGAGCACCTCGCGGATACGCCGAGCCGAGGGTGAGGGCAGGGCAATGATTAGTTCGTCCAGTTGCCATTCGATATTTTTCTCGGTAATTAATTCCGGTCTACCAACCACGAGGATGTCATGCACTCGCGAGTTCCACTTGGACTTGTCGTCGTCGAAGAACACCACGGGGCTCAAGCCCAGTCCGCGGCGCATCAGCAACTCCTTCGCGAGGTTCGCCCCCACGAAACCCGCGCCCACGATGGCAACGCGTTTCATGCGCTCATCACCCCGCCGCTCCGGGTGCGCCACCTTCTCGCGGTAAAGCCGAAAGAACAGGCGAATGCCTGCCAGCCCTACGAACGAAAGAATGAAATCCACCGCAATCACCCCGCGCGGCGGCGACCACGCGCTGAAGGTATCGAGCGATCTTACAACCAGCAAGACGACCGCTCCGACAGCCACCGCCACGAATAGGAGGAACAGGTCCCGGACGCCAAAGTAGCTCAACAAGCCGGCGAACTGCCTCGAAGCGCACAGCAGCACCAGCTTTACCGGCACGATCCACGCGATCGACAGCCACATTGTCGACAGAAATTCGCCCGGCACGGCAAAATCAAACCGCAACTGCCACGCAACCCAGAGCGAGGCCAGCAACCCGATGCTGTAGAGCAGCACCAAGAACAGGAAACGCAACTGCGCCCGGTATCGCGGTAGAAAGTTATTCCACATATCCAACGCCTTCAGTCCTTCGCGCGCACTCAATCACACCCAAGGACTTCATCTCGTTTGCACCCGGCGGAACACAGTCTCCGACCAGCCAAAAAAGCTGAACCACAGCATGACAACAACCGCAGCCAGCCACGGCCGAAACTGATCTCCCACATTGACATACAGAACCATCAATCCCAAGACGCAAATTTGCAGCACCCACTCCCAGCCAGTCACCAACACGTGGCTCCTGCCCGCCCGGATAAGCAGTTGATAAAAATGTTCACGGTGAGCGGCAAGGCAGCGCTCGCGCCTCAGTATGCGCCGGATGAGCGTGATGCCGGTATCGAGAACGAAATTTGCGTGCAACAATGCTAGGGGGATCAAAAGCCACCAACCGTGATCATGCGACAGCCAGATCGCCAACCCCGCCAACACGAAACCCAAAGCCGCGCTACCCACATCGCCCATGAACATGCGCGCTCGTGGAAAGTTATGCGGCAGGAAACCGGCCCCGGCCCCGGCTACGACCTCAGCCAATAGGACCTGCGGCGCGAGCCAGTCGCCCCCCGCAATTCCTCCGATCAGTGCCGTGCCAACGCCGGTTAGTGCAGCTTGTCCGGCCGCAATCCCGTTGATTCCATCCATGAAGTTGAACGCATTCGCATAACCCACCAACCATAAGAACAACACGAACCAACCCAACCCTGTGGGGAGCGCTAGGCCGACATTGAAAGACCAAGACACGCTCACCACCGGGCCACCCAGTGCCGTGATCAGCACTCCCGCTGCGAGCGCGTGGCAAACAAAGCGCAGCCAAGAAGGTTGCGGCTTCAGGTCGTCGCACAAAGAAATCACCGCCACAATCAGTGTGCCAGCCAACAGTCCGAAGAGCGGCCGAGACGGAGAGATGGTGCCGGCGGCCAACAAACCCGCAGCCGCCCCTAACAGGACGAGCATTATACCCAGACCGCCGCCCCGAGCAATAGGCTGGGCATGACTCGATCTGGCGTTAGGCTGGTCAATGGCGTTCCATTTCACCAGCAACCGCCTCACGGGAAAGCCAACCAGCCAAGATCCAACCGCCGTTGCCGCTACTAGGATCATAGTTGGCCATTTCCGCACCGTGAAACCGAGTCAAAGACCTCGATGTATTTTTTAGTGGCCACAGGGCGATCATAATGCGCGTCGAACGCTCGCCGGGCGTTGCGCCCGAAGGTCTCGCGCAGTTCGGACCGTGCGGTGGCCTCCTCCAGCGCGCGCACCAGCCCAGTCACGTCGCCCTGTTCCACTACCCAGCCTAGCTGATGCTGGCGAACAAGCGTTGGCACTTCGCCCTCCACTGCGCCAATGTAGAGGACCGGCTTGCCTGCAGCCATGATGCCATAAATCTTGCTCGGCACGATCAACCCCTCGAAACCCCGCGCCAGTGTGACGAGGCAAACATCCGCCTGATTGAGACTTTCGTTTAGCTCCTCCATCGGCACGTAATCTTGAAAGACGCAATTGCCGATGCCAAGCCGCTGAACATCGGCCTCCAGTTGGGGGCGGCGCTTGCCCCGGCCGACGAACTGGAATCGCAGGTCCGCCCGGGCTTTGAGTTGGGTCATTCCTGCCAGGAGTGTTTCGAACTCATGGCCCGCGCCTAGGTTCCCTGAGTATTGGAAGCAGACCGGGGCGCCGACTACGGCTGGCCTAGGCAGTGGGAAGATCAGATGTCCGTCATGCCAGTTGTCAATGGGCAGGACTTGCTCGGGTTTGACGTCAGGATGCGCCGCCAGCAACCGGCGCTTCATGCAATCGCCCAACGCAATGATCACTGCTGCCCGCGCCATCCAAGAACCGAAAAGCCAGCCAGCGAGCCGAGCGCTGGGCGAGCCAGCGCGAAGCAGGCCCGAGGCGATCGCTATTTCAGGATACAAATCGTGGGCGACGAAGATGAAGGGTATCCCCCGCAAACGCAGCTGCAGCCAGGCGAGGAAGACGGAGAATGGGGGCGAAGAGGTGATGACGAGACAATCCGGACGGGATATTCTCAACAGTTTCCAACCGGAAAAGAGGATGAAGCTCAAGTAGTTCGCCAACCGCCCGAGGGTTGTGTGCCGGTTGAGTTGCGTTCCGCTCACGCGGTGGATATCGACGCCAGCGTGCCGTTCGGAACTGGGATAGGTCTCGGCCAAATTATAACCTTTGGCGCTGGTGATCACCGTCACCTGACGTCCGGCAGCGGCAGCATCCACCGCCACTGCCGTGATCATCTGCGAGGTCGCGGTGTTATCCGGCCAGAACACCTGGCAGTGGATGAGGATTTTTTGCTGGGACAAGGGGACGGGGAGGTTCACCTGCCGAGGCAGGCTGGAGAGAATGGCTGGCACGGCCGGGGCCGGCAGACACAGCCAGCTCATCAAGCGCGTTCGCTTTGGGGAGGCTCGGCAGGAGCGCGCCACGAGCTCGCAAAATATCGCAATAACAGTGAAAGCAGAATGAAACCCGTAAGGGCGAAGTAGAAAAACATGGTCGTGGCCGAGCCAAGCCCGTTCATGAAAAACGCCATGACGACGATATAGGTTGCTTTCCCGCCGTCGCTCTGCGGCCCGTTGAAAATGGTGGCAGCGGCGCTCAAAAAGGTCCCTATGACGAACATGATCACCACCACGCCTCCGACACCGAAGTTGGCATAGGCCTCCGTTAGGAAGCCAATGCCCATCCGAACGCTGTCTCGTTGAGATTCGATCATGAGGCCATAGTCCAGTGCAAACATGATGTTGGCCTCCGTCGAGCTCGGCTTGTCTCGCCACAACACACGGGGAATCCAGCCATAGAGCATATACTCGTAGCTAACGCCACCGTAATGCGCCACTTCTCCCGGGGTGAGCTCCAAGACATGCGAAAAGATGTGAATCATGTCGAACCGATGGACCGTTCGCACGACCGCATCGTTTATGCCCTGGGCGGTGTTCAAGGTTACAGCCACCTCCGAGACCTTGTGCGACCAGATTGCCATTTGTTCAGGGACAGTGGGGGCCTTGTCCGCCATCCACACTTCGCGCCGATACTCCTGTTTGGCCGCGTTCATCACCACGACTGCCACCCCACCAGCCACCAGCCAGGCTACTGGGATCCGTTGACTAGCAGTCCATCTGGCTGCCAGGAGCACAAGCAAAGGAATGAATCCCGCCTCCAGCATTCCAGTTGTCGTGCCAACCAAAGCCGCCGCGCCCGTTACGCCATATAGGAGCATCTTCGAGTAGCGGCGTGATTCTGTCCCCGGTCGAAAGACACGAAACGTCAGCAGGGCGATGCCCACCCCCATGACGAATACGATTAACGAAAATACTGCGCCGGCGATCCCCATAACGAGGTGATTACCAGTAATCCGGTCCAGCACTTGCAGTCCGGCGCCGACACCGAATGACACCAAAAGGAACTGGGGAAATCGCCGAGGTTCCATGGGAAGGTCGGCCCGGGGCAACCAACCGGCCATAGGCGAGCGCGGGAACAGGTAGTAGCCTACGATCATCGCCGCGATGCCCAGCAGGCTGAACTGTTGCGCTCGTTGCGTCACGGCCCAATTGAGCATGGTGTAAGAGTTGAAAGCGCGGATGGAGTTCTCATGCAGAAAAACAGGGACTGCGAACGCAATCGCAAAGGCCACGCAGAGTAGTTCGAACATGGGCGCTCTACGGCGAGCCCCCGCCTGCCAAACCGCAATGGGAAGGAGACACACGGCCAGCACGGACATTCCCAGCAAATACGCTTCCATTGGCACCGGCTCCGCCTGCCAGTATTCAAACAGGACCGCGCTGACCGCGAGAGTCCCGATATAGCCAGCAGGAGCTAGCAATGAACGGAACGACGCCACTGCGGGCGGTGAATTTGTGGCGGGTTGAACTTGGGTGGTTGAAAAAGTCGTCATAGTGTTGTCATTTGACTCGACCTCTCTCTTAGGCCCTGTTCCGAATGATGGTCCATTAAAGCGCCTGTCGTTAGGACGTCAACGGATGTCGCCTTTGTCACTCACCGAGGCGGCTGGCCTTTTGGCCATGCCTTCAAAGATGGGACTAACAAGCGGTTGCAACACCATGGCCCCAGCGACAGAAAGGTGGTGATAGTCATAATAAAGGGCTTGCCCATCGTTTGCTACGCGGCAGTTTTTTTTGGAGGTTAAAAACAGAGCGGTTGGGTCGAGGACCGTGACATCAAGGGCGGCGACTTCCTCAAAAATCGAATTTTGGAGGCGGCGTGTCCGATCATGATCGGCCAAAGATAATCCGAGTTCGTCAGGATTGTGACCATTCAAAACGGCAAAGGCCAACGCTTTGGGCACGTTCCAAGGATGCTGAGGAACTTGTCTCATGATCCAGATTCTTGAACCCGAGTGTTTCAGTGCACTTACCGTGTCAAGCAAACCACGACGAAGTCGAGTGACCTCAGCGTCAGTCACGTAGCCACCCCACATCGCCACGAGGACTACATCACTTACACCCTTGTTGCGGATGAACTCCACGACTGCGTGGTTGAATGGAATGCCATCCTTTTTGAGGGATGATGGAACCTGGCTTTCGTAGCCGACCAATGGAAGGTTCGAGGAGTGAACCGCCGCAACACCGCGAACCGAGTGTGCCCAACGGTGTCCATGACATGCGCTGAAAATAGCGACGAGAACGACGCGTGCCGAGCGTATAACGCCGGTCCGCAGGCCGATTCTACGCGGGTCGCCGCAAGCCTCCCGACCGCTAAAAGCCCCGCCAGGAGGCGTATAACTCCAGCAAA
>CALQJI020000026.1 GCA_943330855.2 Klebsiella pneumoniae
ACGCCGGGATGGATCCCTACGAGTTGAAGAAAAGGATTGAGGCCAAGCTGAAGAAATTCTTCACTGCCTTGGGTAAACTAGATCGTGAGTCAACGAAGACCTGACGGTCCCCTGCCCCCGGTAACATTTAGCCGTGAGTCAATACGGGAGGACAGAGCGAGCCTTCGCGTATCACGAGCTGACCTCTAACTCCTGACTCCTGGCTCCTGCTCCCAGCTAATTGGCTGGTTTCACGCCGCCATTTTCAGGAGCATCAGGGCGTGAAACTCACCGTCCGCACGCTACTCGCCCTCGCCGCCGGCCTGGCATTTCTCCTCCTCTGCGCTCCAACTCAGGCCCAGCAACACCGCGCCACCCGGCTCGGCCATCCCGCCACACGCTTCGCGCCGACGATGCACACGCCCGAGGATCTGCGCTCCCGATTCCGAGATGAGAAATTGCGACCCGACATCGCATCCATCCTCGCTCAATGGGGCTGGGTGGGGAATTTGGACGACCTCCACCGCGCGGCACTCTCGGCGGAAATCAGCGAGTGGCCCATCCCCGTCGGCTGGCGGATGCCCTTCATGTCCTCGCGCAAGGACGGTGCCCCCATCTGCTTGCGCGACGTCCTGTGGGCCGGAGACGCCCCCGCCCCGGCCTACGCGTTCACCTTCAGTTCACGCGGCCAGCGCTACCGCTGCATCACCCCGAAGGCATGCAGCAATTTCTTCCTCGTGGACCTCGGGCCGGAACCCAAACCCGTCTCCGCACTCGCTCTGAGCTGCCATGCACCCGCCCGTGAGTTCACCGGTCGCCCTGTGAAAGTCTGCTTCACCCTCCGCAACTCCGGCGACGCCCCCGAGCCAAAGACCACACTCACGCTTCCAATTCCCGCCGGAGCCACCTGCACCAGCGCGACCGAAGGCGGCATCTCCTCCGCCGACCGCGTCACTTGGGAAATCGCCAACCTCGCCCCCAACAGCAGCCGCGAAGTTTGCGCCAGTTTCACCATGAGCAAGCCGGGCCGCACCGATTTCAAGCCCGTTGGCAGCGGCACTGCGGCTGGTTTCGCCCATTGTGAATGCCACACCCTGATCATCGGCGTCCACGCCCTCGGCGTCGAAGTCGTGGACCTCGCGGACCCCATCGAAGTCGGCAAAGTCGTCACTTATGTCATCAGCATCACCAATCAAGGCGACCAGCCCGGCACCAACATCCGCGTGTCTGCACCGTGCCGGACAGCCAGGAGTTCGTCTTCGGCAACGGCACCTCGCCCGTGCAGGCACAGGGGCGGACGGTGACAATGCAAGTGCTGCCCGTGCTTGAAGGCAAAGCCACCGCCACCTGGCGCGTGCTGACCAAGGCGTTGCGCCCCGACGACTCCCGTTTCCGCGTGGAATACAGCAGCGACCAGTTCGAAAAACCCATCCGCGAAGACGAGGCTACGAGATTGTATTGAACGAAGGAGGTGAGGATTTGATGGAGCGCGGACGCCCACGTCCGCAGCCGGAAGCTTTCAGTTCGAGTCGCTCCCAACTCCGTAGTTTCGTCCCGTTGACTCAAGCTACCCCGGCGGTTTTACTGCCGATGTGAAACCCGTTCTTCGCCTGTTACTGGTCGCTTGGCTCAACTGCTCCTTCGTCCCAAGCGTCACCGCGCAAGTCGTCAACCGCCCGCCGGTGCCGGAGTGGATTTCGACCAGCGGCGCGCGCACGAATCAGCCGGTGTTCTTCCGCCGCGACTTCCTTGTGCCGCCGCAGTTGCTCAAGTCCGTCCTGCTGGTCGCTGCGGAAGGCAACGGGGAAATCTACCTCAACGGACAGCGCATCGGCGAAGTCTTCGGGTCCGCGAAGGCTACCGGCCTCGACCTCAGCGGTCGCCTCAAGCCCGGCGTGACCAACCACCTCGCCTTCTACGTGCTGAACGCCACGAACACTGCCGCGCTCGCCGTGCTCCTCGAACTCAACGCCGACCTCGCGCGCCAAAGCTGGCTGACCTCGGACGCCACCTGGAGTGCCTCGACGCTCACGGACCCACAGTGGCTCACGCTCGGCTCTCCGCCAAAATGGCCCAGCGCCGTGAGCCGTGGCCGCGCCGACTCACGGGCGAACAATCCCTTCGACCCCGGCAAAGCGTTCGATGCCTACAATAGTTGGAAACTCGCTTCCGGCGCGGGGCAGGCAACCGACCCCGCCACGTTCACGCTGCCACCGGGCTTCAAAGCGGAGTTGGTCCGCAGCGCGTTGCCGGAGGAAGGCTCGTGGATTGCCCTGGCCTTCGACCCGCAGGGCCGGCTCACGCTCGCGCGCGAGAAGAAGGGGTTGCTTCGGTTGTCACTCGATTCCGTCGGCGTCTCGAAGGTCGAAGTCATCAACGACACGTTGCTCGAATGCCGCGGCCTGCTCTACGCCCACGGCGCGCTCTACGCGAACGCGAACAACTCGAAGACCCTCGTCCGCCTGCGCGACACCCTGGGCACCGGCCAGTTCGACGAGACCTCCGATCTGCTCAAGACCGAGGGCGGCGTCGGCCACGGGCGCAATCACCTGAAACTCGGCCCCGACGGCTGGCTTTGGATTGCGCACGGCAACAACGTCCACCTGCCCAAGAACCTTTCCACCAACTCGCCGCTGAAAAACTTCGCGCATGACCGCCTCATCCCCTGCCCGTGGGACGCGGGCATGTTCGATGGCGACGTGCTCCTGCCCGCCGGCCACATCCTCCGCATGAAGCCCGACGGCAGCGAGGTGCAGCTCTGGGCCGGCGGCCTGCGCAACCCGCTCGATGTCGCCTTCAACGAGCACGGTGACCTGTTCACCTTCGATGCCGACATGGAGTGGGACGTGGGCTGCCCGTGGTATATGCCCAACCGCGTGCTCCACATCGTGCCCGGCGCGGACTACGGCTGGCGGCACGGCACCGGTCGCTGGCCCGCGTGGTATCCCGACACGCTGCCGAGCGTGGTGGACATCGGCCTCGCGTCGCCCACCGCCGTCACCTTCGGCCACGGGGCGAAGTTCCCGGCGAAGTATCAGAAGGCGTTTTACATCTGCGACTGGGCCTACGGGCGCATCCTCGCGGTGCACATGACGCCGCAAGGCGCGAGCTACACCGGCACGAGCGAACTCTTCGTCGGTGGCCGCCCGCTGAACGTGACCGCCGTGTGCATCGGGCCGGATGGGGCGATGTGGTTCACAACGGGTGGGAGAGGCACGCAGTCGGGGTTGTATCGGGTGAGTTACGTTGGGGGTGAATCGTCGCTAAATCCGACACCGACTCCGGCCGAGCCTCAACGCGTTTCGGCTAAAGAGGCTGAACTGATAGGCACTCGGGAACTCCGCAGGAACCTTGAACGTCTGCACCCGAGTAGCCACAGCCAAGACCCTGCCCTGACCCATGCGATAAACTATGCAGGGACGAACCTAACCCATCCTTCGCCTTGGATTCGCCAAGCGGCCCAAAATGCTTTCGAGCGACTCGACCTCTTCATTCCTCTAAGCAGATTTGCGTTCGAGTTAAAGCCTAGCAGCGACCCTTGGCCTTTCGAGATGTTCGCCCAAGTTCGAGACATTTTGTCCGGATGGAAAATCGAGAGCATTTCTGGCAACGATTTGACGAACACACGGCGCTATCTGACTCTCTGTGCCATCGCACATGATTTCGCTAAACTTGAGGAGTCACAGCAAATCAGCCTGCTTAGAACATTGGTCCTCACCTTCATCCGCCTCGGCCCACCCGACGAAACCCAGCGGCAGGCTAGTTTGAACTGGCTTGAGCCGCTCTACCCGAACGCCAGCCCGCGCGTGAACCAGATGCTCGTCGAGCTGCTGGTCTATCTGCGCTCGCCGCAGGTCATCGCCAAGACCGTCCCGCTGCTGCGCGCCGCGACCGCGAGCGAGGACTTGCTGCTCTACCCGTTCTACCTCCGCTACGCCCGCGACGGCTGGACGCCCGACGCGCGTCGCGCCGTCTTCGACGCGCTGGACCGCGCAGAGCGCCTGCCCGGCGGCCGCACCTACTTCACGTCCATCGCGAACGTCCGCAAGGAACTCCTCGCCGCGCTCACGCCGGAGGAGCGCACCGCGCTCGGTCGGAGCGCGGGTGTCCCACCCGCAGCCGGCTCGAAAGCAAATTTGCCGTCCGTTCCCCCGCCCCGCTTCGTGAAAGACTGGAAGCTCACCGACCTCGAACCCCGCCTCGCCGAAGTCGGCAAGGGCCGCAGCTACGAGGGCGCGCGCACCGCATTGCTCACCGCGCAATGCGTCCACTGCCACCGCGTCAGCAACGACCCCGCGTTCCCGAACAGCGTCATCGGCCCGGAGCTGCTGGCCGTCGGCGCGCGCTTCAGCCGGCGGGATTTGCTCCTGCACATCATTGAGCCGAGCGCGGTGATTGATGAGAAGTTCCGCCAGACGCGCCTGCTCCTGAAAGACGGCGACGACGTGAGCGGCATGGTGGAACGCGAGGCGGACGGGAAGCTCTTCGTCCGTCCCAGCCCGCTGGAGGAGAAGCTCATCGAAGTCGCCGTGACGAACGTCCGCGAGCGCCGCCTCTCCGAAGTCTCGCCCATGCCCAGCGGCCTGCTCAACAGCCTGCGCCTCGAACAAATCCTCGACCTCCTCGCCTACCTCGAAGCCGCCGGTGACCCGAAGCACCGGAACTTCCAGCCGTAGTCGCAACCTTCAGGTTGCGAATCGCGGGCTTGCTGTAGCCGCCGAGGTGAGGAGGCGGAGCTGTCCGTGCGCAGTTGCATCCGCATCCTTACCTCGGCGGCTACGGGGCTTTCGGAGCCTGCGCGGGGTGCGGGCGATTGATGACCTCGCGGTCTATCACGCCGTCCTTCATGTGGACCACGCGTTGCGCGCGCTCGGCGACTTCGTTGCCGTGGGTGACGAGGACGATGGTTTTGCCCTCGGCGTTGAGGCGGTCGAAGGTGTCGAGGATTTCCAAGCCGGTCTTCGAGTCGAGGTTGCCGGTCGGCTCATCGGCAAGGATGAGGAGCGGGTCATTCACCAACGAGCGGGCGATGGCGACGCGCTGTTGCTGCCCGCCGGAGAGTTGCTTGGGGCGATGGTCGAGGCGGTCGCCCAGACCCACCATCTTCGCGAGCCGCTCGCAGTGTTCGAGACAGGTGGAGAGGTCGCGGCCTTGGTAGAACAGGGGGACGTGGATGTTCTCGATGACGGTGAGCTGCTGGATGAGGTTGTAGCTCTGGAAGACGAAGCCCAGCGTGCGCCCACGGAAGGCGGAGAGCGCGTCGTCATCCATCGTCGCCACGTCCACGCCGCCGAGGAAATACTTCCCGGCGCTGGGCCGGTCGAGGCAGCCGAGGACGTTGAGAAGGGTGGACTTGCCGGAACCGGACGCGCCCATGATGGCGACGTATTCGCCGGGCATGATGGTGAGGTCCACGCCCCGCAACGCGCGCACCTCGACGTCACCCATCCGGTATAGCTTCTCCAACCGCTCGATGCGGATGATTGCGCGGTCGCTCACGGGCCAGTGCTCTTGCTGCGCGCCGGTGTCTCGGTGGCTTTATCCGTGCGCACGGGCTTGGCGGACTTGTCCGACTTGGTGGGCGGGGTGCCGCTGGATTGCCGAACGCCGGAGGGGAGTTCTTTCGTGGCCTTGGGCAGTGGCGCGGTGGGTGGGAGTTTCGGCAACGGGCGGTTCGTTCCGTCCTCCTCGCGGTTCAGCACGGAGCCGTCTAGGGAGATGCTGTCGCTGTTCGCCAACGCGGAGAGGAGCACGCGGTCGCCCTCGGTGAGGCCCTTGCGGATTTCAATCATCCGGTCGTTGAAAAGCCCGACCTCCACCGGCACGGGCACCTCGCGCTCGCCGCGCTGGACGTAGCAGACCTGCTGGCCCTTGACGGTGGTGACGGCTTGGATGGGGATCGTGAGCACTTGCGTGAGGTTGGTGACGACCACCTCCGCGCGCCCGGAGACGCCGGGCTTGATGTCGGAGAGCGACTCGTTAATCCACACCTCGGTGGAATAGACCTTCATGTTTGGGTTGTAGTAACGGCTGGCGGTGTCGGGCAGGACGGCGACCTTGCGCACGACGCCGGTGAACTGTTTGTCGGGCAGCGAATCAATCGTCACATAAGCCCCGAGGCCGGGCTTCACCTGGCGCACGTGGGACTCGTGGACCTTCACCTCAATCATCATCTGCGTCACATCGGGCAGCTTCAGCAGGTCCTGCTTCTGGCGGATGCTCGCGCCCTGCTCAATGAGGATACCGGTGCCGATGGAACTGCCGGTGGCATAGACGACCAGCCCTTCCTGCGGCGCGTAAATCTTGGTCAGCTCAAGCTGCTTCTTCATCTCCGCGAGGCGGTCGCGCTGGAGGTCGAAGGTGTTGAGCTTGGCGGTCACGTCCGTCTCGAAGGACTTGATGGTGGAACTGGCCTTCTGCTTGACCTGCAACAGCCCGAGGCGCGCGGTGTCGAGCGCGGCCTCCAGTTGCCGCACGGACTTGGGGTAAGTGTATTTGATGGCGAGGCGCTTTTCCTCTTCCGCCTGCTCGATGATGATTTCTTGGCGCTTCATCGTGAGCGAGTCCGCCTTGAGCTCGTCCTTGGTGGCGTAGCCCTTGGCTTCGAGCGTCTTGGTCCAATTCAGCCGGTCCTGGGCGCGCTGTAACTCTTCCTGCGCGATGGTGATTTTGGCCTCGACGGCGCGCCGAGTCTGCGGCCAATCGCCCTCCTTGTATTTCTCGAGGTCGGAGATGGCGAACTCGACTTTGAGCACGGCGTCCTTGACCGAGGCGTCCATCGTGAGCCGCTGAATCTCCAAGTCTTCCCTGGCCCGGCCGTAGGAACCCTCGGCGTTCTGCACGGTGACTTCCTGGTTCGCGAGCTTCTCCTTCAGCCCCGAGGAATCTAGTTCCACCAGCAAGTCGCCCTGTTTCACCGTGGTGCCCTCGGGCACGACGCTGACAATGGTGGTGCCGCCTTCCAGCTCGTTGCGGATGATGAGTTCCTGGACGGCGCGCAGCGTGCCGCCTTCGACGAGCGACACGAGGAAGTCGCCGCGTTTCACGGTGTAATAGCTGTTCGCCTGCGTGACCGGCTTGCGGCTGCGGAGCGCGTAGGCGATGCCGCCAACCGCGACGAGGAGGAACAGCAACAGCCACACGGGCCGCGCGCGGATGAATTGTAAGAGTCGAGTCATCGGTCAGTTGCCAAAAATCTTGCCCGGCGGAGCGACCGCGCCATCGCTGCCGTCCGGCTTGCGCTTCGGCGGCAACGAGGCCGCGCCCGGCAAAGCTTGCTCGCGAAGCCACCACTGCTCGCCCTCGGTCCGCAACGCACCCACGTCCACCAGAAACTTCAGCCGCGCCGCGAGGTAATCCACCTGCACCTGCGTCACCGCGTTCTGCGCCAGCACCTGCGCCGTCTGGGCTTCGAGCTGGTCGCGGATTTGCGAGCGCCCGGCCTGGAGCAGGATGCCCGAGGCGTTCACGCGCTGGTCGGCTAGGGCCAGCGCGTTGGTCTGGATGACATAGTTCTGCTGCAACTGCTCCAAGTTCCGCAAGCCCTGCCGCACCGCGTCGCGGCTAGTATCGAGCGTCAACGCGAGCGAGCGCAGCGCCTGCTCGAAGTCGATGACCGTGGTGCGATAGGCGTTGCGTTGGAGCAAGCGGTCGAAGGGCAGGTCCAATTGCAGCCCCGCACTCGTGTTGAACTGCGTGAGGTTAAAATTCCGATAATCTACCGCGCGGTCCGACAGCGACACGCCGGAGACGAAAGTGAGGTTCGCCTTCAACAGGCTGGCCGCGACGGTGATCTTGCGCTTGCTGTCCTCGAAGCGGTCAATCTCGTTGAGCACATCCAGCTTGCGCTCCACGGCGGCGGCGAACGCGGCGTCCTCCGTCGTTTCCAACGCCAGCAAGCCGGCCCGCTTCAAGTCCTCCAACACGTCATCGTCGAGCGCCAGCTCCACGCCCAGGGGAAGCCCCAGAGTAATTTTAAACTGATCCAGTGCGGTCTGGTGAGCCTCCACCGCGCTGATGTAAGCGCTCTTGCCCTTGAGTTCCTCCTGTTGAGCTTGGTCCACCTCGAAGCGAGCGCGGCGGTCGGCCTTCCACTGCGCTTCCAGGAGTTCGCGGATTTTCACGAGCTTCAGGTGGTTGTTCTTCGCGTTGCGCACCGTGTCCTCGCGCTGAAGCAAGCGGTAGTAGGTCGAGACGATGTCCACGGCGAAGGTCTGTTGGAACAACGCAAAGTTGCGCAGCCCGTAAATCACGTTGCGCTCGGACTGGTGCAGCGTCTCCGCCACGATGTCCGCGCCGGAACCGCGCAACAGCGGTTGCGTGAAATCCAAGGCCATGACCGTGGTGACATTCCGGTTGCCGCTCCCAGTGACAAACTTCAGCAAGTCATTGGCGATGCTCGCACTGATGGTGCCGCCGCCCTTGAGCAACTGCTCGAAGCCCGCGCTGGCCCCGCCCCCGACGCTCGCAGCGCCAGCGGCCGTGCGTGCGACGCCAGTGTTCAGCGAGGCGAACGGGCGCTTGGCGAAGGCGTGGTGCGCGCCCGTGAGCGTGAGCGCGCTGAGATAGAGCGTTTCCTTGCGCAACTGGTAAGTGCGGTTGTGGGCCACGGCCAAGGCCAGCGCCTCGTCGAGCTTCACGACCGTGCGCCCGCTGCCGCCCTTGTGCGCATTGAGCAACTCTTCCCAGCGGATGTCCTTCGGCTCGCGCTGCGAGAACGGCGTGTTGATGGTGAAGGCGTTCGTCTGGCCGAAGAGCGCCTGCTCCTTGCGACCGAGAATCCCGTAAGCGTCCTTGTCCGCCTGCGCGTGGTGTTCCTTCCGAGAGGAACAGCCGCCGACCAGCAGCAGCGCCAGCAGGAGGAGCACTGGCGCGAACGTCCCTTCGCGAGACGGCCCAGCCGTCGTCCCGTGCGGGGGTGCGCTGGTGAGGCGCAGAAATTGTCCGGCTTGCGTGACCAAAATACTGCTGCTGGAAATCAGGAGCGCGAAATAGACGCAGAGTTGGGGAGGTGATTTCAATGCTTTATCTGCAAAGCTTTAACTGCGAAGTGCTTCCGAGGAGCCCGTAGCACGACCCGCATCGCCCGCGCTCCCCTGGCTCACCCATGCCGGAACGGCTGCGAGAGTGTGAATCTGTTCGGCAAGTGCCGCACCTCGCGCACCGCACCGTCCGCCAGCAAGACTTCCACGATGTCGAAGCGCAGTTTCACGCGCGGCTCTTTCAACAGCGGCACGTAGTCCATCGCCGTGGCGGACAATAACCGCTTCTTCCGCGCATCCACCGCCGGCGCCGGGCGGGTCCAATTCTCGGACGAGCGGGTCTTCACCTCGGCAAAAACTAGGCAGTCTGTTCCCTTACTAGTGAGAACACCTCCGGTTCAGTTTCTGGCAGGACGAGGCTGACCGCTTCACCGCGTAACAATAGGCCCGGTAAGTGCCGTCGATCATGAAGCTGCCGTCCGCTGCGATAGGCACGGAGTTCCTGGGAATCGGCACGCCGTAGTGGTCGCAGGGCGTTATGTTCGCGGGCCTCGGACCGGCGAGCTTGATCGTGGCCTGCACGGGTGCCAAGCAGGCGTGGCGCGCACACGCGCGGCACCCTGCTGAGGCAGCCGATGGGGAACATCAAGCTGATGGGCCGCTTGCTCTACACGAAACCGGCAAGTTCAACGGCCCGGCCCCGCTGGCAGGGGCGCAATCCATGTCGTGGCGGTGAGTGGGCGCGGATTATTCAGGCCGCCGCCGATCACCACGAGACGTCCAGCAAGGATCGCCGCAGAGGGAGCCAGCAGTTTCTCCGGCAGTTCGCCGATTACGCGCCACGTGTCCGCCTTGGGGTCATACTCCAAAATGTCGCCCACCACGTTGCGCGGCGGCTTGGACTGATTGCATCTGCCGCCCACAACCAAAATCCGGCCCTGATAAATGAGGGTGCTGGACTCAAAATGGCTGCGGCCGTCGGGCAGGCTGGCGATCGCCGTCCACTGCTTGGTGGCCGGATCAAACTGGTGGCACGAGCTGACATCAATCTGCGTCTTGTCGTGCCCGTGGTCGCCGCCCAGCGCGTAGAGTTTCCCGTCGAGCATCGCCGCCGTCACATGGCCGCGCGGGTCGGGCAAGTCCGCTTCCGGTTGCCAAGCCTTGCCGCTGTCCAAGGCCAGGCTCCAGTGCGCGGCCCCATCCGTCTGGCGGTCCGCCTTGTAGCCGCCGAAGTAATGCAGCGCGCGGCCCACGACTGCGAGGCCACCGCCGGCACGCGGCTCCGGCAGCGGCGGGCCGGCAGTCCAAGTGTCCGAGGTGACATCGTATCGCCACACTTCATCCGTGACGGGGCCGGGGTGTTTCCCTTTGAAGCCGCCAGCGAACCAGACGTTGTTGCCGTCCCGGGCAGGATTCAGGTGCGTGACGCGCGTCGGCATGTCCTTTCGTCGCGTCCACGCGTCGCTCGCCGGATCGTAAACGTCGACTTGGTTCGAGGCCGCGAGCGATTCGGTGAAGCCGCCGAAAAGCCACAGTTTGCCGTCCATGTCGAGCGTCGGCGCTTCCACGCGGGCGAAGGGCGCAGGCGCGGACTTCTTCCACTCCAGCGCCGGCCACGCGGCCGGAGCCCCGGCGAGGTTGAGGGCGAGCAGACTTAATCCGGCAAGCAGACACGAACGCAGCTTCATCGCGCCATTTTCGGCAAATACGACCGCGAAACAAGCTTCCCGCAGTTGTGGCGCGTTGGTGGAACATCCGCTGCGGCAGCGGGCCGCGAGATCAGTGGATCGAACCGCCATTCCTTCCTCGCCCCGCGCGCTCGCTCATGAAACGACTCGCGCGGTTCAGCTCACGCATCACTCACCGCATCGCCGCGTTCAGCCTTGCCGCCAGCGCCAGCTAATTGACCGCCGAGGACTGGGGCGCTTACGCGCTCATGCCAGTCAGCGCGCGAGCCTTCGTTTTGGAGTCGGCGGGCACTGGCGACGGCGCGGGGGTGAGCATCGGAAAGCCGGCGGGAGCCGCGCATCAAAAGTGGACGATCACGCCCCAGGGCGAGCGGCTCTTCTCCATCCAACCGGCTGCGAATCCGGCGCTTGCCCTGGCGGTGGCGAAGGGCGCAAACGAGAACGGCGCGGCGATCGTGCTCGAAAAGGAAAGCGGCCAGCCCTGGCAACTCTGGTCGCTGACCAAGCACGCGTGCGGCAGCTACAGCCTTACGCCCAGCCATGTGACGGGCCTGAGGTTGGACCTGTTGGGCGGCAAGCAGATGCCCGGCGCGCCGGTGGACTTGTGGACCAACTCAGGCAACGACCCGCACTTGCAATGGCACATCAAACCCCTCGCAGGCAGCATCGTCGCCGAGGCGAAGGCAAGCGCCGCGCCGGGTTATGTGCCGCCCTGCCGAGACTAATTCGTTGTGTCCCTTACCCTGCCTTCCCTAGGGGCGTGCTGCTGCTTCTTGAACCACCATCCAGCAATCGACAATTGGAACGGTTGCTGGCCTCCTTCGACACGTTGTTTATGAAACGCACTCTTTCCGGCTGCGCCGTGAGCCTCGTGCTGCTGTGCGACCTGCCCGCCGCCGGCGCGGCGGAGGTGCCGGCGGCCGCACGCGCTTTCATCCAGGCCCATTGCATTGACTGCCACGATGCGGGCTCGGCGCGGGCGGGCTTTCGCATTGATCTGCTCACCGCTGACTTCACGGCGGGCAACAACGCCGGGCTGTGGCACGAGGTGATGAACAAGATCAACTCGGGCGAGATGCCGCCGAAGAAGAAGCCGCGCCCCAATGCGAAGGAGGCGTTCGCCGTGGCTTCGTGGGTGGCGAAGAAGCTCGACGAGACAACGAAGTCGGCGCAGGGCGCGGGCGGCCGCGTGCCGATGCGGCGGATGAACCGCGTGGAGTATGCGAACACCGTGCGCGACCTCTTTTCGCTGGATGAAAACTTCGCGCGGCGCGTTGAGAAGGAGCTCCCGGCGGACGGGAAGGTCGGCGGGTTTGATCGCGGGGCGGCGAGCCTGTTCATGGACGAAGGCCAACTCGCCCAATACATGGCGGTGGCGGATCTGGTGCTCGATGAGGCGGTGTTCAACGAGCGGCCGAAGGTGCAGAAGTTCACCTACGACGGCCCGGCGGAGCGCTACGTGCATGGCCTGCACACCGCTTACAAGAACGAGGCGGGCGAGTTCATCGAGACGAGCGTGCCGAAGGTGATCGCGGCGCAGAAGGAGCCGCTGGCGTGGATTCCGCAGCCGAACTTCGATCAGATGGGCTCGAAGGACCGGCGCTACGTGCCGCACGGGCCGTATGATTGGGCCCTGACCAACGGCGGCACCGAATACCTCGCAAGCCTCCGCTTCTACAACGTGGACTGGGCCAAGCGCGGCGTGACGCGTGATGGCTGGTATCGCATCCGCATCCAGGCCGGCGCGTTCAAAGGCGAGGACGAGGAGTCGCTCAAGGAGGTGCGGCTCGTCTCACAATACGCGCTCGGCAGTCCCATCGAAAACGTGCAGAGCGTGGTGGTGGATGCGCCGCTCGGCGCGCCGAAGGTCTATGAGTTCATGCAGTATCTGCAAATGGGGCCGCCCGGCATGACCCGCGACTGGCGCGTCCGCTGGGACTTCGGCGAGCGCAAGGAACCCTGCGTCACCGACCCGAAGTATTGGGATGTGCAGTGGAAGCAGGTGATCGTCGGCGGCGAGATCGCGCGGGCGAAGAGCGAGAAGAAGTCCGAGGAAGAAATCCAGGCGAAGAAGAAGCTGCTCGAAGAGACCATCGCGAAGGCCACGGCGAGCCGGAAGGCATTCGAGGGACCGTATTGGGTCTGGAATCCGAAGCTGAACATCGCGAAGCGTCCGCGCCTGTGGATCGGCACGCAGGAGTGGGAGGGGCCGGTCGTGGATTGGCCGCCGCCTGGCCGCAAGGCGCTGTTCTTCGCGGGCGAGGAACGCGAGGACGACGCGTATCTGCGCGACATTTTTGCGCGGCTGCTGCCGCTGGCGTATCGCCGGCAAATTACTCCGGAGGAACTGAACCGCGTGGTCAACTGGACGCTGAAGACCAAGGCTGACCGCAGCCTCTCCTTCACCAAGGCCGTGCGTGAAGGCGTGAAGAACGTGCTCTGCTCGCCAAAGTTTCTGTATCTCGGCAGTGAGGAGATGCCGGCGAAAGTGGCTGCGAAAACGTCGCCAGGGCCGCAGCCGGTGGATGGCTGGCAGTTCGCCAGCCGGCTCTCGTATCTGCTGTGGAGCAGCACGCCGGACGAGGAGCTGTATCGCCTGGCCTCGCAAAACAAGCTGCGCGAGCCCGCCGCCCTGCGCGTGCAGGTGAAACGGATGATCGCCGATCCGAAGGCGTGGGAGTTCGTCCGCAACTTCGCGGGGCAATGGTTGAGCGTGCGCAACTTCGACAACGGCAACCCGCCGAACCGCGATTTCTACAAGCACTATGACGATGCGCTGCGCGACAGCTCGAAACGCGAGCCGCTGGAGTTTTGCAACGAAGTCCTGAAGAAAGATCTGCCGATCACGCATTTCCTCGAGAGCGATTTCCTCGTCATCAACGAGCGCATGGCAAAGCACTACGGCATCGAAGGTGTGGAGGGTGATGATTTTCGCCGCGTGCCGGCGCCCGCCGACGACCGTCGCGGCGGCGTGCTCGGCATGGCGGGCATTCTCACGTATCTCGCCGACGGCACGCGCACGCTGCCCGTGCGCCGCGCGACGTGGGTGCTCGACACATTGTGGAACCAGCCCATCCCGCCGCCACCACCGAACGCGGGCGACTTGCCGGCCCTCAAGGACAAGAAGCAACGCACCGTCCGCGAACGCCTCGACCAACATCGCCTGTCCGAGAACTGCGCGAGCTGCCACACCCGTGTGGACCCCTTCGGCATGGCCCTGGAGAACTACGACGCGACCGGCATGTGGCGCGACCGCCAGAACGGCGAAGGGATGCGCGGCGACAAGAATTCCCCGGCGCTGGACGTGAGCGGACAACTGCCAAGCGGGGCGGAGTTCAAGACCGTGCCCGAGTTCAAAGCCGCGCTGCTCGCCGAGAAGGAAAAGTTCGTAAAAGGCTTCACCGAAAAGCTGCTCTGCTACGCGCTCGGCCGGCCTATCGGCTACAGCGATCATCTCACCGTCGAACAAATCACCAGGCACGCTTCGAAGCATGAATTCCGGTTGCAGGAAATCATTCAGGCCACAGTGGCGAGCACCTTTTTCCAAATGAAATAACCAACGCGACCTTCATGAATATCCAAACGAACAACTGGCGCATGGCCCGCCGCACGTTTCTCAAAGGGATCGGCGCTACGGTCGCACTGCCGTGGCTCGAAGTGATGAGCCAGAACGCGAAGTCCATCACCGCGGCAGGTTCGATGGCGGCCCATGAAATTCCTCGCCGTGCGATGTTCACGTATTGGGGACTCGGGGTGGAGATCACGGGCTTCACGCCACCGGACACGGGGAGGAATTACACGCTGACCCCATCGCTTGCCCCACTCGCGCCGTTCAAGAACGACATGACGGTGATGACGGAACTCACGTCCTTCACCGGCGGCCACGGCTCGTGCTGCTGCCTGCTCACGGGCGTCAACACCGTGCGCAATGCCAGGACGCTCATGTCGGTGGACCAGCAGCTCGCCGTGCATCACGGCAGCGCGACGCGCTTTCCTTCACTCGTGCTCGGCACGGTGCGCGAGACGGGCTTCGGCGGGCCCTTCCCGATGACTTTGTCGTGGAGCAAGAATCACACGCCTATCACCCCGGAGAACCGCCCCGAGGTGCTTTTCGAAAAACTCTTCGGCAGCGAGGATAACAAGACGCTCGCAGCGGCGAAGCAGGCGATGGCGCAGCGCGCGAGTCTGCTCGATTCGATCAAGGAACAGGCCGCGGCGCTCCAGCGGCAGGTCGGAACGGCGGACCGCGCGCGGCTCGATCAGTATTTCACGTCCATCCGCGACCTCGAGGAACGCATCAAGGTCGAGGGCGAATGGATCGACCGCCCCAAGCCGAAGATGGAGCGACCGGACTTCGGCAAAGGCTCGCCCCGCGACCGCATCGCCAGCGACGGCCGCGGCTACTCGGAATACACGCGGATGATGTTCGACATGATCGCGCTCGCCTTCGAGACCGACAGCACGCGCGCAGTGAGTCACATCCCCCGCACCGAGGGCGACGAAGCCAAGTGCTACGGCTACCAGACCAAGAGCAAATGGGACCTCCACACCATCACGCACAACGCACAGGAGGACGATAAGCTCGCTCAATGGCGGAAGCTCGACGCGCTCTATTTCGCTGAGTGGGCTTACTTCCTCGGCAAGCTCAAGGGCGTGAAGGAAGGCAACGGCACGCTGCTCGACAACACGATGGCCGCATGGGCCACGACCAACGGCGGCCCCAACGCGCACGATTCGAAACACCTCCCACTCATCCTCTGCGGCGGCTCGGCGCTGGGCCTGAAGCATCAGGGCCACCTCGTGCAGAAGGACGTGCCGGTCGCGAACGTGTGGAAAACCGTCGTGGACCGCGTCGGCATGAAAATGCCCGAGGACTTCCAAGGCGGCTTGGCGAGCGGCGTGGTGAAGGAGTTGATCTGATGCGACTCACGCTCCCGTTCATCGCTCTCCTTTCGCTCTCGCTCGTCGCCTGGGCTGCGAATCCGCCCGGCGTGGATTCGCTGACCACCAAGGGCGTGCGCTTCAAAATCGAAAAGGACGGCACCGTCTCTGAAGCGTCTGTCGGCTCCAAGGCCACCATCTCCGTCGAAGACTTCCAACTCATCGGCGCGCTCCACACCTTGAAGCGTGCGGACATCAGTCCCGAGTCCGCGCGGCTGAACGATGACACCGCGAAGTCCCTCTCGCAGCTCGTTCAGCTCGAGAAGTTCTTCGCCAACGGTGCCGAGTTGAGCGACGACGGCTTCAAGGTTTTCGCCGGATGGAAGAGCCTCAAGTCCTTCGGCCTCGACCACTGGGGCTGGTATGCGCCGGGACACCTGCCGCAAAGGACTCCGCTCGGTCCCGGGCTGGCTCATCTGGCTTCCTGCACGAACCTCGAGCACGTGCGCCTCGGCGGCTGCCGCGTGGACAACCGCGTCACCGCCGCACTCGCGCAGATCAAGTCACTGCAAAGCGTGGACCTGCAACACACCTTCGCCGTCACCGACGAGGGCGTCGCTGCGCTCAAGGCCTTGCCGAAACTCCGGGTCATCAAACTTAGCCCGCAATTCAGCCCGCGCATCACGGATGCCTCACTCGTTGTGCTCGGCGAAATCCTGACCCTCGATGAAATCGAAATCAACGAGACGTGGCTGACCTACGACAAAGGCTTCGCGCACCTGAAAAGACTCCCATCGCTGAAGAAGCTGATGCTCACCAAGGTCATCGCCACCGAAGCCGACATCGCCAAACTGAAGACCGACCATCCCGCCGCCGATGTGCGGTGGACCCAGCCCGACGAAGCGATCATCGCGAAAACCAAGGCGCAGTTTCAGCGATTCTGGGAGAAGCAGCCAAAGGACAGGCCGTAATTCCAGGTCGTTCGGATGCAAACTGCTGCATCCGGCAATCATCTCGATTACACCTCGCTCACGACACCCGTGCTGGCTCCGAAGGACTTTGCCTCGATGCCCAGGTGGTGCAACAGGCGGACGTAAAGATTCGAGAGCAGCAGGTTTTTCTTCCGGTCGAACGCCAGGTGGCCTTGGTGCTTGAAGCCGCCACCGGCGAGCAGGATGGGGAGGTTGTTGTTGTCGTGCGACGAGGAGTTGCCGAGGTTGCTGGTGTAGAGCACGGCGGTCTGGTCGAGCAGGGTGTGCTCGCCTTCGGTGGTGGCCTTGAGTTTCGTAATGAACTCGCCCAACACCTTGATTTCAGCCTCTTCGATCAGGGCGAGTTGTTCGAGCTTCGCCGGGTCCTGACCGTGGTGGGAAGCGTCGTGGTGGCCGAGGTTGACACCTTGAATCTCCGGGCGTTCCTGCGAGCCGATCCACAGCGAAATGACGCGGGTGGAATCGGTCTGCAACGCGAGATGCACGATCTCATACCATTGCCGCGAGCGCTCGAGCAGTTGCGGTCCGCTGAAGTCCACGGTCGGCGTCGGCACGGCGACCTTGGGCTTGGGCGAGGCGCTCCAGTGTTCATCCTGTTGCAGTTTTTGCTCGGCCTCGCGCACGGAGGTCAGGAACAAATCCAGGCGCTGGCGGTCGTCGGTGCTCACCTTGCGGTTGAGCGCTTTGATCTGCCCGCCCACGTCGTCAAGGATGCTCTGGCCGTCTTTGACCCGCTGGAGTTCGCGCACTTCCTCCTCGAGACTGCCGGCGATGAAGAGCTTCTTGAACACCGCGGTCGCCCGGCTCTCGGCCGGGATGCGGACGCCGCGCCGGCTCCAAGCGACATCACCGCCACCGAGGATGAGCGACGGGTAGCGGGTCTGATTGCCAATGTGCGCGGCGGCTTCCTGATCGAGCGAGATGCCGTTCTTGATGTCCTTGTCGCGGATGAACTCCGGCGCGACGCCAGTGAATAGTCCCACCTCGGCAAAGTGCCCCGCGGCGTAGCGATGCGACATGCCGGAAAAGACGGTGAACTGGTCGCGGTGGGCTTGCAGAAGCTTCAAGTAGCGGCTCGGCACGCAGTCTTTACCGGTCTGCTCCGGAAAGAAATTGGGGCCATACATGCCGAGTCCCTGACCCACGAGCACCATGCGCGGCGGCTGCTTCTTGGCGGCCTTGGCAGCGGCGGCGCCGGCCGGCAACATGACATCGAGGAACGGCAGCCCGATGGCCACGCCAGACGCACGGAGGAAGGTGCGGCGGTCGATTCGTTGGTAGGTCATAAGCGCGGAGGGTTATTTGTTCAGAAAGACACGGCTTTGGACGATTTCATGCACCAATGATCGCAGACCATAGTCCTTCGCGCGGACTTTGGCGACGATCTGCTCGATGACTTCGCGGTCGGCGAACTGGATGTCTGCGCCCGTGGCATAAATGATCAGCTGTTGCGTGAGGCTGCGCGCGAGCTGGTCCTTGTCCTCGAGCAGCAGCTTCTTGTAGTCGGCAATGTCCTTGAAGGTCCGGCCTTCGGGCGTGACGCCGCCTTGCTCGACATCCGCGCCGCGATACACGCCGCGCCCGCTGGTGGGGAAGAGCGCGTTCGGGTGCTGCTTGGTGCGTTCGGTGCCGCGGTAGAACTCACGCCAGTTACCGATCGGATCGAAGTTCTCCAAGGCGAAACCCGGCGGATCGATGTGGATGTGGCAGGTGGCGCATGCGGGCGTGTTGCGGTGCTTGTCGAGTTGCTGGCGGATCGTCGTCGCGCCGCGGATGTCCGGCTCGATGGCGGCCACGTCGGGCGGAGGCGGTGACGGTGGTTTGCCGAGGATGCGTTCGAGCACCCATTTGCCACGCAGCACGGGTGAGGTGCGCGTGCCGTCAGCAGTGACTTTCAGCACGCTCGCATGGGTCATCACGCCGCCGCGATGGGAGTCGGTCGGCAGCTTCACTTTGCGGAAGTCGTTTCCCGTAACGCCGGGAATGCCGTAAAGCCGCGCGAGTCGCTCGTTGAGCATCGACCAATCGGAATCGGTGAAATTGAGCAGGCTCAGATCGTTGCGCAGCACTTCCTCGAAGAACAACTGCGTCTCGCGCGGCATCGCCCAGAGCAGCAGATAGTCGAAGTCGCTGTAGAGCTGCGGGTCGGGGATGGTGAAGTCGATCTTGCGGAGGTCGAGCCATTGACCGGCGAAGTTCTCGGTGAAGCGATGTGCGAGCGGTGACTTGAGCAGGCGCTCGACCTGCGCGCCGAGCATGGCGGGCTTGCCGAGTTCGCCCTTGGCTGCAAGCGCGAGCAACTCGTCGTCCGGCCCGGAGGACCACAGAAAATAGGACAGGCGTTCGGCCAGCGAGTAGTCATCGAGCCTCGGGGAGACAAGGTCACCTTGCGCGGTCACCTTGGCGCTCGATGAGTCCATCAGGAACAGGAAGTCGGGCGACGATAGGATGAGTTTGTAGCCGAACATCATGGCGTCGAAGAAACTGTATTTCTGGTCGAGTCGGTCATGCACCAGCTTCACGAAATGCCGCTGCCGCTCCTCGCTCACGGGGCGGCGGAACGCGCGCGGAAGAAAGGCGCGGAGCAACCGCTCGGCATCCGGCTTGGGATTGGCCGACGCGGGCTGCAGCGGGTCCCCATACCACTGCGATTCGGGCCGTTTCTCATTGATCGGCGGCGGTTTCGTGCCCGCGTTCTCCGCCTTCACAACGGATCGGGCTTTCAGCGGCACATCCCCGAAGAGATTCTTGTAGCTCGGCGGTGGAAACGCCTCGATTGGCCCATCGACCTGTATCCATTCTACCAGCAGTCCGGGGCCGGTGTATTCCTCGATGGGCTTCTTGAAAATGCGAATGTCCCAGGTCGTGAGCATGTTCAGGACAAAGGCCTGGTTGCGCCCGAGATCGAACTCAAACTCGATCAACTGCGGCTTGCCATGGGGAATCTCGCGCACCTCGCGCAGCACCGGCGATTCGCGGCCCTGAGCGTTCACGACCATGAAGCCCGCCGGCACCGCGGTGCCATCACCGCCGACGGAGCAGGCCGACATCGTGATGCGATAACGTCCGGCCGTGGGCACCGTGACGGTCGAGCAGAGACCGTAGCGCGGCAACTTCGTGTAGAAAATGAGCGCGTCGCCCTGCATCTTCGCGCCCCGGCCCAGGGTCTGTTGGAAATTCGGTCCCCGTTTCACCATCACCTCGGCGGTGCGTCGGTCGCTGAAGGGAATGGACGGATGGACCGGAACCACCGACTGCACGGCCCGCGCCGCCGCCTCCTGATATTGCAGGAAATGCGTGGCCGACAGATCCAGGCCCGCGCCCACATTGTCAAAGCCCGCCGTCGTGCTGTCGTCCGGCAGCAGTTCTTTCACGGCGACGCGGTTGCCGAGCAGATCGCGCAACGTGTTCTCATGCTCGGTGCCGTTAAGCCGGCGGACGATGACGCGGCCCTTCTTCTGCTGCTGCTCCAGCGAGGCTGCGTGCAGTTGAACGCGCAGAAATTTCGTCGTCGCATCGAGGTCCGGTTGCGGCGGGCGCTCCCGTTTCTTCGGCGGCATCTCGCCTGCGACGAGCTTGTCGAACACACGCGCCCAGTTGGCCGCCGCTTGCGCATTGCTGAAATCCGCCGGCAGCGTGTCCAGCCGCAAGCCCGCCTTTTGCGTCTCCGCACCGTGACAATCCACGCAATGCTTCTCCACAAACGCTGGCAGCAAGGGCGGAGCAGCGGCGGCGTGGGTGACGAACGCCGCACAGAACAGGGCGACAACGAGCGGAATGCGCAAATGGGGCATGTCTTTAGACAGACTGGCTTCCACTTTTTTCATGGTCAAATGATTCATTTCACGGCCGCTTCGACGCGCGTTTGTGGCTTGAGCGGCGTTCGGGTAATTTTCCTCGTGGAGGAGTTGCGTCCGTTCGTTGGGGCGGGCAGCACACGTAACGCACCCACTCAGCCGTAGCGATAGGGTTTGGCAAGGGGGAAAGAGTTCGGCAGGTGCCGCACCTCGCGCACCTTGCCGTCCAGGAGTAAGACTTCGACTATGTCGAACCGGATTTTAACCTCGGGGCTCTTTAACAGCCGCAAATAATCCAGCGCGGTTTGCGAAAGCAAACGACGTTTCCTCGCATCCACCGCCGCCGCCGGGCGGGTCCAACTCTCGGACGAGCGGCTCTTCACCTCGGCAAAAACCAGACAGTCCGCGTCGCGGAACACGAGGTCAATCTCGCCGCGTTTGGAGCGGAAGTTGGCCGTGAGGAACTTCAGGCCCAGCGCCTGCAAATGCGCCTTCGCCGCGCGCTCGCCGAGTTGGCCACGGCGCAGATGCTCCGGCTGTTCGGAGGCGACGAGAGCTTTGAGTTTTTGCCAGAGGCTCTTCATCGAGCTGGGTCCAACCTGAGTTCCTCCTGCTCCACCGGCTTGAGCGGCGCAAAGCTCCGCCGGTGAATCGGACACGGCCCCAGCCGCGCGATGGCTGCCAGATGCGCCGCCGTCCCGTAGCCCTTGTGCGCGGCGAAACCGTAGCCGGGGAACTCGCGGTCGAACGCCAGCATCAGTCGGTCGCGGGTGACCTTCGCCAGCACGCTCGCGGCGGCGATGGAGTAGCTGCGCGCGTCGCCCTTCACGAGCGCCGTCTGCGGGAAGCGCAACGACTTCACCGGCAAGCCGTCCACGAGGACGTGCGCGGGCGGCGGGGTGAGTTGGGCGAGCGCGTCGTTCATCGCGCGGTGCGTGGCCTGGAGAATGTTGATTTGGTCAATCACCGCTGCGTCGGCCGACGCGATAGCGAAGCGAACTTCTGCGTGGGTCGTGAGCCAAGTGAAGTAACGCTCCCGCTGCGCCTCGGTGAGTTGCTTCGAGTCGTTCAGCTTCGCCAGTTCGGCCGGGAACTCGCCGCGCAGCCACGCCACCGGGAACATCACCGCCGCCGCCACGACCGGTCCGGCCAACGGCCCGCGCCCCGCCTCGTCGAGTCCGGCCAGATGCGACACGCCACTCGCCACCCACGCCCGCTCGTGTTCGAGGCGGTCCGCGCTCCAATCCCCTTTGCGCCCTTTGCGTGCGGCAGCCATCGCCATCGCCTCAACTCACCGCCGCCACCGCCGCCGCGAAGTCCTCCGGCCACGGTGCTTCACACGCGAGCACCCGGCCCGTCTTGGGATGCGTAAACGCCAGCTTCGCCGCGTGCAGCATCTGGCGCGGGGCCTGATAGCCGGTCAGTTCAAGGAACTTCGCGTTCTGCTTTTTGCCGTAAATCGAGTCGCCCACGAGCGGATAGCCGAGGTGCTCCATGTGGACGCGAATTTGATGCGTGCGCCCCGTGTGCAACGTGCAATGCACGAGCGTCGAGAACTTGAGCCGGCGCACCACCGTGTAGGTCGTCCACGCGCTGCGCCCGCCGCCGTCGGTCGCGGCCATGCGCTTGCGATGCGTCACATGGCGTGCGATGGCCACCTTGATTTCACCCTGGCTGCGCGTGGGCGCACCGCAGAGCAGCGCGTGATAAACCTTCTCCACCTCCCGCCGCGCGAACTGCTCGGACAACGCCGTGTGAACCGTGTCGTTCTTCGCCACGACCATGCAGCCGCTCGTCTCCAAGTCCAGCCGATGCACGATGCCCGGCCGCGCCACGCCGCCGATGCCGCTCAACTGGCCTTTGCAGTGATGCAGCAGCGCGTTGACCAGCGTGTGCCGCTCGTGGCCGTTGCCCGGATGCACCGCGATGTCGGGCGTCTTGTTCACGACCAGCAGCGACTCGTCCTCGTAAAGCACGTTGACGGGCAAGTCCTCCGGCTCGGCCTTGTCCGGGCGCGGGTCCGGCCAGTGGACGTAAACGACTTCGCCCGCGTGCGGCACATGTGTGGGCTTCACCTTCCCGCCGTTGACGGTGATTTCGCCCTCGTCGATGAGCCGTTGCAGCGCACTGCGCGAAGCCATCGGATAACGCGTGTGGAGGAAGCGATCGAGCCGCTCGCTGGGCAGCGTGACTTCGATGGTGAAGGTCTCGGAGCGCTCGGTCAGAGGAGCGAGTTCTTCCGGCGAATCAAGGAGCAGGTCAGGGTTCACGGTAGGTTGGTAGCAGGACTTTGGACTTTGGACTTGTTGGACTTTGGACTCAGGTCGGCCCGTGACTTGAACCAGAAAAAGAACAGCACCCCCGCCGCGAAGATGCCCACGCTCACCAGTTGGCCCGGCGATAGCGAGCCGGTGAACTTCTCCGGCGCGTAATCGCCCCGGAAGTGTTCCACCAGCGCGCGCACCGGCGCGTAAGCCATCAGGTAGATGGCGAAGATTTGCCCGTCGAAAGTCTTCCGCCGATACAGCCACGCCAGCGCGCCGTAGAGGACAAGGTTCAAGGCCGACTCGTAGAGCTGCGTGGGATGCACGCCGACGCCCCCCGTCGCGTGCTCCGCCGGGAAATGCACCGCCCACGGCAAGTCGCACGCGCGCCCGTGGCAGCAACCCGTCATGAAACACCCGAGCCGCCCCAGCGCGTGCCCGAGTGCGACACTCGGCACGAGCGCATCGGCGAGCTTCCAGACGGGGAGCTTCTTCCAGCGCGCGAAGACGATGCCGCAAATCGTCGCGCCGATGAGGCCACCGTAGAACACGAACCCGCTGCGCGTGGTGAAGATGTGCGAGAGCGGTTGGTCCGCGAACTCCTCCCGCCAGTAGCTGACGACGTAAAGCGTCCGCGCCCCGACGAGGCCGCCGAGGAACAGCCAGAACACCACGTCCGCCACCGCGTCCGGCGAGAGGCCATCCCGCAAGCCGCGCCGCTGGGCCGTCCAGTAGCCCGCCATGAAGCCCGCCGCCACCAGTATGCCATACCAGTGGACCGTCAGACTGCCGATGCGGAACGCGATTTCGTGCACTGCGCGGAGACTACGCGGCCCCGCTGGCAGCGTCGAGCGTGGGGAAGTGTGCCGCTGTGTCGCGGGAACAGGGGAATGGCAGGGCCGCGCTGCTGCGCGGCCTCTGACTGCGGCTCGGCTGCGACTCCTCTACCCCTTGCCCGGGGGCAGGAGGACCGGGATGGTCTGCCGGCCATGCTTCCGGTAGATGCGGAAATCCGAGTCCAACGTGAAGACCACCGCACTGGGATGCAATTCCGACATTCGCACCAGGCAACCATCCGCGGGCGACATCGGCACGTTGCGGTAGGCGCGCAACAGGCGCGTCACCGCCACGACCTCGTCCGCAAAACTGAAGTCCACTCGGATGAAGCCAGCGACCAGAAACTAGTGCTCCAGCGCCTCGGCCCGGCCCTGCAACAAGTGAATGGTTTCGGACACGACCGCCTCGCAGGTCAGGAACGGCGTTTCAATCTCCTTGAACCGGGCAAAGGCGCAGTCGTGGTCGGCATCGTTGCGATTCAGGAAGGCGACCAGCGGGCCGGTGTCCAGCAGGACGAGCTTAATCACGGCCGTAATCTGCCAGATAGCGTTTGCTGGTGCCGAGGTCGTGCGGGGCGTCCGTGACCACGCCGCAGCCCGCCTGCATCACTTCGTAGGCGGAGAGCTTGGGGCGGGGGCGAGCGAGGCGGACAGCAACTCAAGGGCGAGTGTGCCTTGGAGACCCGTCGTTTGGCCGCCTCCGCCGCCAGCTCCGCCGCCAGCGCATCGGGCAGTTTCTGGGAAACCGTTGTCATGGCAGGTGACTAGCACCAGCCCGGCTCGCTGGGCAACTATTGAGCCTTGGCCGTTACGGGCCGCGCCGAGCGTGGTTCACCGTGCTTCCAAGCCGAGGAGGCCGTGGAGGTGGCAGGCGAAGTCGCCAATCACTTTGCGGTCGTCGTCGAGGTGTTCGCCCCGGATGAAGCACGGAAGCCCGCCTCCGTGAGTCCGGCGGCGGAAGCTCATCAGTTGCCGATTCCTTTGAGCAATGCGGCACTTCGGGATGGACACAGACGGGCATTCGGCGATTCCATTGTCTATGAACCTTGGCCCCTTGCCCCGCCGCGTGCGGCCATACTCTGTCTCCATCATAAAACTGAAACTCCTCGCCCTTCCCTTCGCCCTGCTGGCCCTCGCCGTCGGTTGCAACAAACCCGCAGAGCCAGCCAAGCCAGCCACCACCAGCACGACAACCGCTCCCGCCCCGGCCGAGAAAGGCACCATCGGCGGCACGTTGCTCACGTTGCAAAACGAGTTCTTTCACTAACTGCTCTCCGCCAGCATCCATAAATCCCACAATGAAACTCCCACTTATCCTCATCACCGCATTCCTCGCCACCGCCATCGCGGAAGCGAAGCCGCTCAAAGTCTTCATCCTCGCGGGCCAGTCGAACATGGAAGGCCCAGCCAATGTCGCGAGCTTTGACTATATCGGCGACGATCCCGCGACTGCGCCGTTGCTCAAGATGATGAAAGGCAGCGATGGCAAACCAACCGTGAGCGAGGGCGCGCGAATCACCTACCTCACCGGAGCCAACGACAAGAACTTCGTTCTCTCCGGCAAACTGACGGCGGGTTACGGTTCGATGTGGGGTCAGGATCCCACCAAACCCGGTCGCAACATCGGCCCAGAGTTTACCTTCGGCCTGAGGATGGATGCCGCGTTCGATGAACCCGTTCTGATCATCAAGGCGGCGTGGGGCGGCAAGAGCCTGCACACGGATTTTCGTTCTCCAAGCGCGGGGCCGTATGAAATGCCCGCGCGAACCCGTGAACTCTGGGAGCGGCATCCGCAGGGAGCCCACGGGATTCCCAAGGCCGAGGATCGGCAGAAATGGAATGCCGAAAAGATCGCCGCCACCGGCGTTTACTACCGCCTGATGATGTCGCACGTGAAAAATGTGCTCGCCGACCCCAAGAAGGTCGTTCCCGGCTACGATGCCGCGCAGGGCTATGAAATCGCCGGCTTCGCCTGGCTCCAGGGCTTCAACGACATGGTGGATGGGCAGGTCTATCCGAATCACAACCAGCCTGACCGCTATGCTCTCTACTCCGAATTGCTCGCCCATTTCATCCGCGATGTGCGCAAGGATTTGTCCGCGCCGAAGCTGCCGTTTGTGATCGGTGTGATGGGCGTGGGCGGGCTCAAGGATCAATCGCCGTCGATGGTGGCCTTCCGGCAGGCGATGGCAGCTCCCGCGGAAATGCCCGAGTTCAAGAGCAATGTCACCACCGTGCAGACTGCGCCGTTTTGGTCGGAGGAACTGGGCGCGATTGATGACAAGCGCGGGAAGGTCAACCAGATGGGCCATTTCCTCCGCAGCAAACACAAGGACCACGCGAACAAGGAGGGCACGATGACCGAAGCGGAGCAGCGCGAGCATTTGAAAAAATACGAGGCCGAACTCATCAGTCCCGCCGAGGTTGCCTTGTGGAAACGCGGCGCCTCGAACGCCGGCTATCACTATCTCGGTTGCGCGAAGACTTTCGCGCTCATGGGCAAGGCGTTCGCGGAAGCCACACTCGACATGGGGAAGCCGCAGAAACGTCCGTGACTTGTCGGAGCATAAGCCAGCGCTCCTCATTTCCATACGCATGAATTCCATCAAGCGACTAGAAAGCAAATTCCTATCCGTGTTGAAACGTCTCAGCCACCTAGCCACCTTGTTGGTTTGCTGCACAAGTCTGACCGCGGCAGACGTGGTAAAATTGCCGCCGCCTGCTCCCGCGCCCGTTGAATTCACCCGTGACATTGCGCCGCTTTTTGCCGCCAAGTGCCTGAGCTGTCACGGCCCGGCCAAAAGCAAAGGCGATTTGCGCCTCGATTTCAAAGCCTTCGCTTTGCGCGGCGGCGAATCCGGGAAAGTCATCGTGCCCGGCAAAAGCAGCGACAGCAAACTGATGCATCTGGTGGCCGGACTCGAAGCCGATAACATCATGCCGCCAACCGGCGAAAGGCTCAGCGCCGCGCAAATTGGCCTGCTGCGCCGCTGGGTTGACGACGGCGCTGTGTGGCCCGACGCAGCGAAACCCGCTGAAAAACACTGGTCGTTGCAGCCAATTCGCGAACCGCAGGTGCCCACAACGGTGAACAAAGGCGGCACCAACGCGATTGATGCCTTCGTTTTGGCGCGCCTCGAAAAAGCCGGACTTCGCCCTGCACCGCGCGCCGACCGGGCCACTTTAATTCGCCGCCTGAGCTTCGATTTAACCGGCCTGCCGCCCTCGCCTGCCGAAGTCGCCGACTTCGTGAACAGCAAAGCGCCGCGCGCCTACGAAGAACTGGTGGACAGGCTTCTGGCCTCGCCGCACTACGGCGAACGCTGGGGACGGCACTGGCTGGACGTGGCGCGCTACACCGAGAGTCAGGGCTTTGAATACGACCGCCTGCGCAACAACGCCTGGCACTATCGCGATTACGTCATCAAGAGCTTCAACGACGACAAGCCGTATGACCGTTTCATGCGCGAGCAAATCGCGGGCGACGTGATGGAGCCCGTAACGAGCGATGGAATGATCGCCCCGAGCTTGCTCGTCTGCGGGCCGTGGGATCAGGCCGGAAATGCACAGGCAAATGCGACGCAAAAGATGATCACTCGAGAGGATGAACTCGAAGACCTTATCGGCGTCGTTGGGCAGTCTTTCCTCGGGCTCACGATCAACTGCGCGCGCTGTCACGCGCACAAGTTCGACCCGATTCCGCACGAAGAATACTATCGCTTCAAAGCGGTTTTTGAAGGCGTGAAACACGGCGAACGCAGCATCGCCAGCGCCGCGGAAACCAAGGCGCTCAATGACCAACGCGCCGTGCTGGAAAAGGAAATCGCGGCGGCGCAGGACGTCGTCTCGCGGCTCGATGCGGAAGGACGGAAACTCGCAGCGGCCAAGCTGGCAGCCGACCCGCGCCCCGTCGGTCCAGCACCGTTTGCGCGGTGGGCATTCGAAGGCGCGCTGCCCGCTGGCGAGCTCAAAGGCGGAGCGAAAGTCGAGGGCGGCCGGCTTTTGCTGAAAAAGGAAAGCGGCTCGTATTTTCAAAGCGCACCGCTCACCCGCGACATCCGCGAAAAGACACTCGAAGCATGGGTGGCGCTCGACGATTTGAAGCAAGGCGGCGGCGCTGCAATTTCCATCGAGTCGCAGCCGAGTCGCGATTTCGACGCCATCGTGTTTGGCGAGCGTCAGCCGAGAAAATGGGTCCCCGGTAGCGGAGGTTTCCAGCGCACGCGCGACCTCGAAGCTCCTGAGGAAACCGCCGCACCGGGCACGCTTGTCCACGTCGCCATCGTCTATCGCGCGGACAACAGCATTGCGTTGTTCCGCGACGGACAGCCGTATGGAAAACCCTATACGCCCGCGCAGCCGCTCCGCACCTACAGGGCAGGCGAGTCGCGCGTGCTGCTCGGCCTGCGGCACCACGGCGCGGGCAACGGCTTTCTCGGCGGCGGAGTCGAACGTGCCTCGCTCTACGACCGCGCGTTGAGCGCCGAGGAAATCGACGCGTCCTTCCGCTCGCAAGGCCGCTCCATCCCGCTCGCCGATACACTCGCAAATCTCAACGACGCACAACGCGCCGAACGCGACGCCGCGCTCGCAAAGATTGCCGCGAGACGGACACAGCTCGACGCAAAGAAGCCGGACCGCCAAGTAAGCTACGTCGGCACGCGCGTGCAGCCGGCTCCGACACATCGGCTGAAGCGTGGCGATGTGAAAGCGCCGGATGAAATCGTCACTCCCGGTGCGCTCGCCGCGGTGGCGGATTTAAGCCCCGACTTCGGCCTCGCCGCAGACGCGCCCGAGGCACAGCGCCGCTTGAAGTTCGCCGACTGGGTGGGCGATGCGCGCAATCCGCTTCCCGCGCGCGTGATGGCCAACCGCGTCTGGCACTATCACTTTGGGCAGGGACTGGTGGCCACGCCCAATGATTTTGGAGGCAGCGGCGCGCGGCCTTCGCATCCCGAACTGCTCGACTATCTGGCCGCGAAGTTCATCGCGGGCGGCTGGAGCGTCAAGAATCTGCATCGGCTTATCGTCAGCTCGGCGGCCTATCAGCAAAGCTCGGCATTCGAGGCCAAGGCCGCCGCGTTGGATGCCGACAACGCGCTGCTCTGGCGCTTTACGCCGCGCCGCCTCGAAGCCGAAGCCGTTCGCGACGCGATGCTCGCCGTCAGCGGGCAGCTCAATCCCGCGATGGGCGGACCAAGTTTCCGCCCATTCACCATCACGGATTTCAACGCCGCATTTTACCACCCCAAAGACAGCACCGAGCCGGAATTCAACCGCCGCACCGTCTATCGTGCGAACGTGAACTCCGGCAAAGACCCTTTGCTGGATGCCTTCGATTGCCCCGACCCGTCGGTGAAAACGCCGCGCCGTGGAGTCACCACCACGCCATTGCAAGCTCTGGAACTCATGAACAACTCGTTTGCGCTGCGCCAAGCAAAGTTCTTGGCCGAGCGCGCGATGAAAGACGCCAACAACGACCTGCCGGGTGCCGTTCAAATCGCCTATCGCCACGCGTTGGGCCGCGACGCCATGCCCGCCGAAGCCAAGCGCGCTGCTGCTGCCGCGCAAGCACGCGGTTTGGCCAGCGTCTGCTGGGCGCTGCTCAATTCCACGGAGTTTGTTTATGTCCGATAACCACGCACCGCTGCTTTCGCGCCGTCACTTTCTTTCCAACACCGCTGGTGGTCTGGGCGGCGTGTCGCTGGCCTGGCTACTGGCGCGCGATAATGCCAAAGCCGCGCCCGCCGTTTCGTCGGCTAAGCAGCCGCACTTCGCGCCCAAGGCCAAGCGCGTGGTGCAGATTTTCTGCTGCGGTGGCGTGAGCCATCTCGACACGTTCGATTACAAGCCCCAACTGGCGAAGCTGCATGGCAAAACGCTCGAAGGCAAAGGTGAGAATTTGGGCTTTTTCGGGCAGCCCGGCAAGGTGATGCAAAGCGTTTACGAGTTCCAGCAGCACGGGCAAAGCGCCTCGTGGGTCAGCAGCCTGCTGCCGAATTTGGCCGGGTGCGTTGACGACGTTTGCTTTGTGCATTCGATGTTCGCCAAGAGCAACAACCACACGCCCGCCACGTTTCAGATGAACAGCGGCTTCACGCTCAACGGCTTTCCCAGCATGGGCGCGTGGCTCAGCTATGGCCTCGGCACCGCAAACGAAAATCTGCCCGCCTTTGTGGTGCTGCCCGACCCGCGCGGGCTGTTGGCGGGCGGCTCCATCAACTGGACGGCGGGATTCTTGCCCGCCAACCACCAAGGCGTGCCGTTTCGCACGCAGTCGAAAGAACCCATACCTGATTTGAACACGCCGCCCGGCATCGCGCCGGGGCAGCGCGAAGCCGATATGCAGTTGCTGGCCGCGATGAACCGCGATTTTGCCGAGGCGCACCCCGGCGACGGCGCTTTCGCGGCGCGATTGCGTTCGTATGAACTGGCGGCGCGCATGCAAACCAGCATTCCCGAAGCGACGAATTTGGACGCCGAACCCGAAGCAATCAAAAAACTCTACGGCCTAGGCGAGGCTGCCAACAAAGGCTTCGCAGCCAACTGCCTGATGGCGCGGCGGCTGTTGGAGCGCGGCGTGCGCTTCGTGCAGATTCTTAACGGCGGCGCGTTTGGCAGCCCGCGCATCAACTGGGACGGCCACGAAAACCTCAAAGAAAACCACGACAACCAAGCCGCCACCATGGACAAACCCGTGGCGGCGCTGATGAAAGACCTGAAGCAGCGCGGCATGCTCGAAGACACGCTGTTCGTGTGGAGCACCGAATTTGGCCGCAGCCCGTCCACGCAGGGCATCAACCGGCCGGGGCGCGACCACCATCCCACGGCGTTTACCTGCTTTTTAGCAGGCGCGGGCGTGAAGAAGGGTTTCCACTATGGCCAGTCCGACGATGTCGGCTATTTCGTCGGCGAAAACAAAGTCACAATTCCCGACTTTCACGCCACGATTCTGCATCTGCTGGGCATTGACCACGAGAAGCTGACTTTTTATCACAACGGCATCGACCGGCGGTTAACCGATGTGCATGGCCATGTCATAAAGGGCATTCTGGCCTAACTATTTGAAAACGTCGGCGGCAACGCTGTGAAAAAGGCAACTCGGCGACAACAGCATCGCCACGCACAACGCGCCAACGAGCGTCGGGTTTTAACACCAGCAAATCACCGGGACAGGAGTGTCCCCGTCACAAAGAAACCGACGGCCTCCAAACAGAAGCCGCCGGTTTTCACTTTTCTCCGCTCCCGCTGGGAGGGGATGGGGGTGGGTCATTGGGCATGGCAAGCCATGCCCTACTCCACCGTCACCGTCCCGCTGCCTCCCATCCACGTCACGCCGACTCTGTCTGAGGAGATGTTCGCCCCGGCACTTCGGGATGGACACGCCGGGGCGTTCAGAGATTCCATTGCAGATGAACCTTGACGCCTTGCCCCGCCGCGTGCGGCCATGGTCTGTGTCCATCATGAAACTGAAACTCCTCGCCCTTCCCTTCGCCCTGCTGGCCCTCGCCGTCGGTTGCAACAAACCCGCAGAGCCAGCCAAGCCAGCCACCACCAGCACGACAGCCGCTCCCGCCCCCGCCAAGAAAGGCACCATCGGCGTCTCGTTGCTCACGTTGCAGAACCCGTTCTTCAAGGTCATCGGCGACAGCATCACCGCCGAGGCCGCGAAGCATGGCTACGACACCATCGTCCTCAGTGCCGACACCGACGTCGCGCGCCAGGCGAACCACGTGAAGGACTTCATCGTGAAGAAGTGCGTCGCCATCGTCCTCAGCCCGTGCGAGTCGCGCTCCATCGTGCCGGTGATTCAGGAGGCCAACACCGCCGGCATCCCCGTGCTCACCGTGGACATTCCGTGCAACGAGCCGGGCGTGAAGCTGCTCACGCAAGTCGCAACGGACAACTACGGCGGCGGCAAGGAAGCGGGCCTCGCGATGATCGAGGCGCTCGGCGCGGCGGGCGGCAAGGTCGTCATTCTGCATTTCAAACAGGCCGAGTCCTGCCGTCTTCGCGTGAAAGGTTTTCGCGAGATCATTGATGCGCACAACGCGAAAGCTGCCGCGAAAATCAACATGGTGATGGAACTCGACGGCGGTGGCGCGAAGGATGTCGGTTACAAAGCCGCTGAGGACGCCCTCCAAGCCCACGGCGACTTGCGTGGCGTCTTCGCCATCAACGACCCCTCCGCACTCGGCGCGCGTGCTGCGTTGGAGAAAGCGAACAAAGCGGCGCAGGTCGTCATCATAGGCTTCGACGGCCAGCCCGAGGGCAAGCAGGCCATCAAGGACGGCAAGATTTACGCCGACCCGATTCAGTTCCCCGACAAGATGGGCGTCGAAATCGTCCGCGCCATTGTGAAGCACTCCAAAGGCGAAGACGTGCCGAAGGAGTTGCTCATCCCGACCAGCCTGTATCGGAAAGCGGATGCGATGAAGGATGCCGAACTGAAATGAACGGAGTATTGGAGTGGTGGAGAAATGGAGGACTGCCTCCGGCTCCGCCCATCACTCCAAAACTCCACTATTCCATTACTCCATGTCTTCCTTCCTTCCCTCCCTCGTCGGCTCCATGTCTGTCGGTGCCGCGGGCAACCCGACCGTCGCGATGGTCGAGACAGCCTTCCGCCACCACGGCCTGCACTGGCGCTACGTGAACATGGAAGTGCCGCCCGCCGGCCTCGCCGACGCCGTGCGCGGCGCGCGCGCGATGGGCTTTCGCGGCTTCAACCTCTCCATGCCGCACAAGGTCGCCGTAATCCCGCTCCTCGACGGCCTCGGCGAATCCGCCGCGCTCATCGGCGCGGTCAATTGCGTCGTGCGGCGCGGCGAGCAACTCATCGGCGAGAACACGGACGGCAAAGGATTTCTTAAATCGCTGCAAGAAATCTGCGACCCGCGCGGAAAGAACATCGTGATGTTCGGAGCCGGTGGCGCAGCCCGAGCCGTGGCAGTGGAAATCGGCCTCGTCGGCGCGAAGCACATCACCGTCGTCAACCGCAGTGAGCCGTGCGGTCGCGAACTCGTGGAGACACTTCGCACCAACGCCAAGCTCGATGCGGAATTTGTTTCGTGGCACGGCGACTACACTCTCCCTGCTGGCACGGACATCGTCATCAACGCCACCTCCATCGGTCTCTACGACGCCGATGCGCGGCTCGCGTTGAACTTGGATTCACTCAAGCCGAACATGGTCGTCGCCGACGTGGTCTTCAGTCCGCCGCAGACGCGTCTGCTCCGCGACGCCGCCGCTCGCGGCTGCCGCACGCTCGACGGCCTCGGCATGCTCGTGAACCAAGGCGTGATCGGCGTGCAGTATTGGACCGGCGTGAATCCCGACCCCGCCGCGATGCGCCGTGCGTTGGAATCCGTGATGGAACTTTGAGTAAACACACGAACTATTTATGAAACACACTGCGTCACTTCTCGTTGTCGGGCTGGCCCTCGTCTTCTCCGTTCACGCCGGTCCCGGTGAGAAGACGCGCGCTGCGCATTCGCAGCCGTGCTGGATTCTCGCCACGCCGCAAGTCGAGCTGGCGCTCACGCAACTCGGCGGGCACATGGCGCCCGTCACGTTCTTCCGCGATTCCAAACAGCCCGTGCAGCCCTACCACATCAGCCCGTGGCAGGGGGAGAAGCACGCCTATCCCGTGCCCGTGCTCGTCCCGTTGCGCGGCGATTTCTTCTGCCTGCCTTTCGGCGGCAACGGCGACGCGGTCAACGGCGAGAAGCACCCGCCGCACGGCGAGACCGCCGGTTCTCCGTGGAAACACGTCGCCACGAAAAAGACCGGTGACGTGACCACGCTCACCGTCGCGTTGGAAACGAAAGTCCGCGCGGGCAAAGTGACGAAAGAACTTTCGCTCGTGGACGGGCAGAACGTCATTTACTCCCGTCATCTCATCGAAGGTTTCGCTGGCAAGACGCCGCTCGGCCATCACGCCACGCTCGCGATGCCCGAGAAGGACGGCGCGTTCCGCATCGCCACGAGTCCGTTCAAGTTCGGCATGGTCGCGCCCGGCCTCTTCAGCGACCCGAAGCAGGCCGAATATCAGGCGCTGCAAATCGGTGCGCGTTTCACTGATCTCCACAAAGTGCCGGTCGCGTGGAAGGGCGCGCCCGACGCCGACCTCGCCTCGCTCCCCGCGCGCAAAGGTCACGCGGATTTGTTCATGCTCTTCAACGAGCCGACCGGTCCCGCGTGGGTCACCGCCACGCGCGGCGATGAAGGTTGGGTGTGGTTCGCGCTCAAAGATCCGGCGGTTTTGAACGGCACGCTCTTCTGGCTCGAGAACCACGGGCGTCACGGCCTGCCGTGGTTTGGACGCAACAACTGCGTCGGCATCGAAGACATCACCGGCCACTGGGCCGACGGCCTCGCGGCGTCGGTGAGTCCGAATCTGCTCACGAAGGAAGGCATCCCCACCGCCATCGAGTTGAGCGCCACGCGCCCGACCGCGGTGAACTACATCCAAGGCGTCGTGCGCGTGCCTGCGGGTTTCGTGGAAGTGAAGACAATCGAGTTCGCGCCCGGCCAAGTGACGTTCGTCTCCACGACCGGACAGCGCGTGACCGCGCCCGTGCGCCATGAGTTTCTGAAGGCGGGCAAGCTGTAGAATGACGCCGTCGCCTCATTCGTTCTCCCGCTTCCTCGCCGCCTACGGCATGGTCTTCGTGATGGTGCTGCTCTGCGCGTTCTTCAGCTTCGCGACTTACACCGAGCAGCACCCCACCGGCGCAGACGCCGCACGCCAACTCGCCAGAAGCATCACAACTCAGATCGGCAACTCCCCGCGCGTCCTCATCGTCGTGCCGAACCAATCGGACGCGGACGCGTTCGCAACCGCACTCCATAGCGCGCTCACGAGTGCCGGTGCGACCGTCATCGCCACCGTGAAGGGAGAACCCAAGGACGCCCGCGCCGCACTCCAAATCGCCGCGTCCGCCGGCAAGCTCGACGCCATCGCCTGCACGCAAGCGAGCGCTGGCTGGCTGGTGTTCAGCGACCTCCCCACCGACTTCCCCGCGCTCGGCACTCCGCGCATCTTTCAGCCGCAAACCTACCGCTGGCCGAACTTCCTGAAGCGCGAAAACCTCCTCAACATCGCCAACCAAATCGCCGTCATCGCCATCGTCGCCATCGGCATGACGCTGGTCATCATTGGCGGCGGCATTGACCTCTCCGTCGGCAGCCTCATCGCGCTTGCGGCGGTGCTGGCGGCGCTCTTCATCCGCGACTTCGCGGGCGCGCAACAAGCCAGCGCGCTCGGCATGGTGCTCGCGTGCGCAGCCGCAATTCTCATCGCGGGCGCAGCCGGCGCGGCGAACGGCGCGATGGTCACGGTCTTTCACCTCCCGCCCTTCATTGTCACGCTCGCCATGATGCTCGTCGCCAGCGGTGCGGCGTATCTGTTGACCCATGGACAATCGGTCTATCAAGTGCCCGACTCCTTCGTCTGGCTCGGGCGCGGCGCGGACTGGTTCGGTCTGCCGAACGCCGTCCTGCTCATGGCGCTGCTCTACCTTGCCGCGCACCTCGTCATGTCGCGCACCCTGCTGGGCCGCTGGATTTACGCCGTCGGCGGGAACCGACAGGCCGCGCGTTTCTCCGGCGTCCCGGTGCGACGCGTGTTGTTCCTCAGCTACGTCGTCAGCGGCCTGCTCGCGGGCCTCGGCGGCGTCGTCCTCGCCTCGCAGCTCAAAAGTGGTTCGCCCACCTTTGGCCAGATGTATGAACTCTACGTCATCGCGGCGGTGGTCGTTGGCGGTGCGAGCTTGAACGGCGGCAACGGGCGGATGTTCGGCACGCTCATCGGCGCGCTCATCATCGCCGTCATCCAAAACGGCATGAACCTGATGAACGTCGAAAGCTACACGCAGAAAGTCGTCCTCGGCCTCGTCATACTCGGGGCCGTGCTACTCGATTTGTTGCGCCATCGCGGCTGGCGGCTGCAACTCTCGGCGACGGAATGAATCTTGGTATGATGCGAATCCTCAACGGCCTCGGCTCGGGACTGCTTTTCACTTGCCTAGCCTTACTTGCCACCGCGCTCTCCACGCTGTCAGCCAACGCCGCCGCGCCCACGCCTGCTCAAGTCGAGTTCTTCGAGAAGCACATCCGCCCCGTGCTCGCCGCCGAGTGTTACGAGTGCCACTCCTCCGCGAAGAAAAAGTCCGGCCTCGTCCTCGACACCCGCGACGGCCTGCTCAAAGGCGGCGCGTCCGGCCCGGCCATCGTCCCCGGCCAACCCGACTCCAGCCTGCTGCTCCAAGCTCTCCGCCACACGCACCCGACACTCAAGATGCCCAAGAACGGCGCAAAGCTCGACGCCCGCATCCTCGCGAACTTCGCCGAATGGATTCGCCAAGGCGCGCCCGACCCGCGCGTTGGCCCGTCCACTCCGTCCGCCACGTCCAGCCAGTCCACCTGGACCGACACCCTCGCCTTCCGCCGTCAATGGTGGAGCTTCCAACCGCTCGCGAAGCCCGCCATCCCCACCCCAACGAACGCCGCCTGGAGCAAGAACGCCATTGACCGCTTCCTCCTCGCGAAGATGGAGTCGCACAACCTCGCCCCCGGCCCCGACGCCGACCCGCGCAGCTTCCTCCGCCGCCTCACCTTCGCGCTGACGGGCCTCCCCCCACGCACCGAGGACATCGAAGCGTTTGTGCGCGACTCCCAAATCGGCAATCGGCAATCGCCAATCGCCAACGCCACTGACCGTCTGCTTTCGTCCCCCGCCTTCGCCGAACGCTGGTCCCGCCACTGGCTCGACCTCGTCCGTTACGCCGAGACGCACGGCTCCGAGAGCGACCCTGAAATCCCCCAAGCCTGGCGTTACCGCGACTACGTCATCCGCGCGTTCGCTGCCGATGTCCCCGCCGACCAATTCATCCGCGAACACATCGCCGGAGACTTGCTTCCCCCCGCGCAGACGCGCTGGAACAAAGCCGACTCGCTCAACGAATCCCGCCTCGGCCTCGCGCACTTCCGCCTCGTCGAACACGGCTTCCAGCCCGTGGACACACTCGACGACCAGGTGAAGGCGGTGGACAGCCAGATTGACGTGCTCGCAAAAGCCTTTCAGGGCCTGACCATCTCCTGCGCCCGGTGCCACGACCACAAGTTCGACCCCATCAGCCAGCGCGACTACTACGCCCTCTATGGCATCCTCGCCGCCGCCCGCCCCGCGCAGGTGCAACTCGACGCGCCGGAAGTCCTGAACAAGAACCGCTCCGAACTCCTCGCGCTCAAAGGCCAAATCACGTCTGCCCTCGCCGACAGTTGGCGCGATGCCATCCCCCAACTCCTCACCCAACTCACGAGCGGCTCCCGCACCAACCCTCAACTCGCCACACTGCACCAGCGCGTCGCTGAAGCAGAGAAGTCACTCGCCGCCATCGAAGGCGAAGCCCGCGCGAAGGCGCTGAATGCCCGTGCCGGCGGCTTGCAGCCGCCGCCCGCCGCCGCCAGCACGCCCCAACCCATCTCCCGCTGGTCCTTCGACGCCGACGCCCGCGACCAACTCGGCGCCCTCCACGGCGAACTCCTTGGCGGCGCAACCCTCCGCAACGGCCGCCTCATCCTCGACGGCAATTCCGCCCACCTCCGCACCGCACCGCTCGCCCGCGCGTTGCGCGAGAAGACCCTCGAAGTCTGGGTCGCCCTCGCCAACCTCGACCAGTCCGGCGGCGGCGTGCTCACCGTCGAGACCAGCAGCGGCAGCGTCTTCGACGCCATCGTCTTCGCCGAACGCGACGCGCGGAAGTGGGTCAACGGCAGCGACAATTTCCGTCGCTCGCGCGCGCTCGACGGCGTGACCGAGACCGCGAAGCCCGGCGAACTCATCCACCTCGCCGGCAGCTATCGCGCCGACGGCACCGTCGCCTTCTTCCGCAACGGCGTGCCCTACGCCGCCCCCTACCGCCCCGACGCCCCGATCGCCGTCTTCCCCACCGACGCCCGCGTGCTGCTGGGCCGTCGTCACACCGGCGGCGGACGCGCCTTCCTCGCCGGCGAGATTGATGAAGCCCGCCTCTACGACCGCGCGCTCACACCGGAGGAAATCGCCGCGTCCTTCCGCGCCGGCCCCGTCGGCGTCAGCCCCGAGGACATCGCCAAGGCCATGACGCCCGAGCAAAAGGCGAAGCACGCCACCCACACCGCCGAGTTGAAAACCGCCCGCGCCGCGCTTGCTGCCAAAGCTCCCTCCGCCACCGAAGACGCCCTCGCCGCCGCGCTCAAAGACGCGCAAACCAACCTCGCCAACCCGCTGCACGCCTGGGCGAAGTTGAGCATTCTGGACGGCCCCGCCTTTGCGACTGGTTGGGCTGACACGACGAAGGCATGGCGCGACGCTCTCACCGCCGCCCGCGACCACAACGCGCAGTTCACCAACGCCTGGGACTTGGCCAAACCCACCGATGCAGCCCAGTGGTTTCGCGAAGGCAACGCCCTTGGTAGGGACGCGCGGCCGCGCGGCCTCCCCGGCGACTTCACCCTCGAACCCGATGGCGACCGTATCCTCAAAGGCCTCCTCCCCGCCGCCGTTTCCACCCATCTCCTCAGCGAGAAGCACGGTGGCCTGCTCACCTCCCCGCGCTTCCGCATCACGACCGATAGCCTCAGCGTCCGCGCCGCTGGCGGCAAAGGCGCGATGGTCCGCGTCATCGTGGACAACTACCCGCTCGGCTCGAATCCCATCTTCCCCAAGTCCGAGCTGAACCGCGACGAACCCGGCTGGGTGCGCATGGACACCGCGTATCGCAAAGGCAACTGGGCTTACATCGAGTTCGGCACAGCGGACGACCTCACGCGCAAACTGGGCAAGAATAGCGACGCAGCAGGCCGCTCGTGGTTCAGCGCCGAGCGCGTCCTCTTCCACGACAAGGACACGCCACGCGAAGAACCGCTCGCCGCCGCACCACTGCTTGATGCTGTCGCTTCACCCAAGTCTGCCGCCGAACTCGCAGCGCACTATGAACGCACACTTCGCGCCGCGCTCGACACTTGGGGACGCAACTCGTTGGCCGCCGAGCAAACTGCCTTCCTCGACTACTTTCTCCGCCGCAGCCTGCTGCCTACTTCTCTCAAGTCGCTGCCGAAGGTCGCCCCCCTCCTCACCGAGTATCGCCGCCTCGAAAGTGAAATCCCCGCCCCCCGCCGCGCTCCCGGCGTCATCGAAGGCACCGCCTTCGACTCCCCGCTCCTCACTCGCGGCGACCACACAAAACCCGCCGACCCCATCCCGCGTGGCTACTTGGAAGTCTTGCACCGTCCGAGTCCACCACCCCAGACCCTCCTCCCGCCCCGCCTCGCCCTCGCCCAGTCCATCGCCTCCCCGCAAAACCCGCTCACCGCTCGCGTCATGGTCAACCGCGTCTGGCACCACCTCTTCGGGCGCGGCCTCGTCCCGACGGTGGATAACTTCGGTCGGCTCGGCGACCAACCCACGCACCCGGAGTTGCTCGACCACCTCGCCGCGCAGTTCATCGCCGAGGGCTGGTCCTTCAAGAAACTAATCCGCGAAGTCGTCACCACGCGCGCCTACCAGCTCGCCAGCGAACCCACCGCCGCCGCCCGCGACCACGACGCCGCCAATGACTATCTCTCCCACTTCCGCGTCCGCCGCCTCGAAGCCGAGGCCATCCGCGACGCGCTCCTCGCCGTGAGCGGGCGACTCGACACCACGCAGTTCGGCCCGCCCGTGGGCACTGGCGACCGCGCTCGCCGCAGCATCTATATGGGCATTCGCCGCAACAACCTCAGCCCCTTCCTCGAAATCTTCGATGCCCCGAAACCCTTCACCACGCTCGGTCGCCGCGACGCCACCAACGTCCCCGCCCAATCCCTCGCCCTCCTCAACGACCCGTTCGTCATCGACCTCGCCGGCCAGTGGGCCGCCACCGCCATCGCCGCCGAGCCGGACGTGAACGCCCGTCTCCGCCGGATGTTCACCGCCGCCTTCGCCCGTCCGCCCAGCGCCGACGACTCCGCCAAAGCCCTCGCCCACCTCGCCGACCTAGCCCGCGAAGCCAACGTCCCCGCCGACCAACTCGCGTCGAGCAAGCGCGTCTGGCAGGACTTCGCCCAATCGCTCTTCAACCTGAAGGAGTTCATCTATGTGCGCTGAGATGAACCACAGAGGCACAGAGCGCACAGAGGGGAGCCAAGGCACTGGCAGCACTGCCTTCTCATTCTCTGTGTCCTCTGTGCCTCTGTGGTTAAATCTCCTTGTCCTGTGGGCTACGTTCGCCCCGTCGGCTTCCGCTGATCTCGCCGTCCGCCAAATCCAAATCGCGCCACCCGCCGCGCAATCCCGCGTCCCCGCCGCCACCGCCCAAGGCCGCACGCTCGCGGCGCAGGCGATCTCCGCCGTGGACATCAGCACTGACGGCAAGTTCATCACCGTCGGCACGATGGCCCACAGCCACGACGCGAACGTCTGGCAGTTCGCTCCCGACGGCTCCGTGCTCGCCAAGCGCCACCTCCCGCCGTGGGCTCCGATGCAGGTCGCCACGCTCAACGGCGGCGGCGCGCTCGCGGTCGGCCTCGCCTACCCACGCGTCACGTCGCCCGAACCGACGGTCTGGCTCGGCAACACGGAAGCCCTGCTGCGCGTGCCATTGAAGGACACGTTCGTCGAGGCCGACACCCGCGACAGCGAGTTGGCCCGCTTGCGTCCCGGCGCGGGCGACTGGCGCACTGGATGGTTTGCGAGTCACCTCGGCGAGTTGTTCGTTCACGGCCCGGACTGGGCCTTCAAGCCGCCGGGCTTGCTCCTGCACGCCGATGGCCGACGCGAGCGCCTGCGCTACGAGGACAAGAACCAGTTGCCCACGAGCCGCGCCACGCGCATGGCCGCGAGCCGCGATGGCAAGTGCGCCGCGTTCGGCTGGCTCACGCTGAACCAACCGGTCACCGACGCGCGCAAGCCACGCCACGCCTTGAGCGTCTGGAGCGTGAATCCGAACCGCCCGCTCTGGACCGCACCGGCCTCCGATGACTTGTCCGCGCCCGCGCTGCCTAATCCAGCGGCGGACTTCTCCGAGTTGGCAAAAGACGGCTTCCGCCTCGCCGCCGACGCGGTCGTGCCCGGCACCGTGACCGCTGCGGTGGGATTGAGCGCCGACGGCTCGCGCACGGCGCTGGTGGAATACGGCGTGCAAGTCTGGACGCGCACCGGCCCGGCCATCGGCAAGTGGGATCCGCCAATCCACACACTCAACTTCGTCCTGACGCAGCGCGGTCGCCTGCGCGTGTTCGATGGCACCGGCAAGGAACTGCTGCGCGAGTGGCTGCCGGAAGCGGGCTTGTTTGAAGTCGGCTTCGGTGGCGACGCCGATCCGGTGTGGTGCTGGCCCGCATCGTGGTTCGCGCGCGGAATGGCAGGCGAGCCGTGGCTGCCGGTGCAGGCAGACGCGCGCACCGTGTATCGCGTGACCGTCGCCACCCGCACGGCTGTCGCGTTCAACTTCCCCGACGCCGTCGCCGACTGCGCCCCCTGCCCCACCGATGGTGGCGTGCTCGTCTCCGGCTGGGATGGCCAGACAACTCTGCTGAACGGCGACGGCAAGGTTGCTGCGAAACTGGAGTTAAACTCCCCAGCCCGCCTTGCGTGGAGCGCCGATGGATCCTTCGCCATCGCGGGCACCGCGAGCGGCCAACTCGCGCTACTGGAGCGCGACGGGAAGCCGGGTTGGAAGCAATCCATTCCCGTCACCGAACTGCCGACAATTACGGCCCCGCCCGCCGAAGTCGTCACCGGCATTCCCGTGCATCAAGGTGGTCGCATCCCCGGCGGCGAGCACGCCTACGTCGGCGACATCTGGCTGCTCAAGCTCGGACGCGAGGCGGTGCTCGTGGACGCCGGCGGCACGTCCGCCTTCGCCCTGTCGCAAGCTCGGGTAAAGGCCTTGGGCATTGAGCGCGTCACGCACGTCTTGCACACGCATTCGCACGGCGACCACTCCGGCGGCGCGTATCTGTGGCGCGCGGCCGGCGCGAAGATTGTCGGCCCGAAATCCGCCGCGCTCACCCTCACGTGGCTCATGCCGATGCTCACGGACTACGGCATCTTCCCCCCGCGTCCACTGGACGTGCCGCTGCCACTCACGCGCGTGGGCGACGAAACGGAGTTCACCGTGTCCGGGCAGAAGTTCCGCGCGCTCTTCGTGCCGGGGCACAGCTTCGACCTCACCGTTTACATGACCGAGTTGGGCGGCCAGCGCGTGGCCTTCACCGGCGACCTCGGCTTCGAGCGAGAGAGCGACATCCTCCACCGCTGCTGGGGCGACGCCGACAAGGCCCGCCTCGTCGTAAAAGCCATCCGCGACAAGCTGCTCGCATGGAAGCCCGACGTGGTCTTCACCGGCCACGGCGTGCGCCCGAACGGGACGGCGTGGGTGGAAGACTTGTTGCGCCGCTCGGAAGAATCGCTGGCGAAAGGAAACAGCAAATGAACCACAGAGACACAGAGACCACAGAGAGGGACCCCATCACGGCTTTGGTGATTGGTGCGGCGATTGAGGTGCATCGCGTGCTTGGGCCGGGGTTGCTGGAGTCGGCGTATGAGGAGTGTCTGTGTCATGAACTGAGTTTGCGGAGCATCGCGTTCCAGCGGCAGTTGGTGCTGCCGGTGGACTACAAGGGGGTGCGGCTGGACTGTGGCTATCGGTTGGACATCGTTCTACCTGGAAAGCTCATCATAGAGGTGAAGGCCGTTGAAGCGCTCGCACCGATTCACGATGCGCAGTTGCTCACGTATCTGAAACTCTCCGGCATCCGCACCGGCTTGCTGCTCAACTTCAACGTCCCACTTCTTCGCGACGGCATTCGTCGCCTCGTGTTATGAACCCCTCTGTGTCCTCTGTGCCTCTGTGGTTCAGCCGTTGTGATTTACCACAGAGACACAGAGGACACAGAGAAGGGCAAAAGCAAGAAAGCCGAACAGCCACGAATCTCAACGCGCTCCCGCTCTCTCACCTGAAACCACTCGCCTTCACCCCATGAAAACCTCTGTGTCCTCTGTGCCTCTGTGGTTAAACAGCCCTCTCCCCCGCCGTGAAGTCCTCCGCCGCACCTCGCTCGGCTTCGGTTCGCTCGCGTTGGCGGGCCTGATAAACAGCCGCGCGTTCGGCGCGGGTCTGCCTGCCGGCCAAGCGCACTTCGCCCCGCGCGCCAAGCGCGTCATCTTCGCCTACATGAGCGGCGGCGTCTCCCATGTGGACTCCTTCGACCCCAAGCCCGCGCTCGCCCAGCGCCACGGCCAGCCCATGCCGGTGCCGGTGAAGCCCACGATGTTCAACAACAACGGCAACCTCATGGCCAGCCCGTGGGAGGCCAAGCCACGCGGCCAGAGCGGCGTGATGATGACGGACCTTTTCCCCAAGCTCGCCTCGCTCGCCGACGACCTCGCGGTCATCCGCAGCATGACCACGAAGGTCAACGAGCACGCGCAGGGCAACTACGCGTTCCACACCGGCTTTCCCTTCATGGGCCATCCCAGCGCGGGCGCGTGGATGAGCTACGGCCTCGGCGTCGAGAACGAGAATCTCCCCGGCTTCGTCGTGCTCCAGAGCGGCGGCGCGGTGGTGCCGCACGGCGGCGTGGGCCTCTACAGCAACGGCTACCTGCCCGCGCAACATCAGGCCAGCATCATCCGCGTGGACGAGCAGCCCGCGTTGCCCAACATCAAACCCCGCGAGAGCGACGACCTGCAACGCCGCCGCCTCGACTTCATCCGCTCCCTCGACACGCCCTTCGCGCAAGCGACCGGCGAGGCGGCGATCGAAGGCGCGATTCGCAACTACGAGACCGCCTACCGCATGCAGTCCGCCGTGCCGGAGCTGTGCGACCTCACCGGCGAGAGCGACGCCACCAAGCGCCTCTACGGCCTCGACTCGCCGAACAAGCAATGCGCGGCCTACGGGCGGCAATGCCTCGTCGCGCGGCGGCTCATCGAGCGCGGCGTGCGCTTTGTGGAACTGAGCTGTCTGAACCAAGGCATCGGCGCGGGCGGCGCGGCGAACCCGTGGGACCAGCACGGCAAAATCAAGGAAGGCCACGGCGCGATGGCGGCGCAGGTGGACACCGGCCTCGCCGGTCTCATCACGGACCTGAAGGCGCGCGGCCTCTTCGACGACACGCTCATTGTCTTCAGCGGCGAGTTTGGCCGCACGCCCTTCTCGCAGGGCAGCGACGGGCGCGACCACAACCCCTTCGGCTACAGCCTGTGGCTGGCGGGCGGCGGCGTGCGCGGCGGCACGGCCTTTGGCGCGACGGACGAGTTGGGCTACTACGCCGTGGAGGACAAGTGCGAGATTTACGACCTCTACGCGACCGTGCTGCACCTGCTGGGCATGGACCACGAGCAGCTCACCTACCGCTTCGGCGGCCGCGACTTCCGCCTGACGGATGTGCACGGGCGCGTGCTGCGGGAGATACTGGCGTAGCTGGCCCGACTTGAACGCAAGGGCGCAAAGTTACAAAGTCTCGAAGAAGAACCAGATTGGGCCAACTCCCTTTGCGTCATTGTGGCTTTGCGTTGAAAAGCGGTAGCGCGACTCCCCCCCGACGGATGTGCATGGGGATGCATTTGTGCTCCGCCTTGGAGCGCGGCACTCCGGGCCTCAGCTGGTCATTCGCGCAAAGGTGTGAAGCTCATCATTCCACGGACTTCGTGCGCGTGCTGCGGGCGGGACGCCCGCGCTCCGCCCGTGGGGTGCCGGATTGGTCTATGACTGACTCATCGAGCCGAGCTTGAAGTGAGACACTTCGCTTTGCCTCCAACAAGACCGGTGGAGAATTGAAATGGATTTTTCCTCGGTGCGTTACTAGCCTCGTGCAATGCCAGAGAAGAGTGCAAATGAGATTCCCCGGGCGGTGCGGGAGCAATTCGAGAAGGGCGTTTCCGCCTTGGAACGGAACAATCTGGACTATGCCATCGAGCTGCTGCTCGCCGTGCTGAAGGCCGAGCCGGGGTTCCTGGCCGGGCGCGACACGTTGCGGAAGGTGGGGCAGAAGAAGGCCGGGTTGGGCGGCGGGATGTTCAAGAAATTCCTGAGCAGCGCCGGCAGTAGTCCGGCGCTCGCCAAGGCCCGGCTCATCACCGAGAGCCAGCCGCTGGAGGCCATGTTCGTGGCCGAGCAGGTCATCGCCAACGATCCCAAGAGCAGCCTCGCGCACGACATCTTCGCCAAGGCCGCCGTGATCGCGGGCTTCCCGCGCAGCGCCCTCCTCTCGCTGGAGGCCATGCGTCAGGAGTCCCCCGCTGATAAGGAGGTTTCCATCCGGCTCTCCGAGGCTTACACGGCCATCGGCGATAACAATAAGGCGGAGTCCGTCTTCGCCGCGTTGATGAAGCACTACCCGCACGATCCGCAACTGAACGAGATGGCGAAGAACATTTCCGCCAGCCGCACGTTGAAGGAGGGCGGCTACCAAAACCTCGCCGATGGCACCGGCAGCTTCCGACAAGCGCTCAAGAACAAGGACGAGGCCGCGCGGTTGGAGCAGGAGTCCCGCATCACGAAGGACTCCGCGCAGGCCGAAAACCTCATTGAGCAATACATCGCTCGGCTGGCCACCGATCCGGGGAACCTCAAGCTCCTCAAAAACGTGGCCGAGCTTTACGCGCAGCAGAAGGATTTTTACAACGCCATCCATTACTACAACTTGATCGAGGGAATCCCGGGCGCGTTGGACGCGACGCTCGAACTGGCGCGCAACGAGGTGATCGTCAAGCGCTTCAACCAGGTCATCGAGCAGCTCGACCCGGCGCTGGAGGACCACGAGCAGCAGAAGGCCGAGCTCACCGCGCAGCGCGACGCCTTCGTGCTCGATGACTGCCGCTCGCGCGTGGAGCGGTATCCGACGGACAAGGCGATCCGCTTCGAGCTGGGCGTGCTCTATTACAACCAAGGCAAGCTCGCCGAGGCGCTGCCCGAATTCCAACAGGCGGAGAACCACCCGCACAAGCGGCTCCCGGCGATGCTCTACAGCGCGCGCTGCCTCGCCGCCCGCAACATGAACGACATGGCGGCGCGCAAGCTCCAGACCGCGCTCAAGGAGAAAGCCGGCTTCGACGACGAACGCAAGGAGTTGCTCTACACGCTGGGCTGTGTGCTGGAGAAGGCGGGAAAACTGGCGGAGGCCATAACCCAGTTCGAGCAAATCTACGAGGTGGACATGAAGTTCCGGGACGTGGCCGCCCGCGTGGACGACTACCACGCCGGCCAAGGTTGAGTCGCCGTTGCCCCGGCCCTCAGCCGAAGTAGCGGCGCATCTCGGTTTTTTCAAGCGGAGTGAGCGCACCTCCCACTTTCTCACTTTCTCACTTCCACACCTCCTCCGCTCACACCTTTCTCTGGCCGCACCGCGCTCCGCTCGACTACGCTGCGCCCCGCTCATGCGCGCTCGTCCACTCATCCGCATCGTTCAGCTCGGCATCAAGAGCCTCCTGCTCCACAAGATGCGTTCGGGCCTGACCATGCTGGGCATCATCTTCGGTGTGTGCTCGGTCATCGCCATGCTCGCCATCGGTGAGGGCGCGAGTTACGAGGCGCAGGAAGCGATCAAGAAACTTGGTTCCAGCAACATCATCCTCCGCAGCATCAAGCCACCGCAGGATTCGAAGGCCAACTCCGGCCGCAGCTTCGTCAACGAATACGGCATCACCTACGGCGATGTGACCCGGCTGGAGAGCACCATCCCGGGCATCAAACGCGTCCTGCCCATGCGCATCATCCGCGACGAGGTGCGCTTCAACACCCTCGTCCAGCAGGCGCAAATCATCGGCACGCACCCGATTTACGCGGAGATGACCGGCGTGGACCTCATGCGCGGACGCTTCCTCACGGAGATCGACGAGATCCATCACAACAACGTCTGCGTGCTCACCGTGAGCCTCGCGGAGAGCTTGTTTCCCTACCAGGACCCGCTCGAACAGGAAGTGAAGATCGGCTCCGACTACCTCACCGTCGTCGGCCTTGTGCGCGAACGCGGCGCGGCGGACAAGCGCCCGCAGTCCGGCCAGATGGAAGGCCAACCGCTCGACAGCAACCTTTACGTGCCGCTCGCCACCACCAAGAGCCGCTTCGGCGAGACCATCTTCAAGCGCAGCGCCGGCTCCTACGAGGCCGAGAAGGTCCAGCTTCACCAAGTCACCGTGCAGTTCAATTCCGTCGAGGATGTCGAGGTGGCCGTGCCGATGATTCGCACGCTCTTCAAGCGCTTCCACCCCAAGACCGACTACGAGGTCATCGTGCCGCTGGAACTGCTCCGCCAGGCCGAGGCCACCAAGCGCATCTTCAACATCGTGCTTGGCTCCATCGCCGCCATCTCGCTCATCGTCGGGGGCATCGGCATCATGAACATCATGCTCGCGACCGTCACCGAGCGGACGCGCGAGATCGGCATCCGCCGCGCTTTGGGTGCGAAGAAGAAGGACATCATCACTCAGTTCCTCGTCGAGACGGTGGTGCTCTCGGTGGGTGGCGGATTGATCGGCGTCGTGGTGGGCGTGCTGACGCCGCTGCTGGTGTCGCAGCTCACCGACATGAAGACCATCGTTACCCCGATGTCCGTGCTGATCTCCTTCGGCATTTCCGGCGCGGTGGGCGTGGTGTTCGGGATTTATCCGGCCTCACGGGCGGCCGCGCTCGACCCCATCGAGGCGCTGCGGCACGAGTAGCGCCCCCTACCTAAAACGCCCCAACGCCCTGTAGCAGCGGTCTGTGACCGCCGAGTTTGGGCCACATCTGGCATTACGTCCGGCGCTTGCAGAGCGCCGCTAGAGTTTTTGAACGGGCGGCTAACGGCGGAGTGCACGAAAACTCCCCCGTTGAACTAAGCCAACGGGGGAGGCGTTTCTGCGACTGCTCACTTATACTGTTGGGCTTTCACCCGATGGACGGACTAAGCCGCTATCTCTATCTGACCTACGGGTGTAACCCCATTGACCGTATAAAGGTGCGTCATCCCCATAATCTGAATCACTCAAAAGACCGTGCACCGCACGCTGGTTTAGCGAGTTGAGCCGTTGCCGACTCAGGTCTCGTAGCGCCCGAGCGCCGACCAGTTGGTTTTCCAGAATGGTGATGTTCAATTCGGTCCCTTGGTAGTCTTGCAACCCACTTAGGTGGTTGGCATACTGAAGCCCCCCAAAGGCGTGGCCGGAACAAGTTCCAGACCACCCGATATTGATCATAACTGCATTTTGTAAAATGTAGTTTGACATATTTTCTCCTTTCTTCTTTGAACATGGTGGCCGGTGGTCGCCCCCCTAGGTTCGACAAACGGATTCAAACAGGAATCCAGAGTGCCCCATGTATTGTTACACTGTTTAGGACGGGTGACCTCGGCCCTCATTCAGCTGTTTCGACATTCTTTTACGAATGTGTAAATTACTTGTCAGCAAGTAGTTGCGACGCATAAGGAAGATCTAAATCGAGGGCCAAATCCAGCCTCTTGGAACGCCATTTCGGCACGCCACAACACCCTTCTAGACCCGCGTTGCAGCGTAACGAGGGTCCGTTACGACGTTACGCGGGTGCATTACGTCGTTACGCGGGTCCGTTACGACGTAACGACGCTGCATTACGGCGTTACGGGGGTGCGTTACGCACGTAACGACGCTCCGTTACGCCGTTACGAACCTCTGTTACGGCGTAACGGAGGGTCAAAACGGCGTTACACCCCGCAGTTGAGGCGGAGTTTTGGAGAGGTATGCCCCGACGGATTCCCGGAAACTCCGGTGGCACCCGCGTCTCGCGGGTAGTTTCCGGCGTCCCGCCGGAAACTCAGGCGTGCGGAGTCCTGGATGTATCTCTCGCGCGTTTGTGTTCGTGCGCCCGAGGATTCGGCGGGACGCCGAATCCGACCCGCGGGACGCGGGTGCCACCCGAGGCTCAATACACCAGCACCAGCACGGTGGCTTGCTCCACGGACTTCACCACGTCCTCGAACTTGCGCTCCTTCGTGTGGGCTTCCTTCAGCTTCGCGGCGACTTCGGGGACGGATTCCAGGAAGCTCAGGAGGTAGCTGCTCTTTACGGCGTAGTTCACGTTCTCGGCCAGCGCGCCGCTGGTGGCGAGGGCGGCCCGCTGGCTCAACTTCGCCACCACCACGCCGATGACGTTGCCCCGCTCGTCCACCAGCGCGCCGCCGGAGTTGCCGGGTTGGATGGGTGCGCTGATTTGGAAATGCCGTGCGTCATCCTGCGCCCCGGCGAGGCTGGCAATCTCCCCTCTGGCCAGCTTGGGCGCGAAGCCCTGCAAGCCGATGTTCGGGAAACCGACGGTGGCGGCGGTGGCCCCGAGCCGCACGCCCCGGCTGGTGATGACGGGCAACGCCGTGAACTTCCCCTCCGCCTTGAGCAAGGCCACGTCGTTCGCCTTGTCCACCTTCACGACCTTGGCGGCAATGGTGCCAGCCGACGTGACTAATCGCACCGTCGCGCCCTCGCCTGCGACGTGCTGGTTGGTGATGATGTAGCCGTCGTCTGTGATGAAGAAGCCCGTGCCAGAGCCGGAGGGCTTGGACTCCGCGACCTCCTTAGCCGTGGCGGGCTTCCATTCCGCGGTGGCTTTGACGGGCTTCCATTCGCGGGCGAGGCGCTGGCCCTCGGCCCGCTGCGAGGCGGTCAAGTTGCGCTCGTCAATCGCGATATTTTTCTTCGCGCCTTCATTGCCTTGCGCCCCAGCGAGGAGAGACCACTTGTAAGCCTCCAGTTCGTCCTTCACGACCCCATTCCCAAGCGCATACATGACGCCGAGGTTGAGTTGCGCACTGGCATAACCTTGCTCCGCCGCCTTGCGATACCACTTCACCGCTTCGGCATCGTCCTTCGCCACGCCTCGACCATTGGCATACATGTTGCCGAGGTTGTATTGGGCTTGGGCAACTCCTTGGTCTGCCGCCTTGCGATACCACTTCACCGCCTCCACCTCGTCTTTCACAACACCACTCCCGTTCCCATACATGACCCCGAGGTTGAATTGGGCTGGGGCATGTCCTTGGTCTGCCGCCTTGCGATACCACTTCACCGCTTCGACTTCGTCCTTCACCACGCCTTGGCCATTGACATACATGCTGCCGAGGTTGAATTGGGCATCGGCATCTCCTTGGTCTGCCGCCTTGCGATACCACTTCGCCGCCTCGGCTTCGTCCTTCACCACGCCTTGGCCATTGGCATACATGAAGCCGAGGTTGAGTGGGGCCGAGGCATATCCTTGCTCTGCCGCCTTGCGATACCACTTCACCGCTTCGACTTCGTCCTTCACCACGCCTTCGCCTTTGCGATACATGTTGCCGAGGCAGGATTGGGCAAAGGCCTCTCCTTGGTCTGCCGCCTTGCGATACCACTTCACTGCTTCGGCATCGTCCTTCGGCACGCCATCTCCATTCTGATAGAATATCCCGAGGAGGGTTCGCGCACTGGCGTCTCCTCTCTCTGCCTTGACCTTGGTTTCTAGGAAAAACTTGCGCTGCGCCTCCGTCGGTTCTGCCGCTCCGGCTTGGAACAGGAAGCACGCGACACAGAGGTAGAGAGCGGTCAGGCAGGCCTTCATGCTCGGGAGCCTACGCCAGCGCACAAGTCGCTGGCAATCGCCACCTCCACACTGCCCTACGCGGGGAGTGTCTTCACCAGCTTCTTCGCCCGCGCCACCCACGGCTGCTCCTGCTGGCGCTGGTAATGCGGCGTGTGTCTGTCCTCGGCGATGACTTCCTCAGCGAGGCTACGGGCGCGAGCGCCCTGCCCTTTTGCGGCGAGCAACTCCGCCAGTTGCATGCGCGCGCGCGCGTAGGAGTGCTGGCTCACGATCTGTTCCCAGATAGCGATCGCACCCTCGGCATCGCCCAGCGCGGTGCGCGTCTCGGCCAGCGCCATGAGCGTGTGGCCGTAGTCGTGTTTGGGATTCTCGAAGCACACGGCCTCGAGATACGGGCGGGCCTCGGCCGCGCGGTTCAGCCGCAGCAGGCATTGGCCATAATGCGCGCGGGCGTCGAGGTCCTGCGGCTCGCGCTCGAGCGCGCGCAGGTAAGACTCCTCCGCCAGCTTGAACTTGCCGCGCTGGAACTGGATATCCGCCAGCTCGAGGTGGTGGTGAGCCTTGTCGAGCAGGTGAATCTGCTTCTCAAGCTCCGCGATGCGCTCGCGCTTGTGCTGGCCGGGCAGCTCGAAGCCGGTGGAGGCGTGCGGCGTCGAGCCGCGATAGACCATGAAGAAGTAGAGGATTGGGTTGATGACGGGGAACACGATCATGAAAGCGAACCACAGCCACTCGCCGCGCCGCGCCGCGTCCACGAGCATCCACACGGTGAAGAGCGTGGCGAGCCAGCCCAGTGGGCTACTGACCCAGAAACTTGAGTCGAAAAGGAAGAACGCTTGCATCGGCTGCGGGGTCCGAGTTTTTGGTTTTGTGTTCTGAGTTCGAGCGGTGTCCGGGCGCGTTCACCACCATCACGGAGCACGCTTGTTCAGGCCGCCACCCAGTGTTGCTCCGACCACAGCGAGGCGGATTTTTCCTTCGCCTCCTTCTCTTTCTCCTTCTGCAAATCCTTATCCAAATCCAGCGGCACCTTAAGGTCTTCCTTGATGGGCACGGACGGGTTTTGGAAATCAATCCCCGCGAGCTGCGTGTAGTGGCGGAACACATCGGTGTTCTGGATGAACCCACGGAAGCGTTCCGCGCCCGGGCCGGTCGCGACCAGCGGCACGAAGTCCGAGCAGTGCGCCGTGCCCGTCCAGCCAATGCCCAGATGGTTGCCCATGAGCTGACCGAGCTGCGCGACGTTGCTGTTCATCACCGTGAATTGCGCCTTGCCCTTGCGCACGAGGAACGGCGCGAAGGCGGCGGCCTTCTCGGCGGAGAGCTGGTATCCGGTCGCTTCGCGGATGACCTCAGCGATGAACTTTTCATCTTGAACAACCGATGGCGCGACCTCGCCTTTCGCCAGCGGTGCCGAGTCCGGGCCGGGGACGTTGAGGCGCTTGAAAATTTCGCTGAACGAGCGCTTCACCCGCTGCACGTTGGTGAAGAGCGCGGAGGTGAAGCCGTAGTTGCTGCCAACGCCGCAGAGCCCGGGGTTGCCCGTGGGATGGTCCGTGGTGATGACGAGCAGCGTGTCCGGGTGGCGTTTCTGGAAATCGAGGCACACGTCCAGCGCCTCGTCGAAGGCGATCTGGTCGTAGAGCGCGGCCACCGCGTCGCACATATGCGCCCCGTGGTCCACGCGCCCGCCCTCCACCTGCATGATGAAATGGGGCTCGTTCTCCAGCTTCGCGAGCGCGCGACGCGTCAGCTCTGCGAGATGCGGGACGGTCTCCTTGAGCTTCGCATCGTGATTCCAATCCACGGTGAACGGCAGATGACTGCTGGCGAAGAGGCCGAGCCACTTGCCGTCGTTCTTCGCAGCGGCGAAATCCTTCGCGGTTTTGAAGACCTGATAGCCAGCAGCCTCGTAGTCCGGCAACAGGGCGCGCTTGTCCTTGCGTCGCGCGGTATCGAAATACCGTTGCCCGCCGCCCAGCAAAACCTCGATGCCGCGCTCCAGGTATTGCACGGCGATGCTCTCCGCCGCCTCGCGTTTCAATCCGCTCGCCGCGAAACCGGCCGGCGTGGCGTGCGTGATCTCCGTGGTCGTGACGAGCGCGCGCTTCCAGCCCTGCTGGCCGAAGAGCGTGTAAATCGGTGTGAGCACTGTGCCGTCAGGCAGGACATTCACCGTGCCGTTCACGATGCGCGACCCGCTGCCCCACGCGCAGGAGGAGGCAGAGGAATCGGTGACGAGCGAGTTCAGCGAGCGCACGTCCATGAACGACCCCACCGTGCCGGACTGGTTGTAGAGGTTCATCCACGAGAGGCCGCGCCCGCGCACGGCGCGCGAGAGGTGATCGGCCATCGAGAGCGTGGCCATCGCCATGCCGTCGGCCACGAGGTGAATGATGTGGCGGGGCTTCTGGCCAGGTTGGGCGTTGCCGGGTGCGGCGGCGCGGACGAGCGCGGGTGCGGCAGTGGACGCGGCAGCGAGCAATCCTGTGTGTGTGAAAAAGCGTCGGCGGTTCAAAGACATGGGCGGGAAGCTAGAAGTGGCCCGTCCGTTTGCCAATCCCGAAGCCTGTGCTACTCAGCGCCCCGACAACTGGGCCACAGATCGCCGAGGTTCTCGAAAAATCGCACTTTCCCCTTTGAGCCGCGCCGCGCCTCCCGCAGCATTCGCCCATGCTCGACCTGACCCATGACCCGCAAGCCGACCCACTGCGCATCTACCGCTACCGCGATGGCATTTACGCTGTGGACCTGCTCAACGCCGCCGTCGTCCACCTCGACTTCTTCACCTGGCTCGCCACGCACCCAGCGGACAAGGCGACGATTTGCCGCGAGCTGCAACTCGCCGAGCGGCCCGTGGATGTGATGCTCACGCTGTTCACGGCCAACGGGTTTGTGCAGCCGCAGAACGGCGTCTTCCACGTCACCGAGGTCGCGCGCGAACACCTCGTGCAAAGCTCGCCGTGGTTTCTCGGGCCTTACTTCGCCTCGCTGAAAGACCGGCCCGTCGCGCTCGACATGCTCAAGGTCCTGCGCACGGACAAGCCCGCGAACTGGGGCAGCTCAAAGTCCGAAAAGGAGTGGACCAAAGCGATGGAGGAACCGGACTTCGCGCAACGCTTCACGGCGGCGATGGACTGCCGCGGCATCTACCTCGGTCGCGCCGTCGCGAAGGTGCTCGCGCCCGGCGGACGCACGCGGCTGCTGGACATCGCGGGCGGCTCCGGCATCTACGCCTGCGCCATCGCGGCAGGCCATCCGACGTTGCACGCGACCGTCTTCGAGAAGCCGCCGGTGGACCAAGTCGCAGCCAAGCTCATCGCCGAACGCGGTTACGCGGAGCGCGTCTCCGTGCTGGCGGGTGATATGTTCCACGACCCGCTGCCAAGGGGCTTCGACATGCACCTGTTCTCAAACGTCCTGCACGACTGGGACACGCCCGTGGTGAAGCGGTTGCTAGAAAAGTCCTTCGCCGCCCTGCCCTCCGGCGGCCTGCTTGTCATCCACGACATGCACCTGCTGGCGGACAAATCCGGCCCGCTGCCTGTGGCTGAATACTCCGCCATCCTGATGCACTCGACGGAGGGTAAATGTTATTCGCTGGGCGAGTTGGCGGAGCTGTTCGCCCAAGTCGGCTTCCGCAACCTGCAATACCAACCCACCGCCGCCGACCGCAGCCTCGTGACGGCGGAGAAGGAGTAATGGAGGCAGCGGGGGAGCCCCGGTTAATTGGAGCGCGGACGCCCACGTCCGCAGCCGGGTGGCGCGACAACGCTCGGCATCCCGTATCCACGGGATAGTTGTCCGCGTCTCTCCGGCCATGTCATCGTCCGCCGTGCAATCGCTCCGCTTTCGCCTCGCCTGCGGTCTGTTCGCCCTCATGGCGTGCGGGACGGTCCCCTGCCCCGCCGCGACGGCCCCACGGCCCAACATCGTCTTCTTCCTCATTGATGACCTCGGCTACACCGATGTGAGCTACCACGGGGGCGAGCTCAAGACGCCGAACATTGACCGCCTCGCCGCCGCCGGGGCGAAACTCGAAGCCTTTATGTCCAGCCGGTCTGCTCGCCCACGCGCGCTGCGTTGATGACGGGGCGCTATCCGATGCGGCATGGGTTGCAGGTCGGCGTGGTGCGGCCTTGGGCGAACTACGGTCTGCCGCTGGACGAACGCACGCTCGCGCAGGCGCTCAAGGAAACCGGCTACGCCACCGCCATCTGTGGCAAGTGGCATCTCGGCCACTTCGCGCCGGAGTATCTCCCCACGCGGCGCGGCTTCGACCATCAATACGGCCACTACAACGGCATGATTGATTACTTCGACCACACGCGCGACGGCGGCTTCGACTGGCATCGCGACGACAAGGTGAACCGCGACGAAGGCTATTCCACCGTCTTGTTGGGCAACGAATCCGTCCGTCTCATCACGCAGCACGACGCCGCCAAGCCGCTCTTTCTCTACGTGCCCTTCAACGCGCCGCACACGCCGCTTCAGGCATTGCCCGAGCACCTCAAACTCTACGAGCACATCGAGAACAAGCAGCGCCGCACCTACTGCGCGATGGTCCACGCGGTGGACGAGCAGATTGGCCGCGTCATCGCCGCCATCGAGCAGCGCGGCCTCACGAGCAACACGCTCTTCATCTTCTCCAGCGACAACGGCGGCCCCCTCGCGCAGGGCGCGACGAACGGCAAGCTCCGCGCCGCGAAAGGCACGCTCTACGAAGGCGGCGTGCGCGTCTCCGCCTTCGCCACTTGGCCGGGGAAAATCAAACCCGGCATCCTCATCCAAGAGCCGTTGCACATGGTGGACTGGTTTCCCACGCTGCTGAAACTCGCGGGCGCGAAGCCTGAGCAAAAGCACGCCCCCGACGGCCTCGACATCTGGCCCGTGCTCACCGCCGGCGCGAAATCTCCACACGACGCCATCCTGCTCAACACCGCGCCTGGACGAGGGGCCATCCGCATGGGCGACTGGAAGTTGGTGGTGGGCGGCAATCTCGCCGACAGTGACGCAGCTCCCGCCGCCGTGGACGCGCCGAAGAAGGGTAAGCAGGCTAGGGCCGCTGCCGGTGCCGGGGGGCACATCGAATTGTTCAACCTCACCGAAGACATCTCCGAGAAGAACAACCTCGCCGATAAACACCCTGAGAAGGTGAAGGAGCTTCGCGCCCGCCTCGACGCCTTCGCCCAGCAAGCGGTCCCGCCCAAGAGTTCTCCGAAGGCGGCGGGCTTCCAGACGCCGAAGGTGTGGGGCGAGCGACCGTAATCGCAGGGGCTAATCTCCGGAAAACCGCTCTCACTCTCTCACTTCCCACCCTGCTGCTTCACGCGCAGGTCGGCGGTGAAGTCTGACCACAGCTCGTCCAGCGTCCGGCCCGTCGCGTCCTTGAACAGCTCGTGCGAATACTTCCGCTGGCGCAACGCCGCGTTGAGTTTGGACACCAGCTTCGCATCGTGCTGCTTCTCCACCCAAGCGAGGAAAATGGCGGTCGTCTTGTAAGCGTCGCGGTAACTCGCCTTGTCAGGGTTGATGCGCGGCTTCGGTGCGCCCGGCTCGAAGTGCGAGAGCCGGATGTAGTCCGCGATGCCCTCGACCAACCAACCCGGCCCGCCCGGCGGATACGATTGCACGACGTGAGTGAGTTCGTGGACGACCATTCCCCAGTCGTTCGTGTGACCGCGCACGTAGCCGGCGGCGAAGTTAATGACGTTGCCGCTCGCGGCGGCCACGCCCTTCATGTCCGCGCGTAACCGGAGTGTGACCTGGTCCGGCGGCGTGAAGCCCTCGCTCGCGAGGAGTGCCAAGACCTTCGGATACCAGTCCGCGCAGAGCAGCCCGGCGCGCTTGGCCCAGTCCGCGAGGTCCGGCGTTTCGTGCGCTTCCACGACAATCTTCGCGAGCACCGTGCCCTGTGCGTTGGTGGCGCTACCGGTCCAGATCGGCGCTGGCTTCTCCGGAGAGTCCGCAGCAGCGGCACACGCGGCGAACCAGCCTGCTGTGAGTGCGACTGCGAGGAGCGTTGGAAGCTGGGAGAAGGGCCGTGTCATAAGCGATCAAACGAATTTCGGCGCAACCTAAACCGCGACCAACACGTGTCGAGAGTAAAGCCGTTGACGTAGCCGCCGAGGTAAGGAGGCGGAACCGTAATGCCACCGTAGCCCGCCCGCCTCACCTCGGCGGCGAACCTAACGACATCAAAAGATTAGCCGGAAGCATTCTTTAGCCACGGATGGAACACAGATAAAACACGGATGGGGACGAGGCGAACGCATCCTGCGAGGGAGGTGAACGCAGTCGCCAAAGGGTGGGGACGAACACAGAAACACATCGGCTAGATTTCCACCTGCTGTTCCGTGTTCCATCCGTGGCTCAACTGCATGGTCCCGGATTAGAGCTTCTCTCCCGGGGCGCGCACTTTCCCCTTTGAGCTTCCGCGCCACTTCGCCACCCTGCCCGCCACTTGTTTACTTGGCTCCAATCCGCCGACGCGGCCCTGTTCCGCTTCCTCAACCAGTCGTTGAGCAACCCGCTCTTCGACTGGCTCATGCCCATCCTCAGTGGAAACAAGCTCTTCGTCCCGATGGTCCTCGTCGCGGCAGCCACGCTCATCTGGAAGCAGCGCACCAAAGGCGCGTTGTGCGTCGCCTTCGTCCTGCTCGTCGTGGCGCTGGGCGACCCGCTCATCATCAACTCCATCAAACACGCCATCGCGCGCCCGCGGCCGTTCGTGCCGATGCCCGAGTCCATCACGCTCGCGGGTCGCACCGCGAGCTTCAGCATGCCCTCCGCGCACGCCGCGAACATGGCTGCCGTCGCGATGGTGGCCTTCCTCTTCTTCCGCCGGAGCTGGCGCTTCATGGTGCCGCTCGCCGCTGCCGTCGCTTTCTCCCGCGTCTATAACGGCGTCCACTACGTCAGCGACGTGCTCATCGGCGCGACGCTTGGTGCCGGCTACGCGGCGGTGATGGTGTGGGGATTGAATCGCACTTGGCACTGGGCCGGGCAGAAGTGGTTCCCCCTGTGGTGGGCGAAATTGCCTTCCCTAATCGCCACCGAGCCACTTGCTCCCCAATCGGCAATCGGCAATCCGCAATCGGCAATCTCCACTCACTGGCTCCGCCTCGGCTACATTGTCATCGCAGTCTTCCTTCTCGCCCGCCTCGCCTACATCAGCGGTTCCACCATCGAGTTGAGCGAGGACGAAGCCTACCAATGGCAGTGGTCCAAGCATCCCGCGCTCGCCTACTACAGCAAGCCGCCGGGCATCGCCGTAGCACAGTGGGTGGGCACGCACCTGTGGGGCGACACCGCGTTCGGCGTGCGCTTCCTCGCGCCGTGCGTCACCGCGCTGATGTCCCTGCTGCTGCTGCGCTTCTTCGCCCGCGAGGCGACGGCCAAGCTCGGCCTCTTCGTCGTCCTCGCCGCCACCGCCACGCCGTTGATCTCCGTCGGTGCAGTATTGATGACGGTAGATTGCCTCTCCGTGCTCTTCTGGACGCTGGCGATGTTGAGCGGCTGGCAGGCCGTGCGAGGAGAGGAGCGCGGCCTTCAGGCCGCAGAAACGTCCGCTGCTCTTGGCGTATCCGGACACGATTCTTCCTCTGAACATTTCTGCGGCATGAAAGCCACGCTCCGCCCGTGGCTTTGGACCGGTCTTTGGCTCGCCCTCGGCTTCCTCTCGAAGAACACCAACGCCTTTCAACTCCTCTGCTTCGCCCTCTTCTTCGTGCTCTGGAAACCCGCCCGCGCCCAGCTCCGCACCCCCGGCCCGTGGCTCGCGCTCGGTATCACCGCGCTCGCCGTGCTGCCGCAGCTCATTTGGAACGCCCAGAACGGCTGGGCCACCCTTGAGCACCTGCACAACCGCGCCGGCCTCGCCCAAGCCTGGAAGTTCACGCCCAACTACCTCATTGATTTCATCGCCGCTGAACTCGCTTTGTTGAACCCCGCCTTCCTCGCGCTCATCTTCGGCGGCGTGCTGGCGACGCTCGCCGCCCTCCGTGCCGGGGGCGCACCTGTAGCGGCGGTCTGTGACCGTCGAGGCGATATCGAACGGCACTCACAGAGCGCCGCCACAGGGATTCCCCTTTTCCTCCTCTGCATGAGCCTGCCGCTCCTCCTCGGCTACTTCCTCTACACCCTCCGCGCCCGCGTGCAGCCGAACTGGATTGTCCCCGCCGTCCTCCCGCTCCTCTGCCTCGCCGCGCTCCAGGCCGACGCCTGCTGGCGACGCGGCATCCGCTCCGTGCGCGCGTGGTTCATCGCCGGCCTCGCGCTCGGCTTGCCGCTCGTCATCCTCCTCCACGACACCAACCTCACCGGCAAACTCTTCGGCACCCCACTGCCACCGAAGCTCGACCCACTCAATCGCGTGCGCGGCTGGAAAGCCTTGGCCGAAACCGTCGAGGCCGAACGCCAGAAGGTCATCGCCGCCGAGGGCAAGCCCGTCTTCCTCATCGGCGCGCACTACGGCCTCACCAGCCTGCTCTCCTTCTACATCCCCGAGGCGAAGGCCGGCGTCCCACACGCGCCCCTCGTCTTCTACCAATCCTCCGCGAAGCCTGAGAACCAATACGGCTTCTGGCCCGGTTACAGCACGCGTCTCGAAGCCACCGCCCTCTACGTCCAGCAGTTGAAAAAGGGCGCGCAACCCGAGCCGCCGCCCGCCCGCCTCGCCGCCGAGTTCACGCGCATCGAGGACTTGGGCACGCGAGAAGTGCAATATCGCGGACGCCCCAGCCACACCGTGCGCTTACTCCTGTGCCGGGAGCTGCGAGAGCTGCCCGCGAAGCCCGCGCATGCACGCGAATAGGAAACCTAGCGCGGCGACGCCCCCGTCCGCCGCACTCACAGCCTCTCGCACGGACGCTACGGACGCCGCCGTTCGCGCTCCCTCCCCCATGCGCGCCCCTGCGCCTGATTCGCGGGCAAATGATTTCTCCTTCCCCGCCCCGCGCGACTACGACCTCCCCGCTACCCTCGCCTCCGGCCAAGCCTTCCGTTGGCGGCCCGTCGGCGACGCCTGGGAAGGCATCATCAGCGGCCACCACTTCCGCCTCCGCCAAACGCCCACTGACATTTCCGCCGAACTCCTCGGCGCGTGCGGCCCGGCCACCGCCCCCGACCTCCTCCGCCACTTCCTCCAGCTCGACGCCGACCTCCCCGCCATCCTCGCCACCTTCCCCGACGACCCGCCCATGCGCGCCGCCGTCGCCGCGTGTCGCGGTCTGCGCCTGTTGCGTCAGGAACCGTGGGAATGTCTCGTCTCCTTCATCTGCTCCTCCACGAAGCAGATCGTGCAAATCCAGCAAATCATCGCCCTCCTCTGCGCCCGCTTCGGCGAACCCATCCCCGTCGGTGACGACGGGCGGAGTCTCCCGCCTGTCCCCAGCCGCCAGCCACCCGACCCCATCCCCGATTCCCAGTCAGAGACACCTCACCTCGTCACCCACGAGCGCTTCGCCTTCCCCACCGCCGCGCGCCTCGCCGCCTGCTCCGAGGCCGAACTCCGCACCTGCAAAATGGGTTTCCGCGCGCCCTACATCTTGGCTGCCGCGAAAGCCGTCGCCAGCGGCGCGCTGGATTTGTCCCACCTCCACGCCCTCCCCACCACCGACGCCCGCGCCGCGCTCCTGCGCTTGCACGGCGTGGGCCGCAAAATCGCCGACTGCGTGCTCCTCTTCGCCTACGGGAAACAAGACGCCTTCCCCGTGGACGTGTGGGTCCGCCGCGCCTTGACCGAGCTGTATTTCCCGCGCCGCCGTCCGTCGGAGCAGCGGCTGGAGCACTTCGCCAACACGCACTTCGGGCCGAACGCCGGGTATGCCCAGCAGTATCTGTTTCACTACGTCCGAACCCATAGCCGTAGCCGCCGAAGTGCGGAGGCGGAACTTTAACCCCAACCGTCCGCCGCCTCACCTCGGCGGCTACACCCCATGCTCGAAGTCACCTTCACCCCCGCTGAATTCACCGCCCTCCGCCAGCGCGACCTCTCCCAGACCGTCTGCGTCGTCTTCGACGTGCTGCGCGCCACCACCTCGATGGTCACGGCGCTGGCCAACGGCGCGCGTGAAATCATCCCCGTCTGTGAAATCGCCGAGGCCGTGGCGTTGCGACAGGCGCGGCCGGACTTGCTGCTCGCGGGCGAACGCAACGGTCTCCGCATCCTGCGCGCGCAGACCGGCAGCGTGGATTTCGACCTCGGTAACTCACCCCGCGAGTTCACCCGCGAGCGCGTCGCGGGCCGCAGCCTCGCGATGACGACCACCAACGGCACGCGGGCGCTCCAAGCGTGTCGCGGCGCGCGACGCGTGCTGGTCGGAAGCTTCTTGAACCTCAGTGCAGTCGCCGACTGGCTGGCGCGCGACCGCACCGAGCGCTTGCTCATCGTCTGCTCGGGCACTCACGAGGAAGCGGCTTACGAAGATGTGCTCGGCGCGGGCGCGTTGTGCGACGCGGTGTGGGCGCAATTCGCCAACGGCCACCTAGCCGACTCTGCGCAGTTGGCCCGGGAGACTTACCAGCGCGGCGCGGGCGACCTGCTCACCGGCGTGACCGCTTCAAAGAACGCCCGCCGCCTCCTCGCGCTGCCCGAGCTGCGTGACGACGTGACCGTGTGCTTCCGCCGCGACTCGGCGAACGTGCTCGGCGAGCTGACGGCGGCCGGGTCGGTGGTTCGGCTGGGCAGCGAGTAGGCGTATTGACTCACGGCTAAATGTTACCGGGGGCAGGGGACCGTCAGGTCTTCGTTGACTCACGATCTAGTTTACCCAAGGCAGTGAAGAATTTCTTCAGCTTGGCCTCAATCCTTTTCTTCAACTCGTAGGGATCCATCCCGGCGTG
>CALQJI020000027.1 GCA_943330855.2 Klebsiella pneumoniae
AAGGGGTTTTGAGACGCCTAGCCGGTGAAGTTTTTGTTTTCCGTCATGAAATTGAACTCATTTCGCACGCTTGTCCCAGCGGCGGTCATTGCGCTGCTGCTCGGTGGCGCCGTGGTGGCGCAGGCGCAGTGGCAGACGCAGTCGTTCACGCTGAAACCGGGCTGGAACGCCGTGTTCCTGCATGTGGATGCCTCGCACCTGACGCTCGATGAGCTGATTCCCAGCGCAACCGGCCCGGTCACGGAGGTCTGGCTCTGGAGGCCCAAGCTCTCCACGGCGCAGTTCATCGCCGACCCCAACAGCCCGACCGGCACCGACAGCCGCTGGGCAGTGTGGACCAGCGCGCGCGGCGACACGGACACGCTCCTGCGGTTGGTGGGGAACGGAGCCTACTTGGTGCGGAACCGGACGGCGTCCAACTTCACCCTCACCGTCGTAGGCAAACCCGTCCCACCCGCCTATCGGTGGACCACCACCGGGCTCAACTTCATCGGTTTCCCCACGCCGACGGGCGCGGCTCCGACTTTCACCACATTCCTGCAGCCGGCCAACGGATTGGACCTGGCGAAGACGCTCCAAAATTCTGCGAAGGTTTTCCGTTACTCGGGAGGAGAAGCCGCCGCTGCCGCACCCAGCCCGAGTGAAGTGGTGGCCTTCACAGCCGGTTCCACATCGGTGAACCGCGGCGAAGCCTTCTGGGTTCGGGGCAGCACGAACTACTACAACCACTACTACGGCCCGGTGGAAGTCTCCCTTCAGAACGACGCCGGCATCCACTTCCGCGACAGCTTGGGCACCTACAGCCTGCGCCTCAAGAATCGGACTTCCACTAGCCGCACGGTGACGCTGAACTTGGTTGGCTCGGAAAGCGCGCCGTCTGGGCAGCCGGTCATCACGGCGCAGCCGCAGTTGCTCGTGCGCGGCGCACTCAGCGCCAACCTGACATATCCACACACGGTTCTGGCTGGGCACACCGTCACGCTGACACCGGAAGGGGAAGCCGGATCGGAGCAGGAAGTGGTGCTGGGATTGAACCGGTCGTTGATGACCGGCGCGCCCGGCGCGTTCTACGCGGGGATTTTGCGCATCACGGACAGCGACGGCTTGCAGCAGGTTGATCTCCCCGTTTCGGCCAACGTGCCGGATGCCTCCGGCCTCTGGGTGGGGCAGGCCACGGTGGATCGCGTGGGCCAGTATCTGAGGCAATACCCCAAGGTCAGCAGCACCACTACCTTAACCGCCGCGTTGGCGCAGGCAGGCCTTCCGGCGGAGGGCGCACAGGTGCCCGGCAGCAACTGGGTGGAGCGGGCCCAAACCTACGGCGGCCGGGCTTACAAGGCGGTGGCCTCGTCGCAGGATGGAAGCCGGGCGGTCGCGGCGGTGAGCTCGGGACCCGGGCGACTTTCTGTTACCTCGGATTATGGCGTTACTTGGACCGAGCGCGAGACTGCGGCCGACCGTAATTACCTGGCCGTTGCCTGCTCAGCTGACGGATCGGTCATGGCGGCGGCGGCGAACAACGGCAACCTCTACGTCTCCGCCGATGCCGGCACCACCTGGGTCGCGCGTGACTCGGTGCGCAATTGGATTGGCATTGCGTGCTCGGCCGATGGGCGCAAGCTGGCGTCGGTCGTTCAGGGTGGGCAAGTTTACGTCTCGTCGGACGGCGGCTTCTCGTGGACCGCCAAGGACAGTCCCCGTAACTGGAGCAGCATCGCCATGTCCAAGGACGGCACGAAGCTGGTGGCCGGTGTCAACCCGGGCCAACTCTTCACCTCCACTGATTCGGGCAACACGTGGACGGCTCGTGAGAGCAGGCGGGAATGGTATGCCGTGGCTTCCTCTGCGGACGGTTCCCGGCTCATCGCCTGCGTCGATAACGAGGGGAGTGGAGGGGTGTTCCTTTCCTCCGACTCCGGCATCACCTGGCAAGCCACCTCCTCGTTAGATTCAAGACGCTGGCAGGGCGTGGCCACTTCCATCGATGGCAAGCGCCTGGCGGCAGTCTCGCTAAGGGGCGAGAAGCTAAAAGACGGCGGGCAGTATATCTCGCTCTCTAACGATGGTGGAGTCACTTGGACGACGCAGTCACCGGTGGTATCTTCGCTCGCCATCGCCATGTCGGGCGACGGCACGCGGGTTATTGCTCTGGGTTTATTCTACTACATCTTCACGTTGCAACGGACCTTCGCGGACTACGAACTGGATACCGCTACTGGCCTGATCCGGGATCAAGCCGGCCGCTACATTTCCTCGGGGGTCAACACCGCCATGGCCAAGGTGCCCAGCCCAGTTCCGCTGCGCCTAATCCTTCACAACAATGCCACCGCCTCCAAGGTAAGCCTGCTGCAACGCGTCTTTGTCGGCAAAGGGGCCAACACCCCCAACACCGTCGTGGCCAATCGCGAGCAGTGGCTGGACGCCACGCAGATCGCTTCCGCCCGCCGCATCAGCGCTCCGCAACTGCCGTTCTCCCTCACCAACACTTTCTGGACCGCCACCGCGAACTTCAACCCTGGGAGCGTGGTGACCGTGACCGTGCCGCTGGACTACAACGACCAGGCCAGCAACCCCTTCCTCCACACCTTCCACCCGGACCACGACAACCTCGATCCGAAGTTCGAGCGCGTGCGGCCGCAGGGCGAGGAATCCTACTCCATCACCCGCCAGCTCAAGCTGACCTTCACCAGCGGCGGCGCGGACTTCCGCTCGCTCACGGCCAGCGCGCAGGGCCGCAGCGGCACCTACGAGGAGACCATCACCTTGGGCGGCAAGGCCGGGGCCAGCCGCGAATACCGGCTCTCCGGCACTTTCAGTCTCCAGCGCATCAGTCCTGTCTCCACCCTGACCACCCAATGAAAACCGTCTCCCTTTCCACCGCCACTGTTAATGCCTGCTCCTGTTTTATGAAGCCATCCCAACTCCGCCTCCTCACCCTGCTTGGTGCCGCGCTCGTGGCCCTGGCTCCGCTCCGCCCGGCGCGCGCGGTGGACAACAACCCGCCCACGAAGCTCACGCACCAGGGTTTCCTCACGGATGCCAACGGCCTGCCACTGGGCAACGCCGCCCCCGTGAACAAGTCCATCATCTTCCGCATCTTTGATGCGCCCGCCGCCGGCACCCGGCTCTGGGCCGCGCAGCAGGTGGTGACGGTGGACAAGGGTCACTACAGCGTGCTGCTGGGCGAGGGCAGCGCCGTGGGCTCCGAGTCATTCTTGGCGGACTTGAGCACCATCTTCACCGGCACCGGGGCCTCGGACCGCTTTCTGGAGATCACGGTGGACGGCTCTGCGCTCTCTCCACGCCTGCAGTTCCTGCCCGCGCCCTTCGCCATGCTGGCGCGCAAGGCCATGACGGTGGACAGCACCGCTATTCTCCTGCCAGCACAGGTCAGCGGGACACTCGCTGCGAGCCAGATTCCCAGTTTGGATGCCAGCAAGATTACCACAGGATTCTTGGATGTCGCCCGCATCCCTAACACTGTGCTAAGGACAACTGGTGATCAAACAGTGGCTGGCAAGCTGACTGTGAACAACGGAGCCGGAGGCATAGGGATTGACCTGGCTACCAGCGACTCAGTGCTCAATGCCCGGATCATTGCGAACCGGACTGGCACCCCGGACAAGGACCTGTATATCGGATATCTTAGTGGCACGGGTGCCAAGGTCAGACTTTACAGTCATGACTCCGAAACTATGACCGTGACTGGAGGCAAGGTGGGCATCGGGACGAGCACCCCAGCCAAGCCGCTGGATGTGGCCGGGTATGCACGAATAAAGGACCATCTTATTTTTAACTCGACGGACGCTGTGATCAACTGGGGCGGTAGCGGAAAACTCCACTTTCGCGGCAATAATACTATGGGTGACGAGGGCACCTTCACAAGGAAAGAGCACATGGTTATTACCAGTGTAGGCAATGTGGGCATCGGCACCATTGAACCACTATACCCGTTGCACGTGAAGAACTCAGTCTCGAATGCCTTTGAATTGGAAGCATACCTGGACGGGACTGGAGCGCTCGACGTTCAACAAAACAAAACAAGAACCGATTTAAAGCACTCCATCTATGCCGAACAGCGGATACTGGCCGGAGCATTCGACGTGAAATCGGATATGCGGATCAAGCAGATTACGGGTAGAACCGGTGGACCTTCGGCCTTGGAATCGATCCGTCAACTTCAAGTCACGGACTACACGTATGTGGACACGATCGGGTCAGGTCGAGGCCTCCAGCGTGGCTTCATCGCCCAAGAGGTGGAGCAGGTGATTCCGGAAGCGGTCACTCGCGGCCCCGGCGTGGTTCCAGATGTCTACGCCCGAGCAGAGGCCCTCCGGTATGACGCGGGCACCAAAGCCCTCACCATCTCACTCCAGAAACCCCACGGCATGGTGAAGGATGAGGTCGTGAGCTTGGTGTTCGAAGGCAAGCAGGAGGAATTCAAGGTGACGGCTGTGCCTTCCGCGACGGAGTTCGTGGTAACGACCCCCAGCCAGCCGGCGAAGGTGTTTGTTTACGGCCGCCGGGTGAGTGATTTCCGGACGGTGGACTACGACCGTATTTTCACCACGGGCATCAGCGCCATGCAGGAGATGGCGCGGCAGAACGAGGCGCTCCAGAAGCGCGTGAGCGAGCTGGAATCCCGCGAGCGCCAAGTGACAGCCCTGCAAAAGCGCGTGACCGAGCTGGAAGGCTTGGAGCGCCAAGTGGCGGACTTGCAGAAGCTCGTCCGGCAGGTCGCCGAACGGCAAAGCCCCAGCCCGCGCGCTGGGTTGTCGGGAAACGGCCCGGTCGCCGTCCTCCCGGTGTCCGCCCGCTAACTCCCCGTCGCGCGCGCCTCATGCCTCCGCAACTCCATCCTGTGCTTGGTCAGCGGTTGCGCGCAAATCTGCTTTCACGCCCCGCACGTTGCGGCGGCGTGTTCCCGCCGGACGTGCTTCGTGTGCCGTCCGGCGGGAATCTCCTCTCCGGGAATCTATCTCCCACCGGCCACCCCTCACCCGCCCTGCGGGCACCCACTGCCCTCCGCGGCGCAGGGGAGCGGGCTGGGGAGAGGGGTATTCGGCGGTTTCCAAGGTTTGCCGGTCGTGCATTGCGGCCTGATGGACACTCATTTCTTCACGCAGTTGATTCGCTTTCCCTGACCCTATGAAACGGCCTCTCCGTCTTCCGCCTCGCGCCATCTGCTGGCTCGCCCTGCTCTGGCTGGCCGCGCCCAGCCACGCGCAAGTGCTGCAGGATTTGACCGCGAACCTCTACTCCACGAACTACGGTCGCGGCGTGAACTTCAGTGCCCAGCGCGCCAGCGATGTGCCGGCGAACAAAGTGCTGCTGAACGGTCTGGCCGCGACACCCATTCAGTTTCGGGGCGAGATCACCTACGGTGCCGTGGTGCGGCCCCGGGCCAATGCCACGCTCACGCCGGGTCAGAACTATTCTCAAAACAGCGTGCAGTTGGATCTGCCCCGAGTGGAAGTCAACGGCACCGTGACGCTGGTCTTGCGCAGCGCCACCGTCGGCGCGTCCACGTTCGGTCGCTCGACGACGTTCAACTTCGGAGCGGTCATCGCCCCGCCGGCGACGGACGAGGGCGGGCGGCTGCTGGACAAGCCAGAAGCATACTGGGCTGCCGAACCCCACACGACCACCAGCCCCGGCCACTTGGGTGCGCCTTACTACTGGAGCGTTCATGCCCAGCGCGTCTTCGCCACGCAGCCCGGTCCCATCGAGATCACGTGGCGCGCGGCTCAGCCCGCAGCCGGTTCCATCGCTGGCCTCAACAAGGTAACAATCGGCGGTCTGGATTACGCGACCACGAACGTGAATTACGTGGTCGGCGGGGCGGCCGCCAAAAAGCCGAAACAGCTTTATTGGACCGAGAAAACCTTCCGTTCCACCGGCAAACCCGTGGCGGTGCCCACCGCCCGCATCGGCGCGGTTTACTTCCACTACAACTCGGCGTTCCCCCGCGCCACCACCACCGAGTTCGTGGAGCTGGGCAGCTCCAGCATCACGGACGGCGGCCCCAACGCGGTCCTGCAGGAGTTGCGCACGGCTTGGTATGACAACGCGCAGGGCCTGATCCTGGCTTACAACCTTCAGGGCCGGGTCTTCCTCGAATTGCTCGGCGACCCCACGGCCGGCGGGGCGCGGCGTCACCTCGGCTACGAGGTGGTGGACGTGATCAAGCAGCCGACAGCCACGGATCTCACCGCCGAGCTGGGCGAGAAGCTCACCGCCTACGCGGATGCGCGACCGGATTTGAACTTGGAGCCAAGCCCCGTGCTCACGGCCATCGGTGGCAATTTCACATTTCTAGACCCGCTCGGCAGCAATGGCCGGGTGGACTACTACGCGGTGAAGGAAACGGAGAACCCGAACGATGTGCTGATGCATTGGCTGGAGGCGGGCGAGCAGGCGCTGCGCTGGCCGTTCATCTACGCCCGCTACCGGCAGCTCTGGCCCGAAGATTCTGCGCGCTACAGCCACTACCTGCGCCAGGCCGTCGCCACGCAGTCAGAGGCCGCCAAGACCGCCGTCCCGCTCCCAGCGGACAACGTGCCCTTCCTCCAGTATCAGGATGAGCTGGATCAACAGCGCGGCTTCCTGGATGAGAAGAGCCAGTTCTATACTTGGCTCACCGCGAGTCAGCCGGCGCACCGGGCGCTGCTGCGGTTCAACGCGGGGGAACGCGTCGCCTTCGAGCGCGTGCTCTCGCTGCTCGACACGCAGATCCGGCCAGCCAACCCAGATGCCGGCTCGGCGCAGCAAGACATCACGGTAGCGGGGCCGGTGTCCGGTCGAGCTTCCTTTCTCAATCTGACGAGCGGCAACGCCAGCCTGCCGTCGCTTGGCGGACTTCAGTTCAACAGCCAGTCGTTCACTGTCGAATCGTGGGTGTATCTGCGCTCGCCGGCCGACGTTTCCCGTTTGTTGAATCTGCGCATTGGGGCGAAAACAATGGAGGCGGGCTTGGGACTTAACGCGGAGGTGCCGGCGGCGTATTTGGACATCTACGGAGATACTCAAAACCTGACGGCCAATCTGAACGGAGCGACTTCTGTCGGCGGTCTGCGGTTTTCGGGAGATTTTGTTCCTGTCCTTGACAGCGTAGATCTCTCCAATTGGGTGGCCCCCGTTTTCGGGGCCAACAGTGCGCCTGCCGTCTTCAATCCCAATCCTAGCGTCGCCTTCCTTTTCAGGGCCAATGGAACACTCGAAGTTTTCGAGAATGGCAACAACGTCAACGCCGGCAAGAATTGGCGGCCGGCTGGCGACTATCGAAACCGGACCAACCGGGTGGACATACTGATCACCGACCCAACCCCGGGTGACAACAACCCCTTCAGCGGTGGCGGAACGTCAGCCTTCGCCGTGCATTTGAATCTTAACTCAGTCCCGGCATACACTCGCAGCATCGCAGGGCTGGCTAACAACTTTCACGGAGTCATCAACTATACCGACGGCGTCTTTCGGACCCGGCGGATCACCCGCATCGCTGATGGCCACGGCTACGCGGTCTCTCAGCAACCGACGCCCGCGGGTCGCTGGGTGCATGTGGCGATGGTGGGTGAGTCTGCCGCGACCAAGATTTACCTCGATGGCCAACTCGTGGGCGAGGGCGTGAACTCCCAGCCAGTCATCGGCGCGGTGACCGCCGGCACCTTGGGTTCTGCCGGACTCGCTATGGACAACTTCCGCCTCTGGTCTCGTGCCCGCGCGGCGACAGAGATTGAGGCTGACATGAACACCAGTTCGCCGGTGAACAAGAGTGGTTTGGAACTGCAATTCAACTTCAACGAGCCCGGCACGGTCGCATCGGACACCAGTGGCAAGAGCAGTCGGGACCTGACCATCTCCGAGGGGAGCATTGTGGGGGGAGACCCGGCGGCCCCGGGCAGTTTGAGTCAAACGCTCTACCCGCGCTACGTCCGGGCGACCGTCAACGTGGGAGATCGGATTGCCCCGCCTGCGGGAGAAGTCAGCTTGGCCGGCTACATCCAACAAAGCAGCGGAGATTCCTTCCACGCGGTCGCCTACAAGGACCCATTTGCCAGCGGATTTGAGACGGCCAACGCGGGAGCCATCATCCCGATCAACGCCATCCCCGGCAAAGACGTGCTGGAAGTCTGGTGGTTCCGCCAGAACAAGACCACCGCCCTGAAGAACGTGGTCAACGGCTTCAAGCCCATCTACTGGCCGGCGGTGCTGGGGCGCTACAACCTGGCCTGGCCGGACAACCCGGCCAACGAAATCGTCATGGCCAGCAACGCAGGCAGCGGCGGGCTCGAAAGCCTGCAAGCCAAGGGCACCATCTACACGCAGAACGATTCCACTCTCCCGGGCTACAATCCCAACGAGGAGCACGCGGTCATGATCGGTGGTCAGGCCTACGCGTTGCGCGATGACCTGAACGTCACCACCGGCTCGGGTTTCTCCTCCCGGCCTTACGTGCTGCTGGATTACACGGCTGCCGATGGGCGTCCGGCGGTGCGGGCTTTCAAAGTGCTGCGGGAGAAGCCCGGCGTCCTATTTGATTACGTGGTCGAGGCTGGCAAGCAACTCCAAGCTCCGATGCCCCTGCCGTTGCTCCCCGCGCCGGTCGAGATCGTCACGAGCAGCACCAGCACCAACCAGGTGAACTACAACAGCGAGATTGTGCCTTCAGTTCGCGATTTGCCGGTCGGCTGGAACGACAGTTTTTCAGCCGGTGTCTATGGTCACTACGACAATTTCACCTATCGGGATCGCAAGGATGGGTTCTGGGTCATGCGCGGTCCGCACAGCGGGTTGCCCAAGTTGGACGCCGGAAGATACGACGCAGGGCGCCTAAACTTCGTTCCGAATGTGACTGCCGGCGGAGAGTTGAACGCCACGTTCACCAACTACATCCACACTTCGCGCCGGATTGATTCACTCGTCGCCACGGTCTCGCTGACCACGCCATTGCCTGCGGGGTTGAAATTCGGACCGCTGAAGGACGGCCTCGCGGTTCACGGCACGCTCACAACTAACACCGGCACCTACACACTGAACATCACCGATGGCGATGGCTCGGCGGCTACGGTGACGCTGACGCTGAGTGCCACGACCAACCAACAGGCGGCGCTGAACATCAACGGTCGGCTGGGCCGTCCGCCAACCTTGGCCCATCTGCCCGATCCCGGTCAGACAGTTCCCACCAAAGCCTTTGGCATGCGGTTCTACTACAAGACTCAGGAAGGTTTTGCCTGGCCGGGGAAGCTTGTGCCCCCGGAAGTGGGAACGATCGTGCCCTACCTGCGGCCAGCAGGTTCCACGGCTGATTCTGCGTCGAAGACCACCCCCGCGCTCGACATCGTCTATCGCCCCGCCTGGCCCGGGAATGCCCCGGCGGTGGACTTCGGTGAGACGTTGACGGAAGCGAACAAGGGCCGTCCTGCCATTCGCGGTCAGACCAGCGCCAAGCTCCTCTACCAGCAGGGCATCGCCACGAATGGCGTGAACAACGGCGAGGCTGGCGCTGCGATGATCCTCCACGACCCGACGCGTGAGAAATCATTCTCGCTCAAGTCAGACACCAAAGATGGACTGGCCGCGCTGCCCGCCGGAGTGCGGGCGGAACTGTATCAGGGCAAGACCTTCTTCCCGAACCTGCCACCGCACCTGGCCGAGCGCTTCTTCTACGACTCGAACCGCAGCCCGAAGGGCGACTTGGTCTTCAAGGGTGAGTTCAAGAATGAGGCGCTCGGGGAAAAATACTTGTTGCTCAACGTGCTCGGTCTTTCGGACCTCGCGACTGTGAAGAACCTTTGCCCCACGGCCGATCCGGACAAGACGAAGTGGGACGGAGCGGTTGATGCGTTGGCTGCCTCGGTGGAGACTTTTTACGAGGACCCCGCCGTCCCCGGCGAGTTCATCGTGAACCCGGGCATGACGGTCTCACGCGGCGTTTCGGAGCTGGTGGCCATCACGAACGACAACACAGCGGTGGACAGCTACGCGCTCAGTGCGGCGGGGCCGGGTGGCGGGTTCGTGACCGTGATCGTCGGCAACAGCGGGAACGCCAAGCAGACGCCCGCCGGTGAACCGGTCTCGATGTATGTCCTGCGCGTCACCGGTTCCATCTACCGCGGTGAGATCAAGATTCTCGAGTCCGCCAATCCGCTCAACGAACTCATCACTTTCGAGCACACGGCGGATCTGGGCGGCAAGTTCGCGGACTACGATTACGAGTGGAAGATCGCCCCGCCGGTGGACGGCTTCCCGCCGGTGGTTGATGCCACGATGAGCCGCTATCAGGGCCTTACCAACGGCGCTGACATCAAGCGCTTCACGCTGGGTGGCAGCGGCATTCGGACCTTGGTGGACAACTACATCGTGATGCGCTATCGGCCCAAGGACGCCATACACCCGCTCAAGGATCAGTGGTCGGCGTGGACGGAGCCGCAACTGGCCGAGGGCTGGATCAAGCGCGTGCTGGCCAAGATCAATCCCTTCAGCCAGCGCGTGACCGATCTCTACAACAACAGCGTGAACACGGATGTGAGCATCCTCACTCAGGCGGGCAAGCGCTACGAGGGCGACATCGCCCTGAACATGGAGAACATCAACAGCTACGGCCTCATCGAGATTTACGAGACCGTGCTGAACCGGGGCCGCAACCTGAGCGTGGACGCGGGCATCAATTTCGGTCCCGCCAACGACGCACTGCTGCTCGCCGCCGGCTACATCAACGACCTCTACATGCTGGTCGGCAACGAGGCCTTCGCCGATGCGGCCAACCCGACCATCGGCATCGGCACCAAGGACAAAACCTATGGCAGTATCGCCACGGCGCTCTTCGCGTTCCGGGGACAGATGCCGTCGCTCTTGGAAGAGGAGTTGGCTTTGCTCCGGGGCCGCGACGACGTGGCTTTGCCCGGTGTTCAGACCGCGCCGGTTTACAATCGCTTAGTGTGGAACTTCACGCGCGGCATTGACGCGGGCGAGGTCATCTATGCCCTGAATTACAACATTCTGGATCAGAACTCTGACGGGAAAGCGGACGCGGCTGATGCGGCCAGACTCTATCCTCAAGGTCACGGCGATGCCTACGGACACTACCTCACCGCGATCAAGGGCTACTACTCGCTCCTGGCAAACCCGAACTTCGACTGGGTGCCGCGTGTCGAGGCGGTCACGGTGCTCGGCAAACCGGTAACGGTGGATTACTTGGACGAGCGAAAGTTTGCTGCCGGTGCTGCATCGGTGGCCCGGGCTGGCCGTCAGATTTTTGACCTCACCTGGCGCCAGCACTACCTGCCGGGCCGCACTGCGGGCTGGGAACACTTCGCCACAAACCGTGTCTCCAGCCGGAAGGTCCTAAACGGAACCACAGAGACGAGCATCGTCCGCCACTGGGGTGCGGACCAATGGGCTTCGCGCACTGCTCAGGGGGCCTTCCTGAACTGGGTGGTGGGCAACGCCATCCTGCCCGAGGTGGATACCGATCCCAGCCACGAGGGCATCCAGAAGGTGGACCGCACGACGGTGCCGGAGCTGCTGGAACTGGGCACCACGTTGGCCGACCTCCAGGCGGCGACCGACAACGCGGAGGGACGCCTGACGCCGATCGGCTTGACGGAAGGCAGCATCGCGTTCGATTTGAATCCCAGCTTGGTCGTCGAGGCCGTGGATCCACAGGGGCACTTCGAGCAGGTTTACGGTCGTGCGAAGCTTTCACTGAACAACGCGCTGGCCGCCTTCGACGACGCCAAGGATGTGACGCGCCTCATGCGCTCGGAGGAAGATTCCCTGGCAGACTTGCGTTCGACGGTGGCGGAGCAGGAATTGTCCTTCACCAACGCACTAATTGAAATCTACGGCACGCCCTATCCCGATGATGTCGGCCCGGGGAAAACCTTCAAGCAGGGTTACGAAGGCCCCGATCTGATCCACTACGTTTACGTGGAGACCCCAGAACTACAGTTTGGTGGTGCAGGTGGCTACTTGGACCCGCGAAGCACCTTCACCCTCAAGCTGGACATCCAAGACTATCCTGCCGCATGGAAGATCTTTGTCGGGGAAGACGATTTCTTAAACTTGGGATCGAAGACCGCTGCTGGCGACTTCGACTTCCTACAGCCTGACCCAACCCGCAACGGCACCAACTTCATCACTTACGAGCTGGCACCGCATGGCTATTTCAAGAAGCCGACCGCTTGGACCGGGCAACGCCGAAGCCCCGGTGAAATCCAGCAGGCGATTTCAAACTTCATCAAGGCGCGGAACGGCCTGGCCTCAGCCTTGGATGATGCCAAGGGGGCCAAGGAAGAGCTGGATGGGCAACTCCGGGTTTTCAAAGCAGGACAACAAGCGCAGGACGAGATCGCCAAGCTGGAGTATGGCCTGGCAATTGCCGAACAAGTGACGGCCACGGTCGAACGGGCGAGTGAGCTGTTTGGCACCGTGCAGGATTCTATCAAGGAGGAAATCACGGCTGTGTCGGCTGCCGCTGCTGCGGCGTTTCCCACGTCGTTGATCGCCGGCGTGGCTGCGGGCGGCGATCTCACGGCCCCAGGCCGCGCTGCGCTTCTGGCAGCCGGCGTTACCGTCGAGTCGACCACCGAATATGTCACCATCGCCCGGACTGCGGTCACCCTCGCCTTGCGGACTGCCAATGACAGCGCCGCAGTGGACGTGGATTTCAAAAAGATTCGTCCCATCGAGCGGGCCCAAGAGCGGCGGGAGTTGCTCAATGAACTGGTCGTCTCGCTGGATGAACTTCAGGGCAAGGCCTACGCCATCAACCACGCCTTGCAGGAATATGATGATGCCAAGCGCGCTGTTGCCGCACTGATCGCGAAGGGCGACCGACTGCAAGCCGAGCGGCAGGTAGTTCGCCAGCGCACGGCGGCGGTGATCCAGGGCTTCCGCACGCGAGACGCGGCCTTCCGAATCTTCCGCAATGAAAAGCTGGAGCGTTACAAGACGCTCTTCGACCTCGCCTCCCGCTACGCATTCCTCGCGGCCAACGCTTACGACTACGACACCGGCTTGCTGGGCACCCCCAAGGGCAAAGCCTTCGTCAACCGCATCGTGAGCAGTCGTGCGTTGGGCGTGGTGCGCGATGGTGAACCGCAGTTCGCGGGCAGCAACACGGGCGACCCCGGCCTCTCCAGCGCGCTGGCCGAAATGAAGGCCGACTACGATGTGCTCAAGGGCCGCCTCGGTTTCAACGCCCCGGATGCCTACAACACGCTGGCCTCGCTGCGCACGGGGAACCTCCGGATTCTTCCCGACAGCAGCGGTCTTTCCACCTGGCAGGATTTCCTCCAGCAGAGCCGGATGGACAACATTCTCGAAGACGCCGATGTCCGGCGGTATTGCCAGCAGGTGGATTCCGGCGACGGCCTGCCCGTTCCGGGAATCGTCATCACCTTCAGCACCTCCATCAACAAGGGAGAAAACTTGTTCGGAAAGAGTCTGGCTGCTGGCGACAACGCCTTCCACCGGAGTTATTTCGCGACCAAGATTCACTCCATCGGAGTGGCGCTGGAAGGCTACCGGGGCATGAACTACCCCACCAAGACCGGCACCGCCGATCCGAATCTTTCCTATCTCGACCCGCAGGCGCTGTCGGCCAATCCCTACGTCTATTTGATCCCGACCGGCGTGGACACGATGCGCAGCCCGCCGCTGGGTGATACCAGCGAACTGCGCCAGTGGAAGGTGGACGATGTGGCCATTCCGCTGCCGTTCAACATCGGTGGCTCCGGTTTCTCGACGAAGAACTTCTACCAGTCGGCGGATTCGCTGACGGAGCCGCTCTTCACCATTCGCAAGCATCAAGCCTTCCGTCCGGCGGATTCCATCGAACCGTTCAAGGCGGACGTTTACGACGGCACGGGCTTGAAGAACTCGCAGTTCACCAACCGCCGGCTCGTGGGCCGCTCGGTGTGGAACAGTCAGTGGAAGCTGGTAATCCCCGGCGACACGTTGCTCGCCGACCCGAAGGAAGGGCTGTCCCGCCTCATCCAGACCCTCACGGACATCAAGCTCTACTACACGACCTACTCTTACTCGGGCAACTAACCCAGACCGAACCGCCATGAAGCGCTCTTCCTTCTCCGTCATCGGTTCACGCTGGCTGCGCCGCGCCGCGCTGTCGCTCGTCGGCCTCGCAGTCTTCAGCGGGTCGCTCACCGCCTATCCGCCGGCGCCGTTCCACCTCTTCTACGGAATGCTGCGGGACGAGTATGGCACGCCTATCAACTCCGGCGCGGAGGTGATTCTGGAAACCTCCAGCGGGGTCCGCATCAAGACGGCGGTGATTGCCGGTATCGAGGCGGGGGCCAACTACCGGCTCGAGGTGCCGATGGATTCGGGACTCATGGCGGCTCCGTATCAGCCCACGGCGCTGCGGCCCACGGTGCCGTTCCGCATCAAGGTCCGGGTGGGCGCGGTTGATTATCTGCCCATCGAGATGCGTGGGGATTTCAGCCAGCTTGGCGAGTCCGGCCAGCGGACGCGGCTGAACCTCACGCTGGGTGAGGACAGCGACGGCGATGGCCTGCCCGACGCGTGGGAACGGCTCATCAATCCGGACATCACCAAGGTGAAGCCGGGCGATGACGCGGACAAAGATGGATTGAGCAACCTACAGGAGTATTACGCCGGCACATACGCCTTCGACCCGAAGAACGGCTTTGCCCTCAGCATCGTCGCCGTCAATCAAGGCCGGCCGCAATTGGAGTTCCTCGCAGTCAATGCGCGCACCTACACGCTGCTCGGTTCGACCGACCTGAAGAGCTGGCAGGAACTGTCGTTCCGCCTGTCCACCGAAGCGGTCAGCGCGCCCGCGCACGCCAGCTTCACCACGGATTCGGTCCAGAAGGTCCGCATCGAGGCCGTCACGCCGGAGAACGGGACGCCGCCGACCTACTTCCGTTTGAAATTGCAATAGCCTGCGCACCGATGAACCCCTCACCGGCCAACTCACGCACGACAGAAACGCGAACCCGTCTCCTGCTGGCCTCGCTCGGGCTGGCGCTGGCCGTGGGTTTGGCGGACGCGTCAATGAAGATGATGGACGCGGCCGAGTCCACCGCATCCGCACCGCATTCCGTGGCGCGGTTTCGCCTCGAAAACAAGGACGGCAAATTTTTCCGACCCGGTTCCGCCATCGCTTTCACCGGTTGGCTCACTGACCACGCAACGAACGGCTCGGTGCGTCTCTGCGCCGCCGTGGTGGACGGGCGACTGCACGGCGTCGCGGAAGGCTGGGCCACGGACGGGACGCTTGAGTTGCGCGAACACTTCCATCGCGGCCTGCCGCACGGCCCGCGCAACACGTGGCATGCGAGTGGCAAGAAGCGCTCCGAAGGCCGGATGATTTTCGGCCAGCAGCAGGGAGTTTATCACCAGTGGACGGAGTCAGGAACGCTCGCGGCACAGGCAGAGTTCAAGGACGGCAAACCCCACGGTCTTTCCCGCGCGTGGCATCCGAGCGGTTGCCTCAAGGCGGAGGCCCTGATGAATCACGGCACGGTCGTGACCCGCCATTACTATCCCGACGGTGCCCAACGCGAGCCGACGCTCCTGGCCGGAGCACCTCCCCAATAACCAAGCCGCACTCACTTCATAATGAATCCGCACATTTCCTCTTCTGAGTCAGCCGGCCAGAGGTGCACGGCTTGGCCCAAGTTCGACCGTCTGCTGGCCTGCCTTCTCACCTTGGCCTGCGCCATGAGCACCTCGGCGCAGAACGTCGTGCCGAGTTTCGATCTGGCTGGCCCGCGCACGACCAACGTGTGGGCGTGGGGGGAGAACGCGAGCGGGCAGTTGGGCGACAACAGCACGACGGCCAGGTCGGTCCCCGTGGCGGTGCTGCGCAGCGGGGTGCTGGCGGGCAAGACGGTGATTGCGGTGGCGGCGGGCAACGATCACAGCGTGGCCTTGTGCTCGGACGGCACCTTGGCGGCCTGGGGTGTCAACGGTTTTGGTGAGCTGGGTAACAACAGCACGACGGCCAGCGCGGTGCCGGTGTTGGTGGATCGCAGCGGGGTGCTGGCGGGCAAGACGGTCGTGGCGGTGGCGGTGGCCAACAACCACTCCTTGGTCTTGTGTTCGGACGGCACCCTTGCTGCCTGGGGCTTCAATGTGGACGGGCGGCTGGGCAACAACGGCACGGTCAGCAGCTCGGTGCCGGTGCTGGTGGATCAAAGCGGGGTGTTGTCCGGCAAGGCGGTGACCAAGATTGCGGCCGGAGCGGGGCACACCTTGGTGCTGTGCTCCGACGGCACCTTGGCAGCATGGGGCTACAACCCCAACGGCCAAGTGGGCAACAACAGCATGACGACCACGCAGGTGCCGGTGCTGGTGAATCAGAGCGGCGTGCTGGCGGGCAAGACCGTCATCGCGATTGCCGCGGGGGACAGTCACAGCCTGGTCATCTGTTCGGATGGGACGTTGGCGGCCTGGGGGCGCAACGACGCGGGCCAGTTGGGCAACAACAGCACGACGGACAGCGCGATGCCGGTGCTGGTGAACCGCAGCGGGGTGCTGGCGGGCAAGACAGTGACGGCGATGGCGGGCGGGGGGTTGCACACGGTGGCGGTGTGTTCGGATGGGACCTTGGCGGCGTGGGGCAACAATCCTAGCGGCCAGTTGGGCAACAACAGCACGGCCAATAGTTCGGTGCCGGTGCTGGTGAGCGAGGCCGGCGTGCTGGCGGGGCGGGTGCCGGTGGCGGTGGGCGGGGGCAATGATCACAGTTTGGCGTTGTGCTCGGACGGAACCCTTGTGGCGTGGGGTGCCAACACTCATGGTGAGTTGGGTAACAACAGCACGACAGCCAGTTCGGTGCCGGTATTGGTGAGCGCAGGCGGCCTGGCGGCGGGGGAGCGCTTTACCGGCTTGGGCACGGGGTTGGGCTTCCACTCCGTGGCGCTCGTTCAATCGCCGCTGGTGATCACGGTCACGGTCAACGAGGACAGTGGGGCCTATTCGCAGGCGAGTTTCGCGACGAACATTTTTGCCGGTCCACCTGCGGACTTCGACCTGGTGCTGAACTTCATCGTGTCGAACGACAGCAATGCGCTGTTCAGTTTTCAGCCGGCGGTGGCGGCCAATGGCACCCTCACTTTCACTCCGGCCAACAATGCGAATGGCTCGGCCACGGTGACGATGGCGGTCCACGACGACGGAGGCATCGCTGATGGCAGAGTGGACACGAGCGCGTCTAGGACCTTCACCATCACGGTGACGTCGGTGAACGACGCGCCGACGGACATTGCGCTCTCGGCCACGAGCATCGCGGAGAACAACGCGGCGAACGCGACGGTGGGCACGCTCTCGGCCACTGACCCGGATGCCGGGGCGACACACACCTTCATGTTGGTGACCGGCACGGGTGACACGGACAACGCAGCCTTCAACCTCTCCGGCAACTCGCTGCGGCTGAACGGCAGCGCAGATTTCGAGACCAAGAGCAGCTATAGCGTGCGGGTGCGAGCGACCGACCAAGGTGCACGGACCTTCGAGAAGCAGTTCACCATCTTGATCACGGATGTGAACGACCCGCCTGTGGTGTCTGTGCCCGCCAACGATCCGTTCGCGGGGCGACTCGTGTTCACGGGCTACACGAATCAGGTGACCGGCTCTAACGTGGGTTCCACTGCTGAACCCAATGAACCGTCACATGCAAGTTCGGCCCCGAGCGCAACGGTCTGGTTGAGCTGGACTGCTCCTGCGAGCGGTGAAGTTACGATGGACACCCGTGGCAGTGCTTTTGACACCCTACTGGCGGTCTATACCGGCGACTTGCTGTCGGCACTGGCCCTCGTGGCTGAGAACGACGACGAGCTAGGACAGACCACCAGTCGGCTTAGCTTCCAAGCCATCGCGGGCACGACTTATCAAATCGCCTTGAGCGGCTACCAAGGTGCCAGTGGAAATGTCGTCTTTAATCTGAGTTTGCCCGCACAGCCAGTGATCATCACACAGCCTGCCAGCCTGGTCGTTCAGGCCAACGCGAGCCTCAATGCCACCTTCAACGTCGTGGCGATTGGGGCACCCCCGCTCGCTTACGACTGGCAGAAGGGCGGCGTGAGCTTGCCCGGTGCGACCACCGCCAGCCTGACTATTGTCAACGTGGTTGGGGCGGATACCGGGGATTACCGGGTGATCATCACCAACTCGTTCGGGAGCGTCACCAGTGTGGTGGCGACGCTCACCACGGCGGCGGCGACTGCCAATGATGCCTTTGCCAGCCGGATCACCCTCACCGGGGAGAGTCTCACCACTGGCGGCGAGAACCTGACGGCGACCTTGGAGGCCGGCGAGCCGGTCCACGCCGGCGTGACAAGCGGCGCTTCAGTTTGGTGGACCTGGACAGCTTCGCGGAACGGATTGGTGACGGTGGACACGACCGGCAGTTCCCAATATGGAAATCAAATGATGAACACGGTGCTGGCGGTTTACACCGGCACGACCGTGGGCACCTTGACGGGTGTTGGGGCGAATGATGATGAGAATTATCAGTCCGGCCTGACCACCAGTCGTCTGGCCTTCCGGGCGGCAGCGGGGACGACGTATCAAATTGCGGTTGCTTCCTTCGTCGCGCCGCAACCCGCCGGGGCACAGAAGGGCAACATCGCGCTTCACCTAACGCAAGCGGTGGACAACGACCTCTTCGCCAATCGTCTCCCATTCCCGCCCTCCGCAACCCAGGTTCGCGACAACAATCGCGGAGCCACCAAGGAGTCAGGCGAGCGCAACCATGGGAGCCTCACGGGCGGCAAGTCCGTCTGGTGGTCGTGGGTCGCGCCTGCCACGGGCCGGTATCAAGTGGACACCGTGGGGAGTGCTTTCGACACGCTGCTCGCGGTCTACACCGGGAGTAGTTTGGGTTCCTTGAACTTGGTGGAGGAGAACGACGGCGACCCCATTGACAATTACCGAATCTCCCGGTTGCAATTTGAGGCCGCCGTCGGCACGGAATACAGCATCGCCGTGGATGGTTACTTGGGCGAGGCCGGCGATGTCTTCCTCAACATCAATCCGGCTCCGCCGGCGGTGAATGATGCTTTTGCCAACCGCTCCGCGCTGAGCGGCCTCGCCGCCCGCGGTGTCGCTTTCACGACGAGTGCCAGCCGTGAGTCCGGCGAGCCGGTCCACGCGGGCTATCAAGGCGGCAAATCCGTCTGGTGGTCTTGGAAAGCGCCAGCCAGCGGGCTTTGTCAGATGGACACCGTGGGGAGCAGCTTTGACACGTTGCTGGCTGTTTATACGGGAACCGCGCTGAATGCGTTGACTCTGATTGCCGAGAACGATGGTGACGCGAGCGACAATTTCAAGATTTCACGCCTTCAGTTCCAAGCGGTCGCCGGAACCACCTACCAGATCGCGGTGGATGGCTATCGTGGCGAAGCTGGCGATGCAGTGCTTAATTTGTTGCTGCAACCGGCTCCCACGGGTGGCGGAAACGACCTCTTTGCGAACCGCCACCTCCTCACCGGCCAGACCAGCAGTGCTACCGGAGCAAATGCGACCGCCACGAAAGAGTTGGCGGAGCCGAATCACAACGGCAACCGCGGCGGCAAATCGGTCTGGTGGCGTTGGGTGGCACCCGCTTCTGCGCTGGTCACCATTGACACCCGGGGGAGCGGCTTCGACACCATCCTCGGCGTTTACACCGGCCCCAGCGTCGGGGCACTGACCCTCATCGCATCGGATGATCAGGGGGCTGACGACGGGAGCACAGTCACGTTCAACGCGGTGGCCGGCACGGAATACCAGATCGCCGTGGACGGCTATCGCGATGGAGTCGCTCAAGCGCAGGGCAACGTGGTGCTCAATCTGCGCCAGTATCCTCCCGGCCCGCAGATCGCGAATGATAATTTCGAGGACGCCACACCCATCACCGCGCTCTCGCCGGTCGTGACCGGCGCGAACATCGGGGCCACGCGGCAGACTGGTGAACCCGCCCACTCCGGGTTCCAAGAGGGCCGCTCCGCTTGGTGGACTTACACCGCGCTAGCGGACGGCCCCGTGACAATTCTCACGGACGGAAGCGAGTTGGACACGGTGCTCAGTGTTTACGTTGGCTCTGCGCTTTCGAGCCTCACCTTGGTCGCTGAGAATGATGATCCTCAAATCGGCGAGTTCCATGCGCGGGTCACCTTCCAAGCAACCCTGGGCACCGTTTATCGCATCGCGGTGGATGGCTATCGGAATGCGATGGGCCTGGTCAAACTCACCGTGGTTTCCGGTTCAACCTCCCCGGCTGCACCAAGCATTAAACAACAGCCAGCCAGTCAAACCCGTTTCACCGGTGGCGCTGGTGGTGGCACCGCCGTCGAGTTCCGCGTGGTGGCCACGGGCGCTTTGCCCTTGGCCTTTGAGTGGCGGCGTAACGGCGTAATTATCGACGGCGCGACCGGCCCGGTGTTGGCGTTGACCGGCGTCTCTGCAGTGAACGAGGGGGAGTATAGAGTAGTGGTGAGAAACTCCTTTGGGATGGTGTCCACCCTGCCGGCGACCTTCACACTACTCCCGGGCACCTTCAACGATCACTTTGCCAATCGGATATCCCTCGCCGGCAGCTCGAGCACGGTGAGCGGCTCTGTCCTTGGCGCGACCAAAGAGCCTGATGAGCCGGCCCATGGCGGCAATGATGGAGGCCGGTCCGTTTGGTGGAAGTGGACAGCACCTGCAAATGGTTTGGTCGAGATCGACACCTTCGGCAGTTCATTCGACACAACCTTGGCGATCTACACGGGCAGCACACTGTCGGGTCTGAGTTTGGTCGCTGAAAATGACGACGTTTCCAATGGCAAGGTTGGAATCAGTCGCGTGCTTTTCAATGCAACAGTCGGCACCGAGTATCAAATCGCCGTGGACGGCTTCAAAACCAACAGCACCACGGGCAACGTAGTGCTAAACTTGCGCCAGCCTCCGGCCCCGCCCACGCCGTTGCAGATTCTCACCCAACCCGTGAGTCAAACCGTGATCGTAGGCGCTAATGTTTCCTTGTCCGTCTCCGCCTCCGGGAAAGGTGTGCTCAGCTACCAGTGGCGCAAAGATAGCGCTGATCTGCTGAATGCAACCGATGCCACATTGACCCTTAACCCGGTGCAGCTAGCCCAGGGAGGAAGCTACACGGTCCGGGTCTCCGACGCGTTCACCGACCTTCTCAGTCAGCCCGCGCTGCTGGTCGTGGCCACAAGCCGCATCGCGCCGCCGACGCCACAAAACGCCACCGCTATCCAGGCGCAGGGTTTCACCCTCAATCTTCAGTTGGAAGTCGGGCGCGCCTTCCGTGTGCAGGCCTCGGACACTGTGATTGGCGGCTGGACGGACATCCGGAGCTTTGTCAGCGATGGCTCGGCGCTTGAGTTTTTGGATGTGGCCGCCAAGACCAAGTCACAACGCTTCTACCGCGTGGTATCGCCATAGCGAAGAGCGGATAGTGGTTTTTCAATGGCCTTTTCGGCCGAACCGAGTGGCCGAATTTCGACGATGGCGTGGTGCATCAATTCGCACAGCTTCGGGCGCTGCGCATCCGTGGGCCGTCAACGACGGCTATTTCTCCTTTCGCATTGACTCAAGGATTTTGCCGTCTTCCGGCAGTCGAGTGGGTGAATTTTCCACGTTTTTGAGCTGCGCAGCGCGTTCGCGCGGCAGAAGCTGGAGAAGCTGGTGGGGGCCTGTAAACGCCGGTTGAAAAGTGCGGCGGGGTCACGGATGTGACAGGGCGGTCGAAAAGTGCAGCGCCTTCATCAACGATGAAGCATGTATCGCATTATGGAAGACTGGACCGACCTACGGGAACGGGGGGCGGGTGAGTGGAGTAATACTGTATGGAATTAGGGTCTATGCGGCGCCTCCCGTCAGCGGGAAGTTGTTCACAGGCACCGCACAGGTTAAAGCATGACGGAAGCATCCTGACCGGCGCGCGGAGTTTTTTGTGCGGCACCTGCGAGGCGCAGCGTCGGAGCTGCGATGACTTGAGACGCCTCACCTTGACACTGCTAATCGCAGCCACGGCAAGACCGGCTGGAGTCCATGCCGGGCAGCGAGAGTTTTAAGAATATGACTGGCTCACCAACAGGTTCTGGCAAAAGAAGCGACTTTGTTCGAGGCCATCCGATGGCGGCGTGACTTATCCCCGACTTCGACACATCCTGCCAGCGTCACCGCTCGGTATCAGACTCGAACCACCAACCGCATGATAAGGCTCCCAACCCTCGCCTTTGTAGGAGCGCTGCTGACGACACTTGTCGGGGCAACTCCCCGTGCTCTGGCGACGGATTACTTCGTCACCAAGACGGGGCGAGATGCCAACGACGGAACCTCGCGGGCCGCAGCATTCGCGACTATCCAACACGGCGTCAACGCGCTCCAGCCGGGAGACACGCTCACCATCGGGCCGGGCGGATACCACGAGGCCGTGAAGCGGGTGGACCTCGGCAGCTTGGACCGCGACACCGTCATCCGGGCGGAGCTTGCGGGCACCGTGACCTTGCGCGGCGATGTGCCGGCCCCGGTGTTCCAGCCGCTGGCGGGACACCGGTTTGTGTTCGTCGCGGACTTTCCTTTCGCGGGCGAGATGCCGGCGGTGAACGAGCTCGACACGTTGACCATCCTCAAGCGCATGCCCAACGCGGCCGAGCTGGAGTTCGTCCCCGGCACGTTCTTCCACGACGCCCGTGCGGGGAAACTCTACGTGTCCACCTCGGACATGAGGCCGGCCTCCGCCCATCACTACAGCGTCTCAGTGTTGCCGACGCACGGCCTGCAACTCGTGCGCCCGCGTCGCGTGGTGATCGAGGGGCTCAACGCGACCGGCTACAGCGCGCTGGGCCTGCTGCATTACCGTGAGGAAACGGCGGGCGGGGTTTGGGGAATGTTCCTCGTGAACGGGAAGGGCTGCGTGATCCGGGATTGCCAGGCTTACCTGAACAGTTGGGGCATCGGGTTGCACTCGGGCGCGCCGGGCAGCGGCGACAATGTCATCGAGCGCTGCGTGGCTTGGGCCAACAAGTCGCCGTTCGCCAACGGCGACATGGGCGGCATCACGGCCTTCGGCGCGCGCCGCGACGTGATCCGGGATTCGACCGCCTACCTGAACGGGATGTATGGCATCAACATCTACGGCACCGGCGGCGCTCCCCCCAACGGGAACGACGGCGGCAACGACTCGACGAACCGCAGCCGGCTGGTCAACAACTTGGCTTGGGGCAACGAGTCGGCGGATCTCAAGATCAAGACCGGCTACGAGTATTTCCACGTCGCGGAGCACTGCGTGTCCACGGGCCATTGGAGCGTGGTGAACGTCACGCGCGGACTCCTCGGCCGCGAAGGCAATGCTGGGAAGGAGCGACCGAGCGACAGCATCAACCTGAGCCAAGAGTCCGGGCTAGACTGGCAGCGCGAATTCGCCGACCCGGCAAATCACGACTACCGGCTGCAAGCCACTTCGCGCTTTCGCGGCACAGGTCCGGGCGGCAGCGACCGGGGACCTTTCGCCTTTGCCACGAACCTCTTTTACGTCCGGCTCGACGGCAACGACCAGAGCGACGGGCTTTCGGTGGCGAAGGCTTGGCAGACCTTGAGCCGCGCGGCCAGCCGCTTGCGTCCGGGCGACACGCTCTACGTGGAGCCGGGCAGTTATGAGGGTGGGTTCGAGTTGCGGACGCAAGGGGCGGGCGGCCAACCGATCCTCATCCGAGGGCGCGGCCCCGGCGCGGTCGTCATCGGCGGCGCGATGCGCCTCGAGAACTGCCAGCAGGTCAGCCTCGATCGGCTGCATTTCCGCGCTCCAGTTAGCGTGGTCGGCGGCGCGGGCATTGGGTTGCAACACTGCACTTTCGCTGGCTCTGGAACGGCCGTGGCCGCGAGTGGAGTGCGCGGCCTGAAAGTTTCGCACTGCCTGTTCACGGGGTTTCAGCACGCGGCGCTGAACCTGGGCGAGGCGACGGCCGCCGAGTTGAGCGGCAATCTGTTCGACAACGCCAAAGGCGTCGCGGCGCGGGTGGCCAGCGACGCAGCCGTGCGCTACTCCGATTACAACAGCTACCGCCTCGCGAGCGCGGCGTGGGAATTCGGCGGCAAGACACGCAGTCTGGGCGAAGTGCAGCGAGCCCACGACTCGCATTCGCGCGAGCTGGTGCCGGAGGTGGTCGTGGAAGCGGGCGTGCCGCGCCTGACCAACGCCGCGCGCTTCGCCGCCGGCGGGCCGCTGGGCAAGCCGTTCGGCCCGTATCGCGACCAACTCCGCGCGCGCGAACTCCGGCTCGTGACCGGGCCGACGCTTCACTTGGTCAGCGCGACCACGGCCAATCTGGAGTGGCACACCTCGGTGCCTGCCACTTGCCACTTGGGCTGGGGCGAGACGCCCGCGTGCGAGCGCTCGGCGAGTTTCAACGTCAACTGCTTCGGGACTTACAGCCTCACGGGTTTGAAGCCGGGCCAGCGCTACTACTTTCGCATCCGGAGCATCGAGTCGCCCAAGGACATGGTGCCGCCGCGCGATGACAAACCCATTGCCCTTGATGCCGAGCCGCTTGCCTTCACCACCCTGAAACAGAACTCCGCGCCCGCGACCTATTTCGTGGCCCCCGACGGGGACGACTCGCGCTCAGGGCTGGGCCGGACCAACGCCTGGAAAACCATCCGCCACGCCGCCGCTCAGGTGAACGCCGGCGACACAGTGCTGATTGCCGGCGGCAAATACTCCGAGCGCGTCCGCGTTCGCGCCACGGGCGAGCAGGGCTTGCCCATCACATTCCGGTCGCTGCCCGGCGAGCGCGTGGACCTCGACGGGCAGGAGATGGTGCTGCCGAATGCGTTCATCGTGGGCGGCAAGCGGCACCTGCGCTTCGATGGGTTTTACCTCGCGCGGTTCAACCTCTTCCCGAACGAAGGCTGGAACCTCCAAACCAGCGGCGAGTTTCATCTCTACAGCAGCAAGGACATCCAAATCACGCGCTGCTTCTCCGAGGGGCGCGGCGGCTACTCCGCCCCCCCGGTGACCGCTCACTTCGTGGAAGACCTGCTGATCAAGAACTGCGTGAACACCTACAAGTTCGGCGGGATGTATTTTTGGCGCTGCCCGAACTTGGTCATCCAAAACACCGTCTTCGCCGAGCCGATGATTATGGCCTTCGTCCACCGCAACACCAAGCAGCAGGCGGCGCTCATGGAGCACTGCATCTTCACCGACATGCTGGAGAAGAAGGCCAAGCTCAACATCGGCGTGCTCTGCTGCGATGGCGAACCCGACGCGTTCCGGCATCGCAACAACTGCTACTTCCTGCGGGACTGCATCCCGCTCGGAGAGCGGGCGCTCAACGGGAACCAGCCAGCCAGCCAGCTCAGCCATTACATTTTGGAACCGATCTTCGCCGACCCGATCTTCGCGGGCGACCCCGGCGTCGCTGGGAAACCCGCAGACAAGTCTGGCTTCAGCCCGGACCGGATGATGGAGCCGGGGCTCAGGCTCGACTTCGATTCGTTCTTCACGACCAATCCGGAACTCCGCAAACGCGGCATCGGTTTGCAACCCGAGGCATTCAAAGAAATGCTGCGGAAACCATCTGCCCGCACGTCGCCGGACTCCTCGCTGAAATGATGTCCTCCACAAAGTCGTTCACCCCGCACTGGCTCATGCTCGGCGCGCTGCTGCTCGGCGGCCCCCTTCGTGCCGCCGAACCACAGCTCGTCGCGCCGGACCGCACCAAACAACTCGTGCTGGACCCGCGCGTCATCCAGTCCGTCACGAATGCCAGGCTCACCCTCGGCACGGTCGAGAAGGAGCCGCGCAACCCGCTCATCCATGCCGACCAGCCGTGGGAAAATGCGCTCAACAATCTCTACCCCAACGTCCTCTGGGACGCGGCAGCGCAGCGCTTCAAGCTCTGGTATAAGTGCGTGCTCACCGACAAGGAAGTAATCGCGAAGATGAGCGACCCGGTGACGATTCACGATCAGGGTTGGTTCCTGCTCTACGCGACCTCGCGCGACGGGCTGACGTGGGAGAAGCCAGCGGTCGGGCAGTTTGAGTTCGGCGGCTCGACAGCGAACAACGCCGTGGCCCGCGACACGCCGAACGTCGGCGTCTTCCGCGACCCGCACGACCCCGACGCGGCGCGGCGCTTCAAGATGGTGTATGACGTAGGCCTCGGAAAGCCACGCGTGCGCTTCTCGCCGGACGGTCTGAAGTGGAGCGAGCCGCAGGAGCCGAAGGGCTTCGCCGGCTACCACTGCGACACCCACAACAACGCGTTCTGGGACGAGCGCTCGGGCAAGTATGTCTGGTTCACCAAGGCCTTTCTTGGCGAACGGTTGGTCGCGCGCTTCGAGAGCACGGACTTTGTGAACTGGAAATCCAGCGGCGTGGTGCTGCGCTCGACGGTGGCCGAGGGGCGGACGCACCAGACGTATTGCCTGCCGGTCTTCCCCTACGCGAACGGTTACCTCGGCTTCGTGATGATGTATCACGCGGGCACGGATCGCACGGTGGACTGCGAACTCGCGTGGAGTCCCGACACGGTGAACTGGACGCGGGTCGCGCCCGGCACGTCGTTTATCCCGCGTGGACCCAAGGGCAGCTACGACGGCGCGTGCATTTATGCGCCTTCCGGCCCGGCCATCGCGCAGGACGGCAAACTGCTCATCTTCTACGGTGGCGATTCTTTCCCGCACCAAGGCTGGAAGCGGCATTGCTTGCCATGCCTTGCCCGCGTGCGCGTGGACGGTTTCGCGGGCTACGAGCCGAGCGCAGCCGACGCCGAGGCGACCCTCATCACGCAACCGCTGCTTGTCACCGGTCCCATCCAAGTTAGCGCCGATGTGCGCGGCTCTCTGCGCGTGAGTGTGCTGGAGGAAGCGAGTTTCACGGACGCGGTCATTGACGGTGACGTGACCGATGGCGAGTTGAAGTGGCCCGGTCGCGACGCGGCCGCGCTGCGCGGAAAGATCGTGCGGCTCAAGTTCACTCTGCGCGACGCGAAGCTCTATGCGTTCCGGGGCTTGGAGCTGGTGTCCGCGCCGGTGGCGAGCACGAGCGTGCGCAAGTTCACCACGCCGCTCGATGTCAGCCTGAGTTTCCCCGGCCTGGCCAACGGAGCGTTGCTCCGCCACACGACCGATGGTTCCGAGCCGACGGCCAGTTCGCCCGTCGTGCGTGGGCCGCTGCGGCTGGCGCAGACCACCCGTGTGCGTGCGCGGGCGTTCCTGCCCGGCGTGACGGGCGGTGGACCGGAGTTCGACGCGGTCTTCACCCGCCGCGAGCCGCGCAACGTCACCTGGCCCACGCCGGTGGCGCAGACCTTCGCATTCGATCAGTCTGCGACCGGCTGGCTCGGCGCGGACAAGCTGGAGCATCGCGTTACCGGCGGCGTCGCGGGCGGGCATGTCACCGTGTCGCGCGGCGGCCGGCTGCGGCCCTTCGCGTATCTGCCGCACACCGCGACCAACGGTCTCGCGGGCAACTGGCCGGTGAAGTTTGGCGGCGACGGGGTGAACGTCACCTTTCACACCCGCAGCGCGGAGCCGGGTGGGAGTTTCCAGTTCGAACTCTTCGCGAAGGACATCGCCCAGTGGACCTACGCCCGGCTGCCGAAGTCCACCCCGGCTTGGCAGCGAGTGTCCGTGCCGGTGCGCTGGGACTGGAACGACGCGGAAGCGGAAGCGGCCGGTTGGGTGCGCGGCCCCGCTGCGTTCTCCTGGCAGGACACGCTCGCGCATTTGGGCAAGGTGGTCGTCGCTGCCGGACCGGGAAGCGAAGGCGCGGCCTTCGACCTCGACGAGTTCACCGTCACCGCGTTTTCGAATTGATTTCGACCTTGAAACCCATCCGGGATTAACATCCTGACCACACATACTGCATACGACTTTCGGACACTGCATGCCAACAGCGTTACTCCCGCTCTGGCCGACGCGAATGACAGGGGCGCCCGGGAAGGCCTTCCGCCTTCAACCCGCCCTCCGCCGGGGCATCCTGCTGCTCATGTGCAGCTTCAACGCCGGGCTAACTGCCCGAGCTGAAGCCGAATTCCCCCCACCGGAAAAGGTCCGCGCCCGCCTCGCCAAGGACATTGACGGCGTGTTCGGTTCAGGGGCCTCGCGCGCGGTCGTGACCAAGCGTGACCTGCGCGGCTTCCGTGATGACACGGCGCCGCTCCTCACCGAAGACGTCGAGACTCAAAATCGCGCCCCAAAGCCGGCGGACAGCGCGGCGGCAATTACTACTCTCCCCAAGCCCGCCGCACCGGCACCGGCAACCAAACCACTCACCCCGCCCAGCCCAGCCACCCCGAACGCCCTCGCCGCCCCCGCCCCGCTTAAGCTCGGCAAGCCCGGCGAGGTCATCCATCAAACCGCGATTAAATTGCAGCAGCCAAAGAAGTCCCTCGACCGCGCGGAGGGCGGGCCGAACCACGTTCTGTTCACACTCTGGATTCCCGAGGGTCTCAAGACCGCGCGCGGGATTTACCACACGCCCTTCAACCTCGACACGGTCGAGAAGGAGCAGTCGCGCGCGATGGCGCGGAACTGGAGCTTCGCGCTGGTGGGCGGCAACTTCATGCGCGTGAACAGAACCGAAATGGGACCGGCGTTAATCGCGGGTCTCGCCGACCTCGCCGCCAAGAGCGGCCACGGCGAACTCACTCACGCCCCGCTCATTTTCTCCAGCATGTCCGCCGGCACCGGCATGTGCCTCGCGCTCGCGGAACATCTGCCCGAGCGCACGCTCGCCTGCGGCCTCGTCGCGCTCGAGGTCGGTCCCGAGACCGCCGCCGTCCGTGACGTGCCGATGCTCACCCTCTTCGGATCTAAGGATGGCCAGCAAATGCCAAAGCTCGAAGCCCTGCTGCCGAAGCGCCGCGCCGAATTCACCCCAAGCTGGGCCATCGCCGTGCAATGGGCGCGCGGCCACGAATGGGGCCAGGCGAACAATCTGCTCTGGCCGTTCTTCGACGAAATCATCCGCCAGCGCTACCCCACCGACGCCTCGCCCGCGAGCGGTCCCGTCACACTTCGCCGCTACGACCCCGCGCGCGTCTGGCTCGCGGACCCAGCGAGCTGGAAGAGTCGCGTGCCCACCATCGCCGCCGTGGCGGACTACCGCGCCGAAAAGGCCGCCGCCTGCTGGCTGCCCGGCGAAGACGTCGCGCGAGTGTGGCAAAGCTTCGTCGTGGACAGGCCGTTGGTGCAAATCACCGAGCCGGCCTCGCAAGGCGACAAAAATCCGCTGGCCATTTTCACGCCGGGCCGCGAGGTCACCGTTCAAGTTCAGGTCAGCCCCGCCTTCGTTGCGCTGAAAATCGTTCTCCACGACCGCGCCACCCGCCTCGCCGAAGCGCCAGTCACCGCAGGCAAAGCTGAGCTGCACACTGGCCCGCTCGCGCCCGGCTTCCACACGCTCATCGCCCACGCTGTCAACGCGGAGGGAGCCATCGAGCTCTCTCGACCCGTCACGATTCTGGTTCAAGCGCCAGCCAACTGAACGCCGTCAAATCCGCCCGACACATGCAGCCCGCGCGCTTACCCTATGCTTCCAGCCTGGCTGGCCTTTTCCTCTGCGCCTGCATCATTTGTGCGCCCGCCGCGCCCGCGACGACGGCGAGTTTCGTCGCGACGCTCCGCCCCTTCCTCGCCGAGCATTGCGTGAAATGCCACGGCCCCGAGAAGCCGAAGGGCGACGTGCGGCTCGACTCGCTCACGGGCGACCTCGCGAAGGAAGGCGAACTGTGGACAACGGTGCGTGACCAGATTCGCGACGGGTTGATGCCGCCGAAGAAGGAAAAACAGCCCGATGCCGCACTGTCCCGGCGCGTGGTTGCGACACTCACGCAGGCGCTGCCAAAGCCGCAGACCGCCGAGCAATTCGCCAGCGACCAGTTGCCGAACAAGGGCAATTTGATTCCGCACGACCTGCTTTTCGCCCAGCCCGCCGGCGAGGTCACGCCGCCCGCCGGGCGGCTCTGGCGCTTGAACTCCGACTCCTATCTCGGCCTCGTCAGCAGCGTGTCCCGCGCCCGCATGGACGGCCTGGTGAAACCCTTCACCATCATTCCCGAGCGCGGCTTGCAGGACTACGCCGCCCTCTACTCGATGGATGAACCGACGACGGAAATCCTACTGCGCAATGCCGCGACCATCGTCGAGCGCCAGACCGCGCACGACTTCAAGGACGGTAAACTCACCGGCAAGAACGACAGCATCCGCGACTTCGTCGCGCTCATGGACGCGGCGAAGCCGCCCACGCCCGAGCAGGTCGCGGCGGTGGTGAAGCAGCAGTTCACGCTGGCCATCGGTCGCGTGCCGGGGGCGGAGGAAGTTGCCCGCTACCAGTCGTTCTACGAAACGTGCGCGCGGGATGGCGACCGCCCCGCCGCCGTGCGGACCGTGCTGCAAGCCGTGCTGCTGGGGGCCGACGCGGTGTTCCGCTCGGAGCGGGGCGGGGCCGCCGATGGCAAAGGCCGCCGGATGCTGGCTCCGAACGAGCTGGCCGTCGCACTGAGTCTGGCCCTGGGCAACAAGCGTCTCGAACCCCTCACCGCCGCCGCTGCCAAGGGTGAACTCATCACCAAGGAACAAATCGCCACGCGCCTCCGCGCCATCCTCGACACCCCGGACAAGCGGCTCGACACCTCGCGGCTGCTGGCCTTCTTCCAGCAGTATTTCGAGTATCACCGCGCGCCTGAGATTTTCAAAGAAGAGCGGTTTCCCTTCCCCGAGAAGGCCAGCGAATACGCCCTGCGACGCGGCAACTGGCCCAAGAACGACCAGACGCTGGTCGGCTCGATTCACCACGCGGCCAACCTCGTCGCCGACACCGACCGGCTCGTGCAGCGCGTCCTCGCCGAGGACAAGGACGTGCTCCGGCAGTTGCTCACCACGGACCTCATGTTCGTCAACCTGCGGTTCAAGGAGGACAAGCAGACCCGCCAGCCCGTGCCCGTCCCCGCCGCTGAATTAAATCCCAACAACCATCGCGGCATCGTCGGGCCGCACTACGTTTATGGCCTCGCCACCTGGCCAGCCGCGCAACCGGTGAAAGCGTCCGCCGAGCAGCCCCGCCTCGGCGTTCTCATGCAGCCCGCGTGGCTCGTGGCGCACTCGACCAATTTCGAGAACGACCCCGTGCGTCGCGGCCGGTGGATTCGCGAGCGTCTCCTCGGCCAGACCGTTCCCGACCTGCCCATCGGCGTCGTCGCGCAGGTGGCCGACGAGCCGCACCGCGCGTTCCGCGACCGCCTGCAAGTCACGCGGGAGGCCAAGTGCTGGAAGTGCCATCAGTGGATGGATGAACTGGGGCTGCCCTTCGAGCAGTTCACCCACTACGGCGTGTTTCAAAAAGCCGAGCTGGTCGTGGATGCCGAAGCCACCGCGAACCACGTGGACAAGAACGGCAAGCCGCTCGGTAAGGTGTTTACGACGACGAAACTCAACACCACCGGCGAGGTTGCGCACACCAACGACCCTCAGCTCGACGGCCCCGTTAAGGATGCCTACGAGCTGGTTCGTCGCCTCGCGGATTCCACGCGCGTCCGGCAAGTCTTCGTGCGCCACGCCTTCCGCTACTTTATGGGGCGGAACGAATCTCTCGCCGACGCTCGCACGTTGCAGGAAGCCGACCGCGCTTATGTCGCCAGCGGCGGCAGCTTCAAGGCGCTCGTCATCGCGCTGCTCACGTCGGATTCCTTTCTCTACCGCTCGTCGCCCACCACCACCGCGCAGTCCAAATGAAAACCAACCCTCTCCAGTTCCGCCCTGAGTTCACCCGGCGCGACGCCCTCAAAGGCCTCACGCTCGGCGCGGGCGCGACGCTTCTCAGCCCCTTCCTCGCGCAGCTCGCCGCGCACGCCGCCGGCAGCCCGTCGGCCATCCGTCATCGCGTCGTCATTGTGATGCAGAGCAACGGCCTGCGCCCGAGCTTCATCACGCCCGTCGGCCACAAGCGGAAGGACGACGGCAAAGGCGGCAGCATCGCGCGCGAAGTGGTCGAAATCCCGCTGGCTGACCAGCAGCTCCCCGCCGCGCTGGAACCGCTCACGCCCTTCAAGGACCGCCTCGCGTTGATTCAAGGCCTGTCGGGCCGCGTGGCCTTGGGCGACCATTCCGGCAATCACGGCGCACTCGGCTGTTACTCCGCCAGCAAGGTGCTGGGCCAGACGATTGACTCCGCGCTCGCCGACGCCTTGCCCGCCGTCTTCCCCCATGTGCTGCTCGGCCTCGCCGGCGACACCGGCAGCGAGGCGATGAACTACGCGCACTCCGCCGTCGCCGCGAACAAACCGCTGCCCACCCTCTGCTCGCCCGACCTGGCGTTTCGCTCGCTCTTCGGCAGCGTGGACGGCGGGGGCAAGGGGCCGTTCGACCGCCAGACGCACCTGCTCGAGTTCATGGCCGACGACGTCAAGCGTGCCCGCACCGCGCTTGCGCCCGAGGAACGCCTGAAGCTCGACCGCTACGTGGAAGCCTTCGAGTCGCTGCACCAGCGGCAGGCGCAAATTGCCGCGATGCAGGAAGTCATCAAACGCAACGCGCCGCAGCTCGGCGAGAAGCGCACGACCACCACGTCGAGCCTGATACTGGAGGCGCAGTTCGAAATCGCGGCCGCCGCGCTGATTGCCGGGCTGACGAACGTCGTCACGCTCACCTCCGGCAGCGGCGGCCAGCGCTTCGGCAAATACCCCGAGCTGGGCGCGCAGGATTTGCACGGCCTCGGCCACGGCGGGTCTATCGCGGGCAAGACGAACGAGGAGAGCTTCATCGTGCTGCACCAGTTGCACACCCGGCTCATCGCCAGTCTCGCGCGCAAACTCGCCACCATCCCCGAGGGCAACGGCACGATGCTCGACCACACCACCATCCTCTTCCTCAGCGACTCCGGCGACGGCCACCACCCGCAACTGCGCACCTGGCCGATGGTGCTCCTTGGCAACCTCGGCGGCCGCCTCAAGGTCGGCGGACGCTATCTGGAATTCCCCGGCTACGGCCTCCCCAACCACCGCACCATCGGCAGCCTTTACAACACCTTCCTTCACGCCGCCGGCCAACCCCGCGCCAAGTTCGGCCTCGACGACATTGCGTTGAAGGACGTGAAGCAGGGCATGCCATTGCCGGAGTTGCTTGCCTGAGCCATTCACCCTGCATAACGCAAGCAGGCCGGAGCCATCGTGGTGGGTGCCCTCGAGTTCCCCCTTGCTGTTGCTCAGAGTGCTGGACATCTCGCGAAGGAGCTTTTCAGCAAGCACTTGTTTGAGTGCCAAGCCATTCGCGAGCCAGGCGCGCGGAAGTTCACCATGCCACCCGATGTGAGTCTGAGTTTTCCCGGCCCGGCCAACGGCGCGTTGCTCCTCCACACGACGATGGTTCCGAGCCGGTCACCAGTTCGCCCGTCGTGCGCAGGCCGCTGCGGCTGGCGCAGACCACGCGCATCCGAACGCGGGCGTTCCTGCCCGGCGTGACGGGCGGCGGACCGGAGTTCGATGCGGTCTTCACCCGCCGCGAGCCAGAGGCCGGTGCCCACGTGTGGCATCGACTCGGACAACGACGGAGCGTTTATCAACGACACGCTGGCGACTTACTGCCAAGCGGAATGCATCGCGTTTACGCACTCGCGCCCGCATCACAAAAACGACCAAGCTTGGATTGAACAGAAGACCGGGGCCGTGATTCGCAGAACGGTTGGCCACGAGCGGTTTTCCGGGCTTGTCGCTGGACAAGCACTGGTGCAGTTGCTAGCGGCTGTGCACCTCTATGTGAACTACTTTCAGCCCTCCTTCAAATTGCGGGAGCGGATCCGCGTGGGGGCCAAAGTGAAGAATGCATATCACCCGCCCGCCACGCCTTGTGATCGACTGCTGGCGCACGCGGGGGTCAAGGAAAAGATCAAGACGACCTTGCGAACGCAACGGGATCAGTTGGACCCGGTGGAACTGCTACATCGAATTCGGCAGGGGCAGGCCGCGCTGGCGGCGTTGAGCACCGGGTAGCCGAGCGAGGGACCGGATCGAAAAAGCCTGAATCAATTTCTCGCGAGTCTGCCGGACCTATGGCGACAGGGGGAGGCACGTCCCACGCATCGCAAAGGAGAGGCAAAAGCCCGCTACTGGCGGACGCGTGAGGATCCGTTCAAAGACGTTTGGACCGACATCTTGCTCTAGGCGTCAGAAGGAGCCCGACATCACGGCCAAGGATCTCCTGCAAAAATTGGACGGAAAATATCCAGGGCTGTTTGGCAGCAAGTTGCTGCGAACCCTCCAGCGCCGGCTGGTCTTTGGCGGAGTGGAGGAGCGCAACGATGTGCAGGTCGTCGCAGCCACCGTCTCCGTTGCAGGGTAGGCCACGCTCCGGCTCGCTACGCTCGCCTCCGCGTGGCCTACCCTGCAGGTGTCTCAACCGTGTGAAACAACGCGCAGCGACACAGGAAAAAGCAGCTTCTTATCGCCCCTCAAGCTTGGTAACATTTTGTAATCAGGTAACGGGAAAGGAGAAATAGTTGTCGTTGACGGGCCCTCGCCGAACAACGCCAGCAGATCGACATCGTCCCCTTGAGCTTCGAGGACCGGCTGGCGCTCCTGGTCGAACGCCAGTGGCTCTTGCAGGAAAACCGTGGCCTAGCGCTGCGCTTGAAGAATGCGCAGCCCAAAATCAGCGCCAGCTTGGAGGACCTGGACTACCGCAGTTCGCGGGGCCTCAAGCGGGCGCAGATCGACCAGCTGCGCGCCGCCTCCTGGGTGAAGGACCACCGCAACTGCCTCATCACCGGGCCGACGGACTCGGGCAAAACCTACCTGGCCTGTGCGGTGGGCGCCCAAGCGTGTCGGGAGGGTTACCGCACGCTCTACTTTTATGCGCCCAAGTTCTTTCGCGCCCTGGAAAGCGCCCGGGCCGACGGAAGCCTGCTGCCCCTGCTCAAGAAACTGGCCCGCGCTCCGCTGGTCAGCGTGGATGACCTGGGCCTGGTCAGCGTGCCGGGCAAACTCTACGCCGAATTTTTGGAGATGCTCGATGACCGTCAAGGCCAGGGGGCCACGCTGATCACCAGCCAGTTCCCGGTCAGCCAGTGGCACGAAGTCATCGGCGACCCCACCGTGGCCGACGCCATCCTGGATCGCCTGGTCCACAACGCCTACCGCATCGAGCTCAAGGGCGAGTCCCTGCGCAAAAGCAAAACATCCCCTGCGGAAAATGCAGCCTGAAGCTCAACCATCACAGGCGCGCCTCTGCGGGCGGGCGGGTGAGTCCGTGCCGCGTGGCGACCGGCGGGAACGCGAACTGGAGTTCGGGAGTTCGTTCCCACCGCTCACCGCCCGCCCGCAGAGACGGCGCGACAACGGCCTGGACTGGTGGACCGAAACGTCACCCCTCCGAGGGGCTCCGAAGCCGCGCCAAACCCAGGGCAATACCTTGACGCCTCCCGGACCCCACCTTATGAATCTCTCACAGCGTCGCTTCGCTCCGATTGCTGTCCGACAGCGTCGGAACGCTGTCCGATATGGAATGGAACAGGTGTCCGACATCATCGGAATACGCACGGATCATCAACCTGAACCTTTTCAGCCACATTAAGCCGAAAATCGAAGGCGTTACCATGGAGCACCACGAAGCCTCGCACCATGGCCAGGACGAAGCGAAGATCGAAGAAGTCGAGTATCGTGTGTTCAACGAGTTTCTCACGAAAATACGAGGCTCCAGCGAAGGAAACGAATCGCTCCTCGATCGCACGATGGTCTTCCACGGTAGCAACCTGGGGAACGCCTCGGCGCACACTTCCCAGAACTTGCCGATCATCGTCGCCGGGGGTGGCTTCAAACACGCTGGGCACGAGCTGTATGACAGCCAGAAAAATCGCCCGCTTTCAAACCTCTAAGTGCGGATGTTGCACCAGATGGGCATCGAGGTCGACAAGTTCGGCACGAGCACGGGCGTGGTGAGTGACATCGGATGGTCCTGCGCTCAATCGCGCGGGTTTGGAAATCTGCGGAACACCTATATAAATTTGCATCCATGCAGAATCTGGCTCTTACACCCGCAACTTTCACACTGACTTTCACCCTGGCCCTGCTTGCAGGGGCGGCGTGGGCGGCGCCGGCTGAGGCTCTCGATCCGAAGGTGCAGGCTTACTTTGAACAGCACTGCCTGAAGTGCCACGACGCCAAGGTGCAGAAGGGCGACTTCCGCATCGACACGCTGAGCCCGAAGGTCGGTCACGGGAACAACCCGCAATGGCTGGAGATCATGGAGCGCATTAGCTCCGGTGAGATGCCGCCGAAGAAGGAGAATAAACGCCCCAAGGCCGAGGAGAGCGCGCAGGTGGTCGAGTGGATCGCGGCGCGGATGAAGGAGGGTGAATCCGCCCGGCTCGCGGCTCGCGCGCGAGTCTCCTACAACCGGCTCACGCGGGAGGAATATGTGAACACGGTGCGCGATCTCATCGGCGTGCAGTTCGATGCCGCCGATCCCGGCGGACTTCTGGAGGATGAGGATTGGCACGGCTTCGAGCGCATCGGTTCCGTCCTGAACCTGTCACCTTCGACGGTGGAAAAGTATTTCAACGCCGCAGAGATCGTCCTTGCCGAGGCTTATCCACCCGCGAAGCCCGCACCGATCGAATCGACCTTCCGCGCGGTGAACGGAAAATCCGTCCCCGAACCCTACCGGGAAGAACTCGCCGCGCGGGGCCTGCTCGACAAGCTGCGTTTTGAGATGTGGCCGCGGGACAGTTTCATCGGATCGGCCCGGGAAAATCTGCCGGTCGCCGGCATCTACGAGATCAGCTACACCCTCAGCGGCCTGAAGCCGACCAATGGCCGGGCTCCTCGGCTCAAGGTGGTCGAGACGATTCTGGACCGGGTGCTCTTTGAGCAGGACATCGTCGCTCCCGAGGACAAGCCGGTGACGGTGACGTTTCAGGCGCATTTGCCGAAGGGGCGCCCGCAGCTCACGGTCTTCAATAGTGTGCCCGGTCCGTCGAACACGCCGCTCTCCGGTCGGCATGGTGCCAAGCCCTTTGTCAGCATCGCCGATGGGCGCAGCCCCTGGCAGATCAAGCTGACGGACGGGCAGGGCGCGCCCCGCTATCCGTTTCTGATCCTCGATTCGGTGTCGTGGAAGGGCCCCATCATTTCCACGCAGGAGCAGAGCCGCCGCGTCGAGTATTGGCCGAAGGAAGAGGCCAATCTGGATGCGGTGCGCGAGAGCCTGAGCCGCATGGCCCGCCGGGCTTTCCGGCGTCCGGCCACGCCGGATGAACTGGATGGATATGTGGGCATCGTGCGCGCGGAACTCGCGGCGAAGGAGAAGTTCAGCGATGCGGTGAAGGCCGGCATGCTGGCCATCCTGTGCTCGAAGAACTTTCTGTTCATCGCGGAGGGAGATGAGGACGCCAGCCGGAATGCTCTCAACGATTGGGAAATCGCCTCCCGGCTTTCCTATCTCCTCTGGAGCACCATGCCGGATGACGAATTGTTCTCGCTGGCTGAGGCGGGCAAATTGCGCGACCGGGCCGAACTCCAGCGCCAGGTGGCGAGAATGCTGGGCGATTCCAGGGCGGCGCGTTTTGGCGATTCCTTCAGCCGGCAGTGGCTGCGTTTGCGCAAAGTCGGCATGTTCCAGCCGGACAAGAACCTCTACCCGGAATACGACAGCCATCTGGAGCAAAGCATGATCGCCGAGCCCAAGGCTTTCTTCCGTGAGGTGCTGCATGGCGGGCTCACCCTGCGGGAGTTTTTGGATTCGGATTGGAGCATGATGAACCCTCGGCTGGCGAAGCACTACGGTTTGACCGCTCCGGAAGGGAAGGGGGATGAACCCCAGCGCATCTCCCTGCCCGCCGACAGCCAGCGGGGCGGCTTGCTGACGCAGGCGGCGATTCTTTCACTCACGTCGGATGGCACCCGGCACCGCCCGGTGCATCGCGGCGTATGGCTCTCCGAGGCCATTTTCGGCAAGTCGCCGCCGCCGCCGCCGGCCAATGTGGATCCCATCACTCCGAACCCCGTGGCCTCACCGAAGGCGACCCTGCGGATGAAGCTGGAAGCCCACATCAAGGATCCGAATTGCGCCGCCTGCCACGCGAGGATCGACCCGCTCGGCCTTGCCTTTGAAAACTACGACGCCATCGGCCGCTGGCGCACCGTGGAGCAAACCGAAGGCTCGGGTGAAAACCCGCCGGTCAATCCCGCCGGCAAACTGCCCGACGGGCGTGCCTACCGGACGCCTGAGGAATTCAAGAAGCTGCTGCTGGCGGACATGGACACCTTTACCGCGGCGTTCATCGAAAAACTCGCCACCTACGGCATGCGCCGCAGCATGTCCTTCGGAGATCGGGACGCCCTGAAAGCCATCGCCGCCGCCAGCAAAGCAAAGGACTATCGTCTGCGCGATATCGTCGAGGCGTTCGTGTGTTCCGAACTTTTCCAATCCCGCTAATCAATCCCAATATCCAAACACCATGAGCAACCTCAATCTCAACAAATGGCAAATCAGCCGCCGCCAGATGCTGCGCGGCCTCGGCGCGTGCATCTCGCTTCCTTACCTGGATGCCATGGCGGCTCAACCCGCACCGTCGAAGCCGAAGCGCAGCGTGTTTCTTTATATCCCGAATGGGGTCAACACCCTGACCTGGCAGATCGAGAAAGCGGGCAAGGATTTCCAGTTTACCAAGACTCTGGAATCGCTGGAAAGGCACCGCGCCGATGTCACGCCCATCAGCGGCCTGCACCACCCGATGGCGCTGGGCAAGCACCACAACTGCGAAAGAGTCTGGCTCACCGGCGCAAACGTGCCCAGTGATGGCGGTGCCTTCCGCAACAGCGTCTCCGCCGACCAACTCATGGCCGAGGTGCAGGGTGCAGCCACGCGTTACTCTTCCCTCGAAATGGCGATCGAAGGGCACTCGCTCGCCTATTCGCGCGACGGCATCCAGCTCCCCGCCGAGCGGAACACCCAGACGATTTTCAACCTGCTCTTCGGCGTCGAAAAGGACAGCAAAGAGACCATTCGCCGCCGGCTGAGCCGCCGTGGCAGCATTCTTGACCTCGTCGCTGGGGAAGCAAAACGCGTCACCAAGAAGCTCGGCAGTGAGGACCGGACGAAGCTCGACGATTACCTCACCGCAGTGCGCCAGGTCGAGGAGCGCACCCAGCGCGCCGACGAATGGCTGAATGTCCCCAAGCCCAAACTCGCCGCCGCCGACAGCGGTAACCTCAGCCGCAAGCTCGATTTCAAGAGCGTGGCCGCCTACCATCGGCTCTTTTTCGATCTCATGGTCATGGCCCTGCGCACCGACTCCACCCGCGTCATCACCTGCATGATCTGCAGCGAGGCCAATGGCGGTGCCATCCCCGACATCGGCATCTCACAGACCCGCCACGGCCTTTCCCACCACAATGGCGATCCCGAGCAACTCCGCAGACTTACCCAGACGGACGCCTTCCTCGTCGAGCAGTTCAGCTACTTCCTCGACCAACTCAAGACGCATCAGGAGGAAGGCAACAGCCTCCTCGACACCACGCAGGTCCTCTGGGGCAGCGGCATGGCCTATGGCCACAGCCACGGCAATGCCAACCTGCCCACCCTCCTCGCCGGAGGCCGCGCGCTCGGCTACCGGCATGGCCAGCACGTCGACTTCAACCTACCGAAGATCGGCCAATACAACGTCGCAGACGCCACCAGCCACTACAAGGTCTGCTCGCGTCCCGTCGATAGCGACGCCCGCTTGAGCAATCTGCTGCTCACCATGCTGCAACGCGTCGAGGTAAAGGCCGAGCAGTTCCAAGACAGCGTCCGGCCCGTCTCGGAAGTGGTCGCGTAAGACCGCAGGAATCCATCGCACCCCGATATTGTCCCATGCGCTTGCCCCTTGCCCTCTGTCTCGTGGCGTTCCTCTCGGCCCGCGCCGAATCTCCAACAAAATTCCGCACCGACGCGGATGGCTCCTACACCGCGGAGGATCTCAAGAAGCTGGCGGGAAAAGAAAAAGCCAGCGTCCTCCAATGGCATCAGCTCATCGACGGGGCGTTTCCGCCTCCCGGGTCCGGCCATGCGATTTCTGGTGAGCTGATTCGTGTCGACCATCTGGAGCGCCGGTTCCATCTCCGCGTGGACCGCGACGATTCCCAGGGAGCCGGGAATCTCGACCTGCCCATCGACGCCACCATGCTGCCCTACGGCTCCATCGGCTATCACGGCGCGCCCGCCGCGTTGCAGGACATCCCGCTCGGCACTCATCTGCGCGGCGTCTTTTACCACCGATCTCCCAACGACAAGACCCCGCCGCTGGCAAACCACAACCTGCATGGCCGCCAATCGAAGGAGGTTGACTTCAACCGATGCCTCCGCCTCGAAGACGACTTCACCCACCACCAGCGCGCGTCCCAGCTCTGGAAGATCGAATCAGTTGACCCCAAAGGGATGAAACTGACCGCGCGCCTGCATCAAGGCAATCAACCCATCGGCGAACCCAAAACCTTCGACCTGCAGCAGAGCACCGTGGTCCGACAGGGGCGCGGTGTGGCAGAACTCAATGCCTTGAAACCGGGCCAGCGCGTGTTGTTCAGTCTCACCTGGGCCACGTTGTTCGGTCCTGGCCGCCTGCTTGAGATCTGGCTGGATGACGAGAGCCGCCAACTCACCACCGCGCAGCAAACCAAGCGTCACCACGACCACATCCGCGAACGCGGCCTGCCAGGGTGGATCGAAGCCGCCGATGACGCCGCCGAAGTGGTCACCATCACCTTTTTCGACACCTTCGATCCCGCCCTCTTCGAGGATCTGAAACTGGTGCACGAAGCCACCATCGGATGGCCTTTGACCAAAGAACCCAAAGACCCAAAAGCGCCCAAAGGCACCATCGCCGTCGCCCGCGAGTCCCTGCTGATGTATGATCCCAACAACGACCGGCACGGCGGCAGCATCCTCAAGACCGAAAAGCTGCCGCCACGACCCGGCGACAGCGGCGTGCGCATCCAGGTGCAATGCGACATCCTTCTGGAAGGCTACCGTCCCCGCCGCATCGTCCGTTTTTTCCCCGCCGCATGGCCGGCCAAGTTCCCGCCGCTGGAAGAGCGCATCCAGAGTTTTTAGAGGCACCACCCCTCGTGCTTGCCATGCACACAGCTCGTTACGCAGAGCGATGACGGCTACTTTTCTCATGCTGCGCAGCGTCGACCGCGGCGTTCGGGCTCAACCTTGTAAACGCCGGTCGAAAAGTGCGGCGGGTGGCACTCGAAAAGTGAGACACCTTCCAATTCGAAGTCAACGGTTTTTGGGCTGGGAGGTCAAGTCCGGGAAGTTCGCCGCGAGGTAGAACGAGCAGGAGGGCGAGCGGCGAGCCCCCAGCTCGCGCCCTCCTGCGGTCAAAGGTTCGTTTGACTCACTTCCGCTTCAGCCGCCCCTTGGCATCTTGCAGCCGGTAGCTCTGGCCGTTGGCTTCCAGGATGTGTACCCGGTGCGTAAGTCGGTCCAGCAACGCGCTCGCTGCCCATGGGAGATAGTTTACCTTTGAGAGTGGTTGCGAATCAGGCACAGCGGGCCGTTCACTTTGGTTTTGGTGATGAGCACTGTGGTTCCATAGCTCAAAGATCCCGGCGAGAAGTCATAATAGGCTCCGATCAGCACGTCCTCCACGCCGTCCCCGTCGAAGTCGCCCCAGCCTGCGATCCAAAACGTGACCTTCCCGTCTTCCCCGTCGATGACGAGCCTCTCCCGAAGGGCCTTGACGATCTTTGCCGATGGGTCAGCCCAGCCAGTTTTTCCGGGTATTCGGGGAACTTAGTGGGTAGAAACCCGAGAAAGCAGCTTTTAGAGGGGAAAACAGGTCAGCTTGTTCTCCGGCTCTGCGCGGAACCCGCTGGGTTGAGGGGTCGCCTGGGAACTGCTCCATTCATGCGCTTACCGTGCATTGCGAGGCGTTGTGGCGTGCTGCGGGCGGGTTTGAAGGCCGCGCTTCAACGTCCAGAGCCGCTTCCATTGGGTGGTTTAGGGTCTCCATGTTAGCCACTAAAGTCCCCGAAGGAGCCATTGTTTGCATGACCGAACCAAAAGGCAAGCGGGCTGCGTGTGTCATTGGTTACCATCATGCGGGCGTCACTGAAAGCGGGGTCAACTCCTGTGGCAGCGAGCGGATTCGTTGAACCTACGCCGGGCACCTTCCACCCGATTGCTGCTTCACTTCTGCTGCTTCTGCGCCGTCTCCTGAAAGGCTTTGTGCCGGTTCTCCACGTAGGCCCGATAGCCCTCGGGGTCCACGAATGGATTGGTCTTTGGTTCCTTCTGAAGCCGGGCGAATTTCGCCTCCATCCCATAGTAGTTGCCATGCGCTCCCAGAAAAATATCGCAGGGCAACGACTTGAGCAGGCGGAAGGTCTTGGCGAAATCGTCGGCGATTTCCGGGTAGTCGCGGTTGGTGATCAGTTGATAGCCGGCGTTCACATTTGGGCTGCCGATCACGACGACGTTCCGCAGCTTGCCGCCATCGGCCGCCTGCATGGTCCAGGTCGTGCAACCGCGAGTGTGCCCCGGGGTGTGGCGGGCCCTCAGCGTGGCCTCGCCGAGCGCCACGACGTCACCATCCTTGAGCACCCGATCCACCGCGCACGGCTTCCATCCTTCGCTGTAAAGATACTGGCCCTTGCCACCGCTGGCGATCACCTGGGCATCCCCCGCCATCACCTCGACGCGAGCCCCCCCCGTCAGTTCCTTGATGAGCGCGTGGCCCGCGACGTGGTCGGAATGGGCGTGGCTGGCCAGGAGAATCTTGATGTCGGTGAACTTGAACCCGAGCTTCTCGACGTTCCCCCGGATGATGGGCACCGTTCGCTCGAAGCTCGAATTGATCAGGATGTGTCCCTTGCTGGTGGTGACTAGGTAGGACGCGAGGCCCTTGGAGCCGACGTAGTAGAGCTGGTCGGCGATCCGGTGCGGAGGAAACGGCTCATCCCAGTCGCTTTGCGCGGTGAGCGGACGAACAGCGGCGAGGGACAACAACAGGATCGAAAGCCAGTGGGTGAGCTTCACGCCGGCGAGGGTAGGGAGAGGTGGGTCAAATTCAACCACTCTCTCTCCAAGCCAGCCGGTCACGATGGCGCGACCATGGCGCCAATCGTCTCCAGTGCATTTCCCTCCAGCCGGTTGTTGATGTAGGTGAACGCCTGCTTGGACTTCTGCTTTGCCTGCTTCACCAGTTCGGCACTGGCACGCCTGCACCGCTCTCCACCAGAGGATGGGGGAGAGCGTCAGATGGTTACCGCTTCACCCGACCTGTGGCCGCACCGTTCATGAGGGCTTCGATTTCGTCGCGAGTGCTGTAGTTGAAATCTCCTTCGATGGAGTGGGCAAGGCAGCCGGCGGCGGTGGCGAAGCTGATGGCGCGGTGGGGCGCGGCAAGCTCGGGGGTCGTCAGCGCGTGGATCAGCCCGGCGGTGAAGGCGTCGCCAGCACCAAGCCGGTCCACGATGTTGATGATCGGATACAGGCGGCCCTTTTCCGGGGCGTGGCTGACCTGGTCGGTGGACTTGTCGTAGAGCAGTCCACCGAAGTTGTTGTGGGTGGCGGAGAGGCCTTCACGCAGGGTCATGGCGACGCGCTGAATGCGGGGGAATTGTTTCGCAATCTGGCGAGCTAGGTCTTCCAACAAATCGGTGCCGGGAAGGCCGAGCATCGCTTCGGCATCCTCACGACCGCCAATAAACATATCCACGAACGGCATCAACTCCCGCATGGTGCGGGTGGCGAGTTCACGCGGCGGCAGCGGCGGCTCCCATTGCCAGAGCTTGCTGCGGTAATTCATGTCGCAGGCCACTTTCACTCCGTGTTCGGTGGCTTCGCGCAGGGCGGTGCGGGCCACTTCGGCGGCGTTGCGCGAGATGGCGGGTGTGATGCCGGAGATGATGAACCATTCCGCTCCGTCGAAGATGGCGGGCCAGTCGTAGGCGCTCGCGGGCGTGATCGCCACGGCGGCACCTTCACGATCATAGATCACGTTTCCGGGGCGCTGGTTGGCACCGGCTTCGAGGAAATACAAGCCAAGCCGGCCCTGCGGCGTGCGCAGGATGTGGCGCGTGTCCACGTTCAAGGAGCGCAGGTCGGCCACGCAGGCGTCGGCGATGGCGTGCCCGGGCAAGGCGGTCACGAACGAAGCGTCACCACCGAGATACGCGATGGAGGCGGCAATCGAAGCCTCCGCCCCGGCAAAGGTGATGTCCAGCGTCCCGGGCATCGCCTGCTGGAAGCGCTTGAAGCCGGGCGCGGCCAGGCGGCCCATGATCTCGCCAAACGTCACGACGCGGCTCATGCGGCACCTCCACGCACCCGTTTCACGATGGCCGATACCGCGCTCGCATTGGCCGTGATGGCAGCCCAGTCCTGACGTTGAATCAGCTCCCGCGGCGCCAGCCATGAGCCACCGAGCGCATGCACCGCCGGCTCCTTCAAATACAGCGCCGCATTTCCCGCCGTCACGCCGCCAAGCGGGATGTATTTCACGCCGAGGTGTGCGTAGGGCGCGGCGATGGCGCGCAGATACGCGAGCCCGCCGCACGGTTCGGAGGGAAAGAACTTCAGCAGGCGGCAGCCCTGTTCGAGGGCGAGTTCAATGTCTGTGGGTGTGCAGATGCCAGGCGCAAATGGCAGCCCCAGACGCTGCGCTTCGGCCACCACCCTGGGATTCATGCCGGGAGCCACGCCAAACGCCGCCCCGGCGGTCTTGACTTCACTCACCTGCTGCGGCGTGAGGATGGTGCCGACGCCCACGACCATCTCCGGCACTTCGGTAAAGATGCAGCGTAGCGCAGCCATCGCCACGGGGGTGCGCAAGGTCAGTTCGATGCAGTCCACGCCGCCGGCGAGCAAAGCTCTGGCCACCGGCACGGCGTCGTCTGCCGCATCGATCGTGAGCACGGCAATGACGCCGGAGCGGTGAAGCTGTTGGTGAAGCGTCTGGGAAGTTGGGCCGTTGGTCGCGTCGGTCATCACGTCACGATGGTGCGATGAAAGGCATCAGGGCTTCAAGGTTCGCGCTGCTTCGAGGCATGAGCGTTGAGTTGTAAACCAGGCCCCAGTCTAGACTGTCTCACTGGGCGTGGATTACTTCGCGGACTTCGCCTTCAGCGCGTTCACCTTCGCCCAACGCTTCTTCGCGCCGGCAATCATCCTGGCCTTCGCCTCGGGGCTGATGATTCTCTTGGTCTTCTTCGCGGCAGGAGCAACAACAGGAGTCGGCAATGAACCATCCTTGCCCTTCTTCTTTGCCCACCGAGCTTGATGGGCAGCACTCATCTTGGCCTTCGTAGCAGCGCTCATGGTTCGCTTGGCTTTCTTCGGCGTGGAGGCCGGAGCGAGAGCCGGGACCGAAACTGCCGTGCCCTTCTTCGCGGCCCATCTGGCCTTCTGCGCGGCAGCCATCTTCGCCTTGGTCACAGCACTGAAGGTTCGCGTGCCCGGGGTAGTTGTCGTTGCGGCCGGGGGCGTTGCTGTTGCAGCCACGGCAACAGAATCATTCTGACCGAGCGCCTTGGAGATCTCACCCAGTCTGGCCTCAAGCTTCGCCTTCTCGTTCAGGAGGGCGGTTCTGAGGGCGATATACTTGTTGATGTCAGAATTCATCGCAGGAGCGTAGGTGAGCCGGGACCACAATTACAAGGTTCTCTGCCAGTCTGTCCTGCAAGCGGCGTTGTGATGCGCCCTGCTCTTCATCCTTTCCTCAGAGTAGCAAACACCGTCGTCATAATGTCCTTGAGCAGGCTGCTGTCATTCGAGTGGCAGACGAACCGAGCCCCTTGCTTGATGGCGCGGAGTTGCTGCTCGGTTTTGCCAAACCAACTGCCCGCCGGAATGCCGCGCTTGTTGCCGGCGGCGATGACCTGCTGCACCACGGCGATGAAATCGGGATGATCGTATTCGTTCGGAATGCCCATGTTGGTGGTCATGTCGTTGGGACCGATGAACAAGGCGCTCACCCCCGGGATGGCACAGATGGCGTCCAAATTTTCCAGCGCCCGCACGGACTCGATCATCGGCACGAAGAGCGTATCAGCGCACTTCTGCTCGATGTAGGCGCGGGTCTTTTCGCTGGGCCACTTGCCTTCCTTGATCGCACGTTCGAGAGCGACCCCTTTGAGGGGGCGATACACGGCCGCCGCCGCAAGCCGCTTGAGCGACTCCACATCCTCCGCATACGGGATGACGACACCATCAAACGTATCGCACACCTTGGCCACGTCATCAGCATCGCGGCTGTGCGTGCGGGCGAGACACGCGATGCCCTTCGCGGCCAGCGCATAGCGCAACGGCATGAAGTCGGCGATGTCCAGCGCGTTGTGCTCGGCGGTGACGATGACGAAGTCGATGCTGCCGTCGGGGATGAAGTCCACAATCGCCGGCACTACCGCATGCTGGATCAGCGTGCCAAAGACTGGCTGGCCCTTCATCATCTTGGCCTTGAGCAACGCGGCCGGCTTGGGTGAACTGCTCGTGATGGTGGATGGAGTGGCCGGCGGCTTACCAGGTTCGGCTGCGGTGGCACTACCTGACGCAGCGAGGGTGGACGCGCCCGTGGTGGCTTGGGCAAGGAACTGGCGACGGGTGGTTTGCATGCCGGGGGTCTAGCAGAGTGCCGGGGATAATGCCGCAGGAAAAGTCAGGTTCTGATGTAGTTTCAAAAGGGGCGCTGGTTGAACATTCGACGTGGCTTTCAGTCCGAGTCTGCCTATGAAGGTAAAGTGCCAAGCTCCTCCCCACCCAGCCTTTGAAGCCGGCCAGAAATGGCGCATGGAAGGCGTCACGTGCCACATCGGCCCGGTGGGCAAGACTCTGGTCACCTACAAGCTGCTCAAGGACAATGTCGTCCGGGCTCCCAACTCGCTGGGGAACCAGATGGTTCTGGCGAAGCACTTGGCGGCGAAGCAAGCGGTGCTGATGCGGGGATAACGGAGGTGCGGCTTGAATCATCGAACGTCTGAGGTTCGGGAAACAGGTCGGCCATCCGTTGCGGTTCTAGCAAGGCCTTTCACGCAACGCCACCCGGTTCTACGCGTCCATCAACTGCCCCATCACCTTCATGCATAACAGTTCGCCGCAGGCGTTGCGGCAACAGGTGCGGCCGCGTGGCCAGCACGGGAGCGGTCCAGCACTTGCCCCCGAGGACCGAGGCGTGGGCGATCGCTTTGAAAACCGTCGGCGTGGAAGGTGCCGCCACCAGATCCCCGCGTTCACTCGGGATCAACAACGTGCCTCCCGCCGCCGTCATTGACCCACAGCACTGCGCCTCACTGGCAGCACGCGCCATTCCTCCTCGCCCTCCGCCATCGCTCCTTGGGGGGAATGATGAAATCTCCGGTGAGCTCTCGTCGTCGAAGCCCGCATGATTCGCCCTGGTCTGCTGTGGATTTGCGGTTGGATGGTCGCGCTGCTCACCCCCGTTGCTCACGCGGCGGACAACTGGGTGGACGTTACCACCCCGCTGCTCACGCGGTTGACCAACAGCGGCGTCAAGGCCGCGTGGCCCGGCGGCTGTTCCGGGGTGGTGGTGAACCGAACGAACGGGGACGTGACCATCAAGGTGGTCGGTGCCGGCTTGTGGCGCAGTTCCGATCAGGGCGCGAACTGGCAGCGGCTGGATGGCGAGACGATTTCGGGCCGGGACGAAACCGGTTGGGCCACGAGCGCGGACCAGAACGCACCGGGCCGCATCGCCAGCTTCTCGCTGGATGGCACGGCGGGCTGGACGAGTGACGGGGTGAGCTGGAAGAAGTTCAACAGCCTGGGGCGCAACTGGGATTTCGGCTCGGTGGACTGGGCGACGCCGCTGCCCAAGGTCATCCTCGGTGCCAAGCACGAGACCTCGCCGCCCGGCGAAGTCTACCTGACTCAAGATGGCGGGGTGACGTGGAAGCAGCTTGCGATTCATCTCGCGGGAAGACCGGACCGCCTTTCCATGGCCGGCGTCCTGGACGCGACCACGGTCATCTACAGCACTGGCGACGGCATCCATCGCAGCACGGACCCCGGCGGCACTTGGACGAAAGTCTCACCGTTCAATCCGCAGACGAGGATCCCCGCGCTCTTTCACGGCGTGCATTATCTGGGAGGCACCAACGGGCTGCTCGTCAGCGAGGACAAGGGGGCGAGCTGGCGGGCGCAGGGAGCGGCGGTGAACATCTGGCAAGGCCCGTTCTTTGGCCGGGACAAACGCGAGATGCTGGTGGCCGGCAAGGACGGCGCGTTCGTGACAAGGGACGCGGGCGCGACGTGGAAACAGGTGGCGAGCCTGAAGCCGAAGGACAAGGGATTCGGGTTCACGCCGAACTGGTTTGGCTGCTACGCGTGGGATCCGGTGAAAAACATTCTCTACGCGTCGGCGATGGGAAACCCGGTTTACAAGCTGGAACTCTGAGCGCGACGCAGGCGACTCAAATCTTGGTTGGAATCGCATCAGCCCAACTAAAACGGCTCCTCCACCAGCACTGCATCCATGCACACCCGCAGCACGCACTGCCAGTCGCGGAGGAGCACCAGGCCGGTTCGTCCCTCCATCAGCAGTGTTGCGTGGTGGAGTTCCAGCAGCCGCGTGAACTCCCGTGGTTGTTTCGCCAACTCATACATGCGTTCGAGACGGCGGACGGCGTCCAGTTCCCAATACTCGTAATGGAGCACCCGGTCCCCGCGTCGCAGCTCGGCGGCGATCGACGGACAGGCCGCGATCTCCCCGGCCGTGGCGAAGCGCGACTTCACACAATCAAACTCAGTGTCCTCGGTCTCCCGCCATTTCCGGGTCTCCTGGTCCAGCGGCAGGACGGAGAGCAGCTCATCACCTCGCTGCCAGAGCACCCCGGAGTGAATTTCAATCGAACTTTCCTGCGGCTGTTCGGCGGAATACTCAAGCAGTTCATCCCCCGGCAGCTGTTGCGCCTGGATGCGCTGCCAGTGCAGGAGCAGCAACTTGTGCTCCCGCCGGGTCAGTTCGGCGGTCACTGCGGCGACATCGGCCGGGCCGTGCAGGGTTTTGGGGAGGTAGAAGGCGACGGATTCGACACCGCCACAGCGCTTACAATACCCGCAGTTGACGCGGTGGGTGACGCTCGTAATGCCCGCGCCACAACAGTCGCAGGTCGAGGTTGAGGTGGTCACGCTCAGGTTCAGTTCAACGTATCGATGCGTCCGAACTATTCGTCCGGTGCGCACCGAGTCAAGGCTGGCCATATAGGAAGCCGCTACGGAACCACCACGCGATAGAACCGTCGCACCGCGTTCGTCGAATCCCAATCGGCGAAGTAATGGCGCGAGCTCGGCAGTGTGAGGTTGGTGAGCGCAACCCAGTTAGTGGATACAGCGTTGGTAGCGTATTCGAGGCGATAAATGCCACCGATTGTCCCGTCGATTGTAAGGCCCGCCAGCATGTTCAGGCCGAGTGTCGCGGCGCTGGTGACAGGCTGAACCGAAAGGCTCGCCGTGGCGCTGTCCGCCAAGCCGAAGGCGTTCCGCACCACTACCCAGTAGCTGACGTTGGTCGTCAGCGCAGGAGTTGTGTAAGCAGCACCAGTAGCACCCGGGACGGGCGCATTGGTGTTGCCGCTGGTGCCCAGATGCCATTGGTAAGCGCCGTTCGCCGTGCTGGTAAGGGTCAAAGCTCAACGCCACGAATCCACGCTTGGCCAGCTCACGGAGCGGGGTTTCCACGGATTCCTTTTGGCCGCTGAAGCCGGTGAGCCAGATGACCAGCGGACGCCCTTTGGTCTCCTTCGGCGCGATGACAAGGATGGGAATGTCATCCACCTTGGCGCGGAGGGTCTGCAGTTCACCATCCTTCGCTTGGGCGAAGACCGAAATCGCGGTGAGACTCATCGCCACCAAGGCAAGTGCCGCGAGCCTGCCGCGCCGCGTGCCCGGGGTCGCGCACCGGGTTATTGGCGAGTCTGACCGTGGTTCAGTGTGCCTGAGCGCAGGAGAGCAGATGCGGCGACGGGTGGCAAAGTGTTGTGCGGGTCAGCACGCATGGTCTCACCTGTCATTCCGCACCGCACGTCCCGGCATCACACTCTGCGTCAGCTCTCCATCACGCACCACAAATGTCCCGTTCACGATCACATGCGCAATGCCTGCTGATGGCGTGGTGGGCGCTTCAAAGGTCGCCCGGTCAAGGACCGTGTCGGAATTGAACACGGTGATGTCAGCGTCCGCCCCGATGGCGATGCGGCCTTTCTGTTTCATCGCAGGCACATGGCCTTCGAGCCGGCGGGCAGGCAGGATGGTCATCTTGGCGAGCGCCTCCATGAGCGGGAGCAGCTTCTTCTCGCGGGAGTAATGACCCAGCACACGAGCGAACGTGCCGGCACCACGCGGATGGCCTTTGCCCTCGATGAACGGCACGCCATCGCTGGCGATGATCACCCCGGGATGCGCGATGGCCCGCTCGACGTGCTCATCCCTCATCATGTGGAGAATGACCCAGCCGCCCTGCTTGCGGTAGCGCTCGAAGCTCTCCTGCGTGAGCCGCACGCCCGTGGCCGACCAGGCGAGGTCGCCGTAGTCGATTTTGAGATTGGCCTGCCAGCCGGGGTTGAACATCGCCGACTCCAGCATCGTGGACGCGGCGGTGTAGGGATAGACCTCCGTGCTGATGTCCATGCCGGCGGCCTTGCTGGCGTCGATCAGCTTCAAGACCTCCGGCAGATCACCGATGCTGCTGCTGCCGACATGCACAAGGTGCAGTGCCGCGCCGGTCCGCTTCGCCGTGGTGATCGCCTCCTGGATCGCGGCGATGCCAAAGGCGCGGATATGCACGAACACCGGCACCTTACGCTCGGCGGCCACGCGGAACATTGCCTCGATCTCGCGGGGTTCCGCCGCCGGCGTGTAGTTGATCCCAAAGCCAACGCCCAGGGCACCCTCGTCGAGTCCACGGCGGATCGCCTCGCCCATCGCTTTCAACTCAGCCGCACCCGCCGCCCGGTTAGCTCCCGCAGGAGCCACGCCCAGGCCGGCGACCACGGCCCGACGGGTCACCCAGTGTCCAACCTCAAGCCCGGGATGAAACGCGGTGAACCGCGCCGCGATGTGGCTGACGGTGGCTCCGTAGTTGAGCGGTGCCTTGCCGGCCATCGACGCATACCACGCGGCCACCGGATACACGCCCACCTCCATGTCGAGCGCGGTGGTGACACCGTCGCGGGCCTGGATCTGCATGTCGCCTGTGGTTTGACCGTGCGCGTGGAGGTCGATGAAGCCGGGGGACACCACCTGACCGGAAACCGCCACCTCCTCGGTGCCGGTGAGCGGGGTTGCGGAGATCGCCCTGATCTTGCCACCTCGGATGCCAATGTGCCGGACGGCATCCAATCCCGAGGCCGGGTCCATCACGCGCCCACCTGCGAGCACCAAGTCGTAGCGCGGAGCGGTTGAGCACCCTGCGAGTGCCAGCGTGACGGTCAAGGCGAGGAGCAGGGTGGAGCGCGGCATGTGAAAGGTGTTGGGAACGTAGCGGGCGGCGCGTGTGCGTTTTCGTCGTCACCTCTACTTCGCGGGGCCGAAATACTTTTTAACGATCCACTCGGGTTGCCACTGGTCGGCTTTGCGGGCTTGGCCGGTCAGGTCAATCCTGGGTGGTGACTGGCTCGTCGGGTTGAGCGCGAGAGTGTCGCCAACTTTGGCCTGCCAGGTTTTCATGGTGGCGAAGAGGCGCGTGACGTGAGCTGCGTTGGCAGGCTCGTCGTAGACGCTGTTGGTTTCGTTTGGGTCGATTTGCAGGTCGAAGAGCTGGCTGTAACCGAGCTTGGGGTAGCAGATGAGTTTCCAGCGGTCGTCGCGCACAGCGCGTTGGACCTGGATGTAGGGCAGGAACACGGTGCCACGGAGGCTTTGCTTGGCCCCGGTCCAGAGCGGGCGGACGCTCTCGCCGAAGACGCCGGCGGGCGGAGTGAGGCCGGTGAGTTCGCAGAGGGTCGGGAAAATATCGAAGAGGTAGGTGAAGGCTTGGACAGATTTGCCCTTGGGGATGCCGGGGCCACCGATGATGAACGGTGTGCGCATCGAGTGCTCAAAGACGCTCTGTTTGCCGAGGAGTCCGTGGCTGCCCAGGGCGAGGCCGTTGTCGGCGGCGTAGACGATGATGGTGTTGTCGGCCAGGCCGCGGGTTTTGAGCGTGGTGAGGATGCGGCCAATCTGTGCATCAAGGTGTTCGACCATGGCGTAATATTCGGCGAGCTGGTCGCGGATCATCGCCTCGGTGCGCGGCCAGGCGCCGAGATTTTCATCGCGGCCGCCGTTCATGGCGCCGTTGTCGAAGGGAAGCTGTGGGAGGAAATTCTTGGGGAGCGGCGGACGGGACGTGTAATTGGCGGGGAAGCCCGGCGGCGGCTGGCGCGGGTCGTGGGGGGCGGTGAAAGCCGTGTAGAGGAAGAAGGGCTTCGAGCCGTCCTGCTTTTCGAGGAAGCGGATCGTGGCGTCGGCAAAGAGTTCGCTGGAGAATTTTTCGCCGATGCGTTCGGCGGTGAGCTTGCCGTCGGGGCCGAGGTCCCGGAGGGGGACTTTTTCGTGGTTGGCCATCCCCCCGAACATTACGCACTCGCCGTGCTGAAAGGCGCGGAGCCACGAGGGCTGTCCGTTGTGCCACTTGCCGGTGCCGAAGGTGGTGTAGCCGTTTTCACCGAAGAGCTCCGGCATGAGTTTTTCGCCAGCGAGAGTCGCGGTGTTGATGGCAAACCACGTCTTGCCGCTGTGCAGCATGGCGCGACTGGGCAAGCAGACGGCGCCGCTGTTGCCGCCAAAGACGTAGTTGTTGCGGAAGCTGGTGCCGGCGCGAACCAAGCCATCGATGTTCGGCGTCTTGATGTGGGCGTTGCCGTGGGCGGCGATCGTGTCAGCCCGCTGGTCGTCGGCGAAGAGGAAGAGGATGTTGGGGCGCTCCGCCGCGAAGGCCGTCGCGCTGAGAGCAAGGGCGAAGAGGAGGATGAGTTTCATGGTCAGTCATTCTTCTTCTTGCCGGGTTTCTTTGCGCCTTTGGTGGCGGGGTTCAGGTAGGCCTTGTAGGCCCAGTAGTCTTTCCATTGCGGGAGCCATTTCTGGTAACGCTCCGCGTCGAACCAGCTGATGGATTCCGGGTCGGGCGGGGTGACTTTGCCTTCGGGGTAGTCCTTGCCCGCGAAACTGGCATCCACGCTGTCATTGAAGAGCAGGAGCTGCTTTTTCAGCTTCTCGAACACCTCCGGCTGCGCGGCGCTGAGATCCTTTGTTTCATTCGGGTCGGCTTCGAGATCGTAAAGCTCGAACGGGCCTTTCCTCAGGTCGTTGGCGAGAAGCTTGTGGCGGTTGTCCACGAGTGCGGTCTTCGCGCCGAAGCGAAAGCCGATGGGCTGTGCACGCGGGCCGGTCTCGCCGGTGAAGAGCGGCTTCAGACTCACGCCATCCACGGGCTGGATGAAGGAACTGGCGGGCAGGCCCACGATGTCCGCGACCGTGGGACAGAGGTCCATCGTGCTGGCAGGATGGCTGGTGATGCGGGGCTTGATGACGGCGGGCCATTCCATGATGCCGGGCACCCGCAGCCCGCCTTCATAGACCTGGCCCTTGTTGCCGCGCAGCCCGCCGGTGGTGTTCGGTTTGATTTCGGGCAGGCCGCCGTTGTCGCTGTTGAAGACGAGCAGTGTGTTTTGGGCGAGGCCGAAGTCCCGCAGCTTCTTGCGCAGCGTGCCCATGCTGCGGTCCATGGCGACGAGTTCGCCGTGGTGATTCGCGGAGGCTTCATTGAGCTGCGCAAAGGGCGCCTTGTCCGCATCGCTGGCGCGGAAGGGCGAGTGCGGCGTGCCATACCAGATGACGGTGAACATCGGCTTCCCGCTGGCGCGGTGCTTTTCGAGGAACTTCACCGCCTCGCCGACGATGAGTTCGGAGGAATCGCCCTTGAGTTGTTCGGGCACACCGTTGCGACCGAGCCAGGGGTCCATGTCGATGAAGTTCGTGGCGGAGACCCATTCATCGAAACCGAATGCACCGGGGTTGCGCGGGTCGTCGGCCAGCACGGGTGCCCCCGGGCCTTTGTAGCCGTTGAGGTGCCACTTGCCAAAGTGCGCCGTGTGATAGCCCGCGCCCTTGAGCGCTTGAGCGATGGTCTTCTCCTGCAACCGCAGCGCATAGCCATGGGTGAGCACGCCGGCGCGTTCATTCGACCGACCCGTGAGCACACTCGCACGAGTGGGCGAGCAGACGGGATTGCCCGCGTAGAACCGCTCGAACCGCAGCCCGTTCGCAGCCATTGCATCCAAGTTTGGCGTCTTGAGCACCGGATGTCCGCGATGACCGGTCTGCCCCCAGCCCATGTCATCGGCCATGACGAAGATGATGTTCGGCTTCGAGTCGGCGGCACTGGCAAGGCCGGCGAGCATCCAGAAGGCAAGGAGCGTGAGCAGGGATTTCATAGGGGGAACTGGCTGGCGGTTGCCGGCTCTTCAGGCATCACCTTTCGTCCGGGGCGCTGCTTGGCGTTGTTAGTGTAAACGCCGGTTGAAAAGTGCGGCGGGTGGCGCTCGAAAAGTGAGACACCTTCCGGCGCGAAGGGAACGGTTTCTGGCCTTCGAGGTCAAGTCCGAGAAGTTCGCCGCGAGGTAGAACGAGCAGGAGGGCGAGCTGCGAGCCCCC